>JBAMMP010000001.1:0-7073 GCA_039793765.1 Sulfolobaceae archaeon
GCGAACGCTGTCAAGCTCGGGGACTACTACCTCTCGATCCACGTCGACGGGGTTGGGACTAAGACCCTCCTCGCCCTACAGACCGGGATAATCGAGCCGGTAGCCCAGGACTGCCTCGCGATGAACACTAACGACCTGGCCTGCGTCGGCTCTAAGCCGTTAATCGCAGTTGATTACCTCGCCCTCGAGAGGCCCAACGACGAGCTAGTGTCCAGGGTCATGAAGGGGCTTAAGGAAGCCGCCGAGAGGGCTGACGTCCTGATCCTAGGCGGGGAGACGGCGGTGATGCCCGGAGTGATCACAGGCTTCGACTTGGCCTGCACCGTTGTAGGAGTCTCGGAGAAGCTTATAGTGGGGAGCGAGGTCAAGCCGGGCGACGTCGTAATAGGCCTGAGGAGTAGCGGGCCCCACAGCAACGGCTATTCCCTGATTAGAAGACTAATAAGCGAGGGGAAGTTATCGCTCAAGGACTACGTCGAGGACTTAATGAAGCCAACTAAGTTCTACCACAAGGCGGTGCTTTCCGTTATCGACAAGGTCAAGGGCGCCGCCCACATAACAGGAGGGGCCTACACGAAGGTGGTTAGGGTCACCAAGCACAAGGTCAGGCTCGAGCTCCCCGAGCCCCCCGAGGTCTTCAAGGCAATCGAGAGGGCCGGGGTGCCCGAGGACGAGATGTACAGGGTGTTCAACATGGGGGTAGGGATGCTCCTCTTCGTGGCGAAAGAGGATTTTGACGAAGTGATGAGGGAGCTGAAGAAGTGGGACGAGCCGTTAGTCGTTGGCAGAGTCGAGGAGGGAGAAGGGGTTTACGTCACCACTTATAGGGGGAACACCTACAGGCTTGTTTGATTCTTGTTTGATAAACTTAGAACCTGTTCGAATTTTCCTTGAGAGAGTACGAGAACAGTTACGGGAGTAACACCATAAGTCCTTAAATAGTGAAGCGACTGTACTACCCCTCTAGTGACCCGAATGAAGAAGACGGATACGAAAGCCCTAGTAAGCTACGTGGCTCTAAAGATACTGGGCGGCAGCGACTACATCCTGGAGGCCCTGAAGGAGTACCTCGTCGAGGGCGAGGGTCCCGCCACGGTCGCCTACAAGTACGGGATATCAAAGCACCAGCTCAGGGGATACGCCCAGAGGATCATTGAGAAGAGCGGCAGCGAGCAGAAGGCGAGGAAGGTTCTGCCTATCCTTATAGAGATCTCGCAGGGCGTCGAACCTATCGTTGTCAGGAAGGGGGAAAGCTATACGTGCAAGCTCTGCAACGCGGAGCTGACGAGGGACGACGCCGAGGACCACGTCAGGAAGGAGCACAAGGACGTCCTCAACGCCGCCATAGCCCAGATGCTCACGAGGCTCGAGGAAGTCAAGCAGAGGCTGTTGGCCCAGAGGTCCGTAATACTCACGGCCGCCCAGTAACCTTAATAAATCTTTTCTTTAAAAGGGTTCCTTCCTTTTATCGAAAGTCATGACCGTTTGACTTTAATAAACCCCCTATGCAATCTTTCTCAATGACGAAATCGGTCGTGAGTTTTAGGCTACCAGAAAACTACGTTTACTTGATGGACGAGATAGTTAAGGGCGAGCAGTATAAGAGCAGGAAGGAGCTCATTATGGAGGCCGTGAAGTTCTTTGCGACAAAATCGCAAGGCTACGTTGTGACAAAGCCTTAACCTTCTCTTTCTTAAGAACTCCCTACTTTTACGTTACCGTTTCCTTTATAACTCTTGCTAGTTTGTCTCGCGAGAGTCATGCAGCCTGAAAAGATAGTCCTGTCTTACTCCGGCGGTCTCGACACGACCGTCGCGATAAGGTGGTTGAAGGAGACGTTCAACGCTGACGTAATCACCGTGACTGTGGACGTGGGTCAGCCTGAGGACTTCAAGGCGTTGGAGGAGAGGGCTAAGGTAGCGGGGGCGACGAGGCACTATTTGATCGACGCGAAGAGGGAGTTCGCCGAGAGGTTCGTCGCCCCAGCGATAAAGATGAACGCCCTCTACGAGGACGTTTACCCCTTGAGCACTGCCTTAGCGAGGCCTTTGATAGCCGAGAAGGTCGTCGAGGTCGCAAGGAAGGAGGGAACGACTTACGTGGCCCACGGCTCGACCTCCAAGGGGAACGACCAGGTGAGGTTCGACTTAACGATTATGACCCTCATGCCTGAGGCCACGATCATAGCCCCCGCCAGGATCTGGAAGATGACTAGGGAGGACGAGATGGCCTACGCGAGGCAGAGGGGGATCCCCATAAAGACGGAGAGCTCGAAGTTCAGCATTGACGAGAACCTCTGGGGGAGGTCGATAGAGGGGGACGTGATAAGCGACCCGTCTGTCCCAGTTCCGGAGGAGGCCTTCGAGTGGACGAGGAGGAAGAACCAGGGCAAGGCGGTTGTCGAGGTTGAGTTCGACAAGGGAGTCCCCGTCGCGGTAGACGGGAGGAAAATGGATCTAGTAGAACTAGTCAAATACCTCAACAGCTACTTGGGCTCCTACGGCTTCGGCAGGGTAGAGCACCTGGAGAACAGGGTGGTGGGGTTCAAGTCCAGGGAGGTCTACGAAGTCCCCGCTGCCCTAGCCCTGATCTACTCCCACAAGGACATTGAGAAGACCGTTTACACGCCCAGGGAGCTCAGGTTCAAGAGGATCATTGACCAGGAGTGGGCAGACCTGGTATACCAGGGCCTTTGGTTCGAGCCCCTCAGGGAGGAGATCCAGAAGCTTGGGGACGACATGAACAGGTGGGTGACAGGCACGGTCAAGTTCGAGGTGGACGGCTCCGGCTTGAGGATCTTGGGGAGGTCGAGCCCCTACTCACCTTTCAGCGAGAAGATCGCGAGCTACAACAAGGGCTGGTACCCGAGCGACGAGCAGGCCAGGGGCTTCATAGAGATCTGGGGGATGCACTCCCTCCTGGCCAACAGGGTGAGGAAGTAGTGCTCTACAGGGACTGGAAGGCAGACGAAGTGGTGAAGTACACCTCCTCGACGGAGCAGGACAGGGAGATCCTAGAGGAAGTAAAGCTCACCCTAAAGGCCCACGTCGTCGAGCTCTACCTTTCGGGCTACATTAGCAGGGAGACCGCTTCCAGGCTAATCAGGTCGATAAACTCCTTCAGGGAGCTGCCGGAAGGCTACGAGGACGTGCACGAGGCTTTAGAGGACTACCTCATAAAGACCCTGGGAGACGAGGGCGGTTGGATAGGGCTAGCGAGGAGCAGGAACGACCACGTGGCGACCGCACTGAGGCTGAAGGCTAGGGCCCTCCTCCTCGACCTGCTCGAGGAACTCCTCGACTTCAGGTCTCAGCTCTTGGACAGGGCTGAGGCCGAGAAGGAGACCCTGTTCCCCGTGTACACCCACTTCCAGCCAGCCCAGCCAAGCACTTTCGGGCACTACCTGAGCTATATTGAAGAGGAAATAGCCTCCAGGTGGTCTCTGGGATTAGCGGCGCTCAAGAACGTCAACAGGTCTCCCCTCGGCTCAGGGGCGATAGTGGGGACAAACGCGAAGATAGACAGGCAGAGGGAGGCTAAGCTGTTGGGCTTCTCCGAGCCAGTCCTGAACACTATCTCCGGCTCTGGGAGCAGGGCTGACCTGATAGACGCGGTCTACTTCTCTACTTCCCTACTCACAGTTTACTCTAGGGTGGCGGAAGACCTGATCCTGCTGTCCTCCAAGTTCACGGGCTTCATAGAGCTCCCGGACAGCCACGTAAGCACGAGCAGCCTGATGCCCCAGAAGAGGAACGCGGTGACCATGGAAGTCCTGAGGGCGAAGGCCTCCCTTTGCCAAGGCGAGCTCCTCGGAGTAATGGCCACCTATAAGGCCCTCCCTTCGGGCTACAACCTGGACATGCAGGAGATGAACCCCGCGTACTTCAAGTGCCTGAGGGAGGCGTCAGTAGCGACCTTCGTCCTGAGCTCCGCCATCAAGGGCATGAAGGTGAAGGGCAAGGAGCTCGACCCTGAGACCCTGTCTACTGACGAGGCCGAACTTCAGGCAATCAAGGGAGTCCCGTACAGAAAAGCTTATAAGGAGATAGCTCAGAAGGTGAGAGCGGGCTTATACAGGCCTACAATTTCTTTCAATCAATCCATAGAAATGAAATCGGTCTTAGGGAGCCCAAACCCCTCACAGTTGCAGAAGGCTATAGAACTTCAAAGGGAAAGGTTACAGAAGGACAAGCAAGCACTAGAGGTTCTGAAGTCCTCCATCAACGAGGGCCTAGCGTCGCTCAAGGTGATAGAAGATGACTTATTGCAAGAGGGGGACTAAGGGCTACCTTTACCTCGAGGACGGCACGTTAATTGAGGGCTGTGGGTTCGGATCTCACGGCGTCAGGGCCGGGGAAGTCGTTTTCACCACCGCAATGAACGGCTACCCCGAGTCGCTCACAGACCCCTCATACAGGGGGCAAATACTGGTCATCACTCACCCCTTAGTCGGCAACTACGGAGTTCCCAAGAAGGAGGAGGTTGAGGGAATACTCACGAACTTCGAGTCAGAAAGGATTCAGGTCGCAGGGCTAGTAGTGGCAGAAGAGACGGAGCCCTACAAATGGAACTCCGTAATGTCTTTGCACGAGTGGCTCAAGAGCGAGGGCGTTCCTGGCCTCAGCGACGTGGACACGAGGGCCATAGTGAAGAGGGTGAGGAACAAGGGCGTCATGATGGGCGTGATCTCCTCGGGCTACGAGTTCGAAGACCCCAAGAAGTTCCTCGAGAAGAAGTACGACGAGATAGACTTCACCGAGTTCACCTCCCCTAAGGAGCCCATTGTCCACAGGAACAAGAGCGATAAGGTAATAGTGGTAGTAGATTGTGGCATCAAGCACGGGATCCTTTACGCCCTTTACCAGAAGCTCGGCTACACGATAGTGAGGCTCCCCTGCAAGACTTCAGCGGACAAAGTTATGGAGTTCAACCCAGTAGGCGTAGTCTTCAGCAACGGCCCGGGCAACCCGAACCTCCTGAAGGAGCCCATCGAGACGTATAGGGCCCTGGTCGAGTACGGGGTTCCGATACTCGGCATTTGTTTAGGCCATCAGATCGGCACGATCGCCTTGGGCGGGAAGGTCAGGAAGATGAAGTTCGGCCACAGGGCCGTCAACAAGCCGGTGGTGGACGTGACCAACAACTCCTGCTACATCTCCACCCACAACCACGGCTACGCAGTCCTGAGCAAGGAGGACTTGCCCCACGGGGCCAAGCTCTGGTTCGTGAACCCAGACGACGGCACTATAGAGGGCTGGTACCACGAGAAGTACAAGATACTCTCGGTTCAGTTCCACCCCGAGGCCAGGCCCGGCCCGTGGGACACGACCTGGGTCTTCGACAAATTCGGGAAGCTCATCGAAGGGGTGAGGGCGTGAGGGAGAGCGTAAAGAAGGTTCTTGTTATCGGTTCCGGCCCCATAAAGATCGCCGAGGCGGCCGAGTTCGACTACTCCGGCTCCCAGGCCCTGAAGGCGTTGAAGGAGGAGGGCATCCAGACAGTCCTGGTGAGCTCCAACATTGCGACGATACAGACGACGTACAAGATGACTGACAAGCTCTACATGGTCCCCGTCGCCTGGTGGGCGATAGAGAAGGTGATCGAGAAGGAGAGGCCCGACGGGATCCTGGTGGGCTTCGGAGGGCAGACCGCTCTAAACGCGGGAGTCGACCTCTGGAAGAACGGGGTTCTGCAGAGGTACGGCGTGAAGGTCCTGGGGACTCCAATAAGGGGAATTGAGAGGGCCCTGAGCAGGGAGAAGTTCAGGGAGACCATGATTCAGGTAGGTTTGCCAGTTCCCCCGAGCGGCTCTGCACAGAGCGAGGAGGAGGCGGTGAAGCTTGCCAAGGAGATAGGCTTCCCGGTAATGGTAAGGGTTAGCTTCAACCTGGGAGGCAGGGGCTCGACCGTCGCCTGGAACGAGGAGCAGTTGAGGAGGGACATAAGGAGGGCGTTCGCCCAGAGCTACATAGGGGAAGTGCTCATTGAGAAGTACCTCTACCACTGGAAGGAGCTGGAGTACGAGGTAATGAGGGACTACAAGGGCAACTCCGCAGTCATAGCCTGTATAGAGAACCTCGACCCGATGGGAGTTCACACGGGGGAAAGCACGGTAATCTCGCCATGCCAGACCCTGGACAACTACGAGTACCAGGAGATGAGGACTAGGTCGATGAAGGTCGCAGAGTCCATAGAGCTTGTGGGCGAGTGCAACGTCCAGTTCGCCCTGAACCCCTACGGCAGGGACAACTACGTCATAGAGACCAACCCCAGGATGTCCAGGTCTTCAGCACTAGCCTCTAAGGTCACGGGATATCCCTTGGCCTACGTCGCGGCCAAGCTCGCCCTAGGCTACACCCTGCCTGAGGTCATAAACAGGGTTACTGGCTCCACCTGCGCCTGCTTCGAGCCGAGCCTCGACTACGTAGTGATCAAGATCCCCAGGTGGGACCTCCAGAAGTTCGAGAGGGTCGAGAACTCCGTCGGCACAGAGATGAAAAGCGTCGGCGAAGTCATGAGCATAGCCAGGTCGTTCGAGGAGGCGATTCAGAAGGCCGTGAGGATGCTAGACATAGGCGAGCCGGGAGTGGTGGGAGGCAAGATATACGAGTCCAACATGAGCAAGGAGGAGGCGTTACAGGCCCTCAGGGACAAGAGGCCGTTCTGGTTCCTCTACGCCGCCAAGGCGTTGAAGGAGGGGGCTACTCCAGAAGACATTTGGGACGCTTACGGCCTCGACATATTCTTCGGCAAGAAGCTGAAGGCCATAGTCGACTTCTACGAGGAGCTGAAGAAGACGAAGAGGCTCGACAGGGACACCCTCCTTAGGGCCAAAAGGCTGGGCTTCAGCGACTACCAGATAGCTAAGGCAGTTGGGAAGACCGAGGAGGAGGTCAGGAAGCTGAGGATGGAGTGGGGCATAGAGCCCAAGGTCAAGCAGATCGACACTTTAGCGGGGGAGTGGCCTGCAGTCACTAACTACCTCTACTTGACCTACAACGCCACCGAGGACGACGTTGAGTTCTCCAACAGGCCGGACAAAGTCCTAGTCCTGGGCGCGGGTGGCTTCAGGA
>JBAMMP010000002.1:0-4700 GCA_039793765.1 Sulfolobaceae archaeon
CTTTGGAGGTCGATCGCCGGACAGGACGTGGACTACGAGACTTTAGCTAAGGTGAGCAACAGGCTCTCTCCGGCTGACATAAAGGCCGTGGCCGAGGCAGTCAGGAACAAGGTAGAGCTCGGCGAGAAGAGGAGACCGACCACGGAGGACTACTTGAGGGAGTTGCAGTCCTACAAGCCTTCCATAAGTTTGCAGACTTTACTGAAGTTCGAGGACATAGCCAAGAAGTACTCGAGGCACAAGGTGGCCGAGAAGCCCTACCTGATCAAGGACGTTAAGTGGGACGACCTGGGCGACTTGGAAAACGTGAAGAAGGAGCTAAGGGAAGCTATAGAAATGCCGATAAAGCACAGGGAATTGGCCAAAGCCTTAGGGGTCAAGCCCGCTAAAGGAGTTTTACTCTACGGCCCTCCAGGTACAGGCAAGACGAGCTTGGCCAAGGCCCTGGCATCGGAGCTGAACGCTTCCTTCATAATCCTTTCCCACGAGGAGCTGGCGAGGGTCGGGCCTTTCGAGGCCCCTAAAGTCATTTCGGAGAAGTTCGCCCTAGCGAGGGAGTACGCTCCGTCGATCCTCTTCATCGACGAGATAGACTCGTGGACGAGGGTGAGAGAAGCTAATGAGTGGAGGGGTGCCCTCACTGAGCTCCTGGTTCAAATGGACGGGATCAGGGAGCTGGAAGACGTCGTGGTTCTAGCGACAACCAACAGGCCATGGGACTTAGACCCTGCGTTGCTCAGGCCCGGCAGGTTCGACAAGCTGATCTACGTCCCTCCGCCCGACTTGGAAGGGAGGAAGGCCGTGCTAAAAGTGTTGTTAAAGGGTCTTGAGTACGATGAGTCTACAGTAGACTACGTGGCTACGAGGACGGAGTACTTCACTCCAGCCGACCTGAAGGCGGTAGTCGACGAGGTAAGGAGAAACATGATGAAGGAGGCGCTCGAGAGAGGCGCTGTTAGGACAAGGGTGACTAAAGAGGACTTCGAAGCAGTTTTGAAGAACGTTAAACCATCGCTTAGCCCCACAGTTCTCACCATGTACGAAACCTGGAGAAGGACTCAAAGGGGTTAGAAAACCAGTCTGAACTGTTTGAAGGCTTTGAAGAGTATGAAGCCCAGGATGCCCATCATTATTGCCATCATTACAAATCCCGTTAGCTGTTGAGACCCTGGGGTCCACGGCGAGAAGCTCACGGGCGGATTAGAGTACACAGGGTAAGCAGCTAACAACGCTATACCTAGCGTCGTGTCCCCGATCAACCAGAGCACCAGCAGGACGAGTTTCTCCGCGTATTTCATCGAGTGAACTGAAGCTCCAATGAGGAACCCGCCGAGGAACACGGATATCAAATCTAGGGATCTGTACAGCAGGTCGATTCCGCTCAACACGTAAAGGTCTGGGTAGTGCCAGAGTACGATTAGCGCGGAACCCAGGTAGGCCAGGAAGCTCTTCCTTGCCCTGAAGTAGTAGTACCCAATCAGCCCTCCTGAGAACGCTAACGCGTAATGCGAGACCATCAGTGGGGTCGGGCTCTGCGAGTAAAGCTCTTCTACTATGGGATTCAGAACCGCAACGAGCAGGACTAAGGAGGCATAAAGCGCTTTCTTGTTACCGCCTCCCCTTTCTATCATTGATAGCCCTTAACGTAGTTCCTTAATATCCCTATACTAGAAACTTCCACCTCTATCACGTCGGAAGGCTTAAGGTACTTCTTCGTGCTGAACTCCGCCACCCCAGCGGGGGTTCCGGTGGCAATAACGTCGCCAGGCTTCAGGGTTATGCCTTGGCTGGCATAGTGAACCAGCTCCTCAATGCTGAATATCATATCGTCCGTAGTCCCGTCCTGCACTACTTCGCCGTTAAGCCTCGTGGTTATCCGCATGGGTAGCTTGACGTACTCCTTAGGTACTACCCATGGGCCTACCGGCAATCCGGTGTCCAAGTCCTTGCCTAAGACCCAGTTGAGCCCCAGCTTAGGTATCCCCGGGAACTGGTAGTCCCTGTAGCTGATGTCGTTTAGGATCGTGAAGCCGAAGACGTAGTCCCAGGCCCTCTCTTTCGGAATGTACTTGCCCCTCTTCCCAATGACGATGCCTACTTCGCCCTCGTAGTCGACCCTCTCAAGGCCCTTGGGCAACACTATGAAACCGTCGTGAGGCACTAAAGTGTTAGGGGTCTTTACGAAGAAGTAGGGATAAGGAGGCCTCTCGAACTGGCCCTCGCTCATGTGAGACTTGAAGTTGACGGCGGGCATGATCACCTTTTCAGGAGTTAACGGCACCAGTAACTCCCTCACCCTGACCTCCGTTAATTCCAACTTGCTCAGCAGGTCGAAGTTGGCCACTACCGCGTTAGGGTTGGAAAGCAAGCATTCTAGGCCTTCCCTGTTCGGCGTGTACGCCTTACCGTCCTTAAACACGACTACCCTCTTCTCTCCGTCCTCTAGCCTAGCGAAGGCTACCTTCACGCTTAAACCTAAAGGCTTAGGGTAAAAACGGTTGTCGAACGCGGTTGGACGCTTACGAGTTCGTGTATTACTTACTGAAGCACGCGGTGCCGAACTCCACTGCGGGGTTCTCTGCTAACTCGAGGCCCTTCATTCTCATGAAAGAGGATCAGAGTACTGTCAAGCTGGTATTTTGTGAGACAGGGGAAGTCGTGGAGAAGAGGTTCAAGTTCGGGGAGGACAACGTCAACAGGGTCGCTAACGAGATAGTGAACTTCGTGAGCGAGGTCGTAGGGGCCGAAGTCAAAGAGGTGAACATGCTCAAGTCGGTGGACTTCTCTGACTGCGTTAAGCTCGAGGAGACCAAACCGAGGCAAAGGGCCAGAGCGAAGAGGCAAGAGGACGTCCAATCCCTGATCGAGTCCTTGAGGAAGTCGGTGACAGAGTACAGCTTTGTCCCGCTCTTCTCTCATGAGGGCAAAGTAATTGGGTTGATTCCTGAGGTCTTCTCCCTCGGCGAAGGAACCCATAAGGAGCCCGTTAGGGTGACAGCGAGAGGCGTGACGAAGCTCGCCCTTGATCCCGCCACGTGGGTGAGGTATGTCGGTTATCTGAAGGCGGACAGGACGAAGGGTAACCCCTTGCTGAATTACGCCGGAATGACGGTCTTCTCTGCACTATTCGTCGACAAGGAGTCGCTCTCTGTGCAAGGCGAGTGGAAGAGTAGAACGATCCCGAAAAAGGTCGGCACGTTCTTCCTCCTCAACAGGAGGGGGAAAATTCACTCCGAAGAATTGGAGTTCCTCGATTACTCCCCTCTTCAGAAGGGGAAGCTCTCGTACGGACTCTTCCTTAAGGACGGCGAGACCTTAGTGAGGCTCGGGGGAGGTCTTATGACCTCATCTAGCCTCCTCGTCGACTACCTCATGGGCTCGCTTTTCTTGCCCTTCAAGGGCGAGGTTGCCGTTGACGTCCTTAGAGAAGTTGCGGACTTCATGACGAACAACGTAGTCTCGAAGACGATGCCCTCCAAAGAGCTCAAGGAATTCATTATATTGTCTTCTAATCCCAGCTACTCGAACGTCGTTAAGGCCTTCGACAACGCTAGAGCGGTCATCCGCGACCCGATAGAGTACTGGACTTGTGAGGTAATTGGTAACTGCGGGGGACAGGAAGTCGAGTCCGCGTCTGTAGCCTTCACGAAGGTGACGGAAGCCCTGCTCAGGGCGAACGAGTTCCGCTTAGTACTGTTATAAATCCTTGGCGCATTTCAAAAGGAATATTTTTATTCGAACACGTTGGACAACCACCGCGATATGAACGGGCTAATCCAATGGTTCGCGATAATTTACGACACCGTTATGATGGCAATTAACTTCTGGATCTTCTGGAAACTGCTGAGAGCGGAGTACGTCAGCAACAGGGCAGTGCTGTTCTTCAGCTCCATCATACTCTACATGGCAGTCGAGGGCTTCGCCTTAGGATATATCCTATATTTAGGAGGATCGCCCTTCGTTGAGGTTCCGGCACTGATCATAGCTTCGATCCCCTTACTCGCTTCTGCCTTCGTGAAGCCCGCTAACCTTAGGCTCCAGAATTCAGTTCCTTACTCCCTACTCCTCGCGTCGTCCCTAGTGATCGACGAAGTCGGGATGGGCTTCCTCTACGCTGCAGCTTTCGGCATCTACGCTGAGAACTGGCTCGTCAGCTCAGTCAGCAACATAGCCTTCGGCCTGATGATGCTCGCCGACGCCCTGTTCTTCCTCTTGGTCTCCAGAAAGAGAGGGAAATCTGAGTATGCGCTGTTCACTTTCGCCACTTCAATGGTGTTCCTGCCGAACGTGTTCTTCGCTTACGGCAAGTTCACCATGCTGATCTCGTCGCTCGTCGCCTCGATTATAATGGTAATAAACATCGTCCTCCTTTACTTAGTTCAGCTGAGCGGCTTCACTTTCAGGAGGCAGTTCCTCGTAATCTCGATGGCTTTGTTCAACTTCTTGATGATGGTGGGCTTGAGCCATATGGCCGTCACGAAGGCTCTGACCTTGATTTCGCTAACCTCGCTGATTTCTATGGTGTGGTACCTGTTCGTTGAAGTCTGGGAGGCTAAAGACGTAAAGATTCAGCCCAGGCCTGGATTGACCTTCGCTTTCCTAGTATTAGTCAACCTGGCGGAGTTAGCGATGGGATTCGGCGAGAGCGTGTTGGGCTTCAGGTTGTCACTTGACGTCTTCATGCCCCCGTCCCACATGGG
>JBAMMP010000002.1:4800-6639 GCA_039793765.1 Sulfolobaceae archaeon
GGTATGCACATGATGATGAGGGTGCCGGCCTGGTCGTCGTGGGATCCCCTATGGTGGCTCTTCCCGATGGATCCGTACGCGATGTCGATGATGGCATTACGGATGAGCGACAACCCTCTAGTCAACACCTTCTGGTTCTCCTACATGCTAATCATGGTCACCACCATGACGCCGTTCTACGTGATCATGATGGGGTCGGAAATGGCGTTCTTGGTGTGGGAGCGTTACAGGAAGGTGAAGAGCCTGGGCGTCAAGCGCTGGGCGTTGGTGATCTTAGTGTCTATTCCGCTGTTCGTAGTTCTGGTGCCGTACTATACCCCTTACTACGTCTTCGGGATGTCGGGCATGATTATACCCGTCCAGCCGATACCATATCTAGTCTCGTTAGCGGCCGTCGGTGTCGCCGTTATCCTCCTCGGTAGGAGGGCGTATTGCAACGCAGTGTGTATGGCCGCCCACATGTGGACTAACGTTTGGTACGACCAGTTCAAGCCTAAGAGGCACTGGAAGGGCTGGGATTACTTGCGTTGGGCGTTCCTGATCCCCGCCATAGCGGTTCTTGTGCTGTATCCGTTGTTCTCCTTAGGAATCCTACCGCAACCCACAATAAAGGTCCCAGGAGCCAAAAGCTTCGCCAACTTCATGCTCGACTTCTACGGGATGTTCGTGCTGAACTACGTGTGGTGGTTCTTCTTCTTCCTAACGCCGATCTTCGGGGCCTATTCATGTGCCAGGCAAGGCTGGTGTGGCTTCGGCACCCTAATGGGACTCGGCAACAAGGTCTTCTTTAAGGTCAAGGCCAAGAGCGTGGAGACCTGCAAGGCTTGTCAGCAGGTCGGCTGTGAGGAGGCTTGTCCGGTGAAAATTCCGATAAGGAGCGACGTGCTGAAGAAGGGCTATACTAACAGGATCTCCTGCGTTGGTTGCGGCGACTGCGTGGAAGGATGCTCCTTCAACAACTTGGAAATTAAATCTCTAATCAACGTTTAGAGGGTCAGGCGGGTAACCGCCAGGTCATCGAATCCCTCTCCCCGAAAACTCATCATTTGCTATTTTTCAATATATTATTTGGTAAGGCCCCTTTTGATTCTATCCGCTTCCTAAGCTTACTTTAGCTCAGCTTTTCCGAGTTATGATAGCGCATTCATTCACTTATTTAACGTCGGCAAGACTCTCTCTAAGTTCGATTTGATTAGACAACTTCAAAGGGACAAAAAAGGTCGGATTTTTCTTTTCACAAGAGAAAGTGTAACAACAAAGAGAGGCAAAAAACTACGCGCGACTTAGCTATTGAAGTTTAAATATAACGTTCAATGAAAGAATATTGTGAGTCGTGCAATCGCTAGGAGAAGGAAAAGAAGTAGGTACGAGATAATTCATGACGTGTTAGATCAGTGTCAGACGGGATCGAAGAAGACCTGGGTAATGTACAGAGCTAACTTGAGCTACGACTTAACGACGAATTATCTGAACGAGCTAGCTAAACTAGGTCTGGTCGAGAACAAAGAAGGGTTATACTATATCACAGACAAAGGGAAGCAACTTCTGGAGCTTCTCAGAGCGTGGAAACAGAAGAAGGCCGAACTCGACGAATTGACCAAGAAAATCAAAGAGCTGTTACCAGAGGAGGAGGAAGAAGAGGAGAAGTCAGGGCAGTAGCGACTCAGATATACACCTGGCTAAGGCCAGATTTTTAGCTAAGTACACTTTAAGACTTTCCTATTTTATTTTAATATTAAATAGAAGTAGTTTGCTCTTAGACTTCATACCTTAATGCCTTGGCTGGCTCTATCTTAGTCGCCCTATAGGCTGGAATTAGTCCACCCACTGCAGTAGTCA
>JBAMMP010000003.1:0-6371 GCA_039793765.1 Sulfolobaceae archaeon
GCTGCCGCAGCTGGATCTGGCCTGTCCTTATCCGAATAAGGTAATAGAACCGTTGCGGGGAAACCTAACATCTCCGAGTATATAGTGATAAGTGCGAGTGGGCCTACAATAAGTAGCTGCTTCTCCATATAGGGGTAGTTCAGGCTTCTTATGCTTTTCGAAGTTTTCAGCCACCTGAGCTTCGACTTCCCATCTGAGTACCTGCTGTCAAGTCCGCCTATGAATATGCCCTCCGAGATTTCGTGCTTTATCGCCCAATCCACAAGACCTTTAGTGAAGGCAGTCCATTCGCTTTGGTGAGGCAATAGGTGGTTAAGAACGACCAGAATCCGCGACTCTCTATTAAAGAAAAGTTCGAACGGCGTGGCTAAACCGTAATCGTCGACGAAAGCCACGTCGCGCATCTTCTTAGTCTCGATGAACCCCACCCTACTAAATCCAGGGGACAATGCCAGATGCCTAGTGGCGAGATAGCCGACTTCTCCAATTGTTCTAAATCCAGTTACGAGAATCGATCCTTTGAAGTCGTCGGCGTTTGCATCCTTCAGCGTCACTTTAATCAAAGTCCTTGGCACCTCTCCGCACATTAACGGCTACTCCCCTTTTATATTGTTTCACTTCTTCTCCCGATAGCCTCATTCTGCCCACAGCGACTAACTCGTCCTCCTCCGTAACAACTAGCACTTCGTCGCCAGACCTCAGCCTGAGATCCACGTCCAGGACGAATTTGGCGAAGACGTTCTTTCCCTCCATCACGAACTCCTTGACTTCTGATGGGATAACCACCCTAAGTTCCGGCCGTCTAGTGCAGTTCCTGATGACGTTCGCCGATTCCCAGTTTAATGAGAAAAGTAAGTCCTGGGCCCTCAGCACTAAGTACAGTTTTCCGTCCTTCGTGAGCACGTTCCTAATTTTACCTGTTGTTGAGGATCTCTGAACTAGGAAGTCGCTAGGCCTAGGGAACAAGCAGTCGGAAACTGCCCTAGAAAAGAACTGATACTCGGCTATTCTCTTTAGAATGACGAAGTCGAAATCGTTCAGCGGTTCGGGGGGCAGGAGGTTGTCCTTAAAAATCATGCGTACTTTCCGCTCGAGTCCTTCCTTTCCTCCTTAAATCTCTTCCTCTTGATCGTCTGTAAGGCTTCCATGAGATCCTCGTCGTCTATGCAGTTCTTCCCCTTCCTTATGGCCACGTATCCCGCTTCCGTTACGACTGACCTGATCTCGGCACCACTGAACCCGTCAGTAAGACTTGCCATAAGGTCGACATTAACGTCGTCGCACTTCTTGACTTTCTTCAAGTAAATGCCAAAGATTTCTTTCCTTCCCTTGAAGTCCGGCAACGGTACTTCGATCAGCCTGTCGAACCTTCCCGGTCTCAAGAGGGCTGGATCCAAAATATCGAGCCTGTTCGTCGCGGCAATGATCTTGACGTTATCTAATGGCTTGAAACCGTCTATCTCAGCTAACAACTGCATAAGCGTTCTCTGGACTTCCCTTTCCCCGCTGGTACCCATCTCGATTCTCCTCGCTCCTATTGCGTCAATTTCGTCGATGAAAACTATCGCTGGAGCCTTCTTCCTGGCCAGAGCGAACACCTCTTTGACTATCCTGGCCCCCTCGCCAACGAACTTCTGCGCGAACTCTGAAGCCACTACGTGGATGAAGGTAGCATTGCTTTCCGTAGCCACCGCCTTGGCCAGCATCGTCTTCCCTGTTCCAGGGGGGCCGTAAAGTAAGACGCCTTTGGGGGGCTCGATCCCCATTTCCTTGAACAGCTCAGGTTTCACTAACGGTAGCTCGACTACTTCCCTCAATTCCCTGATCTGCTCTGAAAGCCCGCCTATGTCTGAATACCTAACGTTAGGCTTCTCAATTACCTCCATCGCTTTGACTAACGGGTCTTCCCTCGATGGTAGAACCTTAACTATAGCAGAATTCCTTTGAGTGAGGGCTACAGAAGCTCCCGGTACCAGTTTAGACCTGTCCACTTGTGAGTGAATTTGAACCACTAGCACTGGACCGGAGGAGCTCCTAACTAAAGCAAGGTCGTCAGAAATCAAGTCAATCAAGGTACCCTCGATCAGGGGAGGGCTCATCAGTTTTTCTAGCTCGCTCTTGTAATAATTCAACTGATCCCTCAGCTTCTCGTTCTCTCTCAGGAGCTCGTTAATCTTTTCTTCGTATATCGACTTGAGGTTCATGAAGTCGTAAATCGTCACGCGATCTTTCACGTTATCAATCTCTCCGGACAAAGTAGACCTGTCATTTTGCTTTGTCGTAAACCATAAAAACGTTTAAGCCACCGTGCCGATATTTGACCGTGCAAAAAGAGACTTTAAAATACTGTGACCTGTGCGGTTCGCCCATTAGGGGTAAGGGCCATACTGTGGTTTACGAAGGGGGTATAATAACGGTCTGCGACTCCTGTTACGCAAGGATAGCGAAATACGCGAAGCCCTACAATCCGCAACAGAAGGCTGAAGTAACGAGAAAGCCCAAGGTCAAGCCCAAGGAAGTCGTCGAGAAAGAACTGATGGTAGTTGACGATTACGCTACCATAATTAAGAATGCGAGGGAGAGATTGAACATGTCGCAAAAGGATCTGGCCGACAAGCTGAAGGTGTCCGAGGGTATAATAAAGAGGTTCGAGGCAGGAAAGCTGAGGCCGACTCTCGAGCAGGCGAAGGAACTAGAGAGAGTCCTCAACGTGAAGCTTATTGTAGAAGTACCAGTAAGTGTGAGCTCCAACGAAAAGGCTCCCGACTCCCTGACGCTAGGCGACATCGCTGTCATAAGGGAGAGAAAGTGAAAGCCATCCTCTTCACGCCGAAGGACTTGGAGAGCGAGAGCCTCGGGTTGGCCGAGACAGCTGGATACGAGGTCGTTAAAGTCTACTACATAAAGGGCGAGGTCAACACGAAGTACTTCATAGGGCAGGACAAGTTAGAGGAGCTCAAGTCACGTGACGGCTACGAGGCCTTGATCGTTTTCGGAGAGCTCAAGTCAAGGCACTTCATTAACCTGCAAAAGGAGCTACCTGGAAAGAAGATAGTGGATAAAGTATTTCTATTGCTAGAGATATTCGCGCTTCACGCGGGGTCTACCGAGGCCAAGATACAAATCGAGCTGGCCAGGCTCAACCACGAGTTGCCCATATTGAAGGACCTCTATCGTAGGAGCAAGATGGGAGAGCAACAGGGCCTTCTTGGCGCAGGAGCTTACGGAGTAGAGCCACAGATCAAGCTGTATAAGAGGAAGATAGTTCGAATAAAAGAAGAGTTAAGGAAGCTGAAGGAACTGAACGAGAAAAGATCTCAGGAGAGGTCGTCGAGCGTCGGCTTCACCGTCGCTATCGCAGGTTACGCCAACTCGGGCAAGTCCACGCTCTTCAACGTGCTCACTGGCGGGAACCAGAAGGTAGACAAGAGCTTGTTCACGACTACGTCACCTAAAAGGAAGGCGACAACAATAGGCGGAGAGAAAGTAGTCTTCGTAGACACGGTCGGGTTCATAAGGGGCATACCCCCAGAAATCGTGGAGTCCTTCTACGTAACTCTATCCGAGATTAAGTACTCTGACTTAATCCTAATGCTCTTCGATGTGTCTCAGGACGCGGAAACGCTGATAGACATGCTCCAATCCGCAATAAGGACGCTCCGGGACATAGGGGTGTCCGGTAAGCCCATGATAATTTGTCTGAACAAGATAGACCTAGACCCCGACTATCAAGATAAGATTAAGGTAGTTCAAGAGAAGGCCAACGAGCTGTATTCGCCTGTATTAGACGTGATACCCATTTCAGCCTTAAAAGGCATCAACATAGAACTCCTAAGGGATAAGATATCGAGGTTAATCAGCTCAAGGAAGTCTACGTCCTCAGGCTCCATCACAGGCCAGAGAGGGATAAAAGAGTCACAACTCACGTCATTTTAACTGCGAGGGCCTTCGGAGCTAAGGGCGTGTACGTAGAGGGAAGGGACGAGCACCTCGTAGAGACCGTAAAGGGCGTAGTAGAGAGGTGGGGCGGAAAGTATTTCTTCGTCGAATTCGTGGACGACCCCATAAACTTCGTCAAGGGGTGGAAAAGGGACGGCGGCCTAGTGGTTCACCTAACTATGTATGGGTTGAACGTCGACGACGTCATAGACGAAATCTCTTCATATCCTGGAAAGGTTCTTGTAATTGTAGGTTCCGAGAAAGTGGAGGGCGTCTATTACGGATTAGCGGACTACAACGTGGCCGTAGGGAATCAGCCTCATTCAGAGGTCGCAGCACTCGCGGTCTTTTTAGACAGACTATATAAGGGCGAAGAGCTAAAACTAAACTTTGGTGACTCGAAGTTAAGGATTCTGCCCTCGGCTCGAGGCAAGAGGGTGACCGCTAATGAATGAGCACGACATATTCATCGAGATAGCTAAGAAGACAGTAGGAGAAGAGTACGTCGACGTTCTAGAGTACCTTCTCAAAAAAGGCTCTGAGATGACCGACAAGGACTTGGCCACCGAGATGAACGTGAAGGACAACGAAGTCAGGAAGAAGCTTTACGTCCTTCAGGAACACGGCTTCATCACCTACAGGAAAGTAAGGGACAAGGAAACCGGCTGGTACATCTATTACTGGAAAGCGAACGTGGAGAGCTTGAACGAGATTCTGCTTCAAAGGAAAAGGGAGGTTCTCAACAAGCTGAAGGCTAGGTTGGAGAGCGATTCTTCGCAAGTATACTATGTCTGTACGAGCGACGGTTACAAAGCGGACTTCGATATGGCCATGGAGACGGACTTCAAGTGCCCGAAATGCGGGTTGCCACTCGAGGTTTACGACAGCGAAAGGCTGACCTCGACCCTGAAGGTTCTAGTAGAAAAGCTGAGTAAAGAGATCGAGAATGAAACTAAGCTCATTGGGAATAAGAGTAGTTGACCTCTTCAGCGGCGCGGGAGGCTTCTCAAGGGGTTTCAGAGAGGCAGGTTTCGAGATACTTCTAGGCGTCGACATCAACCACGACGCAGTTAGGACGTTCTCCGTCAACTTCCCAGAGGCCATAGCCCTAGAGGAGGACATAAGGAACGTCACTGGGAAGGAAATAATCGAGCTGGTGGGCAAACCCGACATCGTTATAGGGAGTCCTCCCTGTGAGGCCTTCACCGCAGCGAACCCTTTCAGGATGAGGGATCCCCTAGATAGGCTTTACCTCGACGAAAGGGGGAACTTGACTCTCGAGTTCGTTAGGCTCGTGGGGGAGCTCAGGCCGAAAATATTCGTAATGGAGAACGTCCCCGCCTTGGCCGAGACGAGGGAACTGAAGGAAGCTCTAACTTATGAATTCTGGAGGGTCGGCTACGAAAGGGTCTACTTCAACTTCCTGGACGCCGAGGACTACGGCAATCCCTCCAGGAGGAGGAGGTTGTTCGTATCGAACATTCCTTTGAACCCGAGGAAGTTAGAGAGAAAGGTCACAGTCTGGGAAGCGATTGCCGACCTTCAAGGGAGGACTGACGTCCCGAACAACGAGATTTACGAGCCGAACGAGAAGAAGCTGAAGAGGATAGCCAAGATGGACCCGTGGGATTACTTGACTATGTATAAGGCCTACAACGACCGCAACATCCCACTCTACGTTAGGCTCCCGCCCGACGAAGTAGCCCCTACGGTCTTAGGGAACTCCAGGTTCATCCACCCGTTCGAGGACAGGTTCCTCACCGTGAGGGAGCAGGCGAGGTTGATGAGCTACCCCGACGACCACATATTTTTAGGCTCGAGGGACGAGCAGTACAACCAAGTGGGTGAGGCAGTTCCAATAGCCTTATCTAGAGCGATAGCTGAGTACGTGAAGGTGGTCTGGAATGATCTTAGTCCTTCATAACGTGACTAGCACCCAAAGGCTCGTGGACACGGCGAGGTTAGCCTTTCAGAACGGCGCCATGTTCGTGGTGACCAAGGTAGGAGGGACGGCTGCCCAAGCCGGGATTCCCGAGGTCTCAAAGCTGGCTTACAAGCTCGGCAAACCCTTCCTTGTCCTCCCTGACCTTAAGGACGCGGTGGAGTTGCTGTCCCCAAGTAAAGTGTTCCTGATGACGAACAACGCACAGAAGAGGTTGACTGCTGAGGATCTGACGGACAAAGCAATGGTTGTGATACCCGGGACGGAGAACGGGTTCTCCAAGTTCGACCTGGGCCTGGGAGACCAGGTAAGGATAGCCGATGTGGAGGTTGACCAGAACCCAGTGGTTCAGGCCTCTCTCCTCTTCTACTGCTTACGGAAAACTTAAAGCGTCGCACAGGATAACTCTGAATGGGCCCGTCGTCTAGCCTGGTTAGGACGCCGCCCTCACACGGCGGAGGTCCTGGGTTCAAGTCCCAGCGGGCCCACT
>JBAMMP010000004.1:0-4504 GCA_039793765.1 Sulfolobaceae archaeon
ACGTAGCTGTTAGGTATGGATTTAGCCTCCTCTATAGTATACGACAAGTCAGTTACACCCGCTTTTTCCGCACTTCAAGGTCATACGTTACCCTTTGGACTCGCTTTGCTGGACGGTAGTTTGGCTCTTACTTGCCTGGGGGTTGAAAGGTTCCAGGTGCTCTGGCCTCACGATGAGGACCTTCTCCTTGCTCCCGACTCTTAACGTAACGATGTAAGCCCTACCCCTTTTGCCCACGACCTTCGCCACTTTACCGTGATACCTCCTGTGAGGCATCCCCTTGTGTACAGACGGGTTTATCTTTATCACGACTGATTGTCCTTCCTGATAGTCCACCATAAGCCTACTGAGAGGCGGAATCGCGCCCCTTTCCCTCGCAGACTTCGTCAACAGTTTCCTCGTCCTAGACCTATAACCCTTCGAGTGCTTGACCATTGTACCTTATCACTCCGAGAGGAATCTCATGAAGTAATTAAAGGTTATCTAATGCGGGGGGTGGGATTTGAACCCACGCAGGCCTACGCCAGCAGGGCTCTCACCTTGAAGGTCCTGAGCCTGCCCCCTTTGACCTAGCTCGGGCACCCCCGCAATACTAACCTAGCTCACTGTGTCTTTAAACGTTTCCTCCTCATGGCTTCGAAATGAAGCGTGTAAACTTTTGAATAAGCGTGGAAGCGCCGGGGACGGGATTCGAACCCGTGCGCCCCACAGGGGGCAGTGGGTCGCTCACCTTCAAAACGCTGGGTCTCGAGCCCACCCCCTTGGTCCGCTCGGGCACCCCGGCAGTACTCATCTACAACGCAAGAGAAATAAACGTTTACGCGGGTACGCTGACAGGATTCGCTAGGGTTGAAACGCTCTTCACTGAATCGATTGCTTTCCTTAAGTATTTCGGTACTCTGAACAGGCTTTCGTGTGACTCTCCGTCGTAAAACTTCAGTTCGCCCGTTATCCTCTCCTTTATTAACCGATCAACCTCCTCTGCTTTTAGCTTACTCGGGTCTACGCTATCGGAAGCATAGTTAAATCCCCATAGTCCGTCGAACGCAGGCACGTAAACTATGCCGTAGCTGACGTGCGTGAACACCTTATTCAGTGTATTCCTTATTATCGCGAAAGTCTCAAGGGAGAATGAAGGCGAAGTCGACTGAGTAACGAAACCTCCCCCATCGTTAAGGCGCTCTTTGACCGCTGTGAAGAACTCTTGAGTATAGAGCTTCTGCGAAGGTCCTCCTGCGATGGGATCCGTCAAGTCCATTATTATGGCGTCGAACTTATCCTTCGTATTCATTACGTAATCATAAGCGTCGTCAATCACCAGTTTAACCCTGGGATCGTCGAAAGCTCCCTGGTGCCACTCCTGTAAGTATTTCTTAGCGAACTCTATCACTACCTTGTCTATATCAACCATGACCACTTCCTGAACGCTCTTATGCTTCAGTACTTCCCTTACGGTGGCTCCTTCCCCGGCACCTAGAACTAGAACTTTCCTGGGTGGCCTCTGGAGAGAGACAAGCAGGGGGTGAACCAGCGTCTCGTGATAAATGAACTCGTCGCTTACTGTGGACTGGATCTTGCCATCAATTACTAGTGCTTTCCCGAACCTGTAAAATTCAACGATCATACTTTTCTGAAACTCACTCCTCTCGTCCGCTATCACGCGTTTGATCGCGTGTCCGTGATACTCATAGGGAGTTTGCCACTCTAAATGCCAAACCCACTCGTAACTCATCTCTTACCTTAACCTCACTCCGTTTACCTTCTTCGTTTGCCAGCTATACCTCCTGATCTTCTTCGACCTACCGAAGCCACAAGCAGCGCAATAACCTTTCCTAGCGTTAAATGAGTTCCTACCGCACCTGCGACACCTTATGTGCGTCGGCGTTCTATTCATTTTACCGAAGGACGGCGTTCCCTTCATTCACTTCACCCCTGCTGTTGAATCGGAGAGATCAGAATTACGTTGTCCCCTCTTATCACTATCGTCCCGATCTTCTTGCCACTTCCGTCAGGCTGAATCTCCTCTGAGTCCGTCAATATCAGGTTCATGTGCTGATCGTAGCCTTTCAGTATACCCCTTACCTCTTTGTTGCCTTTCAGCTTGACCAATACTAAGCCACCTATGGACTCCGCAAGGAGCCTGTGGGCGGTCTCAGTCAAACGGCTCCACCTTAACGGTATTCTTGCCCTAGTCTCGCATTAAAAACTTGTCGTGAGGAAGTTCGACCCCACATTACAAAAAACTTAAATGAGATCCGAGACGAGAAATATATTGCACCCGCCGTAGCTCAGCCCGGTAGAGCGCCCGGCTGTAGATGGGGGGCGTGTGGTGCAGTGACCGGGTGGTCCGGGGTTCAAGTCCCCGCGGCGGGACTTCCCTTCATTTCTTAACCTTTAGATTCCTTACGTAGTTCAAGAGAAACGAAACGTCATCCCTTAACTTGCTCACATCCTTAACGTAAACCCACATCAAACCGCCAGCGGCGTCTACCACTTCGCTGTTCAGACTCAGATCCTTCACTCTGTCTTTCCAGTTGAAGACGTCCTTCGAGATCACTAGGACGTACACGTCTCCCTCCCTCCTAACGTGTACTTTTCCCCAGATGTCGTTACAATTGTAATTCAGCTCCTTCGCGAAAGCGGGCCTTCCAGGTCTTTCCGAAACGTCGATCCAGTCTTGAGCCGTCGTACAACCTAGCGCTTGAAAGGCTTTCCTGATCTCCTCGAAAGGCGAAGCGAGCATCCTCACACCACCCCTTTCTTCCTCAGTACCTCCAGGGCCAGTTTGGGTATTCCTAGCTCTTCGGGAGAGAACCCGAACGCCAGCCCTAAGAGCTGAGTTATGTAGATAGCCGGCATTGGCCTAGGCAGACCGAACTTGTCCATCACCTTGAGCTGTAGCGTGTCGAGCTGCAGGTGGCACAAGCTACAGGGGTGAACTAAAATGTCGGCTTCTGCATCCTGTGCGCCTTTCAGCACGTTGAACGCCAGCTTAAGGCCCTTTTCGGGGTTGCTCCCCATTAGGGGGAACCCACAGCACGCGCGCGCCTGGGGGAACGTTACCGGCGTGGCTCCAGTGACCGATATGAGAGTTTCTAAGCTCTTTGGATTGTACGCAGGTTCGAACCCCATCACGGATTCAGGCCTCAACATTTGACACCCGTAATAGGCAGCGACCTTCAGCCCAGTGAGAGGTCTTTTAACGTACTGCTTGAGCTTATCTACCCCTACGTCCCTTAACAGGATCCAGACTATGTGTTCAGCCTCCACCTTACCCTCGTATTTAAGGCCGGCACTTTCCATCCTTTTCTCAACAGTTTTCCTAAGGTCGTGATCCTCCTTGTACTTGTGCTGGGCCAGCCTATGGCTGTGTAGACAAACTGAACAAGGAGTGACCATCTTGTTGAGCCGTAAAGATTCAACCTTAGCCAAGTTCCTCAGGTTCAGAGCGACGTGAGCAACTTCGTCGTACTCGTCAAGAAAGCCACCACCGCAACAGTTCCAGTCGGGGACTTCCACTAACTCTATTCCAAGGACTTGGGCGACTTTCCTTGTGGCTATGTCAACGTCCTTTGAGAGCCCGTGAGTCGCGCAACCCGGGTAGTAAGCCACTTTCATCTCAATCACCCCTCATTAGCTTCCTTACCTGATCGATTTCTTTTACAGGTTCAGTTTTCTCTAGGGCATACTTTATCTTTCCAGATTTGTAGACGTAAATCATGTCGACTAAAGACCTGATGAGGCCAGAGGTCTTAACGTAGACTAGACCCTCGTTTATTTTTCCATAGTTGTATATCGAATCGTAGACGGCCTGGGAGTGCCTTTGGCCGACCTCCTGAGCGGGGCCGAGCGGCTTAATCGACTTGAGCAGTGATCTCGTCTTCTTTATTGCAGTGACGGGCTCGATGTCCCTCGGGCACACGTGGAAGCACTGGTAACAATACGTGCACCTCCACGCGCTGTCGGCGAGTATTTTTATTCTTTCCTCAGTCAAGGTATCCCTCGGATCGGCCAGGAACCTGAAGCCCTTCGCGTGGGCCGCAGGGCCTAGGAACAGGGGGTCTTCCGCCACCATTGGACACGCTGAGACGCAGAGACCGCACCATATACATTGGGCGAACTTCCATAGAACTCTTTGGTCTTCTGGCTTCAGCCTGTGCTCCGCCTTGTACTCCAGAACTTCCTTAGCTGGGTAGAGCCTGGGCTTGACCTTCTCCATCCTTTCGTAGAAGTCCCCCATGTCCACGATCAGGTCCTTGAGAACCGGGTACTTGTCCATCGGTTCTAAGGTGACTACGTTAGTCCCGAACTTCTTCACAACGTCTAGAACCAAGGTCTTACAGGCCAGTCTGGGCTCCCCATTTATCTTCATACCACAACTGCCACATACTGCCATGTGGCAAGATGCCCTGTAAGCTAGGGTCGGATCCTGGCTGACCTTAATCCTTCTCAAGGCCTCCGTTACCTGAGTGAACCTGTCGACCTTCAGTTTGTATTCCTGCCA
>JBAMMP010000004.1:4604-6363 GCA_039793765.1 Sulfolobaceae archaeon
CTCTCGCTCTTGACCACGCTATACGCTTCGTCTATCGCCCTTTCAGCCTCCTTGCTCACGTCGGAAGACGGCTCGGTTACTCCTTTAAGGTACTCAGCTACAGCGATCCCTGTTTCCCTCCCGAAGACCAAAGTCTCCAAAAGCGAGTTAGAGCCTAACCTGTTCGCCCCGTGAACGGAGACGCAAGCAGCTTCTCCAGCCGCGTAAAGCCCCTTTGTGTCCGGGTTCCTCCCAGTAATATCGACGTCGATTCCTCCCATGAAGTAGTGCTGTGCCGGCCTCACTGGAATCATTTCCTTGGTCGCGTCGACTCCGGCAAAGTTCATAGCGGCCTCGTAGGCCAACGCGAGCCTTTCCTTTATGTACTCCTCGCCTAAGTGAGTCAGGTCGAGACCCACGTACCCCCCTGGGAACCCTCTCCCTTCCCTTACCTCTATCATGATGGCCCTAGAGACTATGTCCCTGGGAGCGAGGTCAAGCTTCTTCGGAGCGTACCTTGCCATGAACCTCTCTCCCTTGTTGTTCTTCAAAATCCCTCCTTCTCCTCTGGCCGCCTCGCTAATGAGTATGTCCGAGGGGTAAAGGGCGGTCGGGTGAAACTGTACGAACTCTGGATCTTTCACTGCCGCTCCTGCCCTGAGGGCCATCGCGTAACCGTCGCCGGTGTTTATGTAACTGTTAGTAGTGTGTTTGTACAACATCCCCATGCCACCGGAGGCAATCACTACCGCTTTAGCAGTGAAGAACGTAGGCGACATGTTCCTCATGTCGAAAGCTACTACTCCTCTCACCCTGCGTTCCTCGTCTACTACGAGTTCCCAAGCGAACCATTCGTAGTAAAAGTCCACATTGTCAGTTCCAGAGGCCCTTTCGTATACGGTATGAAGCAACGCCATCCCCGTCTTGTCTCCCACGAACCTCGTCCTGGGATAGGTTTGGCCACCGAAATACCTGACAGCGATCCTACCATCAGGCTGCCTGTTGAAAAGCGCTCCCCACCTCTCGAGCAGATCGACTATCTCACCTGACTTGTAAGCCAGGAGCTCCGCGGCGTCCTGATCTACTAAGTAGTCCCCTCCCTTAATTGTATCGTAAGCCATGTAATCCGGAGTATCGTTAGGGTCTGAGTTTCCCTCGATGTAGGCCGCGATTCCTCCTTCCGCAGCGGCAGAATGTGACCTCGTCGGGAAGACTTTCGATATAACCGCTACCTTGAAACCCTCTTTTGCGATGTAATACGCGCTCATGAGCCCAGCTAACCCGGCCCCTATAACTACTGCGTCATAAGAGGCCTTATCCAAAGTCGGGTCGCCACGGGGAGTAAGAATTCCCAATAATAAACATAACCATATTCATTTTCACTTAACATTCATGATCAATTACGAAAAGTATATTGACTTTGAGATTAAATTAACAAAATAGGTAGTATAAATGATGAAATTAACGGAATATCAAAACGTGGTTCGATTGCAACAATGCGTCTAAATGGCGCCGCGGCCGGGATTTGAACCCGGGTCAAGGGCTCGACAGGCCCCCATCCTAGACCGGGCTAGACGACCGCGGCAAAATTCCTTTCTAGGTAACGCTTTAAAAATTATCCTAAGGTAGAGTCGATGAACTCGCAGAGGTAGAGGAGGTTGGCTGAGATACTCATTCCTGTGGGCCCTTCAGACAGGTCTGATTGGGTCAAGAGGAGCGTCGAGTCCGCCCTTTCTCAACCAGTTAGCAGAGTTGTCGTTTACGATAATAGCGAAAGGGA
>JBAMMP010000005.1:0-3176 GCA_039793765.1 Sulfolobaceae archaeon
GAGGAGGACATCAGAGACCTCATCGAGGAACTGAAGCTAGAGCTCATCGAGAGCGACGTCTCGTACGAGGTAACAGAGAAGATCGCTAACGATTTGGCCAACGCCTTGATCGGCAAGAAGGTCTCCAGGTCGCAGGACCTCGAGCAAGTAGTGGAAGAAACGCTGAAGAGAAGCATACAAGAAATTATGACGAAGAACTACAGGAAGTTCGACCTTTTGGAAGAAATAAAAAAATCGCCGAAACCCTACGTCATAGTCTTCTTCGGCGTTAACGGAGTTGGCAAAACGACCACTATTGCTAAGTTCGCCTACTACTTGAAGAAGAACGGGTTAATTCCGATTATCGCGGCGAGCGACACATTCAGGGCTGCAGCTCAGGAGCAGTTGGCTTACCACGCGTCGAAGCTTGAGGTGCCGCTCATTAAGGGCAAGTACGGAGGGGATCCAGCGGCGGTGGCGGTAGACGCGATAAACGCTGCGAAGAGCAGAGGGTACCAAGTAGTGTTGGTTGACACTGCAGGAAGAATGCACGTTGACTCCGACCTTGTAGAGGAGCTCAAGAAAATAGTGAGGGTCTCGAAGCCGAACCTCAGGTTGCTCGTCATAGATTCCCTAGCTGGAAACGACGCGCTGGAACAGGCGAAGGTCTTCGACGAGAAGGTAGGCTACGACGGGGTCGTGCTGACGAAAATCGACGCAGACGTGAAGGGAGGAATAGCCCTCTCTCTGGCTTACGAGCTCAAGAAGCCGGTGCTGTTCTTGGGGGTAGGTCAAACTTACGACGACTTAATCCCGTTCGACCCTGACTGGTTCGTGAAGAGGCTCTTCGAGTGAACGGATTTATTAATCAAATATAGAGTCGGAAAGCGATTGATCTGTAATGAGCTGGTTGGAGAGGTTCAAACACCTCAGGGAGGACTGGCAGAGGATCATGTCCGTCGCGGAGAAGCCCGACAGGGAGACCATGATCAAGCTCCTCGAAATCACCTTCCTGTTCCTAGGTCTAATCGGGCTTATCGCGTATTTAGTTCAGCTCACCTTCGCGTTCCTCCTGAAGTTGTGAGGTGGTGATGCGTGAGCGAGAAGGTTGTCTCCAACTTCTACGCCGTGAAAGTCACGGCGGGTCAAGAGATAGGAACGGCCCTCATGATAGAGGAAAGGATAAGGCTGAACAACATCACTGAGGTGTTCTCGCTAGTAATACCTCCTCAAATCAAGGGGTACGTGATCGTCGAGGCCTCAGGATTGCACGTCGTGAAGACCGTAATCCAGGGACTCAGACACGTGAAGGGCATAGTCCACGGCCTCGTTCCCGTAGAGGAGGTCAAGAAGTACGTCTCGAGAGAAGAAGTCCTGCCGACGTTCAAGCCAGGCGACCTGGTCGAAATTGTGACCGGGCCCTTCAGGGGAATGCAGGCACAAGTCGTGAGCGTGGATCCGAACAAGAAGGAAGTAACCTTATATATACTCGAGTCCTCATTCCCACTCCAGGTCACAATACCGATAGACCAGGTCAGGGAGGCGAAGAGGTGAAACGGGTTGCCGACTAAGACCATTAAGATAGTCGTAGAGGGAGGTAACGTAAAGCCAGGTCCACCTTTGGCTCCCACGCTCTCTCAGCTAGGCCTGAACGTGGGCGAAGTAGTGAAGAAGATCAACGACGCTACAGCGTCTTTCAAGGGGATGAGCGTCCCCGTAACGATAGAGATCGACACTGACACCAAGAAGTACAACATCAGCGTCGGTATTCCCACGACTACGGCTTTGCTCCTCAAGGAAGCTAAGGCCGAAGCTCCAAGCGGCGATCCAGAGCACAAGAAGATAGGTAACATAACGATGGAGCAGGTCATAAACGTCGCGATCATGAAGAAGCCGGGGATGACCGCGAAGACCCTGAAAGCTGCTGTAAAGAGTATCCTCGGCACCGCAAGGTCGATCGGACTTACCGTTGACGGGAAGGACCCGAAGCTGGTGGTCAAGGAAGTGGAGGAAGGCAAGTACGATGACCTTTTATCGAAGTATGAGGAGAAATGGAACAAAGCGTGAGGTGTGAGGGTTGACGCTGGTTCCTGAGAACGCTTTGGTTGAGGCGATTAAGGGGGCTTTGTCCCCTGAGCACAACCCGAAGAGGAACTTCCTCCAGAGCGTAGAGATGATAGTCACGTTCAAAGGAATAGACATGAAGAAGGGCGAGCTCAAGCTTAGGGAGACCGTGGTGCTTCCCAAAGCTCCCTCCAAGCTGATGAAGGTTCTCGTCGTCCCGACCTTACAGCAAATGGAGTACGCGAAGAAGGCGGAACCCAACGTCCTACTTAGCAAAGAGGAGTTGCAGAAGCTCCAGGGCCAGAAGAGAGCGATAAAGAAGCTCGCGTCTCAGAACGACTGGTTCCTCATAGCTCCCGAGTCCATGGCTTTGGCGGGCAGGATCTTGGGTCCAGCCCTCGGTCCCAGGAACAAATTCCCCACTCCCTTGCCCAACACTCCCGACATTACCGAATACGTTCTCAGGTTCAAGAGGTCGGTAGCTGTGAAGACGAAGGATCAGCCTCACGTACAGGTGTTCGTTGGGACTGAGGACATGAAGCCCGAGGACCTCCTGGAGAACGCGAAAGCCGTGCTTACGACCATCGAGTCGAAAGTTAAATCCCCGAGCAACGTTGGTGCAGTGTACTTCAAGACTACCATGGGTAAGCCCGTGAAGGTGAAGCTGTGATGAGCCAGGCAGTCATTGTGGGCGGGAAAAGGGTAGCGAAGTGGAAGGTCGAGGAAGTCAACGAGCTCACCTCGTTAATCAAGGGTAACTCTACCATCCTTATCGCGAGCATTGAGGGCTTCCCGGCGGACAAGTTACACGAGATAAGGAAGAAGCTGAGGGGAAGGGCTACCCTCAAAGTGACGAAGAACACGCTGTTCGAGATCGCCGCCAAGAACGCTGGTATCGATACGGAGAAGCTGAAGCAGTACCTCACAGGGCCGAACGTTTACATCTTCACGAACGACAACCCATTCGAAATCTACATGTTCTTCGAGAAGTTCAAGCTGAAGAGATATGCGATTCCAGGGGACAAGGCTGATGAGGAAGTAGTGGTTCCTGCCGGCGACACAGGAATCCCGGCTGGACCGATGTTGAGCGTCTTCGGAAAGCTGAAGATACAGACCAGAGTCCAGGACGGTAA
>JBAMMP010000005.1:3276-6150 GCA_039793765.1 Sulfolobaceae archaeon
GAGATCGCGGGAGGTCTCGCGTCCCTCTTCGGCTAAAAGCCCTCTGTTTTTAACCTTTTATACGTCGTTTTTGATTTCCGTCTCGTGAGCAAGGTCAGCGAGTCCGAGTACCGTTTGAAGTTCTTTCAGGAGAACAATTACCTAAGGAAAATCTGCAAGTCCTGCCACACCCCTTTCTGGACTAAGAAGGAGAACGAGGAGTACTGCTCGGACATCCCCTGCACCGATTATTACTTCTTCGAGATACCGATTAAGTCAGGCCCGCTCACTGTCAGGGAGGCCAGGAAAAAGTTCATTGACTTCTTCGCGAGGAAGGGCCACACCCCTGTTCAGCCCAAACCGGTTCTAGCGAGGTGGAGGGAGGACCTTTACTTAACCATAGCGAGCATCGTGGACTTCCAGCCCCACGTCACTAGCGGCCTGGTTCCACCGCCCGCAAATCCGTTGGTCATCTCTCAGCCGTGCATCAGGCTAGAGGACGTAGATAACGTCGGTGTGACCCTCGGCAGGCACTTGACCTCCTTCGAGATGGCGGCCCACCACGCTTTCAACTACCCGGACAAGTTCGTCTACTGGAAGGACGAAACCGTAGAGCTGGCCAAGGAGTTCTTCACGCAAGAGATAGGGATCCCTGAGGAGGAGCTCCACTTCAAGGAGTCGTGGTGGGAGGGGGGAGGGAACGCCGGGCCCTCCTTTGAGGTCACGGTGGGAGGCCTTGAGCTCGCCACTTTGGTATTCATGCAGTACGCGGTTCAGGACGGCAGTTACGTGCCCCTGAAGCTCAAGATTGTAGATACGGGTTACGGCGTTGAGAGGATAGCCTGGTTCACTCAGAGGACTCCCACGGCGTTCCACGCGATATTCGGCGACCTGGTTTACAGGTTCTACAAGGCGATCGGGATAGAGCCGATAGATGACAACCTGCTGAGGGTGGCCGCCAAATATGCAGGAAGGCTAGACCCAGACAACCCCAGCACCATCAAACTCCACAGGGGGCTAGTAGCGAAGGAGCTCGGAATGAAAGTGGAGGAAGTGGACGGCGAGCTCTGGAGGGCGGCGAGGGCGTTCCAAGTCCTCGACCACACTAAGACTATTGCCCTGATGCTAGCTGACGGCTTGGTGCCCTCCAACTCCGGGGAAGGTTACCTGGGCAGGCTCCTCATCAGGAGGACGCTCAGAGTGCTCAAGCTACTCAAGTCGGACGTGAGGCTACAGGAGCTGTTGAAGATGCAAATAGAGTACTGGGCTGAGGACTTCCCAAGGATGCTCAAGAACAAAGACTACATCCTTGATGTAGTCGAGAACGAGCAGGCCAAGTTCGAGGAAGTCCTGCTCAAGGCCCCCGCAGTGGCCCAGACTCTGGCCAAGAAGAACGTGACTGTCGACACACTGATCGAGGTCTACGACTCGAACGGGATCCCGCCAGACATACTCCTCGAGGAGCTGAGGAAGATAAAGAAGGACGTGAACGTGGAAGTCCCGCACAACTTCTACGCTTTAGTCGCTAAGAGGCACCAGACAAGTCCGATAAAGGGCAAGGAGAAGGAGAAGCTACCGCGCGAGGTAATTGAAGAGGCGAAATCGTTGCAACCGACAAGGAAGCTCTATTATGAGGACTCTTACCTGAGGTCCTTTACCGCCAAAGTCGTTAAGGTGATTAACGGGAAGTACCTAGTCCTCGACCAGACGGCCTTCTATCCTGAAGGAGGAGGACAAGTAGGCGACACCGGGACTGTTTGGCTAGGGAACAGCGCCGTCAGGGTAGTGGACACCCAGAAGGTGGGAGAGGTCGTGGTCCACGTCCTAGAGAGACCAGTTGACGTGAAAGAAGGAACTACAGTCAGGGGAGAGATAGACTGGCAGAGGAGGTACAGGATAATGAGGCACCACACGGTGACCCACGTGATTCTCCAGGCCGCCAAGAGGGTTCTGGGAGACCACGTCTGGCAGGCTGGAGCCGAAAAGACGGAGGAGAAGGCGAGGCTCGACATAACCCACTACAAGACGCTGAGCTCCGAAGAAATCAAGAAAATAGAAGACCTGGCCAACTCCGTTATCCTCGACAGGAGGCCCGTCAGGGTAGTTTACATGGACAGGACTGAGGCGGAGACCAAGTACGGCACCTCCATTTACGCCGGCGGAGTCCCCGAGACCGCTACTGTCAGGCTCCTGGACATTCAGGACTGGGACGTGGAGGGCTGCGGAGGAACACACTTACACAACACTTCTGAAATCGGCGGCGTCAAGATAATCAACGTGGAGAAGATCCAGGACGGAGTGATCAGGCTCGAATACGTCGCTGGGGACGTGATAGCGAAATATTCTAGGGAGCTCGAGAACAAGATCAACACCGTCGCCGACTACCTGGGCACTAGCCCGGCCCAGTTGGAGACCAGGAGCAAGAAGCTAGTCGAGCAGATGCAGGAGCTCGAGAGCGTGGTTAAGGCCTACAGGGAGATGATCCTGAGGAGCCCTGAAATGGTCGCTAAGAAGGAGGAAATTAACGGGGTAAAGCTCTACACGCTACAAGACCTCCAGGACAGGGAACTCGTGAAGGAACTGATGAGGAAGTTAACCCACGACAAGTCGACGATCGCCGTCGCCTTCAGGCAAATCGAGGGCGGCTTCGTCGTGGACGTGGCCACTTCGAACGACCTTAAGGTCGACAATATAGTCAACAAGCTGAGGGGGCTGAACGGTAAGGGCGGTGGGAGCGGGACTTTCGCGAGCGTGAGCGTCAAAGGAATAAAGAGGGAGGAAGTTGCTGACGCGATCAGGTCAGCTATTAAGGAGGGCCTATGAGGACTACAAGTACCTCCTCAACAGGGGGTATAACAGGAAACCGGCCTTAGACCTCATCGTCGCCAGGTACGA
>JBAMMP010000006.1:0-6072 GCA_039793765.1 Sulfolobaceae archaeon
AGCGTTAACTCGACGCTCTTCAAGGCTTTCTCGAGGGCCCTGATAAGCCAAGGGCTTAAGCCCAGCCCTGTAAGGAAGTGGGGGACCAGCGACATGAACGTCCTCGCGTCCATAGCAAAGGAAATCCTGGCCTACGGACCGGGCGACTCGAGGCTGGAACACACGGACAAAGAGAGGATAACCTACGATGAGTTATATATCGGTACAATGACGTATTACACGGCAGTTAAGGAATTATGCAGAAGCTATCGAGCCTGATACTGAGGCCAGTATACTACGTCTACGAGAAGTGGCTTTACCGCCAGATAAAGTACGGCCCGATCCCTAGACACGTCGGTATAATTCCAGACGGGAACCGCAGGTGGGCGACTAAGAACTACGCCAGTTTCGATGAGGCCTACTCCGAGGGGTACAAAAAGCTCAGGGAAGTGCTCATCTGGCTCCTAGACTTAGGCGTGAAGTACGTCACGGTCTACGCTCTTTCTACCGAGAACTGCGCTCACAGGTCCTCGACGGAAGTCAAGGTGGTTCTTGACTACATCAAGAAGGGCCTCGAGGAACTGCTTTCGGGCAACCTAATTCACGATTACGAAATCAAAGTGAAAGTAATAGGGAAGTTGGACGCGTTACCCGAGGACTTCATCGAACTCGCTAATAAACTCATGAAAATCACGGAAAACTACAACAAGAGGAAGTTCACTTTAGCGGTCTGCTACGGGGGTAGGCAGGAAATAATTGACGCTATGAGGGCTTTGGTCAAGGATCTAGAGAGGGGAGTCATAAAGCCTGAGTCCCTCAACGAGGAGGTCTTCAAAAAGTACTTCTACGACCCAGAACTCGAGGACTTAGACCTCGTCATCAGGACTTCGGGGGAAATCAGGATAAGCAACTTCCTCCTCTGGCACATAGCGTACTCCGAGCTCTTCTTCGTAGACGTGTACTGGCCGGACTTCAGGAAAATAGACCTGTGGAGGGCGATTAGGTCTTACCAGAGGAGGCAAAGGAAGTTCGGCGCGTAAACTTTTAAGCGAACCTGGCTTAGGAACGATCAATGGCCATTTACCAGGGCAACGACCTCAGGAAGATCACTGGCGGTCTCAAGAGGCCTCACAGGGACAAAAGGAAGTTCGAGTTAGGTTCACCGCCTACTGAAACCAAGTTGAGCAACAAACATGTAATGAAGATCGAGAGGGTCATGGGCGGCAACACCAAGGCGAGGGTAGTTTACGCCCAGTTCGCCAACGTATATGACCCGACCACTAAGAAGTCCCAAAAGGTCAAGATAACCGCTGTCCTGGAGTCGCCCGCTAACAGGGAGTATGCCAGAAGGGGTATAATCGTTAAGGGGAGCGTTATCCAGACCGAAATAGGGAAAGCAATAGTCACGTCCAGGCCTGGCCAGGACGGTACGGTCAACGCCATCCTGGTCAAGGAGTGAGGTTTTTGAAGCTCGAGGATCGTGTCGTAATTTGGTTGGAATATTTTAACGCTCCTTCAAGATCTAAAGGACGGAGAGTTCCTAAGTTAAACCGCACGGTCACGCTTGAAGAGCTCTTGAGGGTCGCGAGGGAGCTAGGCTTAGAGCCTGAACCCCTTAACAAAAGGTACCCCAGGACCAAGAAAGAGGGCGCTATAATAGTTAAGAAAACGGTGAGCAAGCAGAAGATCATCAAGATGATTTATGAGTCCATATCGAAGAAAGCGAAATAGGACTTGGGATCGACTCTCATTCTGTTTCCCGAACTCGGCTAATCTCTACTGAGCCGGGTCAAGCGTTGTTTCACAAGCACGCACAACGAAGTAGCGCTATATTTAAAGCATATGTGGCGGGCCCGCCGGGATTCGAACCCGGGACCTACGGGTGGCTTCCCGCCACCCGACGGTTAAAAGCCCGCCGCTCTACCTGGCTGAGCTACGGGCCCGCTTTAGAGATCTTAATTTCCGCTTAAATCGTTTATGAGGGCAAAACTACGGACTTGAAGTCCTCGGCCAGCTTCACGTTAATTACGACCAGCTTGTCCGAATTCTGGGAAAGCACGCTGACCAGTTCACCGAAGGTCTCCACTGTTATGGCACCTAACGCCTCTTCTAACTCCTTATCCATGTAGTCGGGCATGCCCTTCCTGCCTATCGATGGGAGGTCGCTCTTGAACGCGTCCAAGTAGGTCGAACCACCGTCGTTCATTATTATGAGCTTGCCCTTTGCGGAGTTCCTCACGCTCCTGATCAGCTCCACGTTCCTAAGCGCGCCCTCCAGGGTGGTCACGCCTATAACGTTGGGGTTCTTGGAAAGGGCAACGCCGCTGGGCCCGATTACGTGAGTCAACGCCGTCTCGCTGGTCACCCACTGGAAGGGCTTGCTAATGGGCAACCTGATTAGGTCGAAGGTAGTCGAGCTGAGGTCTACGTAGATCGTGTCGAACTTTATTTTCATTAAGGCATACAAGACGTCGATAGGCCAAAGCCCTGAGTGGGGTTGAGAGGTTGGCATCTTCTTGTAAGCGAAGACCTCCGACTTCACCCCCCTATCTATCGGTTCCTTCACTTTCTGCTTCACGTTGACTAGAACTTCCTTAACGAACAGGTCTGTGTCTGCTACAGCGGGAACCTGAGGAACGAAGACCTTGCTTATGTCCTCTCCGTCTATGTTGTTGTGAACAACGTATCCCTTGAACTTGAAGCTCCACCCTCCGGTAGAGGCCTGTGTGAACCTAGTGCCCAAGGCTAAAACGACGTCGGCCTTGTCGAGGAAGTGAGAGGCCGCTTCGGACGCGAAGAGCCCCAACCCTTCTCCAGCAAAGAGAGGGTGCTCGTAGGGAATGGCGCCCTTACCCCTAATGGTCGTCACTACCGGGATGTCCAGGAGCTCGGCCAGCTCCTTCAGCGAGCTCCAGGCCTGGGAAGTCAAGACTCCGTAGCCCGCCACGATTACGGGGGACTTGGAGTTCACCAGGAGTTCTGCGACTTTACCCGCGGTAGCCTTGTCAGGGGTTCTCTTCTCTACTTTTTGTCCGGCAGTGGCGAGCGGATAGGCCTTCAGCCTGAAGAGGTCTTCTGCAATCTCAACGTAAACAGGTCTCGGCCTGTTGCTGAGGGCTTCCTTCCAGGCCTTCTCCATTATCTCTGTTATCTCCTCGATCGTCACGATCCTCTCCTTCGTCTTGACGTAAGGTGCGACGCTCGCCATCACGTCGTCAGGTGTCCTCAGCTCGCCGATCCTTGCCCTTCCCGTGTCCCTGTAAGACCTTAAGGTGCCGATAATCATGAGAGGCACCGAGTCCGAGAAGGCCTGCGCGATTACGTCAATGCCTTGAAGGACCTTACTTCCTGGGAAGACCAAAGCGACTCCGAGGTTGTTCGTAGTCCTAGCGTAAGCGTCAGCCAATTGAACGGATGCCCTCGGGGAAGGCGCGTCGACGACTTCCACCTTATTCTCTTTCAGCCTCGCTCTTACGAAGTCAGGAACGTCAGGCGACGCGAAGACCTCGTGAATGCCCAGCTCGTGAAGCACGTGAGCTAGAGCCTCGTCTCCTGTCATTTCTTTGCCCAAAGTCTCCTCCTTCCTCTTTGGGGCTTGAGCCATAATCGACCGCAATTGTGAGAGATCAACAGGGTTATATTAGGGTTATTAGCGAGGTAAGGGAAGCCGGCGCCGGGACTTGAACCCGGGACCTGCGGGTTTCAGCGACCTAGAACTCTGCGGCCCGCCGCTCTGGCCATGCTGAGCTACGCCGGCATGAGAGATTTCGGCTTTAATAAAAATAAATCCTTCAGGTCTGAGGGGGAGTAATGATTTCGTTCGTCGAAGTGGGCAAGGTACTAGAGGTGATCAGACAAAACTTAGGCGATTTCGTGATCATAGGCGACACCGTTGTCGACTTGGCCCTGAACAAGAAGGGAACGGAGAGCGATGTCGACCTCTTCCCGCTAGAGATAAGCTCTTTCGCGGAGGAGGACAAGATCAGGGAGTTCGCCTATTCACAAGGCTGGGACTACGGGAAAACGCCGATAGATACCCCCAGGGTAGTTGCTACTGTAGGAGAACAGGAGTTGCAGATAGACTTCTACGACAACATTCAGGACTTTTACGTTCCTCAAGTCATCCTGGAGTCAGCCACGCTGGAGAGGATAGGAACTTCGAAGTTCAAGGTCGTGAGGCTGGAGGATTATATCCTTCTGAAGCTCAACGCTTACAGGGAGGAAGACGAGGACGAGCTGAGGGGAATAGTTGAACTGATAGGCATTGGGAAGCTAAAGATCGACAAGCAGTACCTCGCTTCTCACATAGACTACTTCGAGGAGAACTCTCAGAGCATAAGGGACAGGCTGAAAAGCATAGGTTTGCCTATTTAAAAAGGGTCATCCTTTCTTCTGCGGCAACTCCTTCTTCTTCGGCCTCAAGTTAGTGCTGTGGCACCTCCTGCACTTGGTGGCCCTTATCGAATTGAGGGCTCCACAGTTCCTGCAGACCTTCTTCAGGAAGACCCTCTCCTGGACTATCCTGAGCTTCTCGGGGTCGGTAAGCGGCATTTTTATATCGCCAGGCAAGTAGTGGAGAGACAGATTCAAAAAAGTGTTGGTAGCTTTGTGAGGTAGACTTGTAATGAAAATCCCGCTGGACTACATCTGCGTGAGGACTGGTAGCTTATGCAATAGGTGCCAGGCAATAGTTGACAGCGGTCAAGTGGAGCCCTTTGAGGTCGACGTTATGAAGGCCCTTTTAGACATTGAGGAGTCCCAGGTTAAGGAACTAAAGGACAGCGTTTACCACAAGGCTTACAAAATAGACGATAGGCTCTTAGTCTTGGTTGTCACTAGCGGGCCCAAAATGACCCAACAGCTCTGGATTAAGGTCGCCAAGCTCCTGCAGGAGAGGTTCAACATAAAGGTAAGGATACTCGAGAAGACCTCTAACATAAAGGACTCGGCCGTGAGGCTCCTCTTCCCGGCCAAAATTTTGGGAGTCAACACCGTTTGGCTGCCTGACGGTAGCGTACAGTACATCGTGAAGTTACCGAAAAACGAGAAGAGGTTCCTACCAGCCAGCCCGCTGGATCTTGAGGAAGCCCTCACTAAAATCTACTCGACCCAGGTTAGGATCAAGGTAGAGGACTAAGTGAACTTAAGCGGATCAGCCCTCAGGATTTCCCTTAAAACAATAGTCGCGTACATCCCTCTGTCCAAAGAGAACGTTAACGTTTTCCCCTTGAGTCTCAGGATCCTCACCCTCATCATCTTCGGTCTCTCCAGTTTTCCTATCTTTATCTTAAGCTCAGGAACGCTCAGGTTCTCGACGGACTCAGAAAGGAACACTTTCCTGCATAACGGGTCAGACGGGTCGTACCTGTTGGGCACGACTATGACGCTACCCTTGTAATCTAAGTTCTCCGAGAGGCACCTGTTGAACAGGTAGGCCTGGAACGCCTCGACGTAAAACGAAAGCGGGATCCTGCTCGCCTTCAACGCGGAGAAACAGTTGCCCGTTTCGATGAGGGTCTTGAGAACAGCCCTTTCTTGATAGAACTTCTTGGGAATGGCCTCTAACGCTTCTTTCAGCTCTCCCTTGTCATAGAGTGCCCGAAACCTCTTAGAGACCTCGCCCTCGGTAGGGAAAGGCTTCCCAACGATGTAGTCTACCGCCCCGCACCAGTCCCTCTGAACCAGCTTTTTGCCGACCATATGGGTGGTAGGCCTTCTCGTGCCGAACCTCTGGTAGCCAATAAATGCCGGAAGCTCTCCTATAGCTGATACCTTCTTCACCCTCATCTCAAGTTGGTTGAGAAGGTCTTCTCTGACGTTCAGCGTTATTTCGAACTGGTTGCCAGTGTGGTTGAACTTCCCCTTCATGAACCCGAGGAACTTCAGCTCAATGTTATTATCACTCCATTCCGTCAATTCTGGTGGGTTCCCCATAGTGTCTACGTAGACCAACTGGTAGGTGACCGCGTTCGCGTCCTTGATCCCGGCGTAATTTACTTTCCTCTTGAGGACGCTCTGAACCCTAGAGATGGCGGTGAAGTGGTCTATTCCCTTTTTCTTCATAAGGAAAACCGCATACCTCCCGTGCCTCTC
>JBAMMP010000007.1:0-1496 GCA_039793765.1 Sulfolobaceae archaeon
GACAACATCGTATCCGTACTTAGAGGCCAGCTCGATCGCTTTTTCCTTGGTTCTATTCATTAGAGTTACTTGCTTTACCCCCTCGTTGTACAGTATTGTGAGTAATCTCCCCGCTATCTCACCCGCCCCTATGACTAGAACCTTCTTGTCCTTCAGGTCACCCAACCTGTCCTTCGCTTCCTCTACTGCGAGAACGTAAGTCCCGACCTTCCCTCTGGATATGCCCGTCTGAAGCCTGACTTTCCTACCTACCTTTATTGCTTCGGTAATCAAGAGCTCCAAGTTATGTCCTAACAGGCCGGCTTTCCTCGAACTCTCGAGTGCCTCCTTCATCTGCCTCAAAATTTCGTACTCCCCAACAGCCAGGGAATCGAGACCAGATGCAACCTCGAAAGCGTGCTTAACCGCGCTTACCCCCTCAAGAATAACCCCTTTACCCGAGACGTTTCTCTTGTGGAACTCGTTAAGTATACTCAGTAGAGCCTGGAAGTCTTCCTTCTTCCCATAAGCGTAAACTTCGATCCTGTTGCATGTTTGGAGAAGGTAAAGCTCAAGGGGTATGAGGTCTTTGACTAGCCTGAGGGTCTCGTATTTAACGTGATAATTCCCTAGATTTTTAACGCTAACGAGCTTGTAATTGATCGACAGGACGAAGAAGTCATTGCGTGGCACTCTTTATCACCTCGACGGCCCGGCTCTTCGCCCCCTCTATGTCGCCTTTCTCAGCGAGCTCCCTGAACTTCGTATCGTTGTATATCTCATGGTACAATTTAACCCTAAGCTTAGGGTCTGAGACGTAAGACTTAACCAGTGGCTTAAGGAGGGAAGACGCCTTCCCTAGGTTCAACAGTCTCTGGTCGTTCAAGACCTCCTTTACTCTTTCCAATACTTCTTTCGCGAATTGCGTCGAAGCGCCGTAAGAGGTAACGGCGATCTCGAACACCTCGTTGGCCATGAAGACGGGCAATATGAAGTCCGTCCCTCGCCTGTCTAGCGGGTTGTCGCATAGCCTACCAGCCTCCCTGACCTTCTTGCAGATTGCCTCGTTCACTTCCTCCTTTCCGGTAGAGACAATTACAAGGTGAAATTGGGAGTAGAAAGGGGCTTCAAGCTTAAGGGCGTCCGCTATTATCACCTCTATGCCGTCCTTCCTTAGCTCTGGGGAATCGGTCAGGGAAACGACGGTAACCTTAGCCCCCAGTGACTTGAGTTTCCTCGCACGGGCAGACCCGACCGGCCCTGATCCGACTACGAGTATCCTCAAGCTCTCTGGCCTGATGAAGAGCGGTAAGTAAGGCACTGAACTGTAATGTTAGTTGATTAATTTAAGGGTTGTTCGTTTAGCTTATCGATCAGAACCACTGGTCGAGGCCCGTTTGTCTCATGGCCCCCTTAGCTTCCTGGGAGGCCTTAATCAGCCTCTCTATCGCGTTGTCAACCCTGGTCTCATTGAAGTCGTGCTCCTTGACGAGGATCTCCTTTATCTCGTCCGGATT
>JBAMMP010000007.1:1596-5540 GCA_039793765.1 Sulfolobaceae archaeon
GCCTCGGCTTCACCCTCGGAAGGGGCCTGAACCACAGGGACTCCCATAGCCTTCAACAGCCTCTTCGCCTCCTCTGCCATCTCGTTAGTCAGCCTCGACGTGGCCTGAGCGTACTTCTTCAGATTGGCTTCTCCCAGTTCCTTTGCCTGCTCCATCCTCTTGGTAGCTTCCTCCTTGGTCTTCCTCCTGCGTTCTATCTCTTGGGCTTTCTCTTCGGGCGGAGTACCGTCGAATACGTAGATCGGAACGATGCCCTCCTCGATGAGGTTTATCGTCCTGTAGAATACCCCGCTCAGGTGGCTTGTCACTCTGCCCTTACTGTCCATGAGGGGTGTCCCGTCAGGTTGCCTAATGGCGGCGAGGAACTGGTAGAGGGCGTTGTATGCGTCTATACTTACCCTCTTCCCCTTAAGCACCGCCGGTTCGACTTCCTTAGCGATGCCCTCTACCAGGTCGCCTAACTGTACTCCGATTACTCTTCACCTGTATTATCTTTCTGCCCCAAGTACGTAATATGCCTGAAGTCCTCCTTTACGGTGAAGACGTTAATGTAACCGTGGATCTCCAGCTTCATCAAGGCCTTCAAAAAATCGGAATAAGGAACCTCGTAGCCGGCCGCTTTCACCACCTCGTCGTAAAGTTCCTTCTCCGTCAGCACAGTCCCTGGGTTCTTTTTCTTGAGAACTTCTAAAATAACGTAGTCAAGAGGTAGAGTCCTCCACATGGCTCACACATACGTGCTGGGCTTAACGTAGGCCCTCGGCAATTGTTGCCTGGCCTTCTCTAACCACGTCTGGTAGAACTGAACCATGTCGTTGCTCACGCTCGGCTTAACCTTCTTTATCGCTTCGTCGAAGTGCCTCCTCTCCACTTTTATGAGGGTGTTCTTCAGGCACTCTTGAACCTTCTCGTCCCTGCAACCGGCTTCGCCTTTGCACTCCTCTGAAGCCTTAGACTGGCAGGCCTTCATGTTTTCCCTTAACGCTCTGAGGGTCGCCTCCCTCACTAAAGCGGCGATGTCTGCACCAGTGTAGCCCTCTGTGCGTTCTGCCAGGTCCTCTAAGGACACGTCCTCCCCTAGCGCTATCTTCCTCGTGTGTACCCTAAGTATCTCGATCCTAGCCTGCTTGTCAGGCGGAGGGACGTAGATTATCCTGTCGAACCTTCCTGGCCTGAGCAACGCCGGGTCTAGGATGTCGGGCCTATTAGTAGCTGCTATTACGACTACGTTCTCTAACTTTTCGATGCCGTCCATTTCTGCCAACAGCTGGTTCACGATCCTCTCTGTGACTCCAGAATCTACCCCCATCCCTCTAGCAGGGGCGATTGCGTCGATCTCGTCGAAGAAGACGACAGTAGGGGCGGCCTGCCTGGCCTTCCTGAAGATCTCCCTTACGGCCTTCTCGCTCTCCCCGACCCACTTGCTGAGTATTTCGGGACCCCTCACTGCAATGAAGTTCGCCCCGCTCTCAGTGGCTACGGCCTTGGCTAACAGGGTCTTTCCTGTGCCCGGCGGGCCGAAGAGGAGCACTCCCTTCGGCACTTCTATTCCTATGGACTCGTAGGCGTCCCTGTACTTCAGCGGGTACTCGACTATCTCGCGTAGCTCCTCCTTAACCTCCTCCAAACCGCCGATGTCAGACCACCTGACCTCTGGTACCTCTACGTAAATTTCCCTGAGGCCGCTGGGCACTATCTCCTTGAAGGCCTTCATGAAGTCGTCAAAGGTTACGACCATCTCATCGAGGATCTCCGGCGGGATCCTCTCCTGGTTCAGGTCTATCTTGGGTAAGTACCTCCTCAAAGCGTTCATAGCCGCCTCCCTCACCAGAGCAGCCAGGTCTGCGCCGGTGAAGCCGTGTGTCATTTCGGCAAGCTTGACGAGGTTAACGTCCTTCGCCAGCGGCATGTTCCTCGTGTGAATCTGGAGGATCTCTAGCCTCCCTTGCTTGTCCGGGAGCGGGATTTCGATCTCCCTGTCGAACCTGCCGGGCCTCCTTAACGCCGGATCGATCGCGTTGGGCCTGTTGGTGGCTGCTATTACAATTATATTGCCCCTGCTCTCCAGGCCGTCCATTAGGGTCAACAGCTGAGCGACAACCCTCCTCTCGACCTCGCCGATCACTTCGTCCCTCTTAGGAGCAATCGCGTCGATCTCATCAATGAATATGATTGCGGGCGCGTGCTTCTTAGCGTCCTCGAATATCTCTCTCAGCCTCTGCTCGCTCTCGCCATAAAACTTGCTCATTATTTCAGGCCCGTTGATGGAAGTGAAGTAGGCCTCTGTCTCGTTAGCTACCGCCTTAGCGAGGAGAGTCTTACCAACTCCCGGCGGACCGTAAAGCAAAATGCCCTTCGGCGGCTCTATACCCAGCCTTCTGAAGAGCTCGGGGTGCTTGAGCGGAAGCTCTACTAACTCCCTCACTTTCTCAATTATGTGTTTCATTCCTCCGATGTCCTCATATGTTACCCTCGGGTACTTGGCCTGCTCGACCGGCTTGTCCGAGATGCTCAAAGCCGTCTCGTCAGTGACCATCACGATTCCGGCGGGTTTGACCTGGACGACAACGAACGGGATGGCCTGACCTAATACGGGGATCAGAACAGTATCGCCTTCGACCAGCGGAAGATCCTTCAGCTTCTTCTTAACGTAAGATACGAAACCGGGATCTATAGTGATCGTAAAATTGGAGGGGGCGAGCTTTACGTATGCAGCTGGCTTCCAGACCGCCTTCCTGACCACTACCTTATCTCCTATAGAGACGCCCGCGTTCTTCCTCGTTATGCCGTCCATTCTGATGATGTACTTGTCGCCCTCCATCGCAATATCTTCAGAACTCAAGGGCCATGCAATCGCGGCTGTTTTCCTCGTTCCCTCGATTTCTACCAGGTCGCCAGGGGAAACCCCGATTTGAGCTAAGAGTTCAATGTCGATCCTAACCTTTCCCCTGCCTACGTCCTTCTGTTTGGCCTCAGCGACCCTAAGCACTAATTCCTTCCTAGGGGGTTCCTCAGCTCCGAAGCTCAAAACAGACCTCCAACTAGATTAACGTAAACGGCCTAAAAGAGTTTAAGTCAGAAGGACATTCTCGTAACGCTTTCGACTTCCGCGTGGCTCACTCCGCTGATCTCGTTGATCATAGTCTCCAGTTCTTCAGTACCTCCCTCTAACTCCTCGGGCATCTGAACGAACAAGACTAGGGCCTTCAGGCCGAACGCTATCGGCTCCTTGTCCGTCTTTATTATAGAGTACCTGTCCTTCGGCAACTTTTCAGTTATTTGCTTCAGTAATTCGTCCAGGTTTACTTCGTCCCCTTCAGGGAAGACCTTAACTACGGCTATTAATTTCCCACCGGAGGACTTAGACATACGCGACACCTCACGGGCCTTCGAAACCGCACTTAGGACAAACGTAACTCACGTTGCTCTTCCTACAAACATTGCACCTTATGATCAAAACTTCCCCGCAGTTGGGGCAGTAGAACTCGACGCCCTTCTCCCTGGGATGAAGGAGTTTACCACAGCTGGAGCACACTGGCGGTTCTGTCTCCTCCCTCAGGCTAAGGCGGAAGCTTAAGGCCATGACTAGCCTCTAAAAGGGAGCCGTTATAATAAAGTTTGTCTTGGCCGAAAAGATGGTTATCGCAGTTAGGGCAGACCTCGATATGGGGAAGGGTAAAGTCGCAGCGCAAGTAGCCCACGCCGCGGTTAGCCTAGTCCTCAAGGTTCTCGAATCGAACAACCGAGAGTGGAGGAAATGGTTGGAAAGCTGGTTGGAACAAGGTCAACCGAAAATCGTAGTCAAGGTCAACGGGCTAGAGGAGCTGATGAAACGGAAGAGCATCGCCGAGTCGTTAGGTCTGCCTACAGAGGTGATTGTTGACGCGGGGAAGACTCAACTCGAGCCAGGAACCGTGACTTGCCTCGGGATAGGCCCCGCCCCC
>JBAMMP010000008.1:0-5367 GCA_039793765.1 Sulfolobaceae archaeon
GCCTTGAATAAACCCCTCATCCTGAGGGAGTAGAACTCCCAGAAGCCCTTTGGGTCCCTCCTGAAGTAGTCGATGGTGGCGAGCTCGGGCGAGTACTTCTTCCACAGTCCCTGGGGCCCCCTGAAGTCGGGGATCCCCGAAGCCACGCTTATCCCCGCTCCAGTAAACGCGATGGCGAACGTCGAGGAGAGCAGGATCTCCGCCGCGGACTCCACGCTATGACCAATGATGGCCAGGTTATTGGGCCTTTCGCCCTAATCCTCGGCCTTGCCGTGGGTTTAACGGGCAGGAGCTGAACGGGGCTGACGATTCGGCTTATCTGGCGTTTATGGAGTCAAGCTCAAAACAAGCAATGGGTCAACTCATGTAGCTGTCACAAAAGCCCGACAAGTGTTATCCATATTTACAAACATCGTAATTCGGGTTATGTAATCCGTCGAGCCAATGTTCTTCGGCGCTTAGTCTGAGCTTACTTTCTCCTCGAGTAGCGCCTCAAGCTTCGCCTTCAAGGCCTTCAGGCTCTCGACCCTGAACTTGAACTGCTCCCCGCTCTGCGGCCTCGGGTGAAACTCCCCGTGGAGCCTTTCAGCGTTCACGAAGAGCTTCACGAAGTCCCCGTCGTTGAGCTTGTAGGCCAACCACTCTGCTAGGGCGTAATGGTCATGGTAGGTCGTCACCTCGAGGCCGTACTTCATCCCTACCGCCCTCATCAGGTACGACAGCGACCTCCAGTAGGCCTCACCCGAACCGACGAGGTCTCCTTTCTCCCTCAGCTCCTCCGCCAAGCTCGAGTACTCCTCGCTGAGGGCGATCAATAGGTTGAACCTCCTCCCCTCCTCAAGTGAATTGAGGAGCAATTCGACTACTTCGTCAGTCAGCATCCTCCTGGACTCCTGGGCCCTCGAGAAAAGCTCGTTGTAGACGACCTCGGGTACCTCGACGGTCTTCACGGGGTGAGAGTCGTCTCTTCAGTCTAATAAGCGAGCGATTAGGGAAAACGAGTTCCTTACCAAACGTCTATTATCTGTCCCCCTTCCACCTCGTTGTAGAAGGACATAATGCCTACCACGTCGTCCACGAGCTCGTTGTAGTCCTCCTTCTTCAGACCGAAGAGCTTTGAGGCCATGGAGCAGGCGTAGATCTTCGTGTTGGCCTTTGCCTTCTTGAAGAGGGCCAAGTAGTCCTGCTCTCCCTTCTCCCTAATCAGCTTCGACACCTGGTCGTCCTCCCTGACCTCCGGGTTCTTCGTGAACGCCTTGACCGCGTCCATGGTGAGGAAGACGACCGTCTCGTTACCTATCGAGGACTGGATCACGGACATCATCGCGGCAAAGGTCAGCTTGCTCCTGCTGTTGCTCCCCACTATTATCCCTACCTTGGCCATAGGCCAGGCCCCTCACTTGGCTATGACTAGGACGTACTTCCCGTTCTCCACTTTCGACTCGAGGACTTTCAAGTTCCTCCTCTTGGCCCAGGCCTCCACGTCCTTCTTGGTGCCCTCGTCCCCCAGGTAGACCTTAACCGCCTCGCCCGGCTGGAGCTCCTCGACGACTCCAGAAAGCTCGCCGATAGGGCCGGCACAGCTGGCCGAGCTGAGGTCCAGCTCCTTGTATATCTTAACGGCACTCATGCGATCACCCCCAAATGCTCATATTGTATCCCATGAATTTAAAATTTTCTTAAAGTTTTTAGAAAGTGATTAGGGAATTATCAATTTGAAGGGATATATAATGAAACTTAAAACGTTTACTTAAGAAACTTTTTAGTAAATTAACAAAAAATTCTTTTTGTGTGGGAAGGGCTTCGGTTTCACAGGAGCTCTTCGGGCTTCACGGGCGTGTGGTTGATCCTCTTGCCTGTTGCGTCCTCCAAAGCCCTGATTATCGCGGCGGGGCCCACTATCAGTGCGGCCTCGCCGACTCCCTTGGCCCCCGTCGGGTAGGCAGATACGTGGTACTTCTCGGCGAAGTGGCTCTCGAACTTCGGGGCCTCAACGAAGGTCGGGATGAAGTAGTCCGCGTAGGTCACGGCGAGCTGGCCGTCCTCGTTGATCACCGCCTCCTCGTATAGGGCCTGCCCCACAGCCTGAGTGCCTCCCCCGTGGATCTGCCCTTCCGCCAAGGCCGGGTTCAGCACTCTACCAATGTCGTCGTAGGCCTTGTACTCTAAGACCCTGGCTATCCCGTAGTCGTCGACCTCGACCACGGCCACGTGGACTCCGTAGGGAGAGGTTATGTCGCCCGTCAGGGTCACCTGGGCGTAGACTCCCGGCTCCTTGCTGGAGTAGGCGTAGCTCGCCACCTCGTCCCAGGTCGCCTTCTTATCGCTGTTCTTCACGGTGAACACCCCTTGCTTGTACTCCACCTCCTGCACGTCCGCCTTCAGGTATTCAGCCGCTACCTTCTTCATCTTCTCCAGGACTTGCCTCGCCGCCACCATGGCCGCGCTCGCCGCTGCTGCCGCAGTCCTAGAGCCGTAAGTCCCCATGCTCGCAGGGACTGACTCGGTGTCTCCCCAGACCACCTTGACCTTGCTTATGTCGATCTGGAGCTCGTCAGCCACGACCTGTGCAATAGCGGTCTCGGTTCCCTGCCCGTGCGGGGTTCCTCCCGTTATAACCAACACGTCTCCTGTGTCCGTAACCCTAACCTCGCCGAACTCCCAGGGCCCGAAGCCGCTTATCTCCACGTAGAACGCCATCCCCACCCCTATCCTCCTCCCCTGGGCCCTCTGGGCCTTCGCCCACGCCTTGAGCTCCCTGTACTTGAGCTTCTCGACCGCGTCGTTCAGGAGCTTGATGTAGTCCCCGGAGTCGTACTTTATCCCGAAGGCGTTGGTGTAGGGCATCTCTGAGGCTCTCACAAGGTTCCTCTCCCTGACCTCAACGTCGTCGAGGCCCAACTCGTCCGCGACCACGCTCATTATCCTCTCTATTATGAAGGTGGCCTCGGGCCTGCTGGCACCCCTGTACATGGTAATTGGTGGAGTGTTCGTGTAGACCGCCCTGCTCCTGATGACTAAGTTCCTTATCCTGTACGGCCCTGGGATCATGAGGGGTATTATGACCGGCTGTAACGGGGCCGTGTAGGTCAGGTAGGCCCCAAGGTCTACCAACAGCTCTCCCTTGATGCCCAGGACCGTGCCGTCCTTCTTTACTGCCACCTCTCCCTTGAAGACGTTGTGCCTGGCTTCGGAGGCGAGCATCTCCTCAGTCCTCGTCGCCACCCACTTCACCGGCCTGCCCAGCTTGATCGATGCAGCGACCACGCTCACGTCCTCGGGCGTTATGTGAACCTTGCTCCCGAAGGCCCCTCCCACGTCGGGCATTACCACCCTTATCTTAGAGGACGGGATCCCGAAGATCCTCGCGAACTCCTTCCTCGCCGTGTGCGGCACCTGGGTCGAGTACCAGACCGTTAGGGTTCCTCCCTCGTACCTAGCAACAATCCCCCTCGGCTCCATGGGCGACGGGATTAGCCTCCTGTTTATGGCCTCAACTGGGATCACCTTGTCCGCCTGCTTGAACGCCGTTTCCACGTCCCCAGCCTTGAAGGTGTTGTCGAAGGCGACGTTAGTCCCGAGCTCCTCGTGGATTATCACCTTGTCCTCTAAAGCCTCCTCTATCCTTACGACGTGAGGCAGCTTCTCGTAGTCCACGTTGACCCTCTCTATAGCGTCCTCGACCGCGTACTTGCTCTCTGCAATAACCATAGCCACAGGCTCCCCTGCGTACCTGACCTTGTTGTCGGCTAATGGCTTCCTGGGGACGAACTTCCACTGGCTCGGGTCTTCATAAGTCGTCCAGATCCTTATCCCGTCCTTGATGAGGGGGGCGAAGTCCTTGTAGGTAAATACTGCAACCACCCCCTTGACCTTGAGGGCGTCCTCGACGCTTATCGACTTTATCCTCGCGTGGGCGTAGGGGCTCCTGACGAAGCCGGCGTAGAGGGCCGGGATCCTCAGGTCGTCGACGTAGCTCGACTTGCCGGTGAGGAACTTCTCGTCGTAGAGCCTCTTGACGGGCTTTCCCGCGTAGCTCACGCCCTGCTCACCCCCTTGAGCCTAAGGGAAGCGTCCTTAACTGCCTTTACTATGTTTTGGTAGCCGGTGCACCTGCAGATGTTCCCGTGCATCCCCTCCCTTATTTCCTCCTCGCTGGGCTCGGGGTGCTCGTGGAGGAAGTGGTAGGCCTGCATGACCATCCCAGAAGTACAGAAGCCGCACTGAAGGGCGAAGTTGTCCCTGAAGGCCTCCTGGATCGGGTGCAATTTGCCGTTAGAGCTCAGCCCTTCGATCGTTAGGATCTCTGCACCGTCCGCCTGAACGGCCAGGACAGTACACGACTTCACGCTCCTCCCGTTCATAATGACCGTGCAGGCACCGCAGGTCGAGGTGTCGCAGCCCACCTTAGTCCCCGTCAGGCCGAGCTCCTCCCTCAGGAAGTCCACTAGTAGAGTCCTCGGCTCGACGTCCCTCTCGTACCAGACCCCGTTCACCTTTACCTTTATCCTGACCTTCTCCCCTGGGTTAGCCAACAACGCCCAACACCCCCTTGAGGACTTTTACAGTCATGACCTTCACGACCTTCCTCCTGTACTCCGAGCTCCCCCTGTTGTCGGAGGGAGGGTTGACCTCCTTCGAGACGGCCTCGGCGAACCTCTGGATCGCGTCTGCACTGGGCCTCTTGTCGAGCAGGTCTTTCTCGAGTTCGTAGGGCCTGTAGGCCCTGTCGTGGACTCCCGTGTATGCCACCCTCAAGTCTTCTACTTTGTCCGAGACCTTAGCCAGGACTGCCATCCCTGCCAAAGCGAAGTCCCCCGCCCTCCTCACGACCTTCTCATACTCGTACTTGTAGCCCTTGAGGACGGGGAATGAGATCTCGACGACTAGCTCACCTTCCTTGAGGTCTGTCGTGTAGGGCCCCTTGAAGAAGTCCCTAGCCTTCACCACCCTCTCCCCCTTGGAGGAGGCGATCTTTATCTCGGCGTCGTATGCGAGGAGGACAGGCGGATAGTTGGCCGCTGGGTCGGCGTGCGACACGCTCCCCCCGATGGTGCCCAGGTTCCTGACCTGCATGTCCCCCACCTTGCTCGCCGCCCTGTGTAGCAAGGGCAGGTCGTTCCTGACTAAGCCGGACTTGACCAGCTCGTAGTGCCTGGTCATGGCCCCTACCTTGACCTTGTCCTCCTCCCTGACCACGTAGTCCATCTCCTTTAGCGGGTTGAGGTCGACGAGGTACTTCGGCCTTATGAGCCTGAACTTGAGCATGGGGATCAGGCTCTGTCCTCCCGCTAGCGGTTTGGCCTCGTAGAACTCAAGGAACCTCAGGGCGTCCTGTAGGGAGGAAGGCCTGTAATACCCGAACTC
>JBAMMP010000009.1:0-2556 GCA_039793765.1 Sulfolobaceae archaeon
TACCCCGATAGGGTCGCCGTAAAGGATGTAGGTGAACGCAAGCGAAGGGCTGGCGAAACCGTGGGAGGAAATGAGCTCGAAGACCGGGGTCGAGAACAGGGCGTAGCCTGTGAAGTAGCTGAAGAACCAGACCGCCAGGAAGACGAGTACTCTCGAGTCCCAAGCGAGTTTAGTTTCCCTTTCTCCCTCTCCTACGGTGGCACACTGCTTGCCGGAGGTGCTTACACGCTATAGGTGATCCTGAACTACGCCCTGGGCCTTCAGGGGAGGTGGGTGGAGACTGCGATAGTCTTACTCGTCTCGCTCTTGGCAGGAGCCATAGTCCTCGCTGGGATCAGGGTGTCAGCAAGGTACGCTGAGGCGATGTCGATCGCCGAGATGATCGCCATTGTTTTCCTAGCCGTCTTCTTCCTTTACGAGTCGGGCTGGCACTTCTACAACCCGTTCAACCTCTCCTTTTCGGGGAACCTGATAGAAGCAGTCCTCTTCGGCCTCGGCATTCCTACGGGCTATGGTTCCATCGCTCCCCTCGGAGGCGAAGCCAGGGGAACGGACATAGTTAAGGCTGCAGTGAGCGTACTCCTCTTCGGGGGTCTATTGGCTACTTTCTTCTTCTACGGCCTGGGCGCTACCGGCTTCACGGGCGACCTACTCAGCCATGTAGTGACGTCCTTCGGAGTCCCTGGGTTGGCCATACTCTCCTTCATCGCGATAAGCGATGGCGTGCTCGGAGGAATGACCTACATCCTCGCCGGCTCTAGAACCCTGAATGCCATGAGCGAGGACAACGTGTTCCCCGCCGTTCTCTCTAAAAAGTATCACGACAGACCAGTAATAGCGGAAGCCTTCTTCGCCTTCGTTTTCGTCGCCGCTCTCACGGGCCTAACTTACACCGTTGGTATTAAGGGAGCCTTCACCTTCCTTGGGGCCCTCGCAGGGTTGTACAACCTCTTCGTTCACATGTCCGCTAACGCGTCGCTGATAAGGATGGCCCTGAAGAGGGGGCTCAAGAAGCTTCACGAGGTCTCAGTGGGTGTAATAGCTACGTCGATTAGCCTCTGGGTCTTCCTCAATAGCATTTCGAACCTAGAGAAGTACGTCGTATACCTCTTTATGGGCTGGATTATCCTGGGCTTCCTTTACGCTGAAGGACTGGAGATCGTGAAGTCTTCCGAAGAGAAGGAGAAGGACTAAGCCTTCCCCTCAGCGACCCTCTTCAGCCACTCCGCGAACTCCTTCGCTGTGGGCCTCCTCAAAGGGTCGGGGGAGAGGGCTGCCTTAAGCAGATCGTTGAGCTTAGGGCTCAGATCGACGTGCCAGCTACTCAACGCCCTCTTGGCCCTCTCCACCTCCGCCCTGACGCATTCAAAGTCGTTGAATGTTAGGCATTCGTAAGCCCTGAGCTGGTTCTCCAGGTCTGGCCTGTCGTTCCTGCCCGTTAAAAGTACGTAGAGGGAGACGGCGAGGGCGAACACGTCCGAGTAGGGCCTTGCCCCCTCTACAAAGGCCTCGGGAGGGTAGAACTCGGGGTTGTAGACTACCGGTCTCGAGTTGACCTTAACCGAGATCATTAAGTCCCCCAACGCGAACTCCGCCCTCTCGAGCTCGTTTTCAATCCTGACTTTCCTTCTGACCAGTAAGCTGGAGGGCTTAACGTTAGTGTGGACTAACCCCTTAGAGTGGAGGAAGCTCAACGCCTCCGCTGCCGTCCTTACCCCGTTCACCACCGCCCTCTCCCACACCTCACCGCCGAACAGGCCTGGTTCCCCCATTAGAGTGGCCAGGCTCCCCCCTTCTGCCAGCTCCTCAACTACGAAGGGAGGGTAAGCCATGAATCTCGCTTTCAGGCCACGTCGAAGGTCATCTAACGCCGAGAGATCGACCGAGATCGCCAGGGGCCTCACTAGGGGCTTGTTCGTGGCCAAAGAGTTCAAGTCCAGGAAGTTCCTCAGTGCGTTGCCTAAGACCGAAAGTTCCTCATCAACTTTTAGCACCTTAACTGCGTAACCCGTGTTGCCGAAGGAGGCCAAATACGTTATGCTGTAACCTCCCTCGCCGAGGAAAGCGTTCACCTTATAGATCCCTAGGCTTGAACCGAGCCAGGTCGTCCTATCCAAGTCGCTAACCAATAGCTTTCCCGAAAGCCTGGACTTTGCTAACGCGGCTGCGCTCCTGTCCGCGGAAATTTCTCCCTGAGCTTTGGGAACGATCCTGGTCATTTCATTATTGACCTCCACCTTAACTGTTCGCCCCTCTTTCCCGCCCAAGAGCCTGGCTATTTCCTCGAAACCCCTTTCTTGGGCCAACATCAGCGGGGTCTTCCCCTCGGCGTCCTCTAAGTCCGTCTCTGCCCCTTCCTCAATCAGCGCCTCGACTGCCGTGATCTTCGCCTTCTCCACGGCCAAGTGGAGGGGAGTCTTCCCGAAGTTATCCCTAGCGTCGACGGAGGCATTGCTGCTAACTAAGATCCTTATAGCCTCCGCGCTCCCCGACTCCGAGGCTAAATGGAGGGGAGTCCTCCCCCTGGAGTCCCTAGCGTTCGGGTTCGCTCCCCTG
>JBAMMP010000009.1:2656-5285 GCA_039793765.1 Sulfolobaceae archaeon
CGTTCGGGTTCGCTCCCCTGTCCAGGAGGAGCCTTACCACTTCAACGTAGCCCAACTGCGACGCTATATGGAGGGGAGTCCTCCCGAGTTCGTCCTTAACGTTCGGGTCACAGCCTCTCTTGAGCAACTGCTCGAGTTCGACTAAGTCCCCAGATGTGGCTAACGAGTGGAGCCTCTCGCAGTCCCCCCTCCTGAACAGTAACGGCAACCCTCTCGATTTCAATTAAAGATCTCAAATCTAATAGATGTTCCTAAGACCCTCGCGCGCCGCGATAAACGTAACCTCCCTTGTCCCACTGCGATTAAGCATAAATTTGATGCCCCGAGGTTCGCCTGTGAGGAAGGAAGTCGTCTTACTTTCGCTCCTGATCGCCCTTGCGGCCGTGGTAGGGGGCTACTACCTCCTGAACTTCAAGGGCGGAACGCTCACAAGGGGGGAGGGGAACGTCAAGTTCGCAGTGTACTACGGCCCAGTGAACTCGACCGTGGTCGACTACCTCAATCACTTCGACATCGTAGTGCTAGACCCCTCTCAGGTTAACGCGAGCGTCCTTTCCCAAATCAAGGCGGTTAAGTTAGCGTACATCGACCTAGGGGAAATGACAGACCACGTTGTTGGTGACTGCAGGCCGCCAGAGCTCGAAGTTATCGGTTACGACCCACTGTGGAACCAGTCAATAGTCAACGTCTCCCATCACGCCTGGATCGCCTACATACAGTGCCAGGTAAACGCCGCGATGGCCAAGGGCTTCAAGGGGGTCATGTTCGACGACCTGGACGTGGCTGAGCAGTACAACTTCACAGTCCCAGGCATAGTCGAAGTCCTCTCGTGGACTAGGCAGAACTTCCCAGACGCTATAATTGTCGTTAACAGGGGGTTCTACGTCCTTCCCTACGTTCACAAGTACGTCGACTACGTAATCGTGGAGGACTTCGGCTCTAAAGTGGTGAAAGCGGGCGAACTGACCGCGGTGAGCCAAGACGAGGTCATAAAGGAGGTCGAACTGGTCAAGTCGTACGGCCTGAAACCCCTCGGGTTGAGCTACGCCTACGAACCCCATGACTCGCTTTACAACTACTCCGTCGACCTCGCCAGGGAGTTGAAGGCACCGCTCTTCGTGACGAACTGGAACGTCACGGCGTTATGGCCTCAGCCCTGACGCCCTCAGCGAGCACGTCGACGACTCCCAAGCCTAAGCCCCTAGACTTCCCTAGCCCCATGAGCTTTATGAAGGGCAGGAGCCTCGAGAAGTCCCGCTCGTAGCCTTTCCTGTAGATCACCTTGTACTTCACGAACCCGACGAACCCCCTAGCCTCTCTAGTCCTGCCTCTCTCGTCCCTGCCCAAGTTCACGGTTACTGGCCTTATTTTGTAACCGACCTCGGCGAACGTGTAGTCTGCCTCCCTCCCTATCAGATAGGGGGTCCAGCTCTCGTCTCCCCTGACGATCTTCAGCTTCGGGTCTATGGGCAGGGAGTTCCAAATCCTCACGGCGCTCGAGAAGATAAGGGAAGGCTGAGGAACCAACTTGTAAAAGGGTCTCACCCTCCCCTTGAGCTTCTCGCTTAAAGGGGGAGGGATCATGAGCTTGCTGGAGAGCAGGGTAGGGGTCTCGAACCTGATCGTGAAGGTGTCGACGCCACTCCACACCAGCTCCTCTGGATCGAGGACCATGAGGTCGGTGAGGACGAACTCGAAGGGCCCGTAGTCCGTGGAGTGGTTTCCGGTCAACGACTCGAAGTCGTCGAACTCGAAGTCTCCTGCCACGCTTACCCTGATCTCCCCCACGTCGTTGAACTTCATGGCCGACGGACTCCTGTCGGGCCCAGCGATGAGATAACGGTTACCCACCTTAACGGGAGTGACCTGAACCGGTTTGTAGGGCTCCTTGGAGGACAGCACCGAAGCGAACGGGTGCCTCTCCTTCTCGACCACGTTCTTAAAGAGCTTCGAGGAGATCGGGGGCAAAACCCTCACCTCTTCGCCGTCCCGGGGCAACGGTCTGACTTTGTAAGTGGCGACGAAGAGCTTTGGCATTATTTAACCCAGCCCATTTGTCGTAATCCCATAATTATCTTTGCCTCGAGACCCCGGTATGTACGTCCGAGTCAGATGTATCGCTCTCGGAGTCCTAGCGTCATCAATGTTATGGAACCGCCACGATAGGGCCATGACTACCGGATATAGGGGCCTCTTGAGGCGCGAAGCTTGTGAAAAATTTATATATACTTTGTATCGTCGTTAGTTTGATATGAAAGGGCTCGGTGTTGCGGTCACGTCGTTCGTCTTAGTCGTAGCCGCGACTGCCGTAACGCTCGTGATAGTCGGCTATTCTTTCGGTCTCTTCAACGTTTACAACGTCAATAACGCTGTGACCCAAGCGGGGGTAGCATACCTCACTGGAAACAACGGTCACTACACCCTGAAGGTCATCCTGAACAATATAGCCTCCCACCAGTACACGGTGACGGGAGTGTCGATCCAAGGCGTCCCAGCGAGCTCTGTTGGCGGGCAACTTAATGTATTGCCCTCCACCATAGCGACATACACTCTCGACGTGAGCGTGCAGGGGTTAAGCCTGGAGCCTGGGTCTACTGTGAGCGTAGTCCTCGCCTTAAGCAACGGGGAG
>JBAMMP010000010.1:0-4948 GCA_039793765.1 Sulfolobaceae archaeon
GAGGACAGCACGGAAGTGATCCCCTGAAAGCTTAATTTGCCTTAACGGGAGTAGATTAACAGCCGCGGAGGCCGAGTGCCCATCAGGGCCCCTGTGAGGCCTCTTTGTCCCCCACGGCTTCCCACTCGCCTTTGTACTGCTCCCCTCACCTCGGCACGACCAGGAACACTCCTGGAGCGAACGGCATCGCTACGTCCTTCTTGCCCTTGAGGTTCGGCGTCGCAGGGTCGTCGGCGTCGTAGATCTTAACCTCATCTAGTCCAAGCTTCTTTATGAGGAGCTCGGCGTACTTCGCTATTACTTCGGCCTCGTTGAACTCTACCTGGTTGATCAGCCTCTTTATGGAGTCGGGCAACCTGTTCGCCACCTCGAACGCCCTCCTGTAGAGATCGGCCTCCTCCTCGTGGCCCAGGACGAAGTCCCTGAGGGTCTTCCTCTCCATGACCGCCTTGATCGCCTCCTTCACGACCCTTACCTTCCTCTCGTCCGTGCTCACGAACAGGATTATCCTCTCGGGGGTCTCGCTCAGCCCGCTCTTCAGGTCCTCTATCACGTCGGCCAAGTAGTTCACGTACTCGAGCTCGGCGAAGGCCTTGAGGTCGAACTGGAACTCCTCGGGCTTAGGCAAGGGCTCCAGGGAGACGAAGGAGTCCCTGAAGGCGTGCCAGGCCTCCTCAGCTACGTGGGGGGCTAATGGTGCCAGGAGCCTTATCCAGGCCGAGACCACTTTGTTGAGGAGGTCTGAGTTGGGGAAGTCAACCAGGGCCAAGTAGTCCCTCAGCTTGTCCGGCAACTCGAAGAGGAGCTTGTCTATCACCGGCTTGAACCTGAAGGCCTCGTAGTCATCCAGGACTTCCTTAACTAACGAGTTCATGTAGGAGCTGAGCCACAGGTCGGCCTCCCTCACCTGGTTAGTCCCCTTCAGGCTGAGCAGGTAGGAGACGATGTCGTGGACTTTCCTTAGGGTCTCCCCCAGCTTCCTGGCAGTAGCTATTTCTAGGTCTAGGTCACCAGCGACCTCATTGGTGTAGAGCAGGGAGAGCCTCACGGCGTCGCTCCCGTAGGCCAGGATAGCCTGCTCTAGGCTAGTCTCTTTCCTTTGTCCCCTCGAGGGCCTCACGAAGCCCGTCAGGACTATTTCCCTGGGAACCATGGCCTCGCCGAAGAGGGCGACGTGGTGGTAGATCATGTAGGGCAGGTGGCTCCTGACCAAGGGCCTCCCCGCGAGCCTCGAGTCCAGCGGGTACCAGTGAGCGACCTCCTCCCTCAGGGACATCAGCTCCTGCTTCGATATTCCCGTAGCGTTGCTCACCTCGTTCACGTCCCCCTCCCCCAGGATCACGTAGTCCCAGAAGGCGTCGTTGAGGGAAGAAGGTGGGTACTTCAGCCTGTGGGAAACGGCGTAGAACGCCATGTAAATGGTCGAGTCGCTCAGCTGGTCAATTATTTGCCTGTCGTCCCAGGGCAATCTAACCCCTAACCCCCTAGTCCTCGTCAACGCCCTCGGCTTTGCCTCGAAGACGTAGCGCTGTAAGTCCCTCTTCATGGACTCGGGAACTACTTTAACCCTCTCGGCTGCCTTCATCGCCGCGGCCTTCCACATGGGGTTGGAGTAGTCGACGAACCACTGGCCCTTCATCGTCTTCACTACTACCTCAGCCCCGCACCTGCAGTAGACAGGGCCGTTAACTATCTGGTAGAACAGCTCGTGGACTCCCAGGTTCCTCAGGATCCCGACTACCGCCTTCCTCGCTTCCCTGACGGGCTTACCGGCGACCATCTCCTTGACTATCGGCCTCAGGAAGTCCCTCGCCCTCTCCACAACGTCCTCCCTCATGTAGCCCTTGTGGTACTCCAGGTTGTACAGGGTGTCTATGTAGTCCCTGAGCTCCTGGGGGTTGGTGGTTTGAGCCAGGTCGATTATCTGTGGCCCCGGTATCTCGGCCAGACCCTCAGTCCTTATCACTGGGATGAGCTCGAACTCCCTTCCCAGTTCTGTCAAGGCGAGGAAGTGCTCGGGCTCGTGGGAGGGGACTGCCCCTACTACTCCAGTCCCCTGCTTGGGGGAGACGTACCTGCTCGCTACGACTGGGACTTGCTTTCCGGTGATCGCGTTGTAGGCGTAGAGGCCCTCCAGCTCCCTCCCCTTGACGCTCTTAAGCTCCTTCATCTCCTTTTGGTACTTCAGCCTCTCGAAGGCCTCCCTCGAGAGCACGGCCTTCCTGTTGCCTATCTGTGCAATTACGTACTCCGCGTCCGGGTGAACCATCACCGCTATGACTCCGAAGATCGTCTCCGGCCTGGGGAAAGCGGCCAGGAAGGAGAAGTCCCCCGAGTCGAAGTAGACCGCGTCGAAGTCGGAGATCTCGGGCTCTATGTCGCCCTTGGTGTCGTGCATCCCCACGGGGAAGTTGTCCACGGGGCAGTAAGCCACTGGGGCGTCCTCCTGCTTCAGAAGGCCCCTCTGCATTAGCTTCCTGTACTGCCACTGGACGAACTTCTCGAAGGCAGGGTCTACTGTGGTGAACTCCCTCCTCCAGTCCACGCTGAGCCCCAAGGCCTTAACCGCCTCCTTCATCCTGCCATGGAAGTACCTCGCCATGTACATGGGGTCGGCGAACTTCTTGACCTCCTCCTCGCTTATCCCGTACTGGTTCACGAACCTCTCTATTACGTCCCTGTCGCCCCTCCTGATTGCGTCGGATACCGAAATTATGGGAGTACCCGAGTATTGGAATGCGAAGGGGAAGAGGACGTTGTAGCCTTTCCCCCTCATGTAGCGGGCGTAAACGTCTGCCGTGACGAACAGCCTCGCGTAGAAGAAGTCTAAAGGCTGGTTAGTGTAAGGGAAGGCTGCCGTGAGGAAGAACTTCTTTTTGTCCTGGCTCGGCTCGGCGTTGAAGATTCCAGCTTTATCCCAGGCCTCCTGCCACTTTCTCGCTATCTCGTTGAGCCAGGCCCCGAACTGTGAACTCATGGGGAAAAATAGGAAAACGTCAATAAAATTAGTTTGGAGTTGTGAACGCGGTTAAGCCAGCCCGGCCAGCCTCTTGTATCCCGGGATCATCTCTAGGCCAGTCCTTATCTCGATGTTCATGTCGGGGTAGCGGTTCTCCTTGAGGGCCTGGCTGAAGAACTCCTCGACCTCGTTCGTGGCCAAGGCCAGCCTCGGCATGGCAGCCCTCATAGACCTGGCGAACGTGGCTAGGCCGGAGCTCAAGCTCCTGAGGAACTCGAAGTGCGTCTTCAGCCACTTCCAGACCTCGTACCTGGAGTAGGGGTTGAAGGCCGCCGTCGCGGGGATCCTAATGGCTTCTTGCCTCTTTATCTCTCCAGTTAACGCCAGGCTTAACGTGTTGACCACTAATCCAGGCTTGGAGAACGAGAGCATCGCAGTTAACAACCTGTTCCTGTCCTCGTCGTACTTGGACTTCCTGTACTTCTCTAGCAAAGCGTCGTAGGCCGACTCGCCGTAGCTCAAAGCGAAGGCCACAGCTACCGCCTGCTTGGCGTCCGGCAGGACGTGGTCGTAGGCGTCGAACAGGGCTCCCAACCCCTTGGCGAAAGACTTGTCCGCCCAGGCCGCGGCCTCTAAGAGCTGGCCGTAGGTCATCCTGCCGAGCTCGTCCTTCCTCGTCCTCCAGTAGTCGAGCTGAGCGAACACGTAGTCCCTGAGGACCTGCTGGTACCTCTCCTGGTTCAGCGACCAGAGCAACAACAGGTGGCCCGTCAAGGTCTGGACTACGAGGTAGTCCCTGTCGCTGAAGAACGCCTTCGCCACCTTGAGGTAGTCGTCAACGCCTACCAAGCCGGCCATGGCGAACCTAAGGTAGTCGTCCAGTAAGCCGTACTTCTCGTAGGCGTTCGGCTTGGCCTTCAGGAACAGGTCGAGCGACTCGCCCTCGTAGTGCACCCTGTAGAATCCAGTCCTGTCCACGTTGACCCTGAGGCTCCTCACTTCTTCCCCTACGTCTACCACCTTCTCCCTCTCGCTGAAGATCATGTTCAACTGCCTACCGTTGACCACCATGGTCAGAGGGATCTTGTAGACCCTGTCCTCGAGCTTCTGGCTTATCCAGAACCTCTCCTGCCTCAGCCTGATCTTCTTGCCCTCCACGCTCACGTGGACTACGGGGTGGCCGGGGCTAGTTATCCAGTCCTCGATCAGCTCGGCTACGCCCTTAATCCCGGAGGCCCTCTCGATGGCGCTCCACAGGTCGTGGGCCTTGGCGTTACCGAACTCGTGCTCCTTCAAGTAGAGCCTAACGCCGTCCCTGAATGCCCTCTCTCCCACGAAGCCCTCTATCATTCTCAGGATCGATGCGCCCTTGCCGTAGGTAATGTCGTCGAAGATCTGCTCTATCTCGTGCGGGTCTTTGATCTCCGCGTGGATCGGGTGAGTAGTGGAGAAGGAGTCCCTGAAGAAAGCTGGCCCCGTCTCGCTCGAGACGAAGTCGCCCCACATGTCCCACTGCTTGTAGTTGGCCGAGACCGCCTTGTAGCTCATGAAAGTCGCGAAGCTCTCGTTCAGCCAGAGGTCGTCCCACCAGTCCATGGTGACGAGGTTGCCGAACCACTGGTGTGCCAGCTCGTGGGCCACGACTTCGGCGACCCTCTTCTTGACTGACTCCGAGGAGGTCTCATCTGCAAGGAGGGCTGTCTCCCTGAAGGTTATCGCCCCCCAGTTCTCCATTGCTCCAGCCGCGAACTCCGGGACTACTATGAGGTGGAGTTTGGGGAGGATGTAGGGGATCCCGAAGTACTCCTCGTAGAAGGCCAGGGACTTCTTTGCCACGTCTATCGCGAACTTACCCCTGGCCGACTTGCCAGGAGGGGTCGCGACGATTAACGGCTTGCCGTTGTAGTCGTCCCTGAGTTCCTCGAACTTGCCTATGCCAAGGTAAAGCAGGTAGGTCGACATCCTCGGGGTCTCCTGGAAAGTCACTAC
>JBAMMP010000011.1:0-23756 GCA_039793765.1 Sulfolobaceae archaeon
GTAATGAGAACCTTAACGGGCATGAATTTTTCACCTCCGAAAGTAAATCAAAAACTTACTGTGATGATGAACAAAGTGAAAGAGAACAAGAGAGAAAAGCGTAATTTACAGGGCTAACTAGCCCGACAGACTCGTTGACTTCTGTCAAGCCTAAACGCCTCAAAGCCCGTGTAGCCATGTTTGTTTCATGCCGTTAACAACGTTGTATTTAAAAAGTTTTTCTTTATCATTTTAAAATAGTCCCCGTCTCCACGTGCCAGATGAAGAGGTCCAAAACGCCGACCGGCATGTTGAACTGTTTCGCTAATTCCTTGAGTCTGCTCTCGATTTCCAAGTACCTCGATTTCGTGAGGCTCTTGAAAGGCCTGACTAGGCCTGCGTTTATGGAGAACCTCATGACGTGTTTATCGACTATGGCCAGATCAAAGTACCCCACGTTCCTCAGGAAGTGGCTCGCCTCTTTCATACCGATGCCGTAGATCTCGTCCGCTAGTCTCTCCCTAGCTAAGAACTGGCTCTTGTCGGCCAAAGGTTTTATCCAACTCTTGACCTTACCCCTGTACTTCACTAAACCCTTCAAGTACTTCGCCTTAACGTCGTAAAACCTGTACCCTCTCTCTTTCAGCACCCTTTCGAAGTCAAGAGTGCCCTTCTCGAACTCCCGCATCACGTGGCCCAGTACCTTATAGGCAGAAACGAAGGACGAGTTCGCAGTTAAAACACAAAGAACCAACTCCCTGAACCATACGTCCTCGTCGGCGGAATTATTCAGCTTGAACTCCTCGACCCTTTCAAGCACTAGCGCTCTTAGCCTTGGATTTTCGACTTCTCTTCTTAGCCTTTCCAGCATTCTTCTTCTTCGAGGACTTCTTCGACTTTTTGCTCTTACGCTTCTTTCTCTTCTCCTTGAGTTCCTCCAGCGGGGAGACCTTGACGGCTTTCTGACCAGAGAACTCTGACTTCGTCAATGTTAATGTCCTGCCGTCGGCGAACTCCACAATGACGAACGGGGCCTCCATTTCCTCGGCCTTGACGTTGAACCCGTAAGCGATTACTTCCTCGCCTGAAAGGTCGACCTTCTCTAGGGTGATCTTCCTCTCCCCTATTCTGTTGATTATTTCCGACACGTCGACGTTCCCTTGAACCTGCGGTTGTTGAACCGCCTCAACGCCCTGAGGCCCTTGCGCGTTTTGCTGGGACTCGACATTAGTGTTCTGCTCTTCCTTCCCTACGTAGACGGCAACGATTCTAGCAGGAGCTACTAAAGGCCTCGCTGCGGGCAAGTTGTTGACGTACTCCTCTTCCCTCCTAACGATCCTAGTCACCTTCCCGTCCACAACGTAGCTTTCGAACTGGCTCTCCTCCATGTCGACCTCTTCGTCCCTCTCTTGGGTAACGGTTAAGGCGTAAACTCCAGGAACAAGCTTTCTCTCGGAGTAAGTGTAAACGAGTAGGTGAGCCTTCATCGGGTTCCAATGGACTACGTTTCAATTAAATCTTTGGAACAGCTGTGCGAGTATAAACGCCTACCAATCGTTAAAAATAATAATCTGAGCAGGGCTCTGTCTAACGCATGAGCATTAGGATAAGGGGGTCAAACGCTTACGGCCATCTCGGGTGGGTCACGAAGTACTGCAGGATCTGTAACAGAAAGATAAGGGTTGGGATCGACGTAGTCTACAAGTGTCCCAAGTGCGAGAAGACTTACAACGCGTATTTCTGCCAGGCCGACGCTAGAGGCCTTCATTATAAGTGCCCGTACTGTGGAAGCGAACTGGTGCCCGTGGCTTGAGCCAAATTGTGAAGTATTTCGCGCACGGAATTTATTTGTTCGCGTTAGTTGAAAACAAACTTGCCTACGTGGATCTGGACTTAGACACAAACGTTAACGAGTCCGGTTGGAAGGAGGCTGAAATTGTTTTCCCCCACGGTAAGGTTGTGAGGATCCTTTTCTGCAGATCGAGACTTTTCGGCAAGGCTTGTGGCGCTATAGCTGAGCTAAACACGTCAGTAAGCCAAGATAACTTCGAGAAAATCTACGACGAAATCGTTCAGGCGGTTCGTAGTACTATCGGATAGCCCTTTTCTCTTAACGTAGAGCTTAGCTTATCCAGAACGCTCACTAGATCTGTAGGGTTCGTAGATTGCGCCAAGATTACGACTTCGTAACGCTGGATCTCGGTTAAGAAGATTACTTGTACAAGTGTGGTACTAGAGTAGGAGCACAGGTAACTGCTTCCTAGCTTGATCACTTTTTCACATATGGACTCCAAAGCGGACTTCAGGATTTCGTAGAGTATCCTTACGTCGTCCGGTCCCTTGACAGCCACCTGGGCCTTAACGTTAAACAGCATTGTTAGCGTTCACCCTCTTCACCGTTAGCCTCATTTTATCGAACAAGCTTTTCACCAGGTCCACGTGAGCCTTTTTGCCATAGAGGGTGTAGAGCTTGAGCTTCCTGTACTTAATTTCAGTCACTATCTTTCCGTCCTCTAGAACTAGGATCCTACCGATAACGTGGCCACGGATGTTCTTCAGGAACCTCATGAATATGTAAACCCCGCGGTCGGGAAGGTCTATCCTTAGCGCCTCTCCCACGACGTAAGTCGGCCTGACTTTGCCAAGCACTTTGTAGTCTTTGACCTCGACGAAATCCCCGTTCTCGTACTTGTAAATTAACGTCCTTATGGCGTGTTTGTTTGTTTTGCTCTTAGAATTTTCTAAAATCAACTCCATTTCTCACACCCCTAACAGACTCGAGTATTCCCTGAGGGTCAATTTTGTCTTCCAAGTAAGCGTCGATTAGGACTTCGCTCCTCATTAACGCTTCTAGGAGGGCTCTCCTGGTTCCCAAACTCGACTTCCTGTACAGGTTGAGGAGGAAACGCTGTATCGCTATTTGAGCCTCTATTCTCCTCAACCTCCTGTCAGCCCTTAAGATCCGCTCGAAATCCTCCGGACTAGAAGCCCTATCCAGGGCTTCGGAAGCCGCTTCGGCCGAAATCGCGGACGGCCTTATCCCTTCACCGCTTAACGGATAAACGAGTCCTCTCGACTCGCCTATCCTCAAGTCTTTTCTTTTAGGAGATCCAATCGAAATGGGCGCCCCCCTTAGGTCAACAATTTCGTAGTCGGGGAAGTTGGCCTTCAAGTAGTCCAGTAAGAGTCTCCTGGAGTTCTTCTCCTCCAGGAAACCGGCACCAACGTTTAGCTCTCCCTCATCAGAAGGGAAAATCCAGTAAAAGCCCGTATATCTAGTGTCGAACTCGAAGACCGCCACATCTGAGAAACGGTTCGTCCTCACTATGGCCCTAGTCGTGTAGACCACCTCTCTGTCCATATCGTAAGGGCCCTTTGCGTCGATTATCACGTCATGAGACGTTCGGTTCTCCGGCCTCGTTACCTTCACCCTCTCCCTCATCCTATTAATCCACTCCCACTTGTCGATTACGACCCACTTAGTCTTGGAGTACGAGATCTCGGAAATCGTCTTGCCGTCTAGCCTGAAGGCGAACCTCTTAATCCTGAACTTCTCCCGCCACGGGACTGGAGGGTCATAAATCCTCGGTACTATGTCCCCGCAAGGCTTGACGTACTTCGGCTGAATGTCGTAAATCGTGACCTCGTGTCCTTTAGAGTTCAATAGATAAGCGAGAAGAGAACCTGAGACTCCTCCGCCGAGAATGCCAACGCTCTTTTTCATTATACTTTTAGCCTCCTCGCCTGTACTCTTATAAAGACGAGACGCATGCTGAGCGAGGCAGAAGTACTTCAGAAGATGAACGAATGGCCGAAGCATTACGACCCAGCACAGATCGAAAGGAAGTGGCAGGAGAAGTGGCTAAGCAAAGAGTACTACGAGAAGGTCTTCAGGTTTAGGGACGAGGACTACACTTCTCCCGTTTTCGTTATTGACACTCCTCCGCCCTTCACTAGCGGAGAGTTGCACATGGGACATGCATATTGGGTAACGATTGCCGACACTATAGCCAGGTTCAAGAGGCTGGAAGGCTATAACGTGCTCCTCCCTCAGGGTTGGGACACCCAGGGCTTACCCACCGAGCTGAAGGTCCAATACAAGCTGAGAATTCCCAAGGAGAACAAGGAGCTGTTCTTGCAGAAGTGCGTCGAGTGGACGGAAGAGATGATAACGAAGATGAAAACCGCGATGATAAGGCTGGGCTACAGGCCTGAATGGGAGAGGTTCGAGTACAAGACGTACAACAAGGACTACAGGACGGCCATCCAGAAGTCGTTGCTGACCATGTTCAAGATGGGACTCGTCGAAATGAGGGAAGGCCCGGTAATCTGGTGCCCGAAGTGCGAGACAGCGTTAGCGCAAAGCGAGATAGGCTACCTCGAGAAGGAGGGCGTACTCGCTTACGTGAGGTTCCCGCTGGCTGACGGCTCGGGAGATGTAGTGATAGCGACAACCAGGCCAGAGCTGATCGGGGCGACCCAGGCGATCGCTGTCCACCCAGAGGACGAGAGGTACAAGAGCTTGGTGGGCAAACAAGCGATAGTACCCCTCTTCGACAGGAAAGTTCCCATCATCGCCGACGAGAGCGTGGAGAAGGAGTTCGGTACAGGAGCCGTAATGATAAGCACTTACGGCGACCCCCAGGACATTAGGTGGCAGTTGAAGTACAACCTCCCTGTTACGATCCTCATTGACGAAAAGGGAAGGATGAAGAACACTAACGGTTTGTTGGACGGCCTGAAGGTGGAAGAGGCCAGGAAGAAGATGCTCGACCTGTTAAAAGAGAAGGGCTACCTGGTCAAGGTAGAGAAGATCAAACACAACGTCCTTTCCCACACCGAGAGGAGCGATTGTCTGTCCCCTGTGGAGTTCCTCGTGAAGAAGCAGATCTACATTAAAGTCCTTCCGTTCAGGGAGAGACTCCTCAAGGAGTACAAGCGCATGAAGTTCTACCCTGCGAGGATGTCGTACTATCTCGAGGACTGGATCAAGAACCTGGAGTGGGACTGGAGCATCTCGAGGCAAAGGATTTACGGAACTCCTTTGCCTTTCTGGTACTGCGACAACGGCCACCTCACTCCCGCAAATGAGGACATGCTCCCCGTAATTCCTGAGAAGTCCAAGCCGCCGACGGACAAGTGCCCAGTGTGCGGAGCCCCGCTCAAGCCTGTTACGGACGTCGCGGACGTCTGGATAGACTCGAGCATCACCGCCCTCTACATCTCTGGCTTCTTCAACGACGAGAGGAGGTTCAAGAGGGCATTCCCCACGTCGCTGAGGCTTCAGGGGACTGACATCATAAGGACGTGGCTATTCTACACGCTGTTCAGGACGCTCATACTCGCCAACGACATTCCATTTAAGGAAGTTCTGATAAACGGCCAGGTTCTGGGCCCCGACGGGACTAGAATGAGCAAAAGCAAGGGCAACGTGGTTAATCCGCTAGATCGTGTGGACGAGTTCGGCGCAGACGCAATCAGGCTAACCCTCCTGGACGCCCGCATAGGCGACGACTTCCCGTTCAAGTGGGACACCGTAAAGGGCAAGAAGCTACTGCTACAGAAGCTGTGGAACGCGTCCAGGCTGGCCTATCCGTTCATAGGCAAGAGGAGGTTCGAGAAACCAGAGAAGCTTCACCCAATCGACGCGTGGATATTAGGCATGCACAAGAAGTTCGTGGAAACGGTGATTAACGCTTACAGGAGCTACGACTTCTACGTAGTGGTAGAACAGATGTACAGCTACTTCTGGCAGACAGTGGCAGACGAGTACTTAGAGCTAGTTAAATACAGGCTGTTTGAAGGCGACCAGTCGGCCTATTACACCCTGTCCAGAATCCTTAAGGACATCATAGTGTTACTGCATCCGATAGCTCCGCACATAACGGAAGAGATCTATTCGATCATGTGGAGCGATAAGATCAGCGTTGGTCTTGAGAGGTTGCCAGACGTGGGCGACATTGCCTATGACGAGAAACTAGCAGACTTCGACGCGAAGCTGAGGAGCTTAACCTCAGCTATAAGGACGGCGAAAGTGAAGAACAGGATCCCGCTCAGCGCTCCCGTGAAGGCCGTCATGAAAGGGCCAAGAGAAGTCCTTGACTTCGCTAAGCAAATAGAGAAGGACTTGGCAAGGACTTTCAAAATAGAGGAAATAACGTACGCGGAGGACGTCGCGCTCAGCGTGGAAGTCGTGGAAGTCTCAGCCCATGGGAGTCTCAGTCACAACTCAGCCGCTTAAGATCTCATCAACGAACTCTTTCATCCTTTGAACGCCCTCCTTAATGTCTTTTTCGTCCAGAGCGAAGCTGAGCCTAACGAAGTCCTTACCCACTTGAGGCGAGAAGACCTCTCCAGGTATCGTGGTCACTCCCTTCGACTCTATGAGCTTCACTGAGAAGTCCTTAGAAGTCCACCCCTTCTTCTTCAAAATCTCTGACAAGTTGGGGAACATGTAAAACGCGCCCTTCGGCAGGGACACCCTCAAGCCTCTGACTTTCTTCAACTCCTGGTACATCACGTCCCTCCTCCTCTTGAAGAGGGCTATCATGTCCTTTACCAAGTCGAAATGCTCGAACGCGGCTAAGGCCCCCTTCTGGGCGAAGCTGGTCGGGCACGTGTAGATGGTGGCGGCTAAGGCAGACGCTTTCTTAATGAACTCCTCCCTGGCCACGAGGTAGCCCAGCCTCCAGCCTGTCATGGAGAACGTCTTACTGAAGCCGTTCACGTAAAGTACGAAGTCCCTCCACTCAGGATCCTCGAGCACGCTCTTGAACTGCCCGTCGTAAACGAAGTAATCGTAAATCTCGTCAGAAAGGAGCCAGACCTTTTTCTCCTTAGCTATCCTGATCAGCTCCTCGACTTCTTTAGGGGAGAAGAGGGTACCCGTAGGGTTGTGGGGGTTGTTGAACACTATCATTTTCGTCTTAGGCGTTATTTCCCTCTCGATCGCCTCTATGTCGAGAGTGAAGCCCTGATCCTCGCTCCACTTCATCGGAACGTACTTGACTTTCCCTCCTAACATCCTTACCACTTCGGCGTAGGAGTAGAAGCTGGGGTCTGGGATGATCACTTCGTCGCCAGGGTTCACGACCATTAGGAAGGCCAGGAAGAGCGCGGTCTTGGCTCCGGGCGTTATGATGACCTCCTCTTTCTTCACATTAGAGAACCTTGAGCTGAGGTGCTCCGCCACCTTGGACCTTAGCTCTTCTATCCCGGCGGCTGGCGTGTAGCCCGTGAACCCTTCGCTTAGGGCCTTTATCGCTTCCTCCCTTATCGGCTGGAAGGTGGGCAAGTCAGGTTGTCCTATTCCGAAGTTAATTATCTTGAAGCCCTTTTCCTTCGCGACCTTCCTGGCAAGGTCGGAATAAACTAGCGTGGACTCGCCGGAAACGGCTTCAGCGTAGCTCGAGAAGCGGACGCTCACGTTAGGGGGCTATCTCACGAGCTCTTTAATCTTTTCTGGATCTTTCATCAGGGTCGTCCCAATTAGGAAGGCGTCAGCCCCGCTCTCCTTGAGTTTCAGGAGCTTCTCCTTGTCAGTAACTCCGCTCTCCGCGACCTTCACTATGCCTTGTGGCACTTTCTTCAGGAGCTCGGCGACCCTGTCCACATTGACTTCTAGGGTGTTGAGGTCTCTGGCGTTAATGCCGATGATCTTCGGATCACAATCAAGGCTCATTTCCAGGTCGTCCTCGTCGTGAACCTCTATCAATGGCGTCATGTTATAGCTCAAAACGTACTCGTAGAGGTCGCAAAGCTCCCTCTTCGTGAGTAGCCTCGCTATTAGAAGGACTGCGTCGGCTCCCAGGTTATAGGCCGTGTCTACTTGCTCTTCGGTGACCACGAAGTCCTTGAAGAGAACCGGAATCCTCACGTTGGACGTAACCTTCTCTAGGAGCTCGTAGCTTCCTCCGAAGAATTTCGGCTCAGTCACGACGCTTATCGCAGCAGCACCGTTAGCTTCCATGAACTTGACGTATTCGACTGGATCCCTGTCGACGTCGAGACCGGAAGGAGATTTCCTCTTGTACTCCGCTATTATGGGGTTCAACCCCTTCAACTTGGCGTTCATTATGCTGGAGACTAAGAGGTAAATTGGCCTCCTCCTGGTCCTCGAGATGTAACCCCTCTGATAGGCCTCCTTGACGACCTCGCTGAGCCAACCGCTGACGTACCTAGGCACGGATTTACACCTTATTTAGGAAATTATATAGTATTTTCTTGCCTACCGGCGTCCCAACGCTTTCGGGGTGGAACTGAACCCCGAATATCCTGTACTCCACGTGATGCACCCCCATGATTTCGTCGTCGTCGAGGGAACGGGCGTCGACCTCCAAGGGGTACTTGACGTCGTCAATCACGAGGCTGTGATACCTCATTGCGGTGAACTCCGTGCTTATCCCAGAGTAGAGAGGGGAGTTGGAGAAGTGCCTAACCCTGCTGACCTTTCCGTGCTTCACCGTCCTAGCTCTCCTTATTTTGGCGCCGAAGGCATAGCCTATGGCCTGATGGCCCAGGCAAACGCCCAGTATCGGGATCCTCCTTCCGAGAACCCTTATCACGTCCAAGGCTACTCCTATGTCTTCCTTTTTGTCGGGAGACCCGGGCCCAGGAGATATTATGATCCTGTCTGGGTTTATCCTTTCAATCCCGCTCAGAGTGATCTCGTCGTTCCTGACTACTATCGGATAGCTGCCCAACTCACCTACGTATTGGGCCAAGTTGTAGACGAAGCTGTCATAGTTATCGATAATTAGGGTAATGTCTATCCCTCCTCACCCCCCGCCACTTTCAAGGCCTTCATCTTGAACTCGGTCTCGTAGTACTCGTTTTCGGGGATAGAGTCGTAAACTATTCCTGCTCCGGCCTGGATCCTCATAACGTCGTCATAAAAGAAGGCGCTCCTGATCGCTATGGCGAACTCAGCGTTGGAGTTCGCCGAGAAGAACCCGACTGCACCTGCATAAGGCCCTCTCTTATACGGCTCGAGAACCTCTATCAAGTTCATGGCGAAGGGCTTAGGGGCTCCGCTGACCGTGCCTGCGGGGAAGGTAGCCTTGAGCACGTCGTAAGGGGTGGCGTTCTTCCTCAAAGTGCCCATTACCCTACTCACGAGGTGCTGTACGTACCTGAACTTCTCGACGTACATTAGGTCTGGAACCTTCACAGATCCTAGGTATGAGACCTTCCCCAGGTCGTTCCTGGCGAGGTCGACAAGCATCATGTGCTCTGCTCTCTCCTTCTCCGAGCTGAGAAGCTCCTTCTCCAACTCGAAGTCCTCCTCGGGAGTCCTCCCCCTCGGCCTGGAGCCAGCTATAGGATAACTCTCGATAACGCCGTCCTGAAGGCTGAAAAGGGTCTCTGGGCTCGCCCCGACCAGCTTCCTCTTTCCGAACTTCAGGAAGTACATGTAGGGCGAGGGGTTTACCTTCCTTAGCCTGGAGTAGAAGACGAGAGGGTCGCCCTTGTATGAGTAAGAGTAAAACCTCGAAAGGACTACCTGGAAGGCGTATCCCGACCTTATGTACTCGAGGACTTCACTGACCGCCCGCTCGAACTCCTCCTTTTTCATAGACTGGTACTCCTCCTTCATGACGAAGCCGTCGCTCAACTGACAGCCTTTGCTGTTCGGCACTTCCCCGTATATGTAAGCCCTGCCCTGATAATGGTCGTAAACTATCACGTTTTCTGGAACGAAAAATTCGAAGTCGGGCCAGGGCTCTGGCTCCGGCTTTAAATCCTTGATCCTCTCCCAATACCTCACGGCGTCGTAACTGACGTAGCCTATTGGGCCCCCGCCGTACCTACCTGGAAGCTCCAGTTCGATCGATTTCCGTGTGATTTTATCGAACACCTCGACCGGGTCGTGGAAGTCCATGGATATAGTGCCTTGTGTTCTGCCCTTCTTTCCGGAGACCAATTCTTTTGCGCCCCAGGCGACCACCGAAATCCTAGTTTGGCTCTGGGGTCCTTCGAGGCTTTCTAGTAAGGCAGCTACTTCGTTGTCACGTTCTACACAAGCGAAAAGGCTGAAGGGGTCAGGCAAGTCAGCAATCTTCACTTCACGGACGGCGACCTTTGACCACCTCCATCAACTTCTTCATCTTCAGGACGTCCTTCTTCGCAGGCTCCGACTCCACGCCACTCGACACGTCAATCCAACCTGGGTTTAGATCCAAATATGCCAGGACGTTCTCTGGAGTTATGCCTCCTGCTACGCCCGAGTCGGGCCTCTCGTCTAAGATCTTCCTCGCGATCTCGAGGTTCAGCTTCTCGCCTTTCCTCGCCGAGTCTACCAGGACTAGCGCGTTGCTGACCCTGTTCACTTCCTTAACGTACCTTAGGCCTTCCTCCGATCCCGGTACGTAAAGTATGAACTTCTTCGAATACGTAGTTAGCGCGTCGAGCTCCTCCCTGCTCAATACCCTGTGGACTTGAACGTAGTCGGCGCGCTCCATCAAGCCGTCGAAGTTCAGGTCTAGCTTCACTGCAACAAGGGGCCTGTTCACGGCTTTCCTAACAACGTCGAGGAACTCGGGCTTTACGTAACGCAACAGACCCGGCTGGACTATGAAGCCCAACATGTCTGCCCCTAAAGTCGCGGCGTTGATCGCGTCTACGTAATGGGTGAGTCCACAAATTTTCACTCTCATCTCACGCATCCTCGTAAAGCTTCCTGAGCCTCGACGCGTCCCCGTGGGAGTTGACTACCTTGACCAACGTTTCGTAACCCTGGACGATGAGCTGATCGGCCAGCTCAAGCCCGTCGTCCATTGATCTGACCTTGGAAGACGCCATTAGGGCCATAGCTAAGTTAGCCTTGATGAAGGTCCTGACGTCTTGATCCTTCCCCTTAATTGCCCTGATCAGCCGCAGTACCGATTCTTCGGGTCCTCCGACGGTGAGCCTCTGGATAGGAATCAGTTCCTTTAACTTGAGCTCCTCGAGTGCTACGGAGAACTTCTCAATGCTGCCCCTCTTCACGACTACTACTTCAGTCCTCCCGCTCACGGAGACCTCGTCCATGTTCGGCTCTCCGTGTACTAGGAAAACCTGAGATGGAGTCAGGTAAGTGATGGCCTGAGCTAAGACGTCCATGAAACCCTTAGAGAACACGCCGATAACTTGGTGCCCTACTCTAGCCGGGTTAGTCAAAGGCCCTAAGACGTTGAATATCGTCCTGACGCCTAAGGCCTTCCTGACCGGAGCCACGTTCTTCATTGCTGGATGGTAGAGTTGAGCGAAGAGGAAAGCGAAGTTGGACTCCCTAATGGCCTTCTCCGCCTCTTCGGGAGGGAGGTGTATGTTGTAACCCAAAGCTTCGAGGAAGTCGGCCGATCCGCTCTTGCTACTTACTCCCCTATTGCCGTGCTTGGCCACCCTCGTCACTCTGCTCGCCAAGATCGCAACCGCAGTGCTGACGTTGAACGTGCCTAGCCTGTCTCCGCCCGTTCCCGCCGTGTCTAACGCGTCTTCCCACGGCCCTACTTTGAGCGAGGACTCCCTCATGGCCATCGCGAAGCCCGCGATTTCCTCAGCGGTTTCTCCTTTCGCCCTGAGGGCTACGAGGACTCCCGCGACCTGAGCCTCGCTGAGTTCGCCTTTCATTATGGCCGTTGCGATCTCCTTGGACTCTTCCAAGGTCAGGTTCTTCTTATTTAGGAGTTTCTCCAAAACCTCAGGAATATTCATCCAGGATCGCCCTCATCCTCTTGACTATTTCCAGAGCGGGTTCCAAACCGCCCTTCTCAAAGGCCTCAATATACGCGGTTCCTATCGCAATCCCGTCAGCTCCCGCCTCTAAGGCCTTCCTGAGGTCGGCCTCGTTGTTGAGCCCGAATCCTAGAACCAGTTTGTTCCTCACGAAGCTCCTCACCCTCTTAACTAAAGAGTCCACGCTGACGGGCAAGACCACGCCTGTTGTAGGCCTCACGCCGTAGTAAAGGAAGGGTCTGGAGAGCGGAGCCACCTCGGCTATGAGCTTGTCGGGGACAGAAGGAGAGGTGAAAATAGTAGGGTCTAGCCCGTGGGACTCTATCTTGTTAATGTAGGCCTTGTAGTCCTTCGAGAAGTCGATGAGCAAGTCAGGGAAGAGCACGCCGTTCACTCCAGACTTTTTGAGTTTGTCCAAGAACTCGTCGAGATTATCGACGAAGTCCTCGAGGTAAGTGAGGATAATCAATTCCTTGTCCGTAAGCTCCCTGGTCTTCGCTATTAACTCAAAGAAATCGGTATACTTCTTCGTCACGACGTCGTAAGACCTCCTTATTGCTGGGCCGTCATACTTCGCGAAGGAGGGCGGGAAGCCCAGCTCGAAGATGTCGGTTCCTGCCTCGTCAGCACCCTTGATGAACTCGAAGTATTGGCTCTTATCGGGGAATCCTAACGTCATGTAAGAGACCAGAAGCCTCCTGGTCATGAGTACCTCGCCATCATGTCCTGGTAATTCGTGAGGTCTAGCAAGCCGTGACCGCTCAGGTTGAACGCTATCGTGACCTTCTCCTTATTCTTCTTGGCCTCCCTGGCCAGATCTATGACCGCCTTGATGGCGTGAGCGCTCTCCGGGGCTGGGACTATTCCCTGAGTCTCCGCGAATATCCTGGCCGCCTCGTATATCTCCCTCTCGCTGTACTCCCTCCACTCGACTATCTTATCCTCTATGAGCAGACTAAGGGTCGGAGCCACGCCGTGATACCTTAGGCCACCCGCGTATATTGAGGGCGGAACGTAATCTTTGCCTAGCGTGAGCATCTTCACCATGGGAAGCAAGCCCGCGGTGTCCGGGAAGTCGTACTTGTACTCGCCCTTACTGAACTTCGGCACTTCCGCCGAGCTGACCGCTACGTACCTGGAGCCCCTCTTGGCTCCTATGAAGGGATACGTGAGCCCCGCGAAGTTGCTCCCTCCGCCCACGCACCCTACCAGTATGTCGGGCTCTTCGCCGATTTCGTCGAACTGCTTCATTGCCTCGAGCCCAATTACGGACTGGTGGAGCAACACCACGTCGAGTACGCTCCCTACTAAGTACCTGTAGTCGTGCTCCAAAGCGTACTCAATCGCCTCGCTCATGGCAATTCCCAACGATCCGGCGTGATTGGGATTCTCGCTCAGGATCTTCCTGCCGTAGTTAGTTTTGTCGGACGGGCTCGGGTAGACCTCTCCTCCGTAAAGCTGCATTATCACCCTTCTCATCGGCTTGTGCTCGTAGCTCACCCTCACCATGAATATGGTCGACTTCAGCTTGTACATCGAAGCGGCCAATGCGACCGCTGTGCCCCACTGACCCGCTCCGGTCTCAGTAACGACGTGATTGATGCCCTCTTCGTAAGCGAAGTATGCTTGAGGTATCGCGGTGTTAATCTTGTGTGACCCTGTGGGCGTAGCCCCTTCGAACTTGAAGTAGATTTTAGCCGGCGTGTCCAAGTACTCCTCCAGCCTCTTAGCCCTCATTAAAGGGGTTGGCCTTCCGATCTGTAAGTACCTGTCCCTGACTTCTTCTGGGATCCTGATGAAGCGTTCAGTAGTGAACTGTTGCCTTAGAACCTCCTTAGGCATTATCTTGTTAAGGAGTTCCATCCTGGAGAACTCCGCGTTCTTGGGATCCCTCGGAGGAGGTAAAGGCCTGGGCAGGTCGGGAACTATATTGTACCAGTACTTCGGGATTACGTCGCTTAAGTCCATTGGCTCAAGAGGTTCACCGAGAGTATTAAGGCTTGTCTAAGGGTTTTTAACCTTTCTAGAGCGTCTTGAAGTCCTTGAACTCTCCTCTGTACGGCTCAAAGGTGTAGTCCACCTTCTCGACTACGGCAGCCGGAGGCCCTTGTTTTATCTTCTCGAGCAGTTTCAGGAGCAATTCCTCCTGTCCTTCGGCGACTACCTCGACCGAACCGTCGTTCAGGTTCATCGCGTACCCCTTAATTCCCATCCTGTCCGCATGGAGCTTAACGAAGTTCCTGAAGCCTACGCCTTGGACGATTCCGTAAACCCTTACCTTCATCCTCTTTAACACCTGATATCACCTCAGAGTCGCTCCACCTCGTCACTCTTCAGCTCGTAACGCTCATCACTGGCAAAAATTAATCCCAGACCTGCGATTAAAGCTTTCAATGATTAGGGTAGCCATCGCCGGGCTCGGCAACTGTGCTTCTATGCTCGTTCAGGGAATAGAGTACTACAGGAGGAAGGGCGAGGATTACACGGAAGGCCTCATAACGCCCGTAATAGGGGGCTACAAAGTCACCGACATAGAGGTCGTGGCGGCTTTCGACGTGAGCAAGAACAAAGTAGGGAAGGACGTCTCGGAGGCCATATTCGAGAAGCCCAACATAACCCCGAGGATCGTAGACATGCCCAAGCTCGGGGTTAAGGTGACGAAAGGCCCCGTCTTGGACGGCGTGGCCAAGCACATGATTGACGTGTTCGATCCGGTTTACGACGGTAAAATAGAGCACGTAATCCAGGAACTTAAGGACTCGAGGGCCGAACTCCTGGTCAACCTATTGCCAGTCGGAAGCGAGGAGGCCACCAGGGCTTACGCGAGGGCTGCTCTAGAGGCGGGAACGGGGTTCATCAACGGGATCCCAGTGTTCATAGCCAGCGACCCTACTGGGACCTTCCCTAGGCTCTTCAAGGAAAAGAACCTCCCGATCGCGGGAGACGACGTCAAAGGGCAAATAGGCGCGACTATCCTTCACAGGACTTTAACGTCCCTCTTCAGGATGAGAGGGGTAAAGCTGGAGGAAACGTACCAGTTGAACGTCGGAGGGAACACCGACTTCCTGAACATGAAGACCGAGGAAAGGCTCCACTCCAAGAGGATAAGCAAGACCGAGGCGGTAACTAGCACCCTCGACTACAAGGAGCTCTTGGAGAGGGAAGGTAAAGTTAGGATAGGGCCGTCGGACTACGTCCCGTTCCTCGGCAACACTAAGGTGGCGTTCATCTACCTCAAGGGTTACGGCTTCGCCGGCATGCCGATCGAGGTAGAGGCCAGGCTGGAGGTGGACGACAAGTCTAATTGTGCGGCCGTATTAGTAGACGTAATAAGGGCGGTGAAGGTAGCCCTTGACAGGAAAATCGGAGGGCCCCTCGTCGAGGTTTCGGCCTTCTACTTCAAGCATCCCCCAGTTCAGGCTAAGGACGACGAGGAGGCCTACCTATGGTTCAAGAAGTTCCTTGAAATGTGAGGTTTGCGACGAGAACGTAGCGTTCTTCCTTTGCCCAAAATGCGGGAGGCAAGTGTGCCCAGAGCACTTCAACTCAATGTTGCGTCTGTGCGCGGTCTGCGAGTCGGCCCTTTGCGATATATGCGGGAAAAACCTGTCCGTTGGGATATGTGACGTTTGTGGAAGGAAAATTTGTGAAAAATGCACTGCGATCTACAAGGACGCTAGGCGGATTTGCGTTTCTTGCTACCGTTCAACTTCTCAATGAGCAGTTTCTGCTCTATGGAAGCCACTTGTCTCCTGACCTGAATCACTGCATCTGGGTTCACGCTGATGCTGTCTATTCCTGCCCTGACTAAGAACTCGTTGATCTCGGGGTAGACGCTCGGGGCTTGCCCGCATATCGAGACAGTCCTGCCGTACTTGTGAGCTACCTTGATCAGCTTCTTGATGGACCTCAAGACGGCTGGGTCCCTCTCGTCGTAGTAGCCCATTCTAGCCAGTATGTCGGAGTCCCTGTCGACGCCTAAAGTCAGCTGGGCTAGGTCGTTGCTCCCGATGCTGAAGCCGTCCACGATCTTGGAGAACTCGTCAGCAAGTACAATTACCGACGGTACTTCCGCCATTACCCAAACTTTGAACTCGCTGTTCCTCTTCAGGCCCTCCTCCTCCATGATCCTGATGGCCTCCTTCAGCTCCCACGTCGTCCTAACGAACGGGAACATGACCCAGACGTTCTTCAGGCCCATCTCCTCCCTGACCTTCCTTATCGCCCTGACCTCGAGTTTGAAGGCTGGCCTGTACAGGTCGCTGATGTACCTCGAGACTCCCCTCCACCCTATCATCGGGTTCCTCTCGTCTGGCTCGAACTCCTCGCCTCCGATGAGCCTCCTGTACTCGTTGGACTTGAAGTCCGAGAACCTCACCACTACTGGCCTCGGGTAAATCGCCGAAGCTACCATAGCTATTCCTTCGGCCAGCTTGTCCACGAACAGCTCGGGTTTGCCGATCTTAATGAGGTATAGCGGATGGTACCTGATCCACTCGCTCACGATGAACTCGATCCTCATTAGGCCTATCCCGTCGAACGGCAGGTCGAGGTACTTGTGGATGACGTCGGGCTGACCTAAGTTCATGTAGATCTTCGTCGCAGTTATTGGATAGAGGCTCAGGAGAACGTCCCTCGGAAGCGAGAGTCCACCGACGGACTGAGGCAGTTCCTTAGTCTCTGTCGGCTTCTGGGTCTCTAAGACGCCTTCGTATATGATCCCCCTATAGGCGTCGACAGTAATTGTCTGGCCGTCCTTTATTATGGAGGTAGCGTTGCCCGTACCGACCACCGCTGGAATACCGAGCTCCCTCGACACGATGGCCGCGTGGCTGGTCATTCCGCCCTCGTCGGTCACAATGGCAGCTGCAATCTTCATTATCGGAACCCAGTCGGGATCGGTCATCTTCGTTACGAGTATCTCGCCCTGCTTGAAGTCGGAGGCCTTATGGACGTCTAAGATAATCCTCGCCCTACCCGTAACGAGGCCTGGGCTAGCTGGTAAGCCTCTCGCTAGAACCTTGGCCTTGGAAGGCTCGACCTTCTCCGCCTTCTCCTCCTGGGCGGTTCTAGAGGACCAGTAAGTCTCCGGCCTTGCCTGCACTATGAAGACGTTCTCAGGGAACTTCATGTCGGCGTCTATTGCCCACTCAATGTCCATCGGCCTGCCGTAATGCTTCTCGATCTCTAGACCCATCCTAGCGAGCTCTTTGATCTCGTCGTCCGTCAGGCAGAACTGGTCGGCCTCGGGGTTGCCTTCTAAGTTTACCTCGACGTTTCTGCGAGTCGCTGGGTCGTAAACGATCTTCATCCTCTTGTGGGACGTCCTCTTAGACTCGATAGCCAAATCGGCCTTCCTCACGACGGCCTCGTCGGGAGTCACTTTACCCCCTACAACGGCCTCTCCTAACCCCCAGGAACCCTCTATGACGATGTAGTTCCTATCCCCCGTTGCGGGGTGTAAAGTAAACATCACTCCTGCAGCCCTCGAATTGACCATTTTCTGGACTACGACGGCCATAGAGACCTGGGTGTGGTCTATACCCTTGGAGTTCCTGTAGGCAATAGCCCTGGCGTTGTAGAGGCTGGCCCACACCTTCTTGACGTTCTCGATGAGGTGTGCCCTGTCCACGTTCAGGTAGGTGTCCTGTTGGCCGGCGAAGCTCGCCTGCTCTATGTCCTCCGCTGTCGCTGAAGACCTGACGGCGACTAAAGGCTCCTTCCCTACTATTTTCGCCAACCTGTCGTAAGCCTCTAGGATTTTCTTCTCCAAGTCACTGGGTACTTCGGCGTTCATGATTAGGGACTTGATCCTCTCGCTGGCCTCCTCTTCGCTCTTCGACTCCTTGAGGATCTCCTTAATTTTGTCCGCCAATTTATTGTAACTCAGGAAATACCTGAAAGCGCTCGAGGTTATAACGAAGCCGGGCGGAACCCTCGCCCCCATGGAAATCAGTTCGCCGAGGTTGGCCCCCTTACCGCCAGCGACCTCGACCATGTCCTTCCTGACGTCCTTAAGGTCGAGAATGAGGTCACCTTGAACGACCTCCACCACTTAAGCACCCGCTTAAAAGGGCGTCGTTATTCATAAAAAACTTTTATAGAGTCGGCTAAAGGCGTACTGGAACTCTTAAAATGGAATAAATATTTAAATTAAAATAAATTTAATAAATTAAAAGGTGAAATAAGTTTACTTGGAGCCGTTCTGATTGACCTGCTGTGCGGTCGTAACGAAGGAGGGCAGAGACGGGAACTTCTCCTTCATCCTCTGCTCTGCTATTACCTGAGCTTCCTCGAGGATCTTCCTGGCCTCCGGCGACGAGGTTACGGGCTCCATGCCACCAGGTACGAACTCTCCGGCCTCGTATATGACCTCCTGCAGGGTCTCCTCTATCTCCGACAGTTCGAAGGACATCTCCGGCATCACGCTCTTGATTACGTTCCTCAGCTCTCTGATCACGCCTACTACTGGGACTAGGTTGGTCATGATGTCGCCGATCTCGAGAACGGTCTCCAGCCTCAGCTGGACCTGCTCTAAGGCTATCTGAGTCATCAGCATCTGCTTGGTTATCTTCCTGATCTCGGCGATCTCGTTAGCGTACATAGTAGCCCTAGCGGTGTCCTTGTTCATCTGGGCCTCTACTACCCTCTCGAAGAGGACCCTGTCCCTCTCCTGAAGCCTGTTGATGTAGACCTCCAGCCTGTTGATCGTGCTCCTGAGCTTGTAATTGGCCATAATGATCCTGTGCTTCAGGGGGGCGGGCTGCTTGAACGCGGACTTTATCTTCTCACCTATAGTGGGCTCATTCTTCCCTTGCCAGTTGGTTATGAACTCACTTACTTTCGAGGCCATGCCGGTCGAATATCACCTTTGAACAGTGGAAGCCTTAAGGGAGCGGGCCATCTAACCCATGCGAAGCGTACAGAAATATGCTCAGCCTAGTAAAGGGACTGTTAGGCCGTTTTAAAGGGCAAAGTGCTTATAAATTATCAGTAAGGGGATTTCAATACCTTGAAGTTCTCCGTTCAGGTTGACGGCAATAAGATCACAATCCAGAACTTAACCGATAAACCTCTCAAGATCAAGGAACTGAGGATAACTGTCGAGACTACCATAATAACGCCTGAGGAGAAGTTCGCCCTCAGGAAGATCTCGGACGAAATTAAGCTGGATCGCACTCTAAAGCCTAAGGAATCGATCGAGATCAGGTCATATTACACCAACATCGTGGGAGTATCAATAATATACGAGGAATTGGGCGAAGTTCTGCGCGAAGATCACAACCTATGAAAGCTTTTATTCGGAACGTCGAGTATTACCCCCGGCTGGTGACGTATTGTTGGAAACGGGAAAGAGGAGTTATTGAAGTGCTTGGATTGTGGGTCTGAATACGAATTAGACCAGAACCTCCTCCTCTGCCCCAAGTGCGGCGGGCTCTTAGAAATCGTAGTAAGGCACAAGCAAGTAGACTTAAGGAACCTCAGAGGAAGGGGGGTCTGGCGTTACAAGGACTATATTGCTGGCAAATACCCCAAAGTAGTTAGCCTTAGCGAGGGTAACACACCCCTGATAAAGTCGAGAGTCCTTAAGTCGGCCTACTACAAGTTCGAAGGAGCTAATCCTACGGGCAGTTTCAAGGACAGGGGAATGACGGTAGCAGTAAGCTCCGCCGTGTCCAACGGTTACAAGGTGGTCGTGGCTGCATCTACCGGGAACACTGCCGCTTCCGCCGCTGCCTACGCCAGTAGGGGCGGCTTGAGGAGTTACATCATACTGCCCAAAGGCAAAGTGGCTATCGGTAAACTCGCTCAGTCTATACTGTACGGGGCTACCGTGATAGAAATAGAGAGCAACTTCGACGTCGCCATGAACAGCGTCATGAAATTATACAAGGAACACAGGATCGTTTATCCGCTGAACTCCTTCAATCCCTGGAGGCTTGAGGGTCAGAAAACGATAGCTTTCGAGATAGTCGAGGAGATAGGAGTTCCGGACAACGTAATTGTGCCCGTAGGCAACGCCGGAAACATTTACGCCATCTGGAAGGGCTTCAACGAGCTGTACGAGGCGGGATACATCGACCGGGTTCCGAGGATGATCGGCGTTCAGGCAGAGGGCTCGGCCCCCATAGCTCAGGCAATCCAGAAGAACCTAAGCCAGCCCGAGTTCGTCGACAACCCCGAGACTATCGCGACGGCTATCAGGATAGGTAAACCAGTGAACTGGAAGAAGGCTATGAAGGCCATCAAGTCGTCTAAAGGCACTGCAATTACTGTGAGCGACAACGAGATTCTAGACGCCCAGAAAGAGTTAGCAAGGAATGAAGGTATAGGGGCGGAACCTGCCTCGGCAACGACGCTGGCAGGCTACAAGAAGCTCCTAAGGAGCGGAACGATTTCCGAGGACGAGACTACAGTGATGATCCTAACCGGCCATGCCTTGAAAGACCCAGATTCGATGGTTAAGGCAGAGACCAGGAGGATCCTGGTCAACCCAGAACACATTGACAAGGTTATCTTAGGTGACCTGGGTCTATGAGGGTAGTCAAGATAGGCGGGTCTATTCAGAAGGACGAGAGGGATTACGAGCTGATTTACGACAAGATAAAGAAATACGAGGACGACAGGCTCATCGTAGTCACGTCCGCCCTAAAGAACGTCACAAACGAGTTGCTCGACGCTGTCAACAACCCAGAAAAGGCAACTGAGAAGGCCTCAGACATAATAGATAGACACTTCGCCCTCCTGTCGAAGCTAACTGAAGGCAAGGTTTTCGAGGAGAGTTTCCAGGCTCTCTCGAAGGTCACCGACGAGTTAGCGAAGGTCGCCTGGTCCGTTAAGGTTCTAGGAGAGAGTAACCCGAGAGTCAGGGACTACGTCCTCTCATTTGGCGAGAGAATGGCAGTAATCCTGCTAGCGGGCGCGCTCAGGAGTAAGGGCATTGACGCTTCGCCAGTCGTCGAGCCCCCTCTGGTAACTGACTCTAACTACGGCGAGGCCAACGTCCTTCTGCAGGAGACTAAGGAGAGGTTAAGCTACATCCTTGAGACGGTGAAGTCTAAGGTTTTGGTGGTACCAGGGTTCATAGGCGTCACCGCAGAAGGTAGGTACACCACCGTCGGAAGAGGAGGTAGTGACTACTCCTCGACGCTCATCGCCAAAGCCCTAGGGATCGGCGAGGTCAGGCTAATCACGGAGGTTCCTGGAATAATGACGGGAGATCCCAGGAAGTTCAAGGGAGCCAGAACCATCCCGAGGCTGTCCCTCGAAGAGGCGGTCGAGCTCTCGCAATTGGGCGCCAAGAGGCTTCACCCCAAGACCTTCGACCCCCTCTTCGGGACTGATATCAGGGTCTACGTGGAGGGGCTTTACGAGGAGGGTCACACCGTCGTAGAGGGCTCCTGCACGTCGGGCGACGCCCTCAAGGGGATAGCGGTCGTGGAGAACCTCGCGTTAGTAGACATAGAGAGCACCAGGATGGTCGGCCGGATAGGCTCGGCCGCGGCGATCATGTCGGAGGCGCAGAAAGCCAACGTTAACATAATTGCGATGAGCCAGCCCGCCAGCGAGACCTCAATTCAGCTAGTGGTAAACGCCTCTGACGCTAAGAGGCTGGAGGAGAGGTTAGCCCAGCTGAAGGACTTCGTCAAGGACATCGACGTGATCGACGTCGAGGCCGTAAGCGTCGTGGGTTGCGGGCTACAGAGGTCGGAGATAGCCTCGAAGGTGATGGCTGTCGCCTCTGCCCATGACCCGATCTCCGTTTCGCGCGGCATGAAGCGCGTGAGCCTAACATTTATAGCGGAGAAACGTCAAGCCGAAGACTTGGCCAAGGAGCTCCACGAGGTGGTGCTGAAGTGGACAAGCTGAAGGTTTCCCTACTCGGAGCGACCGGAATGGTCGGCCAAAAGATGGTGAAAATTCTGGCTAAGCATCCCCAGTTTGAGCTGGTCAAGGTCAGTGCGTCCCCCGGGAAAATAGGGAAGAAGTATAAAGAGGCTGTCAAGTGGGTCGAGCCCGGCGACATTCCGGAAGAGGTCGCCGACCTGAACGTCGTCTCCACGGACTACAACGACCACAAGGACGTCGACGTAGTCCTCTCGGCCCTCCCGAACGAGATAGCCGAGTCCATCGAACTCGACCTGGTGAAGAAGGGCAAAGTGGTGATCTCGAACGCCAGCCCCTTTAGGATGGATCCGGACGTGCCACTAATCAATCCTGAGGTGAACTGGGAGCACTTGGAGTTGCTCAAGTACCAGAGGCAAAGGAAGGGGTGGAACGGTCTCTTAGTGAAGAACCCCAATTGCACGGCCGCGATAATCTCGATGCCTGTCAAGCCGCTACTCGACGTGTTCAGGGGCAAGAAGGTCGTCATAACCACTCTCCAGTCCGTGAGCGGAGCGGGGTACAACGGCGTTTCCTACATGAGCATTGAGGGCAACGTCATACCTTACATCAAGGGCGAGGAGGACAAGATCGCGAGGGAGCTCACGAAGCTGACCGGAAGACTTGAGGGCGATAAGATAGTCCCAGAGAACATAGACTCGAGCGTTACATCCACTAGGGTTCCCACTAGGGTAGGCCACATGGCCGTCATCAACGTCATAACGGGCGAGGAGAAGGTCAACACCAACGAAGTCAAGGACAGGCTGAGGAACTTCAAGTCCCTCCCTCAGCTCAAGAACTTGCCCACTGCACCGAAAAGGCCCATTATAGTCAGGGACGAGGAGGACAGGCCCCAGCCTATCCTGGACGTGAACAACGAGAACGGAATGGCCGTCACAGTGGGCAGGATAAGGCATGAGGGCGGAGTCCTCAGGATGGTCGTGTTAGGCGACAACTTAGTAAGGGGCGCCGCGGGCATCACGATTCTCACCCTTGAGGTCATGAAAGAGCTGGGCTACGTATGATCAAGGTAGATCTGCACGTCCATTCCTGCTTCAGCGACGGAAGGGAAAGGCCCGAGTTTTTAGTGGAGTACGCGAAGAAGGTGGGTCTCGATCTCATAGCGATCACTGACCACGACACTTCGGAGGGAGCAGTCAAGGTCAAAGGAAGGGCTATACTCGGCCAGGAAGTCTCGACCGAGCACGGTCACGTCGTTATACTCTGCGACTTCCCCCCGAGTCCGCCTAAAGCCCTTACAGAGCTCTTGGACTACGCTCGCGAGAACTCCTGCGTCCTTTTCCCCTCTCACCCCTTCGACGTCACCAGAGACGGTCTAGGTAACGAAATCTTCAAAATTATTGATAAAATAAAATTTATTGAGATTTATAATTCCAAAGCGCCCGGGTCGGCGAACAGGAAAGCTGAGGAGCTGGCGAGAAACAAGGGGCTAATTGGGCTCGCCAACTCCGACTCCCACGTCAAGGAGGCCCTGGGATCGGCTTACAACCTGGTCGAGGCGGAGCCCAGGCCTGAGGAAGTCCTCGAGGCGTTACGTAAGGGTAAGGTCGAGCCCAGACCCGTCGGCCTCACTGCGAAAGCGAAATTAAGTATTGCCGAGTGGTTTATCGTGAGGAAACTGGGGCTTGCGCAAAATCCCTGCAGAGCTGTGCGTCAAGTGTAAGGGCTACAAGCTCCTCTGTGGCCTCCCTTCCTGTCCCATAATGGCCAGGTTCAGGTCTGTAGTTAACGTGGCTAAGGAAATAGCCAACAAGGACGTGATTCTCGGCTCCACGCCGCCCAGTGGAATAGTGGGCGAGAGGGGCTACCCGAAAGTTAGGGTCATAGTGAGTGTACCTCCTAACGTAACCGGAGTTAAGGCGAGGGAGTTCGAGGACCCTAAGGGCTGGTGGGGGAGGAAGAGCCTCAACGAAATAATTGAGCTGAGATCCTCCCTTGTTGCGGCGAACATCGAGAACGTGAGGGTGGACGACCCGTGGAAGCTGTACGAGAAGGAGATTTCCCTAGCGGTTGCCTCGAAGGATCCGGTGCAAACCGAGGTAGTGTCAAAGGGGAACATTCTGCCTAAGCTGAAATTCGACGGAGTCCTCGTCCCCCGAGGGCCTTCGCTCAAGGCCGAGGACGTTAAGGTAGACGAGAACCCTAAGCTCTCCAGG
>JBAMMP010000012.1:0-5174 GCA_039793765.1 Sulfolobaceae archaeon
GCATCGGTGACGCCGCTTACCAGGAGCTAGTCGACATCGAGATGCCAGACGGCACAAAGAGGAGGGGGATGGTAGTAGACAGCTACAACAACATGGCGGTAGTCCAGGTCTTCGAGGGTACTACTGGCATTTCCCCGACCGGCACGAAGGCCAGGTTCCTCGGAAGGGGCCTCGAGGTCAAGATCTCCGAGGAGATGCTAGGGAGGATAATGAGCCCACTGGGCGACCCGCTGGACAACGGCCCTGCGATAATAAAGGGCGAGAAGAGGGACATAAACGGCGACCCGATGAACCCCGCTATGAGGGAGTATCCCGAGGAGTTCATCCAGACCGGAATTTCCGCGATCGACGGCCTCAACTCGCTCCTGAGGGGCCAGAAGCTCCCTATATTCAGCGGGAGCGGTCTGCCGGCGAATCAGTTAGCCGCCCAGATCGCGAGGCAGGCCACTGTAAGGGGAGAGGAGTCGAACTTCGCAGTGGTCTTCGCGGCTATAGGCGTTAGGTACGACGAGTTCCTCTTCTTCAGGAAGTTCTTCGAGGAGACCGGAGCTATTAATAGGGTAGCGATGATTGCGACTTTCGCGAACCAGCCCCCGTCATTGAAGATCCTGACTCCGAGGACTGCCTTGACCTTGGCAGAGTACCTGGCGTTCGAGCAGGACATGCACGTCCTGGCCATACTGATCGACATGACCAACTACTGCGAGGCCCTCCGCGAACTCTCGGCCTCTAAGGAGGAGGTTCCGGGTAGGGGCGGTTACCCAGGCTACATGTACACAGACCTCGCCACGATCTACGAGAGGGCCGGTAAGGTCAAGGGCAAGAAGGGCTCCATAACCCAAATGCCTATCCTGACCATGCCCAACGACGACATGACCCACCCCATCCCTGATCTTACGGGTTACATCACCGAAGGGCAGATAGTCCTCGACAGGAGCCTCTACAACAAGGGCATCTACCCGCCGATCAACGTCCTGATGAGCTTATCGAGGCTAATGAGGGACGGAATCGGTGCGGGCAAGACCAGGGACGACCACAAGGAGTTGGCCAACCAGCTCTTCGCCGCTTACGCTAGGGCTGTCGAGGTGAGAGGTCTCGCCTCGATTATCGGCGAGGACTCGCTGTCCGAGACTGACAAGAAGTACCTGATCTTCGGGGACGCCTTCGAGAGGAGGTTCGTACAGCAGGGACTCACTGAGAACAGGAGCATCGAGCAGACCCTAGACATAGGCTGGGAGATCCTGTCCATACTGCCTGAGTCCGAGCTGGTGCAGCTCAAGCCGGAGCAGATCAAGAAGTACCACCCGAAGTACAAGCAGCAAGGTCAGGCGCAATGAGCCAGCGAGTACTGCCAACAAAGATCAACCTCATAATGCTGAGGAGGCAACTGAGGCTAGTTCAGCAAGTCAAGAGGTTGCTGGAGAGCAAGAGGGAAGTCTTACTCATCTATTTGAGGACTTACATAGCGGAGTACGAGAGGACTTACAACGAGGTAAGTAAGGTTCTCAAAGAGGTTTACTCGCACTACTTGATGGGAGTTACTGCGCAGGGAATAAACAGCGTGGAACTTCTCGCATCCTCGGCGCCCTCCAACCTGACGGTACAGCCCCAGACTAGGAACCTCTTCGGCGTCAAGATAACAGTGCTGAAGCTGGACAAGAACACCGTGAACAAACCGTTCTACGGTTCGGCAGAAGTCTCTCCTTTGCTTTACTCCGCCCACCAGGAAATGGCGGAGGTCCTGGACAAGATCCTGGAGCTGGTCGAGAAGGAGACCGCGATCAGGATGCTCTCCGAGGAGTTGAGGAGAACCCAGAGGCTCATAAACGCCCTCGACAACTACATCCTCCCCTGGTACAGGAGGAACATCAAGTTCATCGCCGGAATACTTTCCGACCGTACAAGGGAGGAGTTCGTCAGGCTCAAGTTCATCAGGAGGATCCTCCAGAGGAAACGCTGAAAGCTTAAAATCGAGCCCTTTTTTGTAACGTGAAATGTTAGAGGAACAGAAGTACCTCTCGATGCTTTCCCAAACCCTTTCCGAAAAGAAGGCAGATCTCGACAAGAAACTGAACGACGAGTACTCCAAGATCAAGGCGAGCCTGAGTTCATCCCTCGAAGAGCTGAAGAAAACAGTTTTAAATCAGTTGCGACAGTGATGGGTGACCTTCTATGAACGCCCTCTCCAAAGCCATCCTTGCCCTCCTGTTGGTTGCGGCAGGCGCAACGGCTCTAGTGAGCGTAGCCCAATCGCCAGCCGACTCGCCACAGGGATTCGCGGGCATTAACATAGGAGCAGGCCTCGCCGTAGGGTTAGCGGCCATCGGTGCCGGAGTAGCTGTGGGCATGTCAGCCGCGGCGGGAATAGGCGTGCTCTCCGAGAAGAGGGAGATGTTCGGTACGGTACTGATCTTCGTGGCCCTCGGCGAGGGAATAGCCGTCTACGGAATCCTGTTCGCGGTACTGATGTTGTTCGCCAAGTTCTGAAAGCCATCAAGGTTTTTTGATAACGTTTTATTTCCATGCTTAGCCCTTTCCTCCGTGAAGGTTTCCAGGGAGAACTGGGAGAAGAACTTCTCCGAGTGGTTCGACAGGGTTCTCAGGGAAGGGGAGTTCTACGATTACGGCAGGTACCCCGTCAAGGGAATGGGAGTGTGGATGCCCTACGGCTTCCAGCTCAGGAAGAACATAATTGAAATAATCAGGAACCTCTTGGACAGCACGGGCCACGAGGAAGTCCTCTTCCCCCTCCTAATCCCTGAAGACCTCCTGAGGAAGGAGAGCGAGCACATCAGGGGCTTCGAGGGCGAAGTGTACTGGGTGACCAGGGGAGGACATGAGGACTTGGACGTAAAGCTGGCCTTGAGGCCCACGAGCGAGGTGGCGATAACCTACTTCGAGAGCCTCTGGTACAAGAGCTACAAGCAGTTGCCCAAGAAGCTCTACCAGATAGTCAGCGTGTTCAGGTACGAGACGAAGGCGACTAGGCCCATGATTAGGCTCAGGGAGGTCACGACTTTCAAGGAGGCCCACACGCTCCACGAGACCTACGAAGACGCCGAGAGGCAGGTGAAGGAGGCAGTAGAGATCTACAAGAAGTTCTTCGACATCCTGGGGATCCCCTACGTCATTTCCAGGAGGCCCGAGTGGGACAAGTTCGCGGGGGCAGTCTACACCATCGCCTTTGACACTGTGATGCCCGACTCTAGGGTTTTGCAGATAGGTACAGTTCACCATCTGGGAACTCACTTCACGAAGGCCTTCGACTACAAGATCCAGAGGAAGGACGAGAGCCTGGACTACCCCCACCAGACGAGCTACGGCATTTCGGACAGGGTGATCGCGGTCTCGATAGCCATCAACGGCGACGACCACGGCCCAGTCCTCAACCCCTACGTCGCGCCAATCAAGGTAGTGGTCATCCCGATACCCTCGAAGGCCGAGGATAAGCAGAAGGCCCAGGAGGAGACCAAGAAGGTCTTGGCTTACGCCAAAGAAGTAGGTGAAACCCTTAACAAGGCCGGGGTCAAGGCGGTGGTCGACGACAACCCGGAAATGACCCCTGGGGAGAAGTTCTACGTCTGGGAGCTGAAGGGCGTTCCTATAAGGGCGGAGGTCGGGCCCAGGGAACTGAACGAGGGCAAGGTCTTCCTGAAGAGGAGGGACACGTTCGAGGGGAAGGCTGTGAAGAAGGAGGAGTTAGTGGAAGCGGTGAACCAGCTCATGAAGGAGATCTACGAGAACCTGAAGAAGAGGGCCTGGGACTTCCTGAGCTCCAAGATAAAGAGGGCGAAGGGCTTGGAGGAGGCGAAGAAGCTCTTGGACGAGAGGGTGGGAATTGTTGAACTACCGTGGTGCGGGGAGAACGAGTGCGGCCTGAAGGTCGAGGACTACCTGCAGGCCAGAGTCTTAGGCTCACCGATAGAGGAAGTGAAGGTAGAGGGCAAGTGCCCGGTGTGCGGGAGGGAGGCAAAGACGTTGTTGAGGGTCGCAAAAACTTATTAAAAGTAATTGAGGGGATAGACAGAGGTCGGGACTTTGCCCAAGAAGAGGGAGAACAGGGGAAGGAGGAAGGGCGACAAGGGTCACATTGGTTACATTTCCTGCGACAACTGCGGCGCGAGGGTTCCCGAGGACAAGGCCATATGCGTCACGAGGTACTACAGCCCCGTCGACCCAGGCCTAGCGGCTGAGCTGGAGAAGAAAGGAGCTATAATAATGAGGTATCCCGTGACCAAGTGCTACTGCATAAACTGCGCCGTGCACTTCGGAATCATCAGGATAAGGGCGGAGGAAGAGAGGAAGCAGAAGGCCAGGCTTGGGTAAAGCCTGGTATACTCGCCTTTTTGAGGGCTTAGTATTCATTTCAAAATAGACAAATTTCCTTTCCAGTTGAAGTCGGCTTAAATAGCAAGCATGCTTAACACTTCCGTAATGCGTCTGTACGAGCTGTCCTTCTGGGAGGTCGAGGAGTTCTTCTACAAGCTGGCGGAGATCAAGGACGTCATCAAGGACGCGGGCCTCTTGGAGTATTACCCCGAGTTCAAGAAGGACCTCAAGCTCCCGGCCCAGGCCACTTCCATGGTCAGGCACGCCTTCCCCGTCTTCCAGAAGGGAGGAGTTGTAATGGACGTCACCAACGTGGAGCAGGCCACGATAGCCGAGAATGCCGGCGCTGTCGCCGTGATGGTCTTAGATAAGCTTCCTTACGACGTGAGGAAGGCGGGCGGCGTCGCTAGGATGGCCGACCCCAAAGTGATAGAGGAGGTCATGAACTCCATAACTATCCCGGTCATGGCGAAGGTGAGGATTGGCCACTACTACGAGGCTAGGGTGCTCGAAGCGTTAGGGGTTGACATGATAGACGAGAGCGAGGTCTTAACTCCAGCGGACGAGGAGCACCACATAAACAAATGGGAGTTCAAAGTCCCCTTCGTGAACGGGGCTAGGGATCTGGGGGAGGCCCTCAGGAGGATAGCTGAAGGTTCCTCGATGATCAGGACTAAGGGAGAGCCCGGGACTGGCAACGTGAGCGAGGCCGTGAAGCACATGAGGATCGTCATGAAACAGCTGAGGGAGTTGACCTCCCTCCTCCCCGAGGAGAGGCTGAAGAAGGCCAGGGAGTTCCAGGTTCCAATTCAGCTGGTCGACTTAACCGCGAAGCTCGGCAGGTT
>JBAMMP010000012.1:5274-11106 GCA_039793765.1 Sulfolobaceae archaeon
GGGAGTTCCAGGTTCCAATTCAGCTGGTCGACTTAACCGCGAAGCTCGGCAGGTTGCCGGTAGTCAACTTCGCGGCCGGAGGGATAGCGACTCCGGCTGACGCCGCTCTAATGATGTGGCTGGGGGCTGACGGGATCTTCGTCGGGTCGGGGATATTCAAGAGCCAGGACCCTGAGGTGAGGGCGCACGCGATTGTCTTGGCGACTTCGCTCTGGGACAAGCCCGAGAAGGTCCTGGAGGCCCAGAAGATGATAAGCGAGAGCAAGGCCATGATGGGGATCGACATAAGGCAACTCAAGCCCGAGGAGCTAATGCAGGTGAGGGGACTGTGAAGGTAGGAGTACTGTCTTACCAGGGCAGCTTCGAGGAGCACGCCTTAATGACTGTGAGGGCGATGAAAGAGTTGGGCTATCAAGGGGAAGTGGTTGAGGTCAAGCTCCCCGCTGACCTGAAGGAGATAGACGCCCTGATAATCCCGGGAGGAGAGAGCACGACAATTGGAATTGTAGCGAAGAGCGTGGGCTTGCTGGACGAGATGAGGGACAGGATAAGGGAGGGACTACCTACCCTCGGCACCTGTGCAGGAGCGATAATGTTGGCTAAAGATGTGACAGACGCGAAGGTCGGCAGGAAGTCCCAGCCCCTCATAGGGCTGATGGACGTTAAGGTCATCAGGAACTACTACGGCAGGCAGAGGGAGAGCTTCGAGGCGGAGGTAGACCTCAGCTCCATCAACGAGGGCGTCATGAGGACGGTGTTCATAAGGGCCCCAGCCATTGTAGAAACCAAGGGTAACGCAAGGCCTTTATCGAGGCTCGGCGAAGTCGTAGTCTTCGCTCAGGAGGGAAACATGCTGGCTACTACCTTTCACCCGGAGCTCTCGAACTCGACTGCCATCCACAGGTACTTGCTGAGGATGACCAAAGCGTGAGCCAGGAGGTAATTACCCTTACTCCGTTTGTAACTGTTTTATTAGACGACGGGAGAAATCTTGATCGAGGGTAAGGAGGGCTTGGAGGATTACCTCGTTGATAAGTCCGCTCTATTAGTGAACCTAGCAGACGCGATTGAGAGTGGGGCAGTTCTCGGTAACATGTGGATACATAAGTCCCTGTTGCTGGAGTTGCAAAGGGAAGCCAGAGAGGGGCTGATCTCAGCTGAAATAGCTTTGGACGAATTGGCCAAGGTCAGGGAGCTGTCAGAGAGGTTGCTTTTCGCCTTCGACGTAGTCGGCGAACCTATCAACAGGCCGAGCATAGAGGTCGAGCTGGACTACTGCCTCTCCCACGACTGCACGCTGATCGTCGGTACGGAGCAGTTGAAGAGGATAGCCGAGTCGATGAACGTCAAGGTCTACTACCTTGCCCCTAAGGCTGAGGGGCTGTCGATAGAGAAGTTCTTCGACCAGAACACCATGAGCGTCCACCTCAAGGAGGGGACTTTACCGAAGGCCAAGAAGGGCTTACCCGGCAACTGGACGTTCGTAACTATTGGAGACAAGCCATCCACGGCCGACGAGCTGAAGAGGTACTTAATGGAGATGTTGATGGCGGTTCAGACTAGGAGGAACTCGTTCGTCGAAATTGAGAGGAAGGGCTCTATCATCCTTCAGTTAGACACCTACAGGGTAGTAGTGACCAGGCCCCCGCTCAGCGACGGCTGGGAAATTACCGTAACTAGGCCTGTGACGAAGAAGAAGCTCTCTGACTACAACCTCGACGAGAAGCTGCTGAAGAGGTTAGAGGAGAGAGCGGAGGGAATAGTGATTGCCGGAATGCCCGGAATGGGCAAGACGACTTTCGCTCAGGCCCTCGCAGAGTTCTACATGGAGAAGGGGAAAGTCGTGAAAACCGTAGAGTCGCCGAGGGACATGCACTTGCCTCCGGAAATAACGCAGTACTCGAAGAACTACGCGGAAGTAGGTGAATTGCACGACATCCTATTGCTGAGCAGGCCCGACTACACGGTTTACGACGAGATGAGGAACGACGAGGACTTCCAGACCTACATTGACCTCAGGCTCGCTGGGATCGGGATGATCGGAGTGGTGCACGCGACCTCGCCGTTAGACGCCATACACAGGTTCATTAGGAGGGTGGACATAGGCACTATTCCCAACATCCTGGACACCGTCATCTTCATCCACGCGGGCAACGTGAAGAAAGTGTACACTCTAGACATCACCGTGAAGGTGCCCAGCGGCATGAAGGAAGCTGACCTGGCTAGGCCAGTTGTCGAGATAAAGGACTTGATGACGGACGAGGTCGAGTACGAGATCTACGTCTTCGGCGAGCAGACCATGATAGTTCCAGTTAAGAAGGTGAAGCCAGTTGACAGGATTCAGGCCAGGCTAGAGAGGCTGATAACCGAGAGCATACCCGACGCTAAAGTGGAAGTCCAAGACGGGGAGTACGTGATAGTCCTGCCGAAGACAGACCTGCAGAAGTTCAACAAGAAGCTGGTAAGCAAGCTGAAGAAGTACGAGAAGAAGTACAACCTGAAGTTCAGGGTCAAGTTCGCTAACGAATGAAGTTGTCCAAAGTCCTGCTTCTTTTGGACTCGACATACCGCACTAACTCGTCCAAAGTCATTCCTTGCTTGGCCACTTCCACGTCGACGGCGTAATTCCCTCCATGTGTTCTCCTCAGCTTAGAGAACTCGACGAACCTTATCTCGTGGGGGAACCTCACGCAGAGGAAAGGCTCTCCCCCGCTCCTCCTCGCGAACTCCAGTATCCCCTCCGCCTGCTCTTTCCTCACGTAAATAGTCCCCTCCTCCTGCTTGCTCTTGACCTCTATCAGCAGGATCACCCCGTCCTTCATCGCCACTAGGTCTGGCACAGGATCCTTCCTCTTGGAGCCGCTGGAAGGGGCCCTCATCACCGCGAAGCCCTTGTCCCTGAGGCGGGACAGGACGTAACGCTCCAGCGAAGAAGCCCTGGACTTGACGGACATTATCAATAAAGTTCAAAAGGGGGTTAAAACGGCTTGAGAGCGAGAAAAGGCTTAACTCTTGGGCTTGCCCCTCAGGATGAGCTCCCTGAGCTCTCTGCCTACCTTCTCCTCGAGGCTGTTGTCGACCTCGTTCAGGTAGTTCTTGACTGCGGGCATACCCTTACCGTATTCTTCGATCCACTGGTTGGCGAACTCTCCAGACTTTATCCTCTCGAGGACTTGCTTCATCCTCTTCCTCACGTCCTCGTTTATCACGTACCGCCCAGAGACGTAACCTCCGTACTTTGCAGTGTCTGAAACCGCCCTTAACATGCCGCCCAGGCCCTTCTCGTAGATTATGTCCACGATCAGCTTCATCTCGTTTATCGTCTCGAAGTAGGCGACCTCCGGCTGGTAGCCTGCCTCCACGAGGGTCTCGAAGGCGGCCCTCATGAGCTCCACGATTCCTCCCACCAGGTCTACCTGCTCCCCGAACAGGTCTGTCTCCGTCTCCTCCTTGAAAGTGGTCTCAATCACTCCGGCCCTGGTCGCCCCGATCCCTTTGGCTATCGCTAGGGCTTTCTTCAACGCCTGTCCGCTGTAGTCCTGGTGCACCGCAACTAAGGCCGGGACTCCGCCCCCCTTCTCGAAGTATTCCCTGACTATTGGCCCGGGCCCCTTGGGGGCGACCATGTAGACGTCTACAGTCTTTGGGGGCTCTATGAGCTTGTAGTGTATGTTGAACCCGTGGGCGAAGACTAGATCCATCCCGGGCCTCAGGTTGGGCTCCACGAACTCCCTGTAAATAGTCCTTTGCACCATGTCGGGGGTCAGGAAGATCACTATGTCGGCCTGCTTCACCGCGTCCTTCATCTTTAATGGCCTGAACCCGTCGCTTACAGCCTGGTTCCAGGACTTGCTGCCCTCGTGCTCAAGGCCCACAATTACTTTGAGCCCTGAATCCCTCAAGTTGAGGCTCCACGCCCTCCCTTGGCTCCCGTAGCCCAGGACTGCTATGGTCTTGTCTTTGATAGGGTCTAGGCTCGCGTCCTTTTCAGTATAGATCTTTGCCACGCCTCTCACCCCAGGAGTATTCGGTGACCTTAGAGAAAACGGGGGCGTTAATAACCATGTCGTACTCCTTAGCTCCATTCAGTTCGGTCAACTGCCTCACGTTGCCCTTCCTGTCTATGGCGAACTTCACGATCCTCACGTCCTCCAAGACCTCCACCTTCTCGACCTCTGGGGTCTTGTGGATGTTCCCCACTAGGATGTTGAAGTTCTTGTGGTCGGGGACGCCCATGTAGATCTCTACGACGTCGCCGTTCCTCCAGGAGTAGACCCAGGAAACGTCCATGAAGAGCTTCCTGACGTGGGCTAGTACCCTCTCTAGTATCGACGGGTCCCTATAGTACGCTACTACCCTTATCACTCTGTCAGGACGACTTCCTTGGGTCACGCACGATCACCTGCTTCAGCCTTCCTCCGGGAGGCAAGGTCGGTAACGCTAACTCCTCCTTGTCTATGGGCACCCTTATGACCGCGGGGACGTTCTCCTTGATGGCCTTCCTCAGCGACTCAGCGATAGCGTCGTAAGAGTCTGCGTTGAAGCCCAAGGCACCGAAGGCCTCAGCCAGCTTCACGAAGTCGGGAGACGGGCCGTAGTCCACTCCGACTATCCTCCTGCCGAAGAACAGGTCTTGGACTTGCCTGACTAAGCCGAGCGTCCTGTTGTCGAAGATCACCGATATGATCGGTATGTTCTCGTCCACTGCAGTTGCCAAGTTAGTAGCTGTCATCAGGAACGAGCCGTCGCCGTCCAGGTCAACTACCACCTTGTCCGGTCTCGCCAGTTTAGCGCCCATCGCGGCAGGGAGGCCGAAGCCCATTGTTCCCATTCCTGTCGAGCTTAGGAAAGTCCTAGGCTCCAAGACCTCCCAGAACACCTCGGCCCACATCTGGTGCTCTCCTACTCCTGTAGTGACTATGGCGTCCCTCGGCAGGACTTGCCTTATGGTCTTCAGCACCTTCCATGGCTTGAGCTTGCCCGGCTCGTCGTAGTAGTAGAACTGGGCGTAGTACTCCTTGAGCTCCCTCACCCTCTTGAGCCAGTTGCTCCTGTCCTTCTTCAGTCCTATTTCGACTACCGCCTTGGTCAGTTCTTTCGTCAAGACCTTCGCGTCGCCGTACAGGGCGACGTCCGCTGGGATCGCCCTCTCCGTGTCGGTCGGGTCTATGTTGATCATGATGAACTTCTTCCCCGTCTCTATCATCTCGTCGTAGGACGTGAACGTCCTGTCGCTCAGCCTCGCCCCGACCAGCAACATCACGTCCGACTCGAGTGCAGCGAACGAGGCCTCCACTCTGCCGTAATACCCCATGGGCCCCAAGTACAGCGGGTGGTCGTGTGGGATCGCGCTCTTGCCTGGTAACGTTGATACTATCGGGCACTGCAGTATTTCGGCCAGCTCGAGGACCTCCCTCGTTGCGTTTGACCAAACTACGCCAGTCCCTACGAGAATTATCGGCCTTTCGGCATTTACCAGGAGCTCTGCCGCCTTCTTTATCGCTGCCTTATCTACGATCGTCGGGAACGGCCTGAAACCCCTAATGGTGGGCTTTTCGGGCCACTTGATGTTCCTCTCGTCTACCTTCTCGCCGAAGATGTCCCTCGGTATGTCCACGAGGACTGGCCCGGGCCTGCCTGTGACAGCTACGTAGAAGGCGTTCCTTATCGCCTCCGGAATCTCGTCGAGAGTCCTGACCCTTATCGACCACTTGACCATGGTCTGTGCCATTCCTTGGATGTCGGCCTCCTGGAAGGCCATTTTGCCTATCACGGATCTCGGAACGTTGCCGGTCAGGGCTATCACTGGAGAGGAGTCCATATAGGCGGTAG
>JBAMMP010000012.1:11206-23620 GCA_039793765.1 Sulfolobaceae archaeon
CTCGGAACGTTGCCGGTCAGGGCTATCACTGGAGAGGAGTCCATATAGGCGGTAGCCAGTCCAGTCAGCAGGTTTGTCGCTCCAGGGCCTGAAGTTGCGGTAGCGACACCTGGAACGCCAGAAGCCCTGGCGTAGCCGTCCGCCGCGTGCAGTGCTCCCTGTTCGTGCCTCATCAGCACGTGCCTGAGCTCCCCGCTGATCAAGTCCTCGAGGAAGGCGTCGTAGAGGGCCATGTTAGAGAGTCCAGGGATGCCGAAGATCACCTTCACTCCTTCCCTTTTCAGGGCCTCTATGGTCAGCTTAGCCCCGTTTATCACGGCTTGTCACCCCTGAATACTCCGAAGCTCTCCATAACCAGGAGAAGGCTTCCCTCGAACTGCCTTGACTCGGTTTGAAAACTAGGCCTGAAACCCCGAAAAGAGGTTTCAGACTTGGAGGGTACACTCACCTGCCATCTCTTCTCAGAGCCCCTGATTCAGTCTCTCAATATAAAAGCGTTTCCCGTCCTTCCTTCGCTAAGGACTTGACTATTGACAGGACTTCCTGGAACGACTTCACGTCCTTCCACATCTCGTAACACTTCACGTTGCCTAAGTACAGCCAAACGTTGCCGAAGTGAACCCTCCTGTCGTCGAAGAACGCGATCTCCTCCGGCCTTATTTTGATCCCCCTATCCCTGGCCATGAGGATTAACTCCGTCAGATGAAGGAACTTGTAAGGAAAGTCCTTGGACACTATGATGTCGAAGTAGTCCCAAAGGCCTAAGAGCTTCAGTACCTTCTCCGTCTTGTCCGGGACGTTCCAGGTGGCTAAGCCCAGCAATAGTCCCATGTTCTTGATCTCCTTGAGGGTCTCCCTCACGTAGGGGAAGAGGGTCAGCTTGTTGCCCGCCGAGTCCTCTATTGAGTCGGTGCCAACGAGCCTGAGTGGCTCGACAAAGGCGGAGATGTTGTGGTGATCCCACAGCGTCTTGTCGGCGTCGAAAACTACAGCCTTTATCATCCGCTTCAAGTTCTCTCGCTCGGAGAAGTACTAAAGACTTTGGGGACGGAGCGCATGATTCAATTCTTCATATCTTTCGAAAGTTAATTATTTATATTAGTTAGGTATAGAACAATTAATGGCCCGGCTAGTCAGACACGACAGGAACAGGCCTTACGAGGTCAAGGCAAAGGACGGGGAGACCTTCTACATCTGTGCCTGCGGTCTCTCAAGGAACAAGCCCTTCTGCGACGGCTCCCACAAGAGGACCCTGGACGAGTCGCCTGGAGAGCTCTACGTGTACGACGAGACCTCGAGGGTAAAAGTCACGGGATTCTACCCAGCCTGAGGCTTTTCCCTCCCGTCTTCGCTCAAGGACTTCGCGCTTTTTCTCGATGACAATTCCGGCGGAGGGACGTAGTACTTTATTTTACCGTCGTGGTAGTCCCTGATCAAGGCCTTCGCCGCCTCGTCTATGTTGGGCTCCCTGTCGCTCTTGTAGATCCACCCCCTCTTCAGGGCGATCTTGGAGAGCAAGTCGTAAGGGTCGGAGTACTCCACCCCGTAAGCCTCCCTGAAAGCGTTCGGGTTGAAGCCCTCAACCCTTTGGATTAGCTTGACTGCGACCCTGACGGGGTCTTCCAGTTCGTCGACGTTGGAACCCCTTATGACCCTCTCGAGCTCGTTGCCGTCGGGCGGTATCACTCCAGGAGTGTCCCAAGCCAACAGCTTGCTGTCTATCCTGAACAGCTGGACCGCCCTAGTGTAGCCGTGCGCGAAGGGGTGGGCGCTGGTGCTCGCAGAATGCCTCCCTTTGAGGGCGTTGATTATCGACGATTTCCCCGTCTTTGGGTAGCCCATGAAGCTCACTACTCCCCCTCCCCTCAACACTTCTTTCATCCTGTCCCTGAGCTCCTTCGTGCCCTTGTGCAGGGTCGCCGCGATGTAAACAGTTGGTATCCCCTCGACTTCCTCGAAGTACCTCTTCCAGCCCTTGAGGACTTCAATGGGGACGAGGTCTCCCTTGTTTATCACGATCATCAGCTTCTTCCCCATCTCCCTGGCCTTCCTCTCTATGTACTTCGACCTGGTGAGGTCAGGTTCCCTCGAGTCTAGGACCTCAACCACCAAGTCTGATTTCCTTATCGCCCTGATCAGGTCTCTCAGCATTCCTCCTGATTTATAACGACTGATACCTTTTCTATCTAAGCTATGCCCAAGGGACAGTGCTCGCCTTTCGACTCGGGGAGCATCGAGGGAGTGATCGACGTTAACGTCGACGCTGGTCCCTGGAGGCTCTGGACTGGGAACCCAGAGATTAAGTCCGCTGTCTTCGTCGAGGGGGAAATAGCTAAGGCCTACCTCATGATCGAGACGGAAGTCCCAGAGAGGCACTCGCCCACCTGGAGGATCTGGCTGAACGACTTCTCGCTCACGAAAATATTCAGGCCGAACCTCACCGTGAACGCAGGGAGCCTCGAGCACGCCTTGACGATTTACGACGTGACACCAGTCATTAAGAGGGGGAAGAACGAGGTCAAGGTCACTTACAAAGGGGAAACCCCTCTCACCCTGAACAGCGTGATGACGATCTTGCTTTACAGGGCGGAGAAGTTCCGCACGGAGTACTCGCTCGAGGCGGGGGAGCTGGTCATAGAGCCGAAGGAGACGAGGAGGGAGCAGTGCGAGGGGACTTGCAGGGCGTTGGTCAAGTCCTCCGTCAACTCGAGGGTCTTCCTCGACTACGATGGCAAGAGAGAACTGATGTCCCCGGACTCAGTTTACGATGTTGAATTCAGCGAGGGCCTCACGATAACGAACGACGCTGAGAAGGGTTACGCTAAGCTAGTTTCCGTGGTGAAGGCAAAGACTCTCGCCCCTAAGCTCGAGGTCAAGGTTACGAGGTCGGGCGACAAGGTCAGCATCGCTTATGAGGGCGAAGTAACCTTAGACAAGGCGATAGTCAACGTGCTGAAGAACGGTATTTCGGTCGCCTACAAGACCTTCCAGGCAGTAAAGCCGGGGGACTCCCTCTCGATCGTCGCGAGCAACCTCGATCAGAACGCGTCGGTCAGGGTCGTGGCGGTAGTAGCGGGGTACCGCAAGACCTTCGACTTCAGAATCTGAGCGCGGGGGCGCTCCCTATCAGGAAGGCCACGAGCGTCCCCAACGCGTAGACCTTGAGCAACGCCCTCATCCTTTCGGCCGACTTGATAGTGGGAGGCTGAATTAGCCCTAGGACGAGAATTGCGTCCAGGGCTAGAACCGTCACGAAGTAAATCGCGTTGAAGCCCCAGAAGAGGTAGGGGAATAAGCTCGTTAGTAAAAGCCCTGCCAGAATGACCTTAGAGACAACCCACGACCTCTTTATTCCAATCGTTACTGCCAATGTTTTCACCCCGTAAGCCCTGTCGCCCTCGTAGTCCTCTATGCCCTTTATGAACTCCCTCGCAAGCGTGAAGAAGAATATGTACGTCGTGGGGATCAGGGCGTAGAAGAGCCAGTCCCCGCGGAAGTAGGCCAGGCCGCCGTAGAACGCTGAGAGGGCCGAGAAGAGGGCGACGACGAGGTTTCCAGGCAGGCCCGCCCTCTTCAGCCTCCTCGCGTACTCCCAAAGTGCTACGCTCGCTATCACCGCAACAGCGAAGGCCCAGGGGTTGAGGAGGACTGAGAGAGTAACTCCGGCCGCGAAGAGGCCTATTGCCAGGTTCCTGGCGGCGTTCAGGCTGACCCTTCCAGAGGGCAAGGGCCTGTACGGCTTGTTTATCCTGTCTATCTCGACGTCGTAGTAGTCGTTTATGACATAGCCCCCGGCAGCTATCAGGGAGACCACGAGGGCGGAGACCGCGAGCGGCACGGGCTCGAAGTCCCAGTGGCTGGCCACGGCGAAGCCCATGACGTCGGAAAGGGCGGAACCGGCGGTGTTGTGGACCCTTATGAGCTGTAGTAAGTCCTTAGCTCTCAACTTTAATTGAACGGGGCTGAGAGGAGTAATAAGGCTATGTCGGTTCAGGACGTTACGAAGGAGGACATCGAGAAGGCGATGAAGTACTTCAAGAGCGTTAGGTCGGTAGGCGAACTGCTCGCCTATAAGGAGCTCCTGTCGCTCGGGATAAAGGAGCCGTATAAAGTGATTTGGAAGCTGATAGAGATGGGAGTGATCGAGAAAGGCGAGGGCTGCTACAACCTAGTGAAGGGCCCTACCGAAGAGAAGTGAGTGGAAGTCGAACTCTTCTCTTACGTTGACCGTCTTTCCGTTAAGTAGGGAGAAACCGAGATTAAGGCTCGTCCTCCAAGCCAGCTCTGCGAGCCTCACTAGCCTGTACTGCCTGGAGATCTCCTTCCTCAGCCTCTTGAGCTCCTCAAAGTAGGGCCTCTCGTCTCCTTCGAGTGACTTCTTGATCGGCTCGATCAGCCTCGAGATCCCGAAAATCCCTCCGCCCGTGAAAGTCTTGACAGTGCAGAGGACGTCCCCTATGGCGAGTCCTGGAATGTTCCTTGGCTTACACCTGGGAATAGTGCCCCCGTGGACTTCAACGACCCTCGTGTCGAGCCTCGGTATGAACCTCTCCACCTCGTCGTAGCCCAGGGCACCCACCAACGTTTTGTCTGGGAGTGGGACTACCCAAGAGAACCCTCCCACGTTCTCGTCGTGGAAATAGACCGTAATGACGTCGGAATCGATGGGCTCGTGAACCCTCTCGATCGCCTTGACCCTCCTCCCCTTCCCGTCCCACCCCGTGGCCCTAATCACTGCGCCTTCGTACTTCTCCCCGTTGACCTCTACCTCCTTCTCCGAGATGAGCCTGGCGTTAGCGGAGCTGAAGTACTTCACCTCCCTCGAGATTTCCCTCTCCAGCTTCTCCCTGTTCAGCCTGAGCACGTCAACCCTGAACCTGATTTCCTTATTCCTGTAAATCATGACTATTTCCTTGAACTCAGCGTCGACGAACTCCTTGGGCAGTTTGAGCCTCTCGAAGGTCTCCCTGGAAATTATGCCAGTGCACTTCTTGCCGGGGAAACGCCTCCTGTCGAAAACAATAGGGTCGAAGTCCCTCAAGTTGTAAGCTAAAGAAAGACCTGCTATCCCTCCCCCCGCGATCAGAACTCTGATGACCTGTCAGCCTCCTTAACGGTGTACCTCTTGGCGCCTAACTGCTCGACGATGTAGAAGTAAGCCTTCTTGGGGTCGGTGTGGGCGCCGCAGCTGTAAACGTCCACGGTGGCGAACCTATACTCTGGCCACGTGTGGATAGTTATGTGGCTCTCGAGGACTATGGCCATTACGCTCACTCCTTCCCCGATCTTCCACGACTTAACGTCTAGGAGCGTCATGTTGCCTACTTTCGCCGCGTTAGTCACTATCTCCCTCAGCCTCTTCTCGTCCTTCAGGACCTCCTCGTCGCAGTCGTAGAGCTCCCCGTAAACCTGCCTCCCGACGACTGATGAAACCTGAGATAATGCCCCCCTCATGTCGCCCCCGATTCACTGAGACCCCCCTCTTGCTATTTAAATATTTCCCCTCCCCTTATGAACCGTCAGCCCGCAAAGCCGTTTCGGTATTACGAGAACTCGTTCTTGCCGTAGAGACCGAATCGCCCTGGGGTACAATCTTTTTAACGCCGGGTAACAATCTAAACCCCCTAGGTATCATTACTGACGTTTAAGCTGGAGGAGGAAAGGGGATTGACGATAAGGAGGCTGGTGCTGGACGTACTTAAGCCCATAAGGGGAGTATCAATCATTGACCTCGCAGAGAAGCTCTCCTCGCTGGAGGGAGTCGAAGGGGTTAACATCAGCGTGACCGACATGGACGTAGAGACCATGGGCCTCATGGTAGTTATCGAGGGCACCGACATAGACTTCGAGAGCGTGAAGAACGTCCTTGAGGAGTCAGGGGCCGCTATCCACAGCATAGACGAGGTAGCCAGCGGTAAGGTGCTAATTAGTTCGGCCAAGAAGGAGAAATAGGGCCAATGCTCTGCGACGTCTGCAAGCTCAGGGAGGCCGAAGTCTACCAGGCCCACAGCGGCCTCAAGCTATGCAGGGAGTGTTTCATCGCCGACGTCACGGCCAGGGTAGAGAAGGAGGCCAGGAGGTTAGGGCTTTTCAACGCCAGGAAGATACTGCTCGCGGTCTCTGGCGGGAAGGACAGTTACGTCCTGGCCGACACGCTGTCCAGCGTCCTAAAGGGGGTTAAGTTGGTTGCTTACAACATAACCGAAGGAATAGCGGGTTACAACAGGGCTGAGCACGTCAGGAAGCTGAGGGACTTCCTTAAGGACAGGGGGATAGAGCTCATTGAGGGCTCCTTCAAGGGCCAAGTAGGCTACACCCTCGACGAGATGGTAGCAGCATCCAAGGCGAAGGGGCTCAACGTCTCCGCCTGCACCTTCTGTGGGGGCTTTAGGAGGAAGCTCATTAACGACGTGGCGAGGGAGGTCAAGGCGGACTTCGTCGCCACGGGCCACAACCTCGACGACGAGGTTCAGACCTACCTAATCAACTTCCTGAGGGGCGACGTGAGTAGGCTAGTAAGGGAGGGAGAGGAGCCAGTGAGGCTGAGCGACCTCTTCGTCCAGAGGGTAAAGCCGCTCAGGAGGGTCTACGAGTGGGAGACCGCGATGTACGCCTACTTCAGGGCCTACGAGTTTCAGGAGGTGGAGTGCCCCTACATAACGCAGAGGCCAACGCTGAGGGCCAAGGTCAGGGAGCTCCTATACAGCCTGGAGAGCCAGAGGCCTGGGGCGTTGCTGAGGCTCCTAGAACTATTCGACTCCTTGGCATCTAGCCAGAGGAGGAAGCTCGTGAAGTCCTTGCCTTCCCAGTTGCCCAGGTGTAAGATTTGCGGCGAGCCGACCAGTTACGGCAGGGAAATATGCAAGAACTGCGAGCTCCTCCTCGCAAGCGGGTTGGAGCCTAAGTACGCTCACCAGAACTTGCCTATATCGTAGTACCTCTCCTCTACCCCCAGCCTCTTGTTGGCCAGCACCGCCATCGCGAAGAGGAGCGAGGACAGCCTGTTGAGGTAAACTATGACGGTCTTGTTCATCTCGGGGATCTCCTTAGAGAGCTTGACCGCGTTCCTTTCGACCCTCCTCGCTACAGCCCTGGCCATGTGGATCGCCGAGGCTATTTCTGAACCCCCAGGGAGGACGAAGAGCTTCACCGGTCCCGACTCCTTCCTGTAGGCGACAGTCCTCTCCTCCAGGAACTTGACGTACTCCTCGGTTATCCTCTTCTTCTGGCCGTTCGTCGCCACGTCTTCACCAATCTCGAAGAGGTGGACTTGGACTTTGTAGATGTCCTCCCTCATGTCGTCCCAGGGGATCTTCGAGGCGGCGAAGCCGAGGAAGGAGCTCAGCTCGTCCAGGTCTCCCAGGAAGTTGACGATGGGGCTGTCCTTCCCGACCCTCTTGGCAATTACGCTGGTTTCCCCTTTGTCGCCCTCCCTAGTGAACACGGTATTGCTTTTAATCAACCTGGATTTTAAGCGAACTAGGTGACCTCACAATTACGACGGCTGAGGAGTTCGTCAAGTTCCTGAACGACGTGGCACAGAAGTGGCAGGCCGAGTGGGAGAGGAAGGGCGTTTACAACGCCGACCCGAAGGAAGGAGTTCCCAAGTTCTTCACGACGGCGGCGTTCCCCTACCCCAACTCGCCCATGCACATAGGCCACGCCAGGACATACGTGACCGCCGACATAATAGCGAGGTACAAGAGGATGAGGGGCATCAACGTGCTCTTCCCCATGGGGTTCCACTACACGGGAACCCCGATCATAGCCATGGCGGACGACGTGGCTAAGGGGGACAAGGATCTGATCTCCATCTTCACCGACATATACGAGATCCCGAAGGACGTGATCCCTAAGCTCGCCGACCCCCTGTTCATGGCCAACTACTTCAAGGAGAAGATCAAGGAGGGGATGAGGGCCTTAGGCCTCAGCATAGACTGGAGGAGGGAGTTCACTACAATCGACCCCGAGTTCTCGGCCTTCATCGTCTGGCAGTTCCAGAAGCTGATGAGCAAGGGCTTCCTAGTTAGGGACACCCACCCGGTCGGCTGGTGCCCGGTTCACCACATCCCTGTTGGGATGCACGACACTAAGGGGGACGTCGAGCCGGAGATAGGCGAGTTCGTCCTGATCTACTTCGAGTCCAAGGACTTCGTCTTCCCCGCGGCTACCCTAAGGCCGGAGACGGTCTTCGGGGCCATAGCCGTTTGGGTCAACCCGGACGTGGATTACCAAATAATAGAAGTGGACTCCAAGAGAATGGTCGTCACCGAGAGGGGCGCCCTCAAGCTCCAGTTCCAGAGGGACGACGTCAAGGTCGTGGGGAAGGTCAAGGGCTCGGAGCTCACTAAGCTGACCGTGAGGAACCCGATAACGGGCAAGGAGATCCCCGTTCTCGGGGCCTCCTTCGTTGACCCAGACACGGCTACTGGAGTAGTGATGAGCGTCCCCGCCCACGCGCCCTTCGACTACTACTACATGAAGAAGGTACTGAAGAAAGAGCCCGAGGTAGTCCCCGTCATAGAGACCGAAGGGAAGGACGCCCTGGCGGCGATAGTGGTAGAACAGTCCAACCCCAAGAACGACAAGGACCTCGAGAAGCTGACCCAGGAGGTGTACAGGGCTGAGTACAACAAGGGCAGGATGAAGGACGTGACTAACCTCGTCGACCCCAAGTACAGGGAGGCCTTCAAAGACTTCAGCGGTTTACCAGTGCCTCAGGCCAGGGAGAGGGTAACGAAGTTCCTGCTGGATAACAAGTTGGGCTCGAAGATGTACGAGGTCATGAACAGGCCCGTGTACTGCAGGTGCGGGAACGAGATAGTGGTGAAAGTACTCAAAGACCAGTGGTTCCTCGACTACGGCAACCCCAAGTGGAAGGAGCTGGCGAAGAAGCTGATCTCCAAGATGGCCTTTTACCCTGAGGACGCGAGGAAGGAGTTCCTTTACGTCGCTGACTGGTTGCAGAAAAGGGCGTGCGCCAGGACTAGGGGCTTGGGGACTCCACTACCTTGGGACAAGAAGTGGATAATAGAGAGCCTCAGCGACTCCACCATTTACATGGCGTACTACACCGTGGCCCACCACATCAAGGCCAACAAGGTCTACGCCCACCAGCTAACCGAGGAGTTCTGGGACTACGTGCTCTTGGGCAAGGGCGACCCCGAGGAGGTCTCCAAGAGAACTGGGGTAAGCAAGGAGCTGATCGAGAGGATGAGGAGGGAGTTCACCTACTGGTACCCGCTAGACGTCAGGCACAGCGGGAAAGACCTGATCCCGAACCACCTCTCGTTCTTCATCTTCAACCACGCCGCCATCTTCCCGGAGGAGCTGTGGCCCAAGGCGATAGCGGTGAACGGCTTCGTGCTCTACGAGGGCAAGAAGATGAGCAAGTCCCTCAGGAACATAGTCCCAGTCCTCAAGGCGATAAGGACTTACGGAACCGACGTCGTGAGGATTGCAGTCACCTCCACCGCGGACTTCGGTACGGACATCGATTTCTCCGAGAAGTACGCCAAGTCAATCGGCGAGATCCTGAGGTTCTTCTACGAGACGCTGGCCTCCGTCGACAACTACAAGGGAGAGCAAATGAACTGGCAGGAGGAGTGGCTTAGGGCCAACTTCCTCAACGCTGTGGTGGAGGTAACCAAGGCGATGGAGAACTTCGACCTCAGGACTGCCGGGACGACCCTGATCTTCGCGCTGTCTGATGCCCTGAAGGAGTACGCGGAGCTAACCAAGCTATACGGCAGGGAGCCCAACGGGCGCCTGATAAAGGAGCTGTTGGCCTACTGGGTCAAAATGGTAGCTCCGTTCGCCTCCCACTTGGCTGAGGAGATGTGGCACGCCTTAGGCAACAACACCTTCGTCGTGGTCGAGAGGTGGCCTGAAGTAGACGAGGCCCAGGTGAACAGGAAGATCTTGCTGGAGCACGAGCAGGTCAAGAGGGTCATGGAGGACGTGAGGGCGATAATGAACGTCTTCAAGGGCAAGCCGGCCAAGGTCAAGATCTACGTGGCCTCCAAGGACAAGGTAGAGCTCATGAGGCAGGCCGTTCAGGCGGTGGAGTCGGGGACGCCGTTGAAGCAACTCATGCAGAAAGTCGACAAGAAGTACGCCCAGCTGATGACCAAGTACTACCAGCTGGCCACGGAGATGCCGTCCTTCCAGAGGAAGTTGCTGTTGGGCTACGACTTCGACGAGGCCTCGATTTACGAGAGGGAGAAGAAGTTCATCGAGTCCAGGCTCGGCCTAACGGTTGAGGTCTACAACGAGGCGGAGCTCAAGGACTCAAAGAAGACGCCGGCCCCGCTTAAGCCCGCCATAATTATTGAGTGAGACGACCCCCTCCTCTATTTCCACCAAACCCACGTTTTTCAAGAGGGCCAAGTTCGCCCTGACCTGGTCCCTAGTAGCCTTGGTCTTCCCCGAGACGATCAGCACCACGTCCTTCATGGGCAGTTTACCGCCGTACTCCTCGAGAACTTCGACTATGGCTTTACTTATGGGGGGCAGGCTCTCGTCCTTCACCCTCTCGTTGACGACCCTGAAGAGGTAGATCTCGTCGTCCAGCCACAGCCTGAACAGGTTGTTCTCGACCTTCTCAACCCTCCCCCACCTCACGTCCTCCAGGATCCTCCTAACTGAGATCGCTAGCCTGAACCTTACGGGGACCTCGCTCGGCCTCTCGGCGGCGTAGACCAGGTTCTCCGAAGTTTCGGAACACCTCGGTTGGTAATTAGGGTAGTTCAGCGGGACGTCCTTCGGCAACTTGTCCAGGTTGATCACGCAGACCTCCTTCCCTTGGGAGGCCAACGTTTCCCAGGCGGAGAAGAGGATAGCTATCGAGGCTGAGGTGTAGTAGCTGACCACGAGGGTCGGCTCCTTGAGTAGTTCCTCGATTAACCCCATCCGGCCTGTTACATTTATAAAGGACTCTAAAAAGGTAAGGAGGGGTCTTCAATTGCACCAACCCCAAGGAAAGTAGAGGATCTCATACCGGACTACTTAAGGCAGGCGGAAGCGTACTCCTTTGACGACATACTTTCCGGCGTCAGGCTCCACCTAAACGAGTCGCCATTAGCTCCCCCCAGGGAAGTCCTGGAGAGAGCGGCGCAGAGGCTCAGCGAGGTCAACAAGTACACTCACCCTAACATCGCCCAGAGGTTCAAGGAGCTGGTCGCAGAGTACGCAGGGGTTGAGCCGGACAACGTGTTGCCCACCGCGGGAGGCGACGGGGCGATAAAGACGGTGCTATACAACCTGGCGAACCCCGGCGACAAGGTGGTCTTGAACTACCCGTCCTACAGCATGTTCTGGATCTACTCCAAGGCCAGGGGATTCAAGATAGAGAGGGTGAACCTGATTGAGGACAGAGAGTGGTGGAGGGAGGACTTCGACTCCCTGCTCGAGAAGGCGAAGGGAGCTAGGCTTGTAGTCATCGACGACCCCAACAACCCCACCGGCTCGCCGATGTTGGGAGCAAAGAAAGAGCTGATCGAGGAGTTGGCCAACGCGGTGGACGGCTTCGTGCTGATAGATGAAGCCTACCACGAGTTCGCCGGCTACAGCGTTGCTAAACTCGTGGAGGAGATCCCGAACCTGCTGGTCGTCAGGACTTTCAGCAAGGCCTTCTCCATGGCCTCCCTGAGGGTGGGCTACTTGCTGGGCTCGAAGGAAGTGATATCGCAACTCAACAAGGTCTGGACTCCCTTCGACGTCAACCTCCTGGGCTACGCCGCAGCATTAGCAGCGCTCGAGAACCCCCAGTACGTCAGAGACTTAGTAAAGATGGTGAGCGAAGTCAGGGGGGAGCTGATCTCATCGCTGAGGAAGTTAGGGCTCAAAACTTACAACTCGGTCACGAACTTCGTCCTGTTCAGGTATAAGGGCGACATCCTGAACCCGCTGATGAGGAACGGGTTCGCGATCAGGAAGCTCTGGGAGGACTTTTACAGGGTCACGGTCGGAACCAGGGAGCAGGTCTCAGAACTAATCAGGGTGATGGGGGATGTCCTTGAAAATAGCCGTACCAAATAAGGGAAGGTTACAACAGCCGACCCTGAACTTCATCCAGTCGCTAGGGATAAGGCCCTCGATGGGCGAGGACAGGGCTTTGATAGTTCCCACCAACTGGGAGAACGTCCAGCTAGTCCTGGTGAGGACGGAGGACATTCCCAGCATCGTAGAAGCTGGGGCGGCCGACCTGGGCATAACGGGCTACGACTACGTCCTCGAGTCGAAGTCGAACGTCGAGATCATGCTCCACCTCGACTTCGGGAGGGCGAAGATAGTGCTGGCTGTGCCGCAGGAGTGGGATGTCAAAAGCCCGGAGGACATCAAGGGCGAGATAAGGATAGCGACGAAGTACGTCAACATAGCTAGTGACTACATAGCCAAGAAGGGCATCAGGGC
>JBAMMP010000013.1:0-27692 GCA_039793765.1 Sulfolobaceae archaeon
GAAGAAGTTCGTGGAAGTGGCGGAGAACTACGCGGGAGGCTGTAAGACCTGCGAGTTGTGATCAAGTATATGCTTGTTTTTTAATCCTTACAATTCAAGACCAGTTTTGTGAAGAGGAAGTACAGCGGCCCACCATGCGAAGCGGCAGTTAAGGAAGTGTTGCCAGCAGTTAGGTCAATGCTTGCTGAGATACTCCTGAGTAAGAACGTATCGCTATATAAGGTTTCGAAGGTCTTGGGCATAACTCCTGCGGCGGTAGAGAATTACGTCAAGAAAAAGAGAGGTACAGCATTGAGGGAGTACTTGGAAAAGGACGCGAACTTCATAGAGATGCTGAATGAGATCGCTGACAAGATAATTAGCGACGAGTCAGTTGAGTTCGCCAATTATTATTGCGTTCTCTGTACCGAGAGCAAGAAGGCGTTAAAGAAGTCCGGACTCGAGTATCCCGCCTGTTACGCTTCGGGGTTACTTTAACGTGAGGCTTTTCTTCTTTAAGTAGGGTTCTATTAGTTTCGCTATTTCGAGTTCCAAACTTACGACCCTCCACCTACCGATAACAAACTTAACCCTGTCGAACTCGCTTACAAGTTCCTCCTTCCGCTCCTCACCTGGATACAAGACCCTTGCCCTCCTGATTCTAAAAGCGCCTATCAGAGTCACCAAATGCGGACTGTCGTCTAAGTTCAGAAGGGTCAGACTGAGAGTGTTGTTTTTGTACTCATAGTTCAACGGGATTACCGAATCTGGGGTAATTTGGAGCAATCGAGCTGCATATTTCGGCTTGCACGGTGTCTCGGAGACACCGTTCTTGAGGAACCAAGACGCCTTGTAAAGGTCCCAAAGGGAGACGCCTTTCAGAACCAGTACTGGGCGATCCGTGACGACCCAACCTTCTCTAAGCTCTACCCGAAAGGCTTCGTCAGAAACTAGGCCTATCCTGCTAGGTGACTCTGGACTAACGACCGCCACCGAAGTGCAACAGAATTCGTCCGTCTTTAGTCTGCGCCTGAACAACGGGGTAAGGACTTCAAAGACCGGTTTAACGAGGCGGGTCTCGACCTTTTCTTCCCTAGGAATTCCGCGCGTTGGATCGTTTTCGCTCAGATAAAACGGAGGCAAGGACGTGTAGCCCAAGTTCACTTGCCAGGGGTTGAGAGTGAGGAAGCTTCTAAGGCCGGTCTCCTCGCATCTCAAAGTATCGTCAACCAGTTCGGAAAGGCCACGGAACACGACCTTCGGAAAAGCCCAACCCACGGGGTCGTCAGCCAAAGGGGTCTCAGCGAAAGGCAAGTCGGGGGAGAAAACTATTTCAGTTCCGTCCGGTCCCCTCAGGTTGTACTTCCTCGACTTCACCTTGACGCCATATAGCTTAAGGATCTGGGGCAACTGCTCGAGCCTTTCCAGCTCGCGGGTGATCTCGCCCGACTCAGCGGCTACCTTAATTATCTCATCGAGGTCGACAGCGGTCAAGTTCATCACTGTCAAAAGGAGGATCCGACAAATGCCTTCTCTTCACCCTTCAGGCTCGGGGGTAACTCTTCACCCTTGTACCTTGTTGAGTTCCTCGTTAATAATCTCAGCTACTTTCTTACCCTCAGCTCTGCCTCTGACCCTGCCCATCACTTTACCCATCACCGCGTTAAACGCCTTCTTTTTGTCTGCCTTGACCTGCTCGCCCAGCTCCTCTATAGCGGACTTCACTATCTGTCTCAGCTCGTCGTCAGTTATCGCACTGAAGCTCTTCAGGACCTCGGTTAGGGGCTTATTCGTAGTCGTGTACAGGAGGATAACGTCCTGTACGGCGTCCTTCAGTATCTTTCCTTCGGACACGCTCCGGATGATTTCCTCTATGTCAGCGTCGCTGAGCTTCTCAACGTTGCCGCCTTTGGACTTGGCGTACTTCACGTAGTTCTCGAACACGTTCGCTATTAACGAGGGCGGCACGTTTGGATATTTAGTTACTAAACTCTCGAAGAAGTCGAACTTGGGGTTCCTCAACATCGCCTTAGCCAACTCGTCGCTGAGCCCCCAGGAGAGGTACTTCTTCAGCTTCTGCTCCGGTGACTCAGGCACGAGCTTCTTGGCCTCCTCTAACACCCTCTCGGTTATTCTGAACGGCGGTATGTCGGTCTCCGGGTACATCCTGGCTGCTCCAGGCCTCGGCCTCATATACCTAGTAGTGCCGTCCTCCAAAGCCGCCCTGGTCTCCTTCGGCACCCCTTGAAACGCCTGAACGACTCTCTCGAGGATCACGTCTAAGGCCTTCCTGGCCTTGTCCTCCGGGCCGACCACTAGAACGAAGGCGTCGTTCGACTCTACGCCGAGGGTTCTCTTGACGTTCTCGACCTCCTCTGCGGTTATTCCGTAGTTCGGTAGCTCGTCCGAGTGGAAGAGCCCTCCTAGGCCGGCGTGAACCTTAACGTAATCGGAGACCTCAGTTCCGAACCTCCTCTTCGTCATGACCTCCCAGCCGAAGATCCCCCTGAAGCCCACTACCTTCGCGCCTAGTACCTTACTGCCCTTCTCCAGCTCTTTCCGTATCAGCTTACTTCCAGTGGCTTTGAACGCCTCCGTCAAGTCTGTAGGTTTGAACTCCTCTTTTACAGCTTCCGGCGTGAGCCCCCTCCTCTTCAGCTCGTCCCTTATTCTAAGTAACTCGTACTGCCTCCTGGCCTCTTCCGCCACAATCTTGGGTATGAGCTCCAGCTCCTGGACGCCCTTTATCTCAGTCTTTTCCCCTCCTGCAATGGACACGTTCAGGTCTTGCCTTATGGTGCCTAAGCCCCTCTTGACCTTCCCAGTCATCCTCAGGATTTGTCCTATGGTCTGAGCCACTCTCATCGCCTGTTCAGGGCTATGAATGTCTGGGGCTGTCGAGATCTCTATTAGTGGGACGCCCAACCTGTCGAGGTTGAAAACCGTCTCGTTGTCCCTGTCCTCGATTTTCCTCGCAGCGTCCTCCTCGACCGTGATCGTTTCTAGTCTAACAGCCCCGTCTTTGTCCTCGATCTGTCCTCCCATGGCTATGATCGCCGTCCTCTGGAAGCCAGACGTGTTAGAACCGTCTATGACGATCTTCCTCATCACGTAGACTTCGTCCACGGGCATTGCGCCAACTGCCAAAGCAAAAGCCAGGGCCAGCTTAACTGCGTCTTCGTTTATCGGGTGGGGCGGCTCTTCGTCCGTCTCGACCATACAGTAGTTGTCGGGCAAAAGGTAGACGTACCTCTTACCCTTCCTCCACTCCGTCAGCGCAGCTACGTCGACTTCGCCCGTTTCGCTCAGGGAAGGCCTTAAGTACCTCCTTATCTCTCCGTGAACCTTCTCTTCGCTTTCAGTGGGACAGGCGCAGAACAGTTTAGTCCTGGTGTCGATCTGCTGGTGAATCTCCAGTCCGACCTTCAGGCCTAAGCTCTTGTAGTCAAGTTCCATGGTACCACCTCGGGTAGAACTCCTCCGAATGCCTGGGGTTTATCTCGCCTGCCACGTTAGTTAACATGAACTCCTTCAACTCGTTCAAGTCCTTATAGTGTGCCAACCCCCACATGAGCTTTACTAACGCTACTTCGGGGAGTATGTCCTCAAGCGGAACTACGCCGGACTTCTGGAGCTGTCTACCCGTGGTGTAGACGTTCATGTTCACCCTGCCGAAGAGGCACTGTGAGGTCATCCCTACGAACACGCCCTTCTCGGTAGCGTACTTGAAGGCTTCAGCGAAATCCGTGGACGTATGGCCTAGGCCTGTACCTTCCACTATAATGCCCTTATAGCCCTTGTCGACCAACCAGTAGACTATATCTGGCGACATGCCAGGGTAGAACTTCAACAGGAAAGCTCTCGTGTCGAACTTCGCGTCCATTTTGAGTCCTCCCCTCGGCTTGAAGTCCTTAGAGATCACCTGGAGCGTCTTCTCCCTCCAAAGGAACTTAGCTAAAGGAACTCCGTTGATCGTCTGGAAAGCGTCCCTCCTGCTCGTGTGCATTTTCCTGACCTTAACTCCCCTGTGAACCAGGACGTAATCGTCGGAAGTAGTGCCGTGCATGGCGACTACAACTTCCCCGAACGGGGCGTATTTGGCCGTGTAAACCGCGGCGTAGAGGTTTATCGGAGCGTCGCTACTCGGCCTGTCGCTGCTTCTCTGGGAACCAACCAGAACTACAGGGCCAGGGAGCTCGTGGAAGGAAAACGCTAATGCGGACGCGGTGAAAGTCATCGTGTCCGTTCCGTGAGCGACCACGACGCCCTTGTTGCCCTCCTTGAAGGCTTTAGCCACCGCTTCGGCGATTTTCTCCCAGTACTCGGGCTTCATGTTCTCGCTGAGGATCGCCATGAGGACTTCGGACGAGATCTTGCCTATATCGAGGATCTCGGGCTCGAACTCGATGATCTCTTCGGAAGATAAGGCCGGTCTCACCGCACCGGTCTCGTACTCGATTTTGCTCGCTATGGTGCCTCCTGTACTGATTATTTTGACCTCACTGGCCTCGGGAGTCGAACCACCTTTCGGTGTCTCTACTTGCCTTCTAGGTTCGACTAACTGTATGTCCGCTATGTTATCGACGGCGAACCCCACGTTGTAACCGTTGTTCAGCTTGACAACTACAATCGAATCGTCGAGTGAATAACTGGGCATCAGAATTCCTTCGAGCGAGAGGCCCTTCGCGTTAATCCTGACCTTATCGCCCACGCGAACGCCCTTAGACTTGAGGAGCTCCAGAGCTTTACCTTTATACCCTTCTAAACTCATACGACTGGAAACTCCTGGCTACAAAAAAGGCTTTGTCCTTTACCTGGCGGGAGCCTTCGCCTTCTCGGCTTTCAGAACCCTTTTCTCGTACTCGAGTCTGTTCCTTACCCTCGGGACTTCCTTGTGCTTCTCCTTTTTGGGAATCTTCGGTGTCTGGTTTCTGACCTTACCCGCCTTAGTTAGTGATCCGTGAGAAGGCATGTTAAATGACTCCTCGTATCAGCTAAATTTTAAGCTTTCGGCGACTAGATCACGACGATTTCTGATGAAGATTTATCTGGTCGAGCACGCGATCGGGAGTTTCGGCTATGACGAGAATGGGAACCTCGTGGACTTCGTCCCCATGGAGAGGGACATAGGCAAAGTCTCTGAGTACCTCATAAAGAACGAGAAGGGCGAACCCCTTCCCACGACGCTCAAGCTCCTCGAGAAGCTCAAGCCGGAGGAGGTTATCGTAGAGAACGAGGGCATTATTCCGTCCCTTCAAAAGCTCGGATACAAGGCGAGATCGGAAATCCATCACATAGGGGCGTCTAAGTTCAGGAGCTCCCTGGGCGAGGTGGCTACGTCGAAGGGCCTGTTCAAAAGTGCTGACGAACTCTACGCTTACCTTTACAACCTGAGCCTCGAGTACACGAGGAGGAAAATAAGGGGAGAAGCACAAAAGAGGGACTTGCTGGCTATTCAGACCATAAGGGCCCTCGACGACATCGATAAGACGATCAACCTGTTCAGCGAGAGGCTCAGGGAGTGGTACAGCATTCACTTCCCCGAGCTAGACAAGATCGTAGATGATCACGAGACCTACGCCAAGATCGTCACCGAGCTCGGCATGAGGGAGAACTTCAGCGAGGGGGCCTTGAAGGATCTCGGAATTAGCGAAGAGCTGAGCAAGAGGATCGCTAAGGCAGCCAAGAGCAGTATAGGAGCCGACATCTCCGAGGTCGACATAAAGGCCATCAGGATGCTGAGCTCTAAGATAGTCGACCTCTACAACATAAGGAGGGAACTCGTGTCTTACTTAGAGTCGGTGATGAAGGAGGTCGCACCGAACGTTACTGCCCTCGTGGGTCCGACTATAGGCGCGAGGTTACTGAGCTTAGCCGGTAGCCTAGAGGACTTAGCCAAGATGCCGGCCAGCACTATCCAGGTCCTTGGAGCTGAGAAGGCGTTATTCAGGGCCCTAAGGAAAGGCGGGAAACCCCCCAAACACGGCGTTATATTCCAGTACCCCGAGATTCACGGCTCGCCGAGATGGCAGAGGGGTAAGATTGCGAGGGCACTCGCGGCGAAGTTAGCGATAGCGGCGAGGGTGGACGCCTTCAGCGGTAGATATATCGGTGACAGGTTAGTTGAGGACTTGCGTAAGAGAATAGAGGAAATCAAGACGAAGTACGCGAGTCCACCTCCGAGGAAGCCGGAGGCAGTAGCCAAGAAACCTGAGGAGAAGAAGAAAGAGAAGGAGAAGGGAAAGGAAAAACCAAAAGGTAAGGAAGGTAAAGGTAAGAGGTGAAAGACATGGTCGAGGTTACCGTCAAGGAGACCCAGTTCCTGGGAATTTACACGTGCGAGACTCAAGACGGAACTACGAGACTGTGCACTAAGAACTTAGCCCCAGGCCACAGCGTTTACGGCGAAAGGCTCTTCAGGGTTAAAGGAACGGAGTACCGCGAGTGGAACGCGTTCAGGTCGAAGCTGGCCGGGGCAATACTGAAAGGGTTAAAGGAAGTCCCGATAGTAGAAGGGACTAAAGTCCTGTATCTAGGTGCAGCTTCTGGAACTACCCCGAGCCACGTATCGGACATAGTCGGTAAAGAGGGCAAAGTGTACGCAGTGGAGTTCTCCGCACGTATAGTTAGGGAACTCCTGCTGGTAGCCCAAGAGAGGCCCAACATGTTCCCAATACTTGCTGACGCTAGGTTCCCCAATGCATACGCTCCGTTAATTGAGGACGTGGAAGTCCTTTACGTCGATATAGCCCAGCCCGATCAGACCGACATAGCTATCAGGAACGCGAGGCAGTTCCTCAAGTCTGGAGGTCATATGTTGCTAGCAGTGAAGGCAAGGTCTATAGACGTGACGAAGGATCCAAGGGAGATCTTCAAAGCGGAAGAGGCGAAACTCAGGGACGCGGGTTTCATAGTCAAGGAGATAGTGAACTTAGAGCCCTACGATAAGGATCACGCAATGATTCTGGCCAAGTACGGGTAAGGCATGATAGACAAGATAATTGACATAGGACTCAAGGGCCTCCTGAACTACTACCCTTCTGAAAGGCCGACTTTAGCTGAAGTGCTGAAAGGCAAGAACGTCATTAAGCTGAGCGACGGCTCGGAAATCGAGATACCGAAACGGAAAGCCGAGGACATGAGCACTAAGATCCCGATTTACCTTTGGGACTTAGTGAGGCTCCCCATCGTGATCGTGAAGACGAGCAACAGTGGTGAATTCCAAGTGGAGGAGTGTAAGTGGAACAGGGAGGCCTTGAAGGCGCTTTTAGGGAGAGACAACGTCGACGCGTTAACGACCGGAGACGTCGAGAGGTTAGTGGCGCAATATGGCACTGTTATTTTTATTACTCTCAGCGTTTCAATAAATAACGGCGAAGAGAGCCAAGAGGATTACTGAATTGGCAGGCAATACATTTTGGCTAGTAGAAAAAGTGATACAAAGGAGTGGCGCGCGTTACGAGTTCATAGACTACCCTAAGAAAGGGAAGAAGTCCGTCGATTTGCTGGTAACGAACAATAAGGAGCGGTTCGTCGTAAGGGTTGTGGACGATTATGCCAAGGTGACAAGGACTGAAGCCGAAGAACTCAAGAAGCTGGCTACGACTTTTTCATGCAAGCCAGCGGTCGTATCGGAAACCGAGGATCTGGATGAGGAAATCCCGATAGATAAGGGCGTTCCTTTAATTAGACCCAAGACGCTGGAGAGGAGGTTAAGCGGCGAGAAGTTCTTCACGATCTATAGCAAAGGAGAAATATACGTTAAGATCGAGCCCGAGGTCATTAGTAAAAAGAGGGCCGAGATGGACATGAGCCTCGGAGAAGTCGCTAACAAACTCGGCGTCACGAGGATGTCCGTCTATGAATACGAAAAGGGCATCACGAACAAGGTGACCCTCAACATTGCTCGGAAGTTGGTAGATCTCTTCGGGGAAGAAGTGCTAGGGGACATATTCGAGGTGCCCAAGAGCGAAGTGAAGCCGAATACTGAACTTAAGTATAAGGAGGCAAAGGAGCTCAGCGAAAAGGGGTACGCGGTCTTCGAGTATTCGTACACGCCAATAGACATAACGGCTATTAAAAACGACGAAGTCGTTGCCGTAGTAGTCACGGAGGACAGCTCCAAAATAGAAAACGCAAAGAAAATAGTGAGAATGTTTGGCGGAGAATTTTATATTAAGAGCAGGCAAGATTAGAAGAGCATGAAGTTAAAGGAGATTACAGAGGGTCACGTAAGGCTACTCGTTCCAGACCCTGAAGAGTACAAGAGAGGCGAGAGATTCGACCCGTCCTGGGCCCCCGTGTTCTACAACCCGAAAATGAAGTTCAATAGGGACATTAGCGTGGCTTTCCTGAAAGCATTTCCCGTAAAGAGCGCGATAGACGGCATGTCCGCGACCGGGGTCAGGGCACTGAGGTATAAGATAGAGTCTGGAGTTGAAGAAGTGATAGCGAACGACAAGGACTCTCTGGCTGTCGACCTAGTTAAAAAGAACGCAGAGCTCAATAACGTCAAGATAACGGTAACGAACAGGGACGTCAACGCGTTGCTTTATGAAGTCAAGGCAGAGTTCGTCGATATAGACCCCTTCGGCACGCCGTCGCCGTTCCTACTCTCAGCGCTTAACTCCAGCACTAAATATCTTGGCGTGACCGCCACAGACCTTACCGCCTTGGAGTGCGCCTCCAGATCTTCCGCAAGGAGAAAATACGATTTAACGTGTTATGGGAGGGTGAGTTTCTCTAAGGAGTTCGGCCTGAGGGCTCTAATAGGCAAGGTAGTGCGCTACGCCGCTGTGCTGGAAAAGGGAGTTAGACCCCTGGTCAGTTTTTACAGAGAGTACTATTATAGAGTGTTTCTAGAGGTCATAAGGGGTTCGGGGAAATCCAACGAGAGCTTGCAAAACTTGGGTTACGTTTACGAGTGCCCAAGATGTGGCTACAGAGTGAAGTCGGACTGCTCGTGCCAGCCTAGCTGTCCAATTTGTGGTTCTAAAATGAACGGAGGCGGTCCAGTTTGGTTAGGCAAGTTGGGCGAAAGCGAAGCAATAGCCAAGGTAAAATCTGCGGTCGAGGAAAAAGAAGAGAAGGAGTTCTTGGAACTGATTCAAGAAGAAGTAAGGTACTCGGAGCCTTATTACGACACGGACTTCCTGGCCTCTACCGCGAAAACAAGCCCACGCAAAATTTCCGACTTAATAAGCTGTTTAGGCGACGCCAGGAGGACGCACTTCGATCCTAAGGGCTTCAAGACTGATCTGAGCTTTAATAAAGTCAGAGACTGTGTGGCTCGAGGCTTAGCAAAAAGTTAGTCAGAAGAGTACAGCTCCCCGGATTAATGACAGATCCGTTCCCGCATTTGAACAAGTTCTTGCACGTGTAGCACGGAATTTTCTCAAGAAGGTTAAGCTCAACTAGCAAAGGTCTCTTCTCGCTTTCAGCGATGAAGTACTTAACGACGGTCTTGCTCTCCTCCTTAACGGGCTTCTTGATAACCCTCTTCTTTCTGACCAGTTGGCTAAGAGTCCTGCTCACCACGTCTACCGGTAGTTTCAACTCCTTTGCGAGTTCAGCCTGCGTTATTCCCCTTTGGCCGGCGTCCCTGATTTTCTGGAGGATCAGCTCCTCATACGACACCGTTTCTGACTCCAAGCCGAAACACCCACTCTCGACTGAAATTAATATATAGGTACGATACGCTTATTAAGCTTTACATATATCGCGAATAAAATTAACTAAAAATTGATATAATATAAAACGTTTCTATAATTTGACTATGATATCGAAATTTTCAATTATCTCCCTGTACCTGTTCCTTATTGATACCTCCGTTAGGCCTATTACGGACGCGACTTCCTTCTGTGTCTTCTTCTCATCGAAGAGCGAGGACACTAAATACACTGCGGCAGCGCTAAGACCAACGTTGCTTTTTCCGCTATTCAAACCGTGTTTCTCGACGAGGTTCAGTAGCTCTGCCGACTTAGTCATGACCTTGTTAGAAAGCCCTAGCCTACCTACTATCTGCGGAATGTAGTTTGTTGCCTTTGTCTTCGGCCTAAGCCCCTGGGCCTTCATGACTTCCTGGACCCTCGCCATGGCCTTCCACAGTTTGTCTTTATCGTTCTTCAACGAATATCTGGCCAGTAGATCCGAGAGAGCTAACGGGTAACCGTTTATGTTCGCGGCATAGTAGATAGTCGCAAGTACTAACGATTTGTCCTTAGAGAGCCTGGAAGTCAGACCCCTCTCTACCAGTCCCATAATTATCTTTCCGGCGGTTTCCTTCACGCTCTCTGGAAGACCGAGCCTGGAAGCCTCAGCGTTCATGACGTGGAGTAGACTCACTTGTTTCCTACTCTTAGACGAAGTGCCTACCCTTATCTTCCTATTTAGAGCGACCAGTCGCCTGAACCTGGGACTCTTGGCTCTACCGCTTCCTATCTCTGTGTGAAGCCCCAGATCGTGAACTTTACTCGTTATTCGGCCGCCTACTCTAGCTTTCTCCTCTTCCTCTTCGGCGGAGAAGGATCTCCACTCTTTCCCCAAGTCTGGTAGGTTCTCTTCGAGAACCTCACCACAGGCCGCGCAAACCAGGGACCCAGTCCTATGGTCGTAAATGGGCTGGTGACATCCGCCCGTTACTAAACAAGTTCCGATACATGTTCCCGACTCAACAGCCTCGGAGCTCATCCCCGTCACCTCCTCCTAGGCTTCCTGCGTCCCCCTTCTCTTTCTACGATTTCCAGGTACACCTTCCCGCTAACTGGAGTATCGACGAGGGGCATAGCCAGAACGTAAGGCGATTTAACGTTACCGATGACGTCGAGAACTTTAGCGACTCTCTCACCCTTCTCGTTTAATACGACAAGGCCAGTCGGATCTGCTTTCTCGAAGTCCAGATCGTTCCTTGCCCTGATGAGTACCTTATTTTTCAGGACTGTCCTTTCAACTACGCCGAGATCAACAACCTTGAAACGCGTCACAAGGAACTGAGGTACCTATTTAAATATAGATGTTTCATCGGTAATACCGAACTGATGATCGCAAAGATTTTACTTATGTTTCCTACGTACGCCCTTACCAGTTATTGGTTCTGATCGCGTCTCCCTGGGAACCTTATGGCGGGAACTCTTATATATTGACCTAGGTATTAGAAAGAAGAATTCGTCCTTTGGAGGTGCATTGATGTCCCTCTCAACTGAGGAGCAACTCATAGAGAAGATTACCGAGCTCAAGAAACAGATATCCGATACAATAGATGAGCGACGTCAACTCATCTCCGAGCTCAGGAAACTGAGGCAGAAAAAGAACGAGAAGCTCGAGAGGCTGAGAGGCGTAAGGCAACAGTTGGCTCAGGTGAGGGAGGAGCTCAACCAAAGGATAAACGAATTGAGGGAGATAAAGAAGAAGCGCTCGGAGCTTCTGGAAGTCATTAAGAAAATAAGAGAGGAGCTTGAGGAGGCCAAGAAGGTTCAGGCCAACTTCAAGGACGTCGATGTGAACTCGCTGGAGAGGAAGATAAAGGCCCTAGAGTGGAAGCTCCAGACGAACACGCTTACCTTAGAAGAGGAGAAGAAATTGATAGCGAGGATCGTCGAGCTGGAGAAGAGGTTGGCACTCGTCAAGAAAGCGGTACAACTTAACGAGAAAAAAGTAGAGAATAAGGCGGAGCTCATAGCCAAGAGGGTCGAGCTCAACAATTTGAGGGAAAGGTTGCAAGTTCTGGTTAAGGAAATTGGAGAGAAAAAGAAGATTTATCAGTCTTTGAAAGAAGAAAGGGACAAGCTGTATAAGGAAATCGGAGAGCTAAAGAAGCAGGTCGAAGAAGTGAAAGCGAAGGTAGACGAATTGACTAGGAAAATCGGAGAGCTGAAAGCTCAGCGTGACTCTCTGGTGGCCGAACTGAAGAGAATCCAGGAGTCGGAAAGGATGAAGAAGGAGGAAGAGATCAAGACAATGAAGAAGAAGGTTATCGAAGAAAAGATCAAACAAGGGGCAAGGCTTTCGTTCGAAGACCTAAAAATCTTGTACGGCGAGGGTTCCTCAGAGGATGGAGAAGGAAAGGATAGCGGTAATGTACATTGACTTCGACGACGATCTAGGTCGTGTAGGTATCGAAACTCCTGTAGTAGGTGAAGAGAAGGCCAGGGAAGCTATTTCGAGATTTATGGAGTACCGTCCAGAAGACAGCGACTTGAACACAATGATTGTCGCCCTGAACGTCTACAACGAATTAAAACAGAAGGGCTACGACGTCCAAATAGTCTTTTTGTCCGGCTCGAGCGAGAGCGGGACTCTGGCCTCTTTAGAGTTCTCGAAGAAGTTAGACGACGTTATCCAGAGCCTCAGAATTACTGGGGCTTACATCGTTTACGATAGCCCAGAGGATGCCAAAGCGATCCCTTTGATCCAGTCCAGAGTGAAAGTCGTCGGAATCAAACATGTGGTAGTAGAGCAATCGAAGAGCGTAGAGGAAGTTTACGCTCTCTTGGGAAAATATCTCAGGAAAATCATTGAAGAGCCGAGGTATTCGAGGATAGCCCTAGGAGTACCTGGTCTAATTTTGCTGATCGTGGGACTGTTGAGCCTCATGGGATTGGGGCAGTACATAGCCCCCGTTTCAGCCCTGGTTATAGGCCTCTTCTTCATTGTCAGGGGTTACAACATTGACGACGTCTTTCAGAAATGGTGGGAGAGTTCGGCCCTAATGTTCGTCTCAGCTCTAATCTCGCTCAGCATATTACTTCTGGGGGGCGTTTATTCCTATATAGCCGTTCAGAGCCTTTTCAATCAGAACTTACCGGCTTACGTTTACGCGCTTTATTACTTTCAAGCCTTCCTACCCTTCCTAGTGCTTTCAGCGGTCGTGTTCTTAGCCGCCAAAAGCGTGTCGAAACTCCTCTCCGATGAAAAGTTTAGGGTGTGGCACGAAGTCTACAAAATCATAGCAATCGTGTTCATCTATTGGGCTCTAAGTAAGGGTTTCGCTAACATAAGCACTAACGGCCTAGTTAACACCCTGGTAGAGCAACAAAACAGCTTGTTAGACCTGGCTGTTGGTGCTGCCGCGTTGATATTTACATATGTAATACTCACAGTAGCCGAGAAAAGAATAGGGAACAAGGAAAGTTAAAGTAAGGAGACTATTTTCTGCTTCGCGTCTGTAGGTAGGACGTCCAGGCTGAGCACTTTGGCCCTTTTCGGTTTGCTCGTTCTTACTAGTCCAAGGACTACATATTTCTGGGGATCCGAGTTATCTCTGCTCTTGAGAACTCTAACCTTAATGTAGTAGGTTACCTTTCTTTTCCCTTCGTCCTTCGTCACTTCTACGTAGGCGTACTTTCCGTGCTTCAGCATTTACCCTTGATATCGAAGTCGGCGATTTAAAGCTCTAACTCCTCCTCTGGGATTTCCTGAGTACAGCCGAGCTCGGTCAGCTTGTTGTAGATTTTCTCAACGGCGTCATGAACTTCTTTTTCCCTCTTGGCTCCAGTTATAACCATCTTGCCCGAGCTGAATATTAGTAACACGACTTTCGGGTCGTCCATCCTGTAAATCAGTCCTGGGAACTGCTCCGGTTCGTACATGTTGTTTTCCAGTAAGTAGGCCGCCATGTCGAGGTTCACATTAACCATGATGTTGGCTGAAGCAACTATGTTCTGGATCTGAATCTTTGGTTTTCCTATGATGTCGATCCCGTACTTCTTCAGGTACTTTATGATTCTCTTAACCGCGTTGATTAATTCCTCTGTGCTCTTCGCTCCAGTGACCACCATTTTGCCAGACTTGAAAATGAGGGCTGTGACCTTCGGTTTCTCGAGCCTGAAAATGAGCCCAGGGAACTGATCCGGGTCGTACTCTACGTTCGGTAAACTCCTTTCGATCGCGTACAGATCGAGGGTCTGTTCCAAAGAGACCGTCGCAACTATGTTTTCTATATTGACTATAAGGTGCTTAGTTTTCCTCTCAGAAGCTCCGTCAGATATAGAGCTCACCTTATAAAGGCTTTAATAAGCGTTTTTAAACATATCCTGGCTCACAGTAGGTCTTTAATCAACTCTAGAGCCGGGAACTCCATTATGCCCTCGCCTTCAACGATAACGTAGGGTTTCGCCTTCTCTAGGATGGCGTATTCTCGCATTAGAGGGGAGAGGTAATTGGACCTAATTAGGGATATATCGTTCCCAGGTTGGTAGATAGCCGTTGACGGCAAGACCAGAACCTGACTCCCGCCCTTGAGGGGCGCAACCAAGAAAGCCTTGAACTTCCGCTTGAAGCCGAGGCTATCCCTGATGCTTATCCTCGGGTGTTCGTGCCCAATTATGTAGATTTTCCCCTCCTCCGGGCTCATTTCCACGTGCCCGTGCATAAGGATGACGTTATCGACAGAATAGGTCTCTACTATACTTACCTCAAACTTATCGGCGATAGAACCTATGTAATTGTCGTGATTCCCCCTCACTACGATGACCTCTACCCCCTTCTCCTTTAGGTCGGCGAAGATTTGGGAGAGCTCCTCCCTTTCCTGCCTGGTCAGCTTGGAGAAAGTGTGCTTCACGTCCCCGTTGATGATGAGGCGCCTAGCCTTGAAGTAGTTCAGGGCCTTCGTGTAGGCCTCGACCATCCTCTTCTTCTGAACTCGCGGTATGAAAACGCCCTGCGACGCCATTTCCTCTTCGTAACCGATGTGAGTGTCAGAGATCACCACGGCGTTCGCTGGCCTAAGGTAAATAACGGGCAGGTCGCCTGCTATCTCTATGCCTGGAAGTATCTCGACCACTTTCAATAAGCCTTAATCCAGCCCTCGAGTAATAACGTTTCAACATATGGGAATTCTTTACCTGGTCGGCCTGGGTCTGTCGTGGAAGCTCACTACGCCACTAGCGCTTGAGGTATTGAAGGGCTCTGACGTCGTTTATTTCGACACCTACACGTCTTTCTCCTGCGACATAACCCCGGAGAGGCTCTCTTCCCTGGGCATTAATGTCGTCAGGGCGTCCAGGAAGGATCTGGAGAACGAGTACAAGAAGGTCATAGCCCTCCTCGACGAGGGCAAAAAAGTGGCGATAGCCAGCGTCGGCGATCCCATTATTGCGACCACGCACGAGGCCTTAGCTATAGAGGCGGCGAAGCGCGGTCACAAGGTCAAGGTTATCCCTGGTGTTTCAGTCCTCTGCTACTTCCTGTCCAAGTCCGGTCTTTCGTCCTATAAACTGGGAAGATCAGTGACGGTGACCTTTCCTGAGAACGTCCCTTCCGAGACTCCATACAGGGTTCTGAAGGCAAACGACGAGCAGGGGCTCCACACTGTCATGTTTCTCGACATCAAAGACGGAAGGATGATGACGTCTAAGGAGGCTATATCAATCCTGACTTCGCTTGAGGAGAGGTTCAAAGAGGGCGTTGTCACTCCAGAACGAATCGTAGTAATAGGCCAAAGGCTGGGATGCGACGACGAGAAGGTTTCCGTTATGAAAGTAAGCGAGGTTCCCAACTCGAGTCTCAGCGACCCGCCCCACATACTCTTATTTCCGTCAAGAAGGCTTCACTTCGTGGAGGAAGAGGGGCTACAATGGCTGATGAGATCCGCAATAGAGTGATGAAGTACATCAAAGGGATGAGGGAAAGGCTCGCTAATGTGAACGTTCAGGACGAGAAGCTCAGGAGAATCGTTGACTTAGCGAGACAGTATACTGAGGATTCAGAGTACTATTTGTCCAAGGGCGACGAGGTGACCGCGCTTGTGGATATAGTTTACGCGGAAGGCTTGTTGGATTCCGTTCTCCTCCTTACCGGTCAGGACACGAAGGGCGACGTAGGGAAGAAAGTGTTCGTCGGAGGGACGTTCGACCTTCTCCATCCAGGGCATATCGAGTTCCTGAAAGAGGCGGCGAGGCTCGGAAGGGTTTACGTTTCGGTTTCCAGAGACAAGAACGCCGAGCGGATTAAGAAAAGGAAAATAGTTATGAACGAGAGGGAACGCCTCGAAATACTGAATTCCATCAGGTACGTTTACGAGGCCTTCTTGGGCGACGAGAACGACTTCCTCAATTCGGTTCTAAAGGTGAGGCCGGACATCATTTTCCTGGGCCCTGACCAGAAGGTGGACGAAGAGAAATTAAGGGAAGAACTAAGGAAACGTGGCTTAGACAACGTGGAGATCGTCAGGATGAAGGAAAGACTGAACTCGTGGAACCACTCAAGCTCCTCTAAGATAATCGCCGACATCGTGGAGAAGTTCTGCGAGAAGGGAGAGATGAAAGGAAAAGAGGCTCAAACGTAGACCTCAACGCTTATTTCGTCGCCGTCGTTCAGGTTTAGCTTCTCCCTCAATTTAACTGGCGAAATCAGCTCGATTATGCTCTTGGGGTGAACTGTACGCGAGGGAATAACGAGGGCGGCAGGAGAGAAGTCGTTGACCGAGGCTGGGAACGCCTTAACGCTCCCTAGGATTCTGTCCGGCTCCCTCTTCTCCGGGATTTCTATCCCCTTGTACATGTCCAAGAGCACCCTGTTCTCAAGCGACACCCTATCGTAGATTATGGCGTTAAGCGTCCCTGGATACGGGTCGAAGCCCAGGTACTTAAGGAAGGACTCCTTATAATAGGTCAAAGAAACGAAGAAACTGCCCTCGCCCTTACCGGACACGACCCTGGCCTTCATCTGGAGTTTCCGGCTTATCGAGACGAGTTTCGAAATCTCCTCAACAATTTCCAAAAGTTTCTGCTCTCCTAAGGGAGTGAGCCTGACTATCTCACCCTCCTTCGAGGTGTTCCTCGTTATCCACCCCGAAGTCTCGAGCTCTTTAAGCACTCTGCTGACGGTTTGCTGGGAAACTCCGAGAGCCTTGGCTATTTCCTCCTGTTTTACGACTTTGTAAGCGAATTTTGAGGCGTAAAGGTAGAGGTCACAGAGAGCTTCGCACTTCGACCTTTCCATAAAAGTCAAGGAAAGTCACAAACCTTTATATTCGCCACTCGCGTCGTCGTCGACGTCGGGCGTGCTCCAGTTCCACTTATCGCTCCAGGCGTTGCCGATTTGGATCGGCTTGTTCAACTTGCTTAGAAGGACTATCCTGCTCGGCACGTGCTCCGAAAGGATCTTGTAGCCCGTATAGCTGGCTAGCAGTTTGGCGAACTCCCTGACCTCCGTGTGGCTGGGCATCGCGTCTCTCGTGAGCCTCATTATCGAAGGTCCCACGTGCATGTAGGCCTTGACCTCGATGTAGGTCGGCATGGCGATCCCTATCAGCCTAGCGAACTCTTTTGCGTCCTCCTCGGACATGTTGTAGCCCTTTATCATGGTCATTCTGATAACCGTGGGAGAGCTGAAGCTCGGCAGGATCTGCAAGGTCTTCATTATCAAATTCCAGGAGTTGGCCACTATCGGCCTGTTGATAAGCTTGTGTTTCTTTTCGTTTGGTGCCTGAAGGCTTACGAAGAGCTGGGTCGGCTCCTCCTCTAGCGAAGCCAATACGTCAGGCCTAACGCCACTGGTAACGAGGAAAGTGGTCAGACCTCTCTTATGGTACTCGGCTATGAGTTCGCCCAACCTCTCGTAGAGCGTCGGCTCGCCCGTGAGGCTAATTGCGACGTGCCTGGGCTCCATCGCTTCCTTAACCTTCTCTTTGTCCACGTCTTGCCTGCCGAAATACCCAGAAACGGCCCTCCTATGCTCCTCTATCGACTTCTCGGCTATCATTTCTGGGTCGTCGTACTCTGGGAGTTTGGTCTCGTCCCACTCTATGCCTACGTCTTCCGGCTCGAGCCTCCAGCAGTGGACGCACCTCAGCCAGCACCACGAAGAGGTGGGAGTCATCTGCACGCATCTGTGGCTCTCTATTCCGTAGAACTTGCCCTTGTAACAGAACCTGCCGTTGACTAGAGCTTCGTGCGTCCAGTGACACTTCTTGTAGGCGCTGTGGCTCCCGATGATGTGGTAGCCCTCCTTCTCTAGGGCCTTGTTCACGAGGCTGAACGTCTCTAGCCTGAGTGCCATTGTCTCGAGTTTCTCCGCGTACTTAATAAAACGCTCTATAAGGGCGCCGTGAGGTCCTTCAGGCCCGTGGTTTCCTGAACCCGCTTAGCGAAGCTGAGGATTGCATAGTCTGAGAGATAGGGTCCCATAGCCTGAAGGCCCACAGGTAGGCCGTTATAGAAGCCGGCAGGTACGGATATGGCCGGGACGCCAGCTAAGTTGGCAACAACAGTGTTGACGTCCATGGCGAAGAGCTTCAGCGGGTCGCTTATGACTTCCCCGATTTTCGGCGGCAACACCGGCATTGTTGGAGACAACACGAAGTCTACCGCTTTGAACAGGGAGTTCAAACTGTCGTAAATCAGCCTTCTGACCTTCAGGGCCTTTATGTAGTACATTTCGTAGTAGCCAGCGCTCAGAATGAAGCTACCTAGCATTATCCTCCTCTTGACTTCCCAGCCGAAGCCTTCCCCTCTGTTAGCTGAATACGCTTCGACCCAGGTGCCTTCCGAATGGGCCCCGTAGCCGTACCTAACTCCGTCGAACCTAGCTAGGTTGCTACTCGCCTCGGACATCGCAATTATGTAGTATGCAGGCAGGGCGTAATCGAGGTATCCCAGCTTCACCTCCCTTATTTCAGAACCCTCTCCGGCCAGCTTGTTAAGGACGTCATTTACGACGCCCCTAACGGACTTGTCCGAGGCCTCCATCATGTCTTCCAGCACTCCGAGCTTCAACCCTTTCAGGCTGACCTCCCTCTTTTCTAGGACTTTCGAGACCGTAGTGGCGTCTTTCGGGTCGTCCCCAGAGATCACGGAGTAGAGGATCTCGAGGTCTTCGGCGTTCCTCGCCATGGGGCCGATTTGCTCGAGGCTGTTCGCGTAAGCTACTAATCCATACCTGCTGACCGTCCCGTAGGACGGCTTGAGGCCGAAGACTGCGTTGTAAGCCGCTGGGCTCCTGATCGAACCGCCCGTGTCACTCCCCAGAGCGATCTCTACGAAGTGGGCAGCTAGAGCTGCACCGCTACCTCCAGAAGACCCTCCAGGAGTCCTTGTCAGATCCCAAGGGTTCCTTGTGGGACCGAAGTAGCTGGTTTCCGTAGTTGATCCCATGGCGAACTCGTCCATGTTAGTCTTGCCTACGATTATGCCCCCCTCAGCTTTGATCCGGTCTATTACGGTTGCGTCATACGGGGGTACGTAATTCTCCAACATTTTCGACGCACAGGTAGTCCTGATTCCCTTCGTCGAGATGTTGTCCTTAACGCCGATCAGGATGCCCTCGAGCTTCCCTCCTTTCCCTTGCCTGAGCCTCTCTACGGACTTCTTTACCTCATTCAAGACCTCCTCGTACGTCCTGAGGGTGATGAACGCCCTCACCTTTCCCTCGTGGGCCTTTATCCTCTCGAAGTAAGAGTTGACGTAGTCCTCTGGGCTTATTCTCCCCTCGGCGAGGTCCCTCTGAATCTTTGGGATCAACTCACTCACCGTGTATCTTAGGCCCTATAATGAAGCCGTTCTCCTTTCTAGACGCGTTCATCAGGGCTTCCTCCCTACTAAGCCCTGTGGTGGCCTCGTCCTTCCGCAGCTTGCCCTCAGCGAGGGGATGAAAGAGCGGTTCTACGTTGCTCAGATCTAGGGAGTTGATCTTGTCAAAGAACTCGAGTATCGCCTTGACCTCCCTGAGCATTTTCTTTTCTTCCTCAGGTTTCAGCGAGATCAGGCTGAGCCTCTCCAGTTTCTTCACGAGCGCCTCGTCAGCTTCAACCATGCTGAAGACTCTCATCGATCCAAGCTAAATATTCCTTAATTCCGTCCTCCACTCGGAGGGACAAAATCTCGGGAACTTTGTAGGGGTGGATCTCTTTCAGCCTAGTCCTCAGCTTTTCCCACACGTCTTTCCTGGTCTTTATGATAAGTAGGTACTCTTCGGACTTCTCCACCTTACCTTCCCACCAGTAGGTTGAGCTTATGGGGCCCATTACGTTCACGCATGCTGCTAGCCTCTCCTTCACCAGGGTTTCGGCTATCCTGTCAGCGTTCTCCTTAGTGTCAACGGTAGATATAACAACCGTATATTCCGAACCAGCCACGTTTGATCCCGTGGAGATAAGTGAAGTAGCGGAGATAATAGGAGTTCCAGACTCTTACAGGACTTTACTGTACGCGGTGAGCGAGGCGGTTTACTTAGGGAAGAAGTACGTAGGCCTAATGCTAGACGACGGCGTCGGTGTTATTCTGGTCGTTGATCAGGTGAGGGAGAACGTTGAGGAGATCCTGCTCATGAGGCCCGTCGAATACAATTTGGACTTCTGTCACGATATAGCGCTCTACGAGGTAACTGTGGAGGACAGAAGCTACGCGTACATGATATGTCGTATCAAGGATTTAAGCAAGGCCAAAGAGTATTTCGGTAAAAGGACATTGCTGCATTACGAACTCATAGGGGGTAACCTTGAGGACTTTCTTGATCAGGCGATGGGTAGATAACGAAACGTTCTCACGCTTGCTCACTTTCTCCCGATTCGTGTCCCGTAGCTCTGAAGGGTCGTACTTCGTAATTGATCCCATTAGGGCGAAGAAAAACGGTGTAAAGGCGAACGAGGCCATATCGTTACTAAAGGATTTGGGCGTTGAGGTAACGGGCGATTTGGAGAAGGAAATCAGAGAGGCGACGCTTCCTGACTATGATCTGGAAATATACTGGAATAACGGAAAACTGGCGGTTAAATCTTACGTCTTCCTCTACGAGAAATATCCCGAATTAAAAGAAATACTTAAGTACGATAAGGAAAGCAAGTTGTTCTTCACCACCCCTCACAATTACTCGAAGATTTTGAAGATTTTGAATGAAAAAGGATCGGAATACGTCGACAAACTGTCTTATCTGAGAGAGCCAAGGGGGAAGTTCACCGTCAAGGGCGAGTTGCGAGACTATCAGAAGGAGGCCTTGGAAAAGTGGAAGGAAAACGGTTACAGAGGAGTGATAGCCCTTCCCACAGGCGCAGGTAAAACCGTCGTTGGTTCGGCCGCGATCACCTTAGTTAACGTGCCGACGTTGATAGTTGCATTTACCAGAGAGCAAATGATGCAGTGGAGGGACACGATACTCAGGTTCACAGACGTTAAGCCGACAGATATAGGCCTCTTCTATTCCGAAGAGAAAAAGGTCAGGCTGATAACTGTCGCGACTTACCAAACGGCATATAGATATGTGGACGAGTTGGGGGACAAGTTCGGCCTCCTTGTAATCGACGAGGCCCACCACTTGCCCGCCGACAAGTTCAGGACGATAGCAGAAGGCCTTGTCGCTCCTTATAGGATGGCTCTCTCCGCTACCCCGTTCAGAGAGGACGGGCTTCACGTAGAGCTGTTCAGTTTAATGGGAGGTTTGGTTTACTTCAAGTCGTTCAACGAATTAGCTGAAAGAGGCTACTTAGCCAACTACCAGGTCGTAACTGTCCAAGTGAGGCTCACCCCAGAGGAGGAGCTGAAGGTCAGATCCTTGCTGAACGCGTACAAGAAGCTCGCCAACGGAAGGCAGGTGAAGGAACTCGTCGAGTTGGCCAAGAAGGGAGATGAGAACGCCATAAACGCCCTAAAGCTGCTCAACGAGGCCAGGAAAATCATCAACTTATCGAAGGCGAAAGTACAGAAGGTGAAGGAACTCGTCGAGGCCAATAAGGGCAAGAAAATCATCGTATTCACTCAGTTCGTCGAGCAGGCGGAGGAAATAGCCAAAGAGGTGGGCGGTTTCCTACTAACTGGTAAGTTGAGCAAGTCCGAGAGGGAGTCCGCGTTGAAGTCGTTCAAGGCCTCTCAGAGCGGGGTGCTAGTGGTCACTACAGTAGGCGACGAGGGTTTAGACATTCCAGACGCAGAGGTCGGAATCCTAGTCGGAGGCACGTCATCGAGGAGGCAGTTCGTTCAGAGGCTGGGTAGGCTCCTCAGGCCTAAAGAGGGAAAGAACGCTGTAATGTACGAAATAGTAACAAAGGGCACGCCCGAGGAATATCAGGCCAAGAAGAGGAAGTCCCTCGATCTGGACGGTGTATTCCTCTCCTGATTTTCACGTTCTATTCTCGGTTGTGGTGCGATGGAACCATTTAAGGAAATTTGAATTACGCTCCGGAAGGCGGAAGATGATGGAATATTATAACGCTTACTTCTCCTGAGGAATACCGTAGCAGATTCGTTAATCCTGTTCCGTCTTTTACATTCCTGATACACTTGTTAAGTTCAATGAGTTCAAGAGGACTACGTAAGCTGTAAACTGGGAATTTAAAGACGATAAGCATTAGTATTCTCCAACAACAGTCTCATTAACGCAAAAATTTGTAGGTTTACTAAGACGATAACTTACTGAAGGTATGTCTTTAGCTTAAATAACCTCAACGTCTACGTAGTCCTTTACAGCTAAGAAGTCCTTATCTCTCGTTATTAGCTTCTCGTTATACACCTTAGCAGTGGAGGCTATTATCAAATCCAAATCAGCTATTACCTTGCCTTTGTTCCTCAGTTCGTAGTAAAGCTCAGCATATTCCAATGCGACTTTCTCGTCAATCGGGTAAACTGTGTAGATTCCCCCTAACTCCTTGAGGACTTTAAGCCTCTTCTCCTTGTTTAAAACTCTTAGTACTTCCATTAATGAAATTACAGAAATCGAATCGCCTAAGTTTTCCATTTTTCCTCTTAAGAAATCTATTAAAACTGAAGTGTCTATTAACGTCATACTCTGAACTCCTCATGCATCTTCTTATGGCTCTCCTCTATCCTTTTAATATCGTCCTCGTTCAGTATCTCCCTTAACCTCGTTAACCCCTTTTCAACTCTCCTTTTCTTGTGTTCATTAACTAACAAGAGTAAGAACTCGTCCCAGCTTAAGTCTCCTTTCTCTCTCTCCAACCTCTCCTTGACTTCTTCAGAGACAGAAATGGTAGTTATCCTCTTACCCATAATTACTAATTAATAATTAGCCCAAATAAGGCTTCCACTTACAACCTTGTTTCATAAACCAACTCCGACGAATGTGGGCAACAATTTTTGTTAATTTAAAAAATTAGATGTACTCTGCGCGTATTCGCACGCAAATGTTAACGGTAACATCTCTTCGCCAAATGCGCTACTCCTCAGCCAAAGATGAGAGAGCGAAGCGTCTATCGTCAAAGAGACTAGAGCTCGACAACGGATGTCCCCTCATTCGAATCCTTGGCCACACCGAATCGGTTATTATTGAATAACGAAGATTAGGGAACGACTTACAAGATGGAGTGTAGTAGGATTACGGTACGATTAAGTGGCAACTTTTAATTATTACCAAGACCTCGTCACCCCTCCCCTCCGCATGCTTAGGTTACTCTTCAGGCCTGATATAATAGAACACCGAGAAAGCTAGAGCGAGTAAAATTGGGTTAGGCCAATCCGTACACAAGTAGACACTGTCTTTAGAGAAGGTCAGCAGGGGTCTGCCAGATATCGTCATCAAACTCACTCCAGGACAGTCACGGTGTAACGAAAGTCTGAGCCTCGTGAAGAGCTTCTTAAAAGAGAAGCCCGTCAGGAACTTAGGCTCCTCAACTCTTACGTCTCCCTCGACCTCTTCCTCTCCTGAAAGGACAATCAATTTCTCGTCGCCCTTTACAGTATAAGCGTCGACCCAGGCTGGCGACTCGATAGTTTTCGCGCACCTCTCTGAGACTAGGGAGAGTGGCGAGTACATCACCGTCCTGCCGGAAACCTTCAGAAGCCCAGGGGCCACGAGCACTGAGTCGCCCTTCATTATTGAAGTGTACTCTCCCGGTCTACAGACCTTGTCTCCTCGATCAACATACATGTTATGTTTTTCTACCCTCGCGCTCAAATTAACGGTGCTGTCGGATGAAAGGACTTGTAAGGGCTGAGCGGTGAGGAATAACTAGGCTGTTGACGATGAGGTGGTTGAAAAAACGCGAGGTCGTGATGATTTATCTCCTGAACTCCAAGTTCAAGGATACACCATTCACATATTTCGAGGCTCTTGCTGTCCTCGAGAAAGTCTTTGGCCGAAGGGTCGCGAGGAACAGGTTGAAGTACTTTATAAAGTCTGGTATAATAATAAAGGTTTCTGAAGACAAGTATAGAGTTCTTTCAATGAATGAAATAGTAGAGCAATTAGCCTTAAGCTACATTATTAGGCGTTCTCGGCTTCTTCGTCGTAGAACTCGATGATCACTTTCACTTTCACTTCCTTCTTGCTCAGAGGAGGCAAAGTCTGGCCTAAGTCGACGCCTACCGTGACGGGCGTGCCCGTAGAGTCGTTGAACCTCACTTCGGCGACGTAATGCTTAGTGGGTGGTCCTTGCATCGCCTTCATGAGCTCCTCGTAAAGCCTCGAAATAGCCATCTGAATGGCTAAAGGACTAGTGAGGTCCTCAGGCCTCAACTGGAACGAAACCATGTTGCCGAAGATCTCGCCAATCCTGGCCTTACCCTCGAACTCTACCTTATATGCCGGGTTCGACATCGCTTAGCTCTAAAGGGAGTGGAGGGATAAAAACATGATAGTATATTGCCTTTCCTTTAAGCCTTCTTCCTGAGGACTATTTCGATGGTGGATACCCTGGACTGCCTGTTGTCCTGCTGGCTCGTCACTACCTGGCTGCCGATCCTGATCTCCTTGACGTCGACCTTGTCGGGGAGGAACCTGTTCCTGACGATCTCGACGGTGTCAACGGCCTTGCTTATGGCCCTACCCCTTGCCTTCACTACGATCTCTGGAACGCCCTGGTTCAGCAGAGTTAGGGCTGCTAGGACGTAGTTCATTACTGGCTTCTTACCTACTAGTACTACGTTGCTCGGGTTGGGGGTCGAGCTCATGCTTTCACCCAAAGGCTAGAAACACGAGAGCCTTCTGGAGTTAAAAAGTTATCTAGAACGGTAACACTCAACCCGGCTCCTTATAAACGTAGCCTGTAGCCAAAGGAATTCACTACGAATGATAGAGGTCGTTTACCCCAACTTATGTCCTAACTGTGGCGGTTCTTTGACCTCAACCAGAGCTATGGAAGGGCTTCTCTGCTCCAGGTGCATGCCTATAGTAGACCGTTCTACGGCAAGGAGAAAGGCCGTCGAGAAGGGAGAGGCCATAATCGAGGCCTATTCGAGTCTGGTCTCTACAAACTCTCTCCTCGGTTTATGGGAGCACTACCTCAACGTGACCGAGTTCAGGAAATTGAACGATTTCTTTGTCAGAACTACGGGGTTCGAGCCTAGACCTTTACAGAAATACTGGTTGTTCCGAATGGCCAACGGCGAGAGCTTCTCCCTCTCAGCCCCTACAGGAATGGGCAAGACCACCACATTGATGGTTTACTCGGCCTTCGCGGCTCTGTCGGGTAAAAAGGTGTTGTTCGTAGTTCCTACAGCCTCTTTGAGGGACCAGGTAGCCAGGAATATCTCCAGGCTAGTTCCATCGATCGGTGACGCCTTGCCGGTAAAGGTCGTCACGGTAACTTACATGATAAGGAACTCGAGCGAGCTCAGGGAGTTCTCTCCCGGCGTTGTTGTCTTGGACGACGCTGACGCCCTATTAAAGAGCGGGAAGTCCACTGATAAGTTAGTTGAAATCTTAGGCTACAGCGAGGACATCTACGAGGACGCGATAGAACTGGCGAGATTGAAAGCGATAATTTCGGTCTCCAAGGAGCCCCAAGAGGAACTCGTAAAGAGAGTACAGGAACTGACCAAGAAGTTAGAAGGCGTCGAAAAGAACACGGCACAACTCCTGGTGGCAAGCGCCACTCTGAGGCCTAAAGGGCTGAAGCAAAGGGCCCTTAGGGAGCTGGTGAATTTCGACTTAACTACAGTTCAGTTGCACGTGAGGAACGTAGTTGACGCCTTCACGACGAAGGACATCGCCGAGGTACTGAAGACTTTGGGCGACAAAACGTTGGTTCTGGTTTCGAAGGACAAGGGCAAGGCCGAGCTTCTCAGGGTAAAAGAAGTCGCGGAAAACTTAGGGCTAAAGGTGGGTCTGGCGGTATCTGGAAGGAAGTTCCTGGAGAAGTTCTCTAGAGGAGAATACGACGTACTGATAGGTTACGCGACGCATTACGGGGTGGCAGTCAGAGGGATCGACGAGCCGAGGATGATTTACAATGTCGTCTTCGACGGCGTTCCGAAGATCAGGCTGAACGCCTCGGACTACCTCAACAACCCGATCAACTCTATCAAGGTGCTCTTGGAGAAAGGACTAGTTGATCAGAGAGACGTCAGTAAGTTCCTGAGGCTCTCGTACGGGGAGTTAAACGCGATTCGTTTAGCCCTCAAGAACGGAAGCACTTTGACGGGGAAGCTGTCAGACCTGTTGACCTTGGCGAAGGACTTCAAGCAGAAGGCATTAGAGGTGCTCAGGTCTGAACCCAGCGACGCGTTTGCGATAGGCTTCACCGTTTTCAGGAAGACCTCAGAGGGCATAATTGTCGAGATACCCGATCACTCCACTTACATCCAAGGGTCGGGAAGGTCGAGCAGGCTTACCCCTAAGGGGCTCACTCTAGGGCTTGCCTTGACCGTAGTCGATAACCCATTGCTCTACGAGATGTTGATGAAGAGGTTGAAGCTCCTCGGCGTAGAAACCGATCCTGTCGAGTGGGACTCAATCAATTACGCTGACCTGAGGACGAAGATGGTCGAGTCCAGGGAGAAAGAAGGCAGAGAGGTCGAGGTCAGAACCGCGTTAATGGTCGTCGAGTCGCCCACAAAGGCGAGGACGATTGCCAAGCTCTTCGGACGCAGTTCGTCCAGGACGATTAGCGGCGTGAAGGTTTATGAGACAATAATTCCCGCGAAGGACGCCTACTACGTCGTTTCCGTGGTCGCCACGAAGGGTCACCTTACGGATCTGACCACGGATAACGTGGGTTACTACGGGCTGGAGATAGAAGGTTCGAAGGTAAGACTTCACTACGAGTGGTTGAAGAGGTGTAAGTCCTGCGGGAGGAGCTTCTCCTCGAGTTCTACGGTTTGTCCTTACTGTGGGAGCGAGGACGTCGTCTCGTCGGAGAGGATCGTGAAGGTGTTAAGGAGGCTCGCGCTTCAAGTAGACGAAGTTCTGATAGCGACCGACCCTGACGTTGAGGGCGAGAAGATAGCCTTCGACGTCATGAACGCCGTGAAGTTCTTCAACCCGAACGTTAAGCGAGTGACGTATCACGAGGTCACGAAACACGGCATCCTCTCAGCACTGGAACATCCTAGGGACGTAGACCTGAACTTGGTCAACGCTCACCTCGTGAGAAGAGTCGAGGACAGAGTTATGGGGTTCAGGGTGAGCAAAGCTCTGAAAGAGGCCCTCAACGACCCCAACAACGGGAGCGGAAGGGTTCAGGGCCCTGTCCTGAAGTGGCTGGCTAAACGCTATCAGGAATACGTTAAGAACAGAGGTTACGTAGCGGTAATCGACGTTCAAGGCAACAAGTTCAGGGTGTTCTTAGGCAAGGAGAAGAGGACTAGGATTACGGTGAACGTGAAGAAGATAGCTGAGGAGGAGAGACAACTGAACCCCAAGCCTCCTTTCACCACGGATCAGCTCATAGAGGAGGCCTCCAGGCTTTATGGCTGGAGCCCAGCTCAGGTAATGAGGCTGGCACAAGACCTCTTCGAAATGGGGCTGATCACTTATCACAGAACCGACTCCACGTACGTTTCGTCCTACGGCATTAGCATAGCTAAGCAGTACCTCGAAAGCGTCTCGCT
>JBAMMP010000013.1:27792-37947 GCA_039793765.1 Sulfolobaceae archaeon
AGAACTGTAGAGCTTGTAGAGAGCGTTAAAGGCGGCTTCTCCTCCGTCCTGCCGGTGAGGACTAGTACGCTCCCTGAGGGCAGGTTCGACGTTGAAGTTAAGCCCACCCTAGGATCAGCAGTCCAGCTGATGGACTACCCTGAGGTAATAAGGACAATGAAGGAGTTCAGGATAGGTAGGCCCAGTACTTACGCGAAGACGATTCAAACGATCATACGTCATGGGTATGCTGTCGAGAGCAAGAGAAGCAAAAAGTTGGTAGTCACTAAGAAAGGGCTGACCGCGTTCAGCGTGATATCTGAAAAGTACCCTGAGTTGCTGGAGGAGAGAACTACGTCGGAGCTACTCGATAAGATAGATAAGGTCGCGGCCGGAGAGCTCGACCCGGAGGAGATAATCAGGTCATGTACGGTCTCCGACGTTCAAGCTTCACTTTCTGACGACAGTTATAACTATGTATGACGACCTCCTCTTTTCCTTTTCAGTCCCTATTTGCACGTTCGCCACTTCAATTCCGCCCTCTAACCTTTCCTTGAGCTCGTTGAAGACGTCCACAGCCTTGGAGATCTCCCTGCCTAACCCCTTGATCTTGACTTCGTCGAACCCCTGGTTGAACAGCGTTATTATGTCCAAAACGTAATCCCCGACGCTCTTTGAACGGCTGACGACGATTTCAACGTATTTCTTCGACATGGGCTCAGGTTATATCAGGTCGTTTTAACATTATCTCTTCGAGAGTCTACCCGGTCAAAACAACGAGCGTGGCAATCCAGCCGATAGAAAGGTTGTCAAAGGAGTAGTCTTCTTGTGTGCTCTTAAAGGGAGCTAATCAGAAACACGGACCCTCTTCACCCGTCGAGGCCTAAGGGCCTCATCACCCATATTTCAAACTCTGGTAATAGGTAATAGCGTTTAGCACTAGGTAAGGAACGGCCCTCTTCGGTATAGAATAGAACCTCAAGGCGTACTGGTTGATGAAAGTGTCGTACGGATCCTTGATCTTGAGCTCCCCAATTTCGTCCACTGATATCTTGCCGAGGAGCTTCTCTGGGTTCTCCAGATCCTTCACGTTAATTATGAACTCGATAGAGGAGCTCTCTCCGTACTCTGGCTTTATCGACACTATGTAGCTCTCGTCGTGGAAGGACGGCGTGAAGGACGAGAGGAACTCGGGGCTCTTGGCGACTTTCTCCAGCGCGTCAACGGCGACCCACCTCGTGTCCTTAGTCTCAACATCGACGAAGTAAGTTACCCTGTACGGCAATCCCGGCTTCCTCATCCTCTTCAGTTTATTCAACAGGACTTTCTCGGGTAGTCCAACTAGTTGCGACAGTTCCTCGAGCGTCATCGGGGTTTCCTTCAACTCCTCGTAAATTCTCTGCGTGTACCCCCCTATCCATGGTCTGATCAGCGCCTGATTCAGGAGTAACTTGGCGAAAGGACTCAGGGGGCCAATGGGGCGATAGACCTTCGTCTTCCCTTCCTTAATTTTCCTTAAGAACTCTATAGTCCCCTTGATTGAGAAGCTCCTTATCAGGGTCTGTCTCAGCGCCTCCCTGACGATTATTCTGTCCTCTTTGGTCGGTTTCCCTACCTTGCCGAAACTGGTCTGGATCTCCCTCAGAGTGCTGACGAAGTAAGGCGATGTCATTACGACCCTTATTATGCTCTTCTTGATGGTCTTCTCGTCCATTTCTAGGATTTTCTTGAACAGATCCTCCTTAACGCCCTTCACGCTGAAGCCGTAAATCGAGGCTCTGGCAGCGACTCCTGTACCGTATTTACTCACTGCTAGTGAAAGTAGTAAGTGGGCAACGGTGTTGCTCACCCTTTCGTCCACCAGCGTGAAGTATATGTACTCATCGTTGTACTGTTCCTGGAGCAGGAAGTCGCCGGAACTTATTCCGTTCTTCCTCAACCACTCCCCTAAGTCCTTAAGTTCCTCGGGGAACGCCCTAGTTTTAATTATACGTTTCAGTTCCTTTACTAGAATCGGCGACTTAGGAATTACATCGCCTTTCCAGAGAGGAATCTCCGCCTGTGAGGTCTGTAGCTTCTCTACCTCAATCCTCATTTTGTAGTTATCGATAGCCTTCACTCTCCAGATCTTGCCCGCTATCCTAATCGTGTCTCCAGGCCTTACGTGCCTGTAAACGTAAGGGGCGTCGATCTCGCCTATCGGCTTACCCTCGTAGTTCACCGTGAACGTCTCGTCTGCGCTGACGAAGCTGAAGAACTCCTGGAAGCTCCTGAACCACGGTATGTTGTTGTTCTTCTCGAACCTCCAGATCTTGAAGAAGGACTTACCTAGGCTCAGCTTATTATCGTGCCTTTCTAGAACGCCGTTCTTAACCAGCTCATCTATAACCTCTAGAATGTCTGAGTCTTTTAGCTTAGACATGACATAAGAGTTCTTCAGTACTTTCAAAGCTCTTGCTATGTCGAGCTCTCCGTACTGCATGGCCATTGCCGTTATTTCCCTGGCTACCACATCGAGGTAAGGCACGATAATCGGACGCTCTAACTCCCCTCTCGCCGCTAACCTCGCGAGTCCCGAAGCCTCTAGAACGTCCGAGTCCTCGACGCACAGTATTTCGCCCTCCGATACCTTCCCGATAGCGTGTCCAGACCTGCCGAGCCTCTGAAGGAGCGACATCACTGTCGGGGGAGGCCTGAACATGTAGACCTTCTTTATGTCGCCCACGTGAATGCCCAGCTCTAGGGTTCTCGTGCAGACCACTATCCTCCCTTTCCCCTGTCTCAAGGCCTCCTCAACGGCGGTTTTCTCTTCCCTTGAGATCGACGAGTGGTGGACGTAAATGTTGTCTAAGCCCAAATGCTCCAAGGACTCGAAGAGCCTCTCCGTCGCGTACCTCGAGTTGGTGAACAGGAGGGTCGGCGGCACGTGGGTCTCCTTCACGTATTTTGCAACGTTCTTCCAGGCGTCCTCGCCCTTCAAAGACACGACTTTCAGGTTGATCTTCTTCTTCTCCAGGACTTTGATGACCTTAGCGGGCCTAGTCGAAGACCCGTTGAGGAACTTCAGCACGCCCTCCAGGTTGCCTATGGTGGCCGAGAGCCCGATCCTCTGGAAGTCGTGGCCCGCGAAGTCCTTTAGCCTCTCCAATAACACGCTAAGCTGGGCCCCCCTCTTCGTCCCAACGAGGTCGTGAACCTCGTCGATTATGACCCACTTTACATTCTTCAGGAACTCCCTAAACCTGGTCGCCCAGTCCAGGTCTATTTCAAGCCCCTCGACCGTGGTTATCAAGATATGTGGAACCCTCCTGAGCCTCCTGTTCTTCTCGGACTGAGAGACCTCGCCGTGTTTCCTCCCCACCTCGAGACCGAGCCTGTCGGCCCACCAAGAGATCCTGACAGTTAGGTCGTTGATGAGGGCCTTAAGGGGCGTTATGTACAGGACCGCCACCGGCTCGTGGGGTTTCTCGACGAGCTTGTTCAGTATGGGGAGAATAGCAGCCTCGGTCTTCCCGTAGCCTGTAGGCGCTACGATTAGTACATTATATCCTAAAGATATTGGTTCGTAAGCTAATTTCTGAACCTCGGTCAGCTCCGTCCAGCCACGTTCCTTTATCAGCGACTGAAGGGCGCTGTTCATAGTGATTGACATTAGTCGAACACCTTTGGGTCAGACTGCCCGAAATTCACGCGTTTGCTTTTAAAAGCTTCAATGGAGTTTGCGAGCGAATGAGAGAGAAGTTCACCTGCATAGTCTGTGGCCGGACATTTTACCAGGGGCAGGGCATCGTTTATTCCCTCAAGGGCAACAGGCTCTACTTTCACAGCAAGGCTTGCGCGTACAAGTTCTTCAAGGACTTGATCGAGGCCTCCGATCCCGACTGCCTCAACCTAAAGGACGTAATGAAGAAGTACGAGGAGCTCGAAGAGAAAAGAAGGGAAAGGGCCGTCAAGAGAATCTAGGATCAGTTAGGTTCTTTCATCACTGCTTCAGAGTCCGCCACACTCCTCATTTCCCCGACTCGGTTCCGAAAAATCCTCTCGAGATGACAATATAAGGCCCGCGGTAATACAAATCACGTGTCGTCTCAAGTACCGCTTAAGAGGGTAGGCCCTTACGAGTGGAGGATCGAGAAGGGCGCCCAGCCCTGCATGAAAGTCCCCGCCACGATCTTCGCGGACGACGTCCTGATCGAGAAGATGAAGCAGGATCTCACGCTCAAGCAGGCCATGAACATCGCCTGCCTCCCTGGAGTTCAGGAGTCGATTTACGTCCTCCCCGACGGTCACCAGGGCTACGGTTTCCCGATCGGCGGAATAGCGGCCACAGCTATTGACGAGGGCGGAGTGGTCAGCCCCGGCGGAATAGGTTACGATATCAACTGCGGGGTCAGGCTACTCAGAACCAACTTGGACTACAAGGACGTCAAGGACAAGCTGAAGGACTTGGTCGAGGAGATGTACCGCAATGTACCTAGCGGAGTCGGAAGCGAGGGGAAGGTGAAGCTCAGTCTGAGGGAGCTAGATGAGGTTCTTGAGAACGGCGTGAAGTGGGCAGTAGAGAAGGGCTACGGCTGGGAGAGGGACATGGAGCACATTGAACAACACGGGAGCTGGGACTTAGCTGACGCGAGCAAGGTGAGCAACATCGCGAAGCAGAGGGGAGCGTCACAGTTGGGCACTTTGGGTGCCGGGAACCACTTCCTCGAGGTTCAGGTAGTGGACAAGATCTACGACCCTGAAGTGGCTAAGGCTTTGGGGATCACACACGAAGGTCAAGTAACGGTAATGGTTCACACCGGATCAAGAGGGTTAGGACATCAGATCGCGAGCGACTACCTGCAAATTATGGAGAGGGCTATGAAGAAGTACAACATAACCCTGCCAGACAGGGAACTGGCAGCTGTCCCGTTCGAGACCAGGGAGGCTCAGGACTACATAAGGGCTATGGCCGCAGGAGCTAACTTCGCCTGGACTAACAGGCAAATGATAGCCCATTGGGTGAGGGAGAGCTTCGCCAAGGTGTTCAAGGTCGATCCCGAGAAGTTAGACCTCAACATAGTCTACGACGTCGCCCACAACATAGCTAAGATAGAGGAGTATGACATAGAGGGGAAAAGGAAGAAGGTCCTGGTGCACAGGAAGGGAGCGACTAGGGCTTTCCCGCCTGGAAGCCCAGAGATCCCCGCAGATCACAGGAACATAGGCCAAGTGGTCCTAATCCCGGGAAGCATGGGGACAGCGAGTTACGTCATGGTGGGAATCCCCGAGGGAAGGAGGACTTGGTTCACGGCTCCCCACGGCGCAGGGAGGTGGATGTCCAGGGCCGCGGCGACCAGGACTTACCCGGTGGACAGCGTTGTGGAGAACCTGGCGTCTAAAGGAATTGTTGTGAGGGCAGCTACGAGAAGGGTCATAGCCGAGGAGGCTCCCGGCGCTTACAAGGACGTGGACAGAGTTGCCCGCGTCGCCCACGAGGTCAAGATAGCCAAACTGGTTGCCAGGCTAAGGCCAATAGGTGTAACGAAGGGATGAACAGGTCTGACCTGCTCAAGGACGCCATAGAAGACGTCACTCTAGAGGATCTCAAGCAGGCCAAAGGAGCGCTGGCGATACTCTCGAAGGTCTACGGCTTCTCTTCGGAAAGCGTGGTCAAGGCTTCTGAAATCCTCAAGGAGGCTTTAAGGGAAGCAGATTTAAGGTTCCTTAGCTTCACCGCGAACCTCGTCTCAACTGGGCTCAGAGGACTTTTCGCAGACCTGATAAGGAGGAAGTTCTTCGACGTAGTCGTCACCACTGGTGGCACAATAGATCACGACATCGCGAGGGCGTACGGCGGGAAGTACTACAAGGGAACCTTCTTCGTCGACGACGCAATGCTTAGGGACCTGGAGATTCACAGGCTGGGCAACGTGTTCATACCCTTCGAGAGTTACGGTCCTAAAGTGGAGGAGGCAGTTAAGACCGTTATCCCAGAGGTTACTAAAGAAAGGAAGGAGTGGTCGGGCTACGAGTTGCTCTGGGAGTTCGGCAAGAGAATTAACGACAGGAACTCGATCCTCAGGGCTGCTTACGAGGCTAAGGTACCAATTATTGTCCCTGGGATACTCGACGGATCCTTCGGCACTAACCTGTTCATCTACTCACAGTTCACTGGTTTGAAGCTGAACCTCTTTGAGGACGAGAGGCTCGTCAAGGACTTGGTCTTCCAGAGCAGGAAGTCCGCCGCCCTAATTATAGGAGGAGGGATAAGCAAGCACCACACGATATGGTGGAACCAGTTCAAGGACGGTCTAGACTACGCCGTTTACGTCACGACCGCCCAGGAGTACGATGGGAGCTTAAGCGGTGCTCAACCGAGGGAAGCTATAAGCTGGAACAAGTTGAAGCCGACATCTCGCCACGTTACGGTTTACGGAGACGCGACTGTCGTGTTACCTCTTATATTATCGTCTCTAATAGAGACATAACTTTTAGGTTATGTTAATGCAATTTGTTTTGGTGCGGATTAACTGATGTCTTCACAGGAGAAGTACACCACGATTTCGCCCGCCGAGTTCTTCAAGAGGAACCCCGAGCTGGCGGGCTTCTCTAACCCAAGCAGGGCGCTTTACCAGACCGTTAGGGAGCTCGTGGAGAACGCTTTAGACGCGACTGACGTCCACGGGATTCTCCCGACCGTGAAGGTCGAGATATCCCTTGTTGACGAGGCTAGGCAGATATACAGGGTCAACGTCGAGGACAACGGTATAGGGATCCCGCCCCACGTCGTTCCAAACGCGTTCGCTAGAGTGCTCTACAGCTCGAAGTACGTGCTCAGGCAGTCCAGGGGAATGTACGGCTTAGGCGTTAAGGCAGCTGTTCTCTACAGCCAGATGTACCAAGAGAGGCCTTTGGAAGTAGTGACTTCGCCCAAGGGCTCCAAGAGGATATACATGTTTAAGCTGAAGATAGACATAGTAAAGAACGAGCCGGTAGTCCTCGAGAGGAGGTCAATAGATAACCCCAACGGCTGGCACGGCACTAACGTCACCATTCACCTAGTGGGGGACTGGCAGAGGTCGAAGTCCAAAATACTCGAGTACATCAAAAGAACTTACATAATTACTCCGTACGCTGAATTCGTCTTCAAGGATCCTGAAGGGAACGTCCATTACTTCGAGAGGTTAACCAACAAAATACCGAAGCCCCCCAAGGAGGTCAAGCCCCACCCCTACGGTGTGGACATAGAGCAGATCAAGTACATGATACATCAGAAGGACGGAAAGGCGATCAAACTTAGGGACTTCCTGATAAACGAGTTCCAGCACGTGGGCGAGGCAACGGCCGACGAGATCCTCCAGAAGGCAGGATTGAGAGGCAGTATAGAGATCCACAGGCTAACCGACGAGCAGATAGCGAAGCTGGTCGAGGCTATGAAGAACTTAGAGAAGCTGAGGCCTCCGTCGCCGGAGTCGCTTTCGGTGATCGGCGAGGACTTAATCGAGCTGGGGCTCAAGAAGAGCTTCAACCCGGAGTTCGTCGCCGCCGTGACCAGAAAGCCAAAAGCATATCAGGGGCACCCCTTCATCGTTGAGGTCGGGATAGCTTACGGGGGCGACATAGTCCCTCAACCCGAACCAATAGTGTTAAGGTACGCCAACAAGATCCCCCTCATTTACGACGAGGGTTCCGACGTGATCTACAAGGTAGCGACCAAGGAGATCGACTGGAAGAACTACGGCATTGAAGGGGATCAGTACCCTCTAGTAGTCATGGTTCATTTATGTAGCACCAAGGTCCCCTATAAGAGCGCGGGCAAGGAGAGCATTTCGGACGTCGAGGAAATCGAGAGGGAGATTAAGAACGCGATCCAGGAAGTCGCAAGGAGGCTAGAGCGTTACATCTCAGAGAAGAGGAAGGAAATGGAGGCCAAGATGAAGCTGATAACTTACCTCAAGTACATCCCAGAGGTCAGCCAGAGCCTCGCGGCTTTCGTCGTGAACAAGAGGGACACGCAGAACGACGTTTATAAGGAGTTAAAGCTCAAGCTTACCGACCTGGTCTTCCAGCGTTTAGGGTTGGACGAGTCCATGAAGGCCCAAATAGACGCTTACAAGGTGGAGGAGCTATGAGCGAGTTCGTCTCCAAAATAGACAAGGAGAAGAGGAGACAAGCGGCGGAGATCCTGAGGGAGAAGTTCGTTAAGCTGATAGAGGGCATCAAGAACGGCGAGCCTCCAGTACTGGAGATCCCGAAAAGGACCCTGAGCAATACTGTCTACGACAAGCAGAGGAAGCTCCTCCTCCTCGGAGAGGACAGGCTGAAGAGGAACTTCCTGGACTTGAACGAGGCCAAGAAGTTCATGCAAACTGTGCTGATGGCGAGCATCATTTACGAGGCCCTGATCAACGACGAGTACCCAACTATACGTGACCTCTATTACAGGGGCAAACACACCCTCCTCCTGAAGGAGCCGACCGGCAAAGTCCACGAGGAGAACACGTGGGACGAGCAGGACGAGTCTGACGACGTCATTGTGGACATCGAGGTCTACACGAAACTGCTCAGGGAGGAGATGCTGATCCTCAGCAAGGAGAAAGGGAAAGTGGTAGGCGATATGAGGATAAGGAGCGGAAACGACGTCATCGACCTGAGCAAGATGGGCCACGGCGCCTACGCGATCGAGCCCACCCCAGACTTCATAGAGTTCCTCGACTACGACGCGGAGTACGTGTTAGTCATAGAGAAGGACGCAGTGTTCCAGCAGCTCCACAGGATCGGCTTCTGGAAGCAGTACAAAGTTATACTCGTCACGAGCGGAGGCCAGCCAGATAGAGCTACAAGGAGGTTCGTGAGGAGGCTCAACGAGGAGCTCAAGCTCCCCGTTTACATTCTCACGGACGCAGACCCTTACGGGTGGTACATCTACAGCGTCTTCAGGATAGGCTCGATTCAGCTGTCCCACGAGAGCGAGAGGCTCGCCACCCCAGAAGCGAGGTTCCTTGGCGTCTCAATGTCGGACGTCTTCGGCGACAAGAACAAGAAGCCCTACCTGAGCGAGCAGGAGAGGAAGAACTTCATAATCAAGGCCAAGGACGTTGACATAAAGAGGGCCCTGGAGCTCAAGAACTACGAGTGGTTCAAGACCAAGGCCTGGGAGAAGGAGATATCTATGTTCCTGGAGAAGAAATCGAAGCTCGAGATCGAGGCCATGGCGAGCAAGGGCCTGAAGTTCCTGGCCTTCAACTACATCCCAGAGAAGGTCAAAAGCAACGACTACATCGCCTGAGGTCGGCCGAGACAGGTCATTTCACCGCTCAAAGTCTGGAGCTTCTTCATCCCTCGTCAATGTACTCGAGGATGTCGTTAAAAGTGTTCCTTTTACAGACGTTACAATAGTAGTAGACTGCAGGCTGTTTCGAGATGTCGAAGCTTATCCTGATTACCCGCTCGGTGTTGCACACCCTGCATCGTATTTTCCAGCCCATAACTCCTAAATCTTGAGGTTCGTTAAAAATCCCGTTGCTGTGAAGAGAGGATCCTCCTGACCAGTGATGAGGGGCCAAAGCTCGGAGCAACAAAGTTATTTGCCTATTCCCTCAAGAGATCTCACGATCCGTAATGGGCATTCAGTACGCGACTGTGGGCGACCTGAAAGTCGGCAGCTACGTGGTGATAGACGGAGAGCCCTGTAGGGTAGTCGAGATAACGAAAGCAAAGACCGGAAAGCACGGGAGCGCCAAAGCCAACGTCATCGCGGTAGGCCTCTTCACAGGTGCCAAGAAGACCCTCATGGCCCCTGTGGACTCGCAGGTCGAAGTCCCCATAATAGAGAAGAAGGTAGGCCAAGTGCTCAAGGTAATGGGCGACAAGCTCCAGGTCATGGACCTCAACACGTTCGAGACGTTCGAGATGGAGATGCCGAAGGAGCCTGAAATAGCGAACAAGCTCGCGGACGGCGTGGAGATCGAGTATTGGGAGATCATGGGAAGGAAGAAGATCATGAGGGTCAAGGAAGGTGCTTGAAGGTCTAAGGGACGCAGTAAAGAAGTTTTTGTCTGGATCCTCAGCTTACGACAAGGCCGTAAACGACTTCCTCAAGGACTTACAAGTCGCCCTAATCAAGGCGGACGTTAACGTCAAAGTCGTTTACCAGTTGACCGAGAGGATAAGGAAGAGGCTTCAGGAGGAGAA
>JBAMMP010000013.1:38047-40568 GCA_039793765.1 Sulfolobaceae archaeon
GATCAGCTGATCCAGCTGGGCAACCAGATCGGCGTTCCGGTTTACGGCGAGAGGGGCAACAGCGACGCGGTGGGCATAGCCAAGAGGGGGGTTGAGAAGTTCCTCAAGGAGGGCTTCCAGGTCATCATTGTCGACACCGCCGGAAGGCACGGCTACGGCCAGGAGAAGGCCCTGATGGACGAGATGAGGGCCATAAAGGAGGCCATAAACCCCGACGAGACCATCCTCGTGATCGACGCTTCTATAGGACAGAAGGCCTACGACTTGGCTTCCAAGTTCCACGAGGCTTCCCCGATAGGCTCCATTATAGTTACCAAGCTAGACGGAACTGCCAAGGGCGGTGGAGCCTTGACGGCAGTGGCGGTGACCAAGGCTCCGATCAAGTTCATCGGGACTGGGGAGAAGATAGACGAGTTAGAGCCCTTCGAGCCGCCCAGGTTCGTCTCGAGGATCCTGGGGATGGGCGACATTCAGGGCATCGTAGAGAGGCTCAAGAGCATAGAGGAGTTCCAGGAAGTCGAGAAGGAGATGGAGGACGTAATGGCGGGGAAGGGCAAGCTGACCTATCGCCTGCTCTACAAGCAGTTCAAGTCCCTGAAGAAGGGAGGTCTTGCCAAGCTGTTAGAAATGATGCCCGGCTTCGGTACCCTCTTCCAGGTCAGGGAGGAGCACCTCAAGCTGGGGGAGAAGCAAATGGAGAAGTTCATGGCCATAATGAACTCCATGACTTACAAGGAGCTCGACGAGCCCTCGCTAATCCACAACAGGTCTAGGATGAGGAGGATCGCCGAGGGCGCTGGGGTGACTGTGGACGACGTCAAGGCGTTGATCCATCAGTTCGAGATGACCAACAACATGATTAAAATGGTCAAGAAGAGGAAGAACCTCGCGAGGCTCTTTGGCAAGTACGTTCCCCAAGAGTGAAGGAGTCCTAGACCAGGCCCTCAGGCTCCTGAGCTCTTACCCTCTCTGCGACCACTGTTTGGGAAGGGCGTTCTCCAAGCTCGCCACAGGCCTGACGGACGAGGAGAGGGGTAGGGCGATAAAGGTCGCCCTACTGTTGGAGATAGACAGGAAGGTCAAAGATCAGGAAATCCAGGACTTGGAGCCCCTGAAGGTCGTCCTGGAGAACATGATAACCCACTCGGAAAGGCTATACGAGTTCTACTTCGGCGCTAAGCCCCAGAAGAAGACCTGCTTCGTCTGCGAGGGCAAGTTCGACGAAATGTTAGAGGCCCTCGTGAACGCCGTTAAGGAGAAGGTTCCCGCGGACAGGAGGTTCGTGATAGGGGTCAAGTTGCCCGCTCAAATAAGGGAGAAAGAAACGAGCCTAGTGAGCGAGGCGAACCTCATGCACTACGAGCCTTTGAAGGACGAGTTGAAGAGGGAGGCGGGCAGGAGGCTCTACGCCATGGGATACAAACCCGACCCCAACGACCCTGAGGTCGAAGTGATTTACGACTTCGAGACTGGCGAGGTCAAGGTCAACGAAATAAGGAGGAAGCACGCGATCGCCTACATAAGGCTCTCCCGAAACGTCCCGATCTCGACGTGGTACGCTAGGGGCTCGGGGAAATCGTTGGAGAGTGAGGTAGGCGAAGTCCAATCCCCCTACTCCGAACTCTCGGCGGTAAGGGTTCTCGACGAGTTCCTGTTGGTCTCACAGAAACCCCTGGAGGGCAACTTCCTGGGCTATTCGATGAAGGACCTGGGCGAGCTTAGGGGCAAGGAGCTGAAGGCCGTCTTCACGCTGAAGCCCTCCAGCAGGCAGTACAGGGTTCTCCACCTGTGCGGCAAGACATCCAGCGAGGTCAAGGTTTACGGCGACATCTGCGAGACCGTGGTGACGGCCAGGAACTGGGAAGAGGCAAAGGGGGTTCTGGGCCTGAGCGATCAGGACATAATAGCGATTGACATGGTCAAGGCCCTCGGCCAATCCAGCAAATTGATTGACGTCCTGGTGGGCAGGCTTGAGGGTAAGCGTGGTGGGTAAGAGGGTCCTGGTTACGGCCTCGAGCGAGGGTATAGGGAAGGGCGTTGCAAAGAGGTTCTTGGCTGAAGGCGCGAAGGTCGTCATAACCTCGAGGAGCGAGGGTAAGCTGAAGTCCGCATTGGATGAGCTTAGGCAAATAAGCCCAGAAGTTTACGGGATCACTTCCGACCTAACGAACAGGGAGAGCTTGGTCAAGCTGGTCGGGTTCGCTAAACAAGTGATGGGCGGAGTGGACGTCCTAATACTCAACGTGGGGAACCCCCCGAACGAGCCCTCCTACTTCGAGGATACGAGCCTGAACGACTGGGACTACGCGGTCTCCCTCTACCTCCTCTCGGCAGTAACCCTCACTAAGGCGGTTCTCAACGACATGGTGAGGCAGAGATGGGGGAGAGTGATCTACCTCTCCTCTTGGACAGTAAAGGAGCCCCAGCCCCAGTTCGTCCTAGCTGACGTCTCCAGGGCGCCTCTGATTCAGCTCGCCAAGATCCTCTCCCACCACTACGCCCAGTACAACGTCACCTTCAA
>JBAMMP010000013.1:40668-75414 GCA_039793765.1 Sulfolobaceae archaeon
TTCAGCTCGCCAAGATCCTCTCCCACCACTACGCCCAGTACAACGTCACCTTCAACGTGGTCAGAATGGGGAGCTTCAGGACCCCTGGTGCCTTGAAGGGGCTCGAGGAGCTCGCTAAGAGGACTGGACAGAGCCTCGATGAAGTCATCAGGAGGGAAGTCATAGAGAGGAGCGACGTTAGGAGGTTCGGCGACATAGAGAACGACTTGGGCTCCCTCCTAGTTTACTTAGCCTCCGACCTGTCGTCGTACTTGACAGGGTCGGTGATAGACTTCGACGGCGGGACTAGCCAGTGCGTCTGACCCCCAGGCTTATATAAGAATTGTTGCCAATTTCAGAAATTGATGTCCAAGAGGCCGGTCAAAGTGAAGACGCCGAACGGCAAGGAAGTGGAGCTAGTTCCAGAGAAGGTCTGGGAGCTGGCGCCGAAGGGCAGGAAGGGAGTCAAGATAGGGCTCTTCAAAGACCCAGAGACGGGCAGGTACTTCAGGACAAAGCTACCCGACGACTACCCCGTCAGCTGAAACTCAACGCTTTTTTGTGCAGGTTCCAAAGCCTCGCGTGACCTTAACTCTCAAGCTCACGGGTAAGCTCTTCGAGTCGGACGAGCTCTTCGAAACGCTCAATGCAGTTAAGGATCTCTCGAAGAAGGAGGACTTAGCAGTAGTCACGGGCGGAGGGGAGCTGGCGAGAAGAGTAATCTCTAAGGGCAGGCAATTGGGACTCAACGAGGGCTTCCTCGACCTCTTGGGGATAGAGGCGTCAAGGCTCAACGCCCTCCTCGTCGCCCTTTACCTGGACGGCTACAAGGGGGTTCCCCAGAGCTTCGAGGAGTTCGTCAGGGTTTGGAGCGTCTCGAGGCCCGTGGTCACTGGGGGCTTTCAGCCGGGGCAGTCCACGGTCGGCGTCGCGTCTCTCGTCGCGGAAGTCACGGGCTCCAGGGAGCTTATACTCGCTACCACTGTCGACAGCGTTTACGACAGGGATCCTAGGAAGCACCCCGACGCTCGGCCTCTAAAAGAGGTGACACTCACCCAGCTCATGGAAATACTCTCGAGGGATCAGGACGTCAAGGCAGGGACTTACGAGCTAATAGACCCTCTGGCGGCGAAGATACTCAAGAGGTCTGGGATCCCCGTCAGGGTGTTGCACTTCAGGGACTTGAGGAAGTACTTGGAAGGGGAAGAAGTGGGCTCCAGGGTGACCCCACAATGAGCGTCGAGGATGCTTTAGCGATCCTGAACTCGGTCAGGGGGAAGGTCGACAAGAGGGTCGTAGAGAAGGTGCTCAACGACGTCCTCGACGAGTACCTCAAGAGCAAGAACGTGAAGGAGGCCATCATAGTGGGCTACGCCCTGAACGCCGACCTGGTCAGGCAGAACAGGGAGGTCTTCGACGCTTTAGCCAAAGCCCTCGAGAGACTCTCGTCCAAGCTCGGCCTGAACGAGGCGGTTTCCGTAGTCCTTTCCTACGTTTAGTGCGAATTCCGAACCATTGAGGGCTGACTAATTTAATAGCCTCTTACCTAAGTTCGAACCTATGAAAGTCGGAATCCTCGACTCAACCCTAAGGGAAGGTGAACAGACGCCGGGAGTGGTGTTCAGCGTAGACCAGAGGGTGGAGATAGCCAAGGCACTCTCCGACCTCGGAGTGGCGATGATCGAGGCCGGGCACCCCGCAGTTTCGCCCGACATTTACGAGGGGATCAAGAGGATCATGAGGCTGAAGAGGGACGGCCTCATAACCTCTGAGATCCTCGCCCACAGCAGGGCGGTCAAGAGGGACATAGAGATAGCTGCTGAGCTCGAAGTCGACAGGGTCGCCATATTCTTCGGGGTCAGTGACATCCACCTGAAGGCAAAGCACAAGGTCTCGAGGGAGGAAGCACTCAACATAATAGCGGAGCACGTCAGCTACGCGAAGAGCCACGGCCTAAAGGTCAGGTTCACGGCGGAGGACGCCACCAGGACGGACTACGATTACCTGGTTCAGGTCGCGAGGACTGCTAGGGACGCGGGCGCTGACAGGGTGAGCATAGCAGACACAGTGGGGATCCTTTACCCCAGCAAGACGAAGGAGCTCTTCTCCAACCTAGTCAGGGACGTGCCCGGGGTGGAGTACGACATCCACGCCCACAACGACCTGGGCATGGCAGTGGCTAACGCCCTGGCAGCGGTAGAGGGAGGGGCTACCATAATCCACGCCACGGTCAACGGCCTCGGAGAGAGGGTCGGGATAGTCCCGCTCCAAGTGGTAGTTGCAGCGATCAAGTACCACTTCGGCATAGAGGTGGTCAAGCTCAACAAGCTCCCGCAGGTGGCGGCGCTCGTCGAGAAGTACAGCGGGATCTCGATGCCCCCCAACTTCCCCATAACCGGGGACTACGCCTTCGTCCACAAGGCGGGAGTGCACGTCCACGGAGTCCTGAACGACCCGAGGACTTACGAGTTCATGCCCCCAGAGACCTTCGGCAGGAGCAGGGATTACGTGATCGACAAGTACACCGGCAAGCACGCGGTGAAGGACAGGTTCGAGAGGATGGGAGTCCAGCTCAGCGACGCGGAGATAGACCAAATACTCGCCAAAATAAAGGCCAACCCGACGGCCAGGTACTTCAGGGACGAGGACTTGCTCGAGCTGGCGGAGGAGGTCACTGGAAGAACCCTGAAGCCGAAGCCCCCGGAGAGGATAGAGGCCTTAATTCAGGTGAAGTGCGACTCGAACGTCTACACCACTTCCGTCGCCAGGAGGCTCTCAGTGATCCCAGGGGTCAAGGAGGTCATGGAGGTCAGCGGCGACTACGACGTGCTCGTGAGGGTGGAAGCCAAGGACACAGCAGAATTGAACCAGGTGATAGAGGCCATAAGGGGAGTGAAGGGAGTCGCCTCGACCCTCACCAGCTTAGTCCTCAAGAAGATGTGACTTTTTCGAGGGGCAACGTTTAAATCGCGAGGCGACAACTCTCTATCCTGCGGGGGTGCCCGAGCGGTTAAAGGGGGCGGACTCAAGACCTCGTGGGGGACATCCGCTGGCGTAGGCCTGCGTGGGTTCGAATCCCACCCCCCGCACTTCACTTAACCCTCACTTTCACGAGCCCGTTGTCGAAGACCGCGACTTCCTCTATCAAGTCCCTGTAGAACACGCCGTGTTCGACCACTCCCGGAATAGAGTCGAGAACCGAAGTCAGCTCCCGAAGTTTACCCCTCTCCACCGTCACGTCGACTATCGGGTTCCCGTTGTCCGAGACCACAGGCCCCATCTTGCCCTGGCCGACCCTGACGCTGGCCTCGAACCCCTCCATCCTAAGCTTCCTCAGCACGGAGTGCAAAGCGAAGCTCAGTACCTCAACGGGAACCACGACGAACTTGTCCCTCTTGACCTTCGAGGAGTCGCCTATGTACAGCCTGAAGTCGCTGTTGTAGGCCAAGATTTTCTCCCTCGTCATCGCCCCTCCCCCTCCCTTAATCAGAACGAACTCCTCCTCCAGGAAGGCGTCGAACCCGTCCACGTAGGCCTTGGGCCTCACGGTCAAGCCGCTGACAACGTAACCCAGCTCCGCCAGTGCCAATTCCGTGTCCACGGAGCTAGTAACTAGCGTCTTCCCCTTTAGTGCGCCGGCCTCGTGCAAGTACTTTATGAGCCCCCTGACCGTCCTCCCCGTGCCCAGGCCTAAAGGGTCTGCGTCCTTGACCTTCTCGGCCGCGTACTTGTACAGTTCCTCCAAGGCGGGATAAGAGACCCCTTCGGGAATAATAGCGTTAATAAAGTCGGAGCCCTAGCCCCTCCCTAGATACGACGTAGTCACACGACGAAAGCTTTAAATGATCCACGCGTACAGTATGTATTCGCACACAACCCCCGACAGATGAGGGGGGTTGCAGGACGCTCACAGTGGAGGGATGAGTTCGCCGGGGCAGTACCCCTCGTGGGTCTAACCCCGGCAACCTCATCTCTGACAGGGGTGCGCGAGGGACGAAAGGCCTCCCTACCCCGATTCCGGTTGATCCTGCCGGACCCAACCGCTATCGGGGTAGGGCTAAGCCATGGGAGTCGTACGCCCCCGGGTCAAGGGGGCGTGGCGGACGGCTGAGTAACACGTGGCTAACCTGCCCTCGGGACGGGGACAACCCCGGGAAACTGGGGCTAATCCCCGATAGGGAATGGGTGCTGGAACGCCCCATTCCCGAAAGGGCCACGGGCTACCGCTCGTGGCCGCCCGAGGATGGGGCTGCGGCCCATCAGGTAGTTGGCGGGGTAACGGCCCGCCAAGCCTATAACGGGTAGGGGCCCTGATAGGGGGAGCCCCCAGTTGGGCACTGAGACAAGGGCCCAGGCCCTACGGGGCGCACCAGGCGCGGAACGTCCCCAATGCGCGAAAGCGTGAGGGCGCTACCCCGAGTGCCCCCGCAAGGGGGCTTTTCCCCGCTCTAAAAAGGCGGGGGAATAAGCGGGGGGCAAGTCTGGTGTCAGCCGCCGCGGTAATACCAGCCCCGCGAGTGGTTGGGACGCTTACTAGGCCTAAAGCGCCTGTAGCCGGCCCCGTAAGTCCCTCCCTAAAGGCCCGGGCTCAACCCGGGAACTGGGAGGGATACTACGGGGCTAGGGGGCGGGAGAGGCGGGGGGTACTCCCGGAGTAGGGGCGAAATCCGTAGATCCCGGGAGGACCACCAGTGGCGAAGGCGCCCCGCTAGAACGCGCCCGACGGTGAGAGGCGAAAGCCGGGGCAGCAAAAGGGATTAGATACCCCTGTAGTCCCGGCTGTAAACGATGCCGGCTAGGTGTCGCGTGGGCTTCGAGCCCACGCGGTGCCGCAGGGAAGCCGTTAAGCCGGCCGCCTGGGGAGTACGGCCGCAAGGCTGAAACTTAAAGGAATAGGCGGGGGAGCACCACAAGGGGTGGAACCTGCGGCTCAATTGGAGTCAACACCTGGAAGCTTACCGGGGGAGACCGCAGGATGACGGCCAGGCTAACGACCTTGCCCGACTCGCGGAGAGGAGGTGCATGGCCGTCGCCAGCTCGTGTTGTGAAATGTCCGGTTAAGTCCGGCAACGAGCGAGACCCCCACCCCTAGTTGGTATCCTGGGGTCCGCCCCAGGACCACACTAGGGGGACTGCCGCCGTAAGGCGGAGGAAGGAGGGGGCCACGGCAGGTCAGCATGCCCCGAAACCCCCGGGCCGCACGCGGGTTACAATGGCAGGGACAGCGGGATCCTGCCCCGAAAGGGGTGGGCAATCCCTAAACCCTGCCTCAGTTGGGATCGAGGGCTGCAACTCGCCCTCGTGAACGAGGAATCCCTAGTAACCGCAGGTCACCAACCTGCGGTGAATACGTCCCTGCTCCTTGCACTCACCGCCCGTCGCTCCACCCGAGCGGGGGTGAAGTGAGGCTCCCTGCGACGAGTGGGGAGTCGAACTTCACCTCCGCGAGGGGGGAGAAGTCGTAACAAGGTAGCCGTAGGGGAACCTGCGGCTGGATCACCTCACATCTCCTATCCCCCGCCTATTCATGGGGTAGGGAGGCCCGTCCAACCTCGCGCACCCCTGTCCCGATGCAGTCCCCCTCAAGGGCCGAGGGGGACGAAGGGCGTAGGGCCCGACTCCGAGCTTACGCTCGGATAGGGCTCAATGACGCCAGCAGGGCTGCCCGTCCAACGGCCACTTAGGGATCGCCCAGGGGCATAAGCCTCCCGGTGGATGGCTCGGCTCGGGCGCCGAGGAAGGGCGTGGCAAGCTGCGATAAGCCCGGGGTAGGGGCAAGCACCCGTTGATCCCGGGATCCCCGAATGGGAATTCCTGACGGGGGTTAACAGCCCCCGTCGCCCCGTAAGGGGCGGGAACCCCCCGAACGGAAACATCTTAGTAGGGGGAGGAAGAGAAATCAACCGAGATCCCCCGAGTAGGGGCGACCGAAAGGGGGACAGCCCAAACCAAATCCCGGGGCCGTAAGGTCTCGGGAGATGTGGTGTTTTGCCCCAGCGGTGGGCGGAGCCCGGGTCACCCGGGGACCTAGCCGAACTCCCCTGGAATGGGGGGCCATAGAGGGTGACAGCCCCGTAGGCTAAAGGTCTCCCGGGGGCCTGAGCTGGGGCAGAGTACCATCCCCTGGTTTGGGGGTGGGAAGATGGGGGACACGTGCCTCCAAGGCTAAATACGTCCCGAGACCGATAGCGAACTAAGTACCGTGAGGGAAAGCTGAAAAGAACCCCTAACGGGGTGTGAAAAGAGCCTGAAACCGGGAGGCCACACAGCCTAGGGCTCGAAAGGGATGAACCCTCCCGAAGGAAAGGGCCGCGAGGCCCGAGTACGAGGGAGGGCGACCGGGGTCCTAGGTTTCGTCTTGAAACACGGGCCGGGGAGTTCCTGCCAGTGGCGAGCCTAAGGGGGTCAACCCCGAAGGCGTAGGGAAACCGAGCGCCCGCAGCCGGGTTATCCCGGCGAGGGGCGGGGTCCGTCAGGGCCTGAAGTCACTGGCAGGAGGCTCGAAACCGGGCGATCTAGTCCGGGGCAGGCCGAAGGCGGGGGAAACCCCGCTGGAGGGCCGAATAGGGGTTCTGACGTGCAATTCGTTCCCCTGACCCCGGACTAGGGGCAAAAGACCAATCTAGCCCGGTGATAGCTAGTTCCCCCCGAAATGCGTCTTAGCGCAGCCCTCCCGGAGGCTTCCGGCGGGGTAGAGTTACAGATTGGGGGCTTCGAGGGAAACCTCGGGGTCCCCAGTCTAACTCCGAACCCGCCGGAGCCGCAGAAGGGAGGAGTGGGTCACCCGGCGTAAGGTTGGGTGGCGAGAGGGGAACAACCCAGACCCGGGTTAAGGCCCCTAAGTCCCGGCTAAGTGCCATCCGAAGGGCGTCCCCAGCCTTAGACAGCGGGGAGGTGGGCCCAGCAGCAGCCATCCTCTAAGGAGTGCGTAACAGCTCACCCGCCGAGGCTGGGGGCCCCGAAGGATTGGTCGGGGCTCAAGCCGGGCGCCGAGACCCGGGTGGTGGGCCTCTTTGAGGCCCACCAGGTAGGGGGGCGCTGTGGCGGGGCAGAAGGCGGGCCGTGAGGTCCGCTGGACCCGCCACAGGTGCAGATCCCGGCGGCAGTAACAGCGAAGGGGGGTGAAAATCCCCCCCGCCGGAAGGGCAAGGGTTTCCCGGCAACGGTCGTCGGCCGGGAGTGAGCCGGTCCTAAGGCGGGGCCTAACTGGTACCCGCCGAAAGGGAAAGGGGTTAATATTCCCCTGCCCCGGGGGTAGGTGCGGCAACGCAAGGCCTGCCTCCGACGGATCGGGGTAGGGGGAGCGGGCCACCGCCCGCCCAAACCCTGAAGCCCCCGGAGAACCGTAATGGTGAGAAGGGGGCGAAGGGGCGATGGGCCCTCCGTTAGGAGGGTTCCCCTGATCCCTGGTCCCCATGAAAAGGGGGCAGGCAACGATCCCCCGGGACCGTACCGAGAACCGACACAGGTGCCCCTGGGTGAGAAGCCCAAGGCGTCTGGGGGGTAACCCGGGCTAGGGAACTCGGCAAATTGGCCCCGTAACTTCGGGAGAAGGGGTGCCTACCACGGTGGTAACCCCGCCGTGGTAGGTCGCAGTGACCAGGGGGACCTGACTGTTTAATAAAAACATAGGTCCCCGCTAGCCCGTAAGGGTGTGTACGGGGGCTGAATCCTGGCCACTGGCGGTACGTGAACCCCGGGTTCAACCGGGCGAAGCCCCGCTGAAGGCCGGGGGTAACTCTGACCCTCTCAAGGTAGCCAAATGCCTTGCCGGGTAAGTTCCGGCGCGCATGAATGGATCAACGAGGTCCCCGCTGTCCCAGCCCGGGGCCCCGTGAACGCCCTGAGCCGGTGCACAGTCCGGCAACCCCCGACCCCGAGAGAAGACCCCGTGGAGCTTCACCGCAGCCTGGCGTTGGCTTCCGGGGGTTCATGCGTAGCGTAGGTGGGAGGGGTCGAAGCCGCCCTTCCGGGGGCGGTGGACCCGAAAGTGAAACACCACCCATGGACCCTCGGGAGCCTTACCCCGAAAGGGGGACAGCGTCAGGTGGGCGGTTCGGCTGGGGCGGCACTCCCGCGAAAAGATAACACGGGAGCCCAAAGGTCGGCTCAGGCGGTACAGAACGCCGCCGTAGAGTGCAAGGGCAAAAGCCGGCCTGACGAGGCCCTTCAAAGTACGGGGCCTCGACGCGAAAGCGCGGCCTAGCGAACGCTCGTGCCCCCACACGTGGGGGCCGGGCATGACAGAAAAGTTACCCCGGGGATAACAGGGTCGTCGCGGGTGAGAGCTCACATCGACCCCGCGGTTTGCTACATCGATGTCGGCTCTTCCCACCCTGGGGGTGCAGCTGCCCCCAAGGGTAGGGCTGCCCGCCCGTTAAAGGGGAGCGTGAGCTGGGTTTAGACCGTCGCGAGACAGGTCGGACTCTAAGGGTCGGGGGTGCTGGGGGCCTGAGGGGAAGGCACCCCTAGTACGAGAGGAACAGGGTGCCGGGGCCTCTGGTTTACCGGTTGTCCTGCCGGGCAGCGCCGGGCAGCTACGCCCTGAGGGGTAACCGCTGAAAGCATCTAAGCGGGAACCCCTCCCCGAAAAGAGGCCCCCATGGGGGGCTAACCCCCGGGACCCCTCCCCTAGAACAGGGGGTTGATGGGGTGGGGGTGTAAGCCCCGAGGGCGAAAGCCCGAGGGGTTTAGCCCGCCACTCCCAATCGGGGGAGCCCCTACTGGGAGATCCCTAAGTGGCCGGACGAAAGGCAGCCCTGCTGGCAGAGTGCCCGAATTTCCATCTTACGTTCTCCTTTCTGCATTAGTTCCCTGGGACTGCTTCAACGTGCACGTACTTCCCAATCGGGGTCGTCACTCTTCGCTTGACTTATTAGTGAACGCCCTGAAGTCCAGCAACAACGCAACGCACACGCTTGGGCTTTAGCCTGCCTCGCTGGGGCTCTCTGAAACTTTTGCCTATACTTTCTAGGAACAATAAAGGGAAAGCTTAAAAAATTAGGGATACAATGCAGATTTTAAACGGCAATGACTCGGGTACCAGATGTAGCACCAGTTGCGGCCAATCTCGCGGCGATTTTAGCAGAGCTGACTAAACGAACGGTAGACACTGCCGCCATCAGCGACACGGTTACGTGTGAGGCGCAACACCTCCGAGGCCTGATCACGCGGTCTCTCCAGGTCTACCCCGCCTTGGCTTCCACTGGGACCGCTTTGAGCGAAACTGAGAACGTCTTCCAGCTAATCAGGCACGGAATTGTAATCAAGATCGTCGAGGGCAACTACTACTACATCGGAGGGAAGTCGAACTACTGGGCGGGAGGGAAGTCTTTCGCAGCAGTCCAGGGCATGACGGAGTTCTTCAACAACGCGGAGGACTCTTTCTTCGAGGAGGTCAGGAAGACAGGGTCGAACGTAGTAATCATTAGGGTGAAGGAGAAGACCGTTCCCGGGGGGTGGGTGAACCCCTCACCTCCCCAGGGTTGCAGCGAGCCGGTGGTCGGCTGGATCCTCGACGCGATGGAGTCGAACGAGTCCGGGGTCCTGGTGATGAACTACGTGCCGTTCTTTACAATCCTCTCCGACTATGATAAGGAAGTTCCAGGAGGGCTTGTATATGAGTCCGGAGGCAAGCTCTCGGCCGACGGCCTATTGGTGAGGCTGAGAGCCACGTCTAATTCCCCGCCTCTCCCCTACCCCGGGGCCATGTCCAAGGCGTTGCCTTCCCCGCTTGCCCTAAACGTGCGTTCGGCCAGGGTCATCTTGGCGACGCCCGGCGACCCACTAGTTCGACTGTGTCAGGCCCTGTTCTCGGGAACAAACTACGCTAAGTATTGTGACTACCTCAACACCTTCACTTCCTACAACGAAATCGTCGCGGGTGCCCCCGTCTTCTCCTCCTTCGCCTGTCCCAGCGGCTGCAAGGACCTGGGACTGGCCGGCCTAGTTTACGGCGGTGAGGCCGTCTCCCTCGGTTCGCTTCAGGCAGTTGAGCTTTACATGATTGAGCCCCCCAGCCCTACCCCAGGCGGGCAGTACACGGACCAGGCGATGAGGGACTACGCGACTAAATTGGGCGTGCTAGACCTTCTAGACCTCAGCGACAGGTTCGTAAAAAGCGCGATGAAGGCGGAGTCCCAGCTGGTCGCGACGTTTGGGATCTCCCCCGTCGTTGCCTCTGCCATAATAGTCGCTGTGACCTGGCACGAGGACTGGCAGAAGACCTTCGAGGAGGCGAAGAAGTACGGCGAGATGGCCAGGAACGTGGTACAAAGGATCAAAAACGAGCTGATACAGTTCGGCCGCCGCGACCTCCTCAGCTTTGTGGACGACTGCGTGGCCGAGACCTTCAGCCCCGACATCTCGGAGACGGATTGGTACTACTTGGCACAGCAGTGCGTGTTCGAGCACAGGACACCCCCACGCTACCAGGTTTACTGACGCCCCGACCAACGGAACCGAAGAGTCCGAACTTCTCTTGTCTTTGTATCTGTGCAAGTCCGGCCCAACAGATTTTAGTCCGGCCCGCTTATTTCCTGCGTGGAGCTCGGCCTACTGAAGGCCCTTAAGTACACTGCTTTGACGGCCAACCTCTCCCTCCTGGCGGTCTCGGTCTCCTACCCCATTTACGAGTTAGCTTACGTCGGGGAAGCAGACCGAGGGTTCTGGCTCGCAGTTTCCTACCTCTCGTTCCTGACAGCCTTACTTATCTACGAGGCGTTCCTTGATAGGGCTTTTAATAAAGTTCTCCCTCAGTTGAACACCATCACCACCATAACCGGGGAAAGCTACGGGGGCTTCAGCGTCGGGAGGACGGTGGTAGTGTTCGCCCCGGAATTCGCTAACCCGCTGACGAAGGAAGCTATCTTGTACCACGAGTACGCACACGCCCTGGCCCTTGATTCGACCAGGAGGTGGGAGGTTCTGGCCTACCTGATTGCCCTCCCCGTCCTTATTGAGGACTTCTTAACCACGATTGATCATCTCAAGACCTTCAAGAGGAGGGGACTGTTAACCGGACGGTTCCCTCCAGGCGAGTTAGCTTCCCTCCTCATCGTGCTCGTCCTGTACTCGCTCGCTTCGCTAGTCCCAGTCCTGGCGTTGGACTCGCTGAACGGGGTCTCCGTCGACGCGCTGTCGGTCTTAGTGACCCTCTGGAGCTCCTTCGTCCTTGGCAGCTTCATACTCGCGGTAGTGGTGTTGATGCGGTTGAAGTGGCAGGTCTTCCTCCTAGGAGCCCTGGTCGGTACCCTGTATTTCGGCCTCAGCCCCGTGTGGGTCGCCTTCCTCCTCAGCTGGGTCTTGTCGAGCGTCTACTCCACGACTAGGGAGATATTCGCCGACCTGCTGGGGACTGCCTGTATGGGCCAGGGCTTCATCGAGGGAATGTCCAAGCTCCTGAAGGAGAGGAGGAGGTTTAAGTTCCTGACGTTTCTGGACTTCCTTTCGCTCGCCTCTTCGAGCCACCCGACCGACAGCCTCAGGCTCTACCTCATGAGGAGGGCTTTGAGGAAAGGTAAGCCGGAGTGCAAGGGGTGAGCCCGCGAAGAAGGGAAATCCTGTGATAGTCAGCCCGGCGATTGATGCGCTTTCGAAATAGAAATACGACTGTTTTTTTTTAAAACTAAGCCGTGAAATAAGCTTATAAACAAGCGTAGCTAGTTCTGATTTGGGACTATGAGTCCCGACGTTGCTGTTGCGGTTTCTCGTTCTGCCGAGGAAGCGGCCCAGCAGGTGTTGAAGGAAGTAGACGAATCAGTCGAGAACCTCTTCAAGTGGCTGTTGATCAGGGGCATAGCGGAGGGCTCCCTGATCTCCTTCCTCGCGACCGTCTCGGTCACCACGGTTCAGGAGGCGATCAACCAGCAGAGGTGCCAGGTCAGGCGGTACTGGGACGTCCTGGCAAATCCGGACAAGGCTTACTCCTACGCCCCAGCGGTCCTCTACCCGGCGAGGGTGAGGAAGGGCCTCGCCGAGAAGATTAACGGGCTCGCCCAGGAGTTCTACCGGACTAGGGATCTCAACAAGGTCTACGAGATCTCGTCGGCCCTCTTCAGGCACGGGCTCTTGGTAAACGTCTCTACGACCTTAGAGGAGCTTAAGTCCCTCAAGGTGGAAGGAGCGGACTTGTCAGGCCTCGAGGGTAAGGGAGGTCAGTACAGGCTCACCTTCTACGTCGGGGCCCTGCCAGATGAAATAGACGAGTTCATCGACGTCAAGGTGGCCCAGGGAGGGGCCTCCTACGTCTTGACCAGCCTCAAGGGGAAGGTAGGGCCTTTCAAGAAGGTCTTCTCGCAGGGGTGGGCCGTTTGGCCCTTAAGGACGTACCCGAGGAAGGCCGTCAGTCCCCCGCCGATCTACAAGGGGTGGACTACCTCAAGCGGAGGGCAGCCGACTAATTCCTTGCAGTGGCTCCTGAACGCGATAGACCAGGGGGCGTCGTTCTTCCTACAGAACGTGCTGAGCGCGATAAAGATAGTCAGCGTGTGGAACTTGCAGTATTCAATTTACTACGCACTAAATGATGCGTGGAGCGAACAAGTTTTAGGCTACGGGACGAGCCCCTACGTCTTCAAGCCAGGGCAGAGCTATCACAACGACATGTACAGCCCTGTGTCCCTCGAGCTCTCTAGGCGATCCGGGCCTACTTACGTCTCCCCCACTCCGGCCTTCGGGTTCAACTGGCTCAACCTGCAAACGTCCATCCAGGGCGCGGAGTTCAACTTCATTCTCAACCTGCTTAAGTCCCTTAAGGTTCCAGGCCTCCCCAGCAGCGTGAGTCCGCTCTACCTCTACTTCTCCCCCTCCTACCCCGACGCCCTCCCCGTGTCCCCCCTGCTGGCTAGCTATGAGACTATGAACTTCATCGGGACGACTACCCCTATAGCCTACATGCAGCTCACCCAGGCCGTAGTGGGGGCACCAGTGTACTTCACCGACGTCGACCAGACCGGAACTAACTGCGGGGACCTCTACCTCGTGGGGTTCGTCGACAGACTCTTCGTAATAGCTCCCCCGCGGGGAGGGGAGGTCGACGTGGGCGGGCAGAAGGTCTACTTATCTGGCCCGGGGCTTTCGGCCCTGCTGGTGAGACCCCCGCCGAGCGACTGGTCCCTCCCTTCGCTCTTGGAGTGGGCCAAGCAGAACGGGGTCGACGTGCCTGCCCTCCTCAAGCTCATAGTCATCGCGTTCTTCATCGCGGTAGTAGTGGACGTCCTCCAGAGCTGGGGGGTAGAGGACTACTGCATCGAGAATATAGTGGAGAACTGGGAGCCCGACCTGGAGGACTTGAAGAGGAACCCGGGAGAGGTGGCGAGCGAGCTGGTGCAGAAGTACTGCCCGGAGATGGCGGGCGGTGGGGGAGGCCCACCTGTAAGGTTTGAGATCTTCTGAGGCCGAGGAGCTAGTCGCTCGCGACGTTTTCCCCGTTTACGTCGAGCGACTACTTTTATTGTTCTTTGTACTACATTAATGTAGATGAGGACCGTATACAGCATAAGGATAGACAAGCGTCTACGCGAGGAGATGGAGAAGTACGACGTGGAGTGGGGCAAGGAGATAGAGGAGTTCATCAGGAGGAGGATAGAGGAGCTGAGGAGGGAGGAGGAGCTTAAGAAGATAGACGAGATGCTCAAGGAAGTCCCCCAGACCAAGCCCACCGGGACTAAGTTGGTGAGGGAGGATAGGGAGGGTCGTTGACACCTCAGTGCTGGTCAAGTACGTGACGAAGGAGGACGGCTGGGAGAGGGCCAGGGAGCAGATTAGGGGAGCCACAACACTTGACTTGGCCATAATCGAGGCGACCAACGCTGTCTGGAAGAAGCTTACCCTGACCAAGGAGCTGGACGAGAGGTCCGCGAACATAATAATCGAAGTCCTGACCGCCCACCTGCCAAAAGCTATTGAGGTGAGGAGCGGCCTGGACTACCTGGAGAGGGCGTTCGAGATTGCGAAAGAGGAGAAGGTCACGGTCTACGACGCCCTCTTCGTGGCTTTGGCCGAGAGCCTGAACGGGGATCTGATCACCTGCGACGAGAAGCAGTACGAGGTGGCCCTGAAGTACGTCGGAGCGAAGCTGTTGAAGTGAGCTCCACGAGGGAAGTCAATAGTCTATGACGTCGGCTCTGGTCAGCGCAGTCCCGCCGTTAAGGTGGGCGACTAGGGCCGGTTGCCCTTAACCGAGCAGGCTTCGGTCTCCTTATCTAGCCGTTTAGTGGGGAACTCACTGGAGGGGAACTATTGCTCAATCCGGGTAACAAAGTTTTCGCCTGGTTCCGAGTTTGGAAAAACTTTTAATTGAGAACAGTTACAAGTAGTTCGACCAAAAATGCCGGGAAACATCCCCCTAATCGGAGAGAAGTTCCCTGAGATGGAGGTAGTGACCACCCACGGCACGCTGAAGTTGCCTGACCACTTCACCAGCAAGGGCAAGTGGTTCATCCTGTTCAGCCACCCGGCCGACTTCACTCCTGTGTGCACCACTGAGTTCTACAGCTTCTCGGTGAACTACCCCGAGTTCGAGAAGCTCAACGTTGGGCTCATCGGGCTCTCGGTAGACAGCAACATTAGCCACATCGAGTGGGTTCAGTGGATCGAGCAGACCTTGAAGGTCACGGTTCCCTTCCCGATAATCGCAGACCCCATGGGCGAAGTGGCGAAGAAGCTAGGCCTGATCCACGCCCAGAGCAGCACCGCCACCGTGAGGGCAGTGTTCATCGTCGACAACAAGGGCATCATTAGGGCGATCCTGTACTACCCGTTGGAGCTCGGGAGGAACATCAAGGAGATCCTGAGGATGGTGAAAACCCTGCAGATCCTCGACAAGACCGGAACCGTAGCTCCGGCCAACTGGCCCAACAGCGAGCTGATCAAGGACAACCTCATAGTGCCTCCGCCCGGCACCGTAGAGGAGGCGAAGACGAGGCTAAAGATGTACAAGGGCTACGCATGGTGGTTCACCTACAAGGAGGCCCCGAAGGAGGAAGTCGAGGAAGCGAAGAAGTACGCCCCGGCCTAAAGGTTCGGTACCAACTTTATTTTCTTTCGTTTTCCATCCCATTTTTGGATCCCGATGAGCCAGCCCAGGTTTAACTTGAGGGAGATCCTCAACCCAAAGGGCTCAGCTTTAGTCGTTTGGGACGTCCAGCAGGGTCTCGTCAACTCGGTGTTCAACAGGGAGGAGTTCACTAAGGCCCTCAACGTCGTTATCAACGCGGCGAGGCGCGTTAAAGTACCAATAATTTACACCAAGATAACGCCCTTCCCTCAGGGCTTCGAGCCCTACTCCTATAGAGTCCTTTACGGCAACAGGAGGTGGTCTCCAAGGGACTTGCAGCTGGCAGTCAGGCCTGGGAGGAACGAGATCGTGGTGAACAAGAACACCTGGAGCCTCTTCGTGGGAACTAACGTGGAGATGCTGTTGAGGAACGCGGGAATTAGGACGGTCGTGTTCACGGGGATAGCTACGGAAGTAGGGGTCGAGACCAGCGCCAGGCACGCCTTCGCGTTGGGGTTCATGCCGGTGATAGTGAGGGACGCCGTCTCGTCCTTCGACAGGGAGGCCCACGAGAGGTCGCTGGCCAACATGGCCAAGTTCTTCCCGGTAGTCACTTCGGGAGAGCTGGCTAACCTCTGGAAGTGACCCTCTTTTTTATCAGGTTAGCCGCGTTGTACCCCTGGACTCCGAGAATTTGTCCGCCCGGGTAAGTGCCAGCGCTGGCTAAGAAGACGTTCTCGAGCTCGGTCTCGTACCAGGGCCTCCTCTCGAAGAGGAACTCGGGCGTCATCGGAAGGTGGTTGACCTGTGAGTATGGCAGGAAGTACTCTGTCTCCGCGTCTTCAGCCCTCACTTCTTCGTAGCACTTCACCTTGAGCTTGTACTCCCTCACGAAGCCCTCGAAGTCTCCCATCATTTCGAGGGTGATCCCTCCCCTCGAGGAGTCGGGGAGCCCTGGGAAAATAGCTTCTCCGAACTCCGTGTCGAGGATGCTGTGCCTGAACTGGTTGAGCTCCTTCAAGTCCGGGGGTTCGCTCAGGACGGCGTTGTACTTCCTCCATGAGGGCCTCGCCAGCTTCGGGACGCTCTTCCCCAGGATCCTCCAGAAGGTCAGCGGGCTCGTCGCGAACACGAAGTAGTCCCCCTCGAAAGCCCTCCCGTCTTTGGTCACGACCCTCACCGCTTTCCCGCCCTTCTCGACCACCTCGACGACTTCGGAGTTGGTCTCTATCCTGAGCCCCTCCGCTAACGTTTCAGCTATCGCCCCGTTCCCTCCCTTGACGAGCGACCAGTCTGGGGAGTAGTAGTAAGCTACAATGAAGGCGGGGGAGGACTCCGTTCCTGGGTAAACGTAGAACCGCCTCAACTCCTTCGGCACATATTCCTGCAACAGCTTCGCCGCGGTCTTATCGGCGAACTCCTCCAAGCCGTGCTTGGCCAACTCTTCCCTGAACTCGCTCAGCCTTGGCCTCTTGTCCACCAGGACGAACTTCGAGTAGAAGGCTTCCCTCACCTTCATTATTTTCTCGTCGAGTAGTGCCAGGCCCTCGTAGCCCATTTCCCTCAGCTTTTTCCTCCTGTAAACGTCGTTCACGAAGAACGGGATGATCTTCCCCTCGACCGAGAAAACCTGGAAGGGGTCGAACCTGACCAGGGGGAACCTGTACTTGTCGACCAACTCCTTCGGCATAAGGCCGAGGACGTAGGAAGTCCTGCTCACTTTGGCCCCGCAGAGTTCAGCGGTCTCAGTAAGGCCCCCAATCTTCCCCCTAGCCTCAAGTACGACTACGTCGAAGCCGGAGTCCTTCAGCTCCCTGGCGGCTATGAGGCCGTTGTGGCCGGAGCCTACAATTACCGCTCTGGGCATGGGACTAGATGAGGTACCACGTTCCTAAAGCTATTGCCCCGAGCCTCCCCTTAGAGTCGAAGACCTTCGCCTCAACCGCGACCAGGGTCCTCCCCTTCCTGACCACTTGGGCATGAACCCTGAAAGGTCCTTCCCTGAGGGGCTCCAGGAAGTTGACCTTGAGTTCCGCCGTCACTTGGTCGTCTTTATCGTTAACCGTTAGCACAGCGATTCCCCCAGTGTAGTCGATCGCAGTGCAGATCATTCCCCCGTTGATTATCCCACCCGGCCTGGTGAGCTCCAGCTTGTAAGGGAACTCGGTTACGGCAAAGCCCTCCCTTAACTCGACCACCTTGAGGCCCAAGTGGGAGGCTATCGGGTCGTTGGACAGGACCGAGTTAACTAGGCTCAAGTCGCCCATTATCTCCCTGAAGGCCTTCGCTCTGGACTTCCCGCCCTCGTTCAGTCCGAGTCACCTCGACGACTCGAGAACCTTAGGCCCCTGTCCTACCCTCGAGACTACTACCTCCCTTATGCCTACCTCCCTCATTATCTCCTTGACCTCGTCCAGGTGCTTCTCAGTAGTGAAGACGTGCGGGTTAGGGCCGGCGTCGAACGTGTAGCCCGCTATCCCGCTTTCTTGAACCCTCTCCATGAGGGCTAATGAGACGTCGTTCAGGTAGAAGGTCGAGGGCCAAGAGTCGAGGATCACCGCGTGCATGCTGTTGCTGTGCCTCATAGTCCAGTAGTAAAACTCCTGTTCGTCCCTCCTCTTCACCGCGTCGATGACCTTTGGCAAGGTCTCCTCTACGAACTTCAGCCTGCACTCCGTTAGGGGGGAGCTGGAGACCCTCATCATCCCTTTCCTTGAGGACACCTTCTTCTTCTCCTTGCCCACAAGGCCTATGACGTCAACCAGCTCGGGCCAGTGGGTCTCAGGGAAGACCTGGTAGCACACGCTGTCCTCGCCGTCGTCCCTGACCCCCTTCTCCCAGAGCACGAAGCCGCCGGCAGTGCTCCTGCACGCGCTCCCGCTCCCTATCCTGGCAATCTTCGAGAGCTCCCTCTGGGACAAGTTAAGCCCTAGGGCCTCGTTCAGGGCGAAGACCAGGGCCGCTATTCCCGCGGCGGAGGAGGCCAAACCCGCGGACTTCGGGAAGTTGCTTACCGACCTTATTGCGGCGTGGAATTCTCCGTAGAGACTCCTGAAGGCTTTCAGAACCCTACCCGCGTACTCCTCGAACTCCTCCCCCGTTACGGGCTCGTTGTTGATGTAGAGCTCGTCCTTCCCCGGGCCGTCCTCGACGGTAACCTCAGTCACGACCTTCAGGGCGTCCAATGTCACCGAGAAGCTGCTGTTCAGGGGCAAGTTCAGGCTGGCCTCTCTCTTGCCCCAGTACTTCACTATCGCGATGTTGGACGGGGCCTCAACCTTGGCCTTCCTCAACCCTGAGCCCTCCGTCTTCCTTCAGCCTGATCGCTTTAACTCCTTCCCTCTCCCAGGCCTCGATTATCGGCTCTACGTCCTTAGCTATGGCGAAGACGCTCTCCAGCCCGGCCCCGGGGGATAAAGCGATTATCGCGCCCCTAGCGTAGGCCAACGCCTCAAGCCTCCTGGTCTTTCCGTTCTCGATTTCCACTCCGACTAGGGTCTTGGCCAACGCGTTCAGTAAGTCCCTGGCTATCCTGACGTGTTGGGCCGCGGCGTAGAGCCTACCCGACCTGAGGTACTTCACGGCCCACTCGTTCTCCTCGTTTATCCTGGCCATCATTTCCTTGAACTTCTGGCTCTGCGAGACATCAACGAACTTCTTCACCAGGCCTACGGTCTCGGCGCTCTCGCCCAGGAAGGCTAAGGCCATCCCGTAGTTCCCAATCCTCAAGGACTCGCAGTAGCAGTCCATCTTCTCGAGCGAGCTGAACCTCCGGTAGACTATTGAGCCGAAGACCGCTGAAGCTATGTCGAACCCGCTCCCGATCCCCTTTTGCCTAACGAAGTTTGCCTTCTGGGCGAGCCTGTGCACCTCGTTCAGGTCTATCCTTCCCTTTATCCTATGGTAAAGGCAGGCCGTCAAAGCTACGGTGGCGGCGGAGCTGCTCCCTAGCCCCGTCTTCTTTCTGGCGACCGAGAAGTCGGGGTCGTTGGTCAGTTTCACCCTGAACTTGCCGAAGTCGCCGAACTCTTCCCGCATAACGCCGAGGACGCTCTCGATGAGCTCGTTACCCTTTCCCTTGAAGGTGCCGTAGGAGGTCTCGAAGGCCCACTCGTCGCTCTCCTCTGCGGAACACCTAACCCTCCTGTCTATCGCGATCACGTGCCCTATGCCGCCGAAGACTACCGAGTAGCTCCCTATCCAGAGCACCTTGCCCGGGGCTGAAATCATTATAGGCTTCCCCGATGATTCGGCCTAATGGTAAATGAGCTCTGCGACAAGAGGGTCTTCCCGATAGGCTACGGTACCTGGGGGATAGGAGGGGGCTACTGGAGGAGGGACGAAAGCAAGGACAGGGAGTGGGTCGAGGCCATAAAGTACGCCCTAAGCAGGGGGATCAACGTCATCGACACGGCTGAAATGTACGGCGATGGCCACGCCGAGGAGCTTGTCGGGAGGGCGATCAAGGAGTTCGACAGGGAGAAGCTGGTCATCATAACCAAGGTTTGGCCGAACCACTTGGAGCCTTCGAAGTTAAAGGCAGCGGCAAGCGCGAGCCTCAGGAGGCTCGGCCTTAAGTACGTGGATCTGCTCCTTATTCACTGGCCAAATCTTTCGGTTCCGCTCAAGGAAACAATCAGGGCGATGGAGGAGTTGGTTGACCAAGGTTCGGTTTACTGCATCGGGGTGAGCAACTTCGAGGGCGAACTCTTCGAGGAGGCCATATACTCGACGTCCAAGTACGAAATTGAAGCCAACGAGGTCCTTTACAACGTTCTTGAAAGGAGGGCCGAACAGACCGTACTGCCAATAGCGGAGAAGAACAAGGTGAAGGTAATAGCTTACTCCCCTCTGGCCCAGGGGAGGATTTACAGCGACGAGAGGGTTCAAAGCCTAGCCAAGAAGTTGGGCGTCACGCCGACCAATCTGGCCCTAGCTTACTTGATCCCAAAGGCCTTGCCCATCCCGAAGGCTGAGAAGAAGGAACATATAGATGACATAATATCCTCGGCCAACACTGTGCTTCCAGACTGGGCGATAAAGGAGGTGAACTCATGGAAGTGATGGACAAGGCTACTAGAACCGTTCTCGAGTTCATAGCTGCTAAGGGCCCTGAGGGCGTCGAGATCGAGGAACTGTACAGGGGGCTTTCCCTGTTAATTGACAAGGACTCAATATCTAGGGCCTTAACTTACTTAATGTCCAGGGGTTATCTCAACGTCCTGAGGGACGACGGCTCGATCAAACTGATCGCGAGTAGGAACGTTAGAGTCTCGCTTTTGGCCTTGGAGACCCAGAAGGCGAAGCTCGCGGCCTACCTCAAGAGATTGGCCTCTAGAAAGGACGAGTTGACAGCCTTACCTCCTGAGAAGAAGGCGGAAGAGGAGCGCAGGATAAGCCTGGAAATAATGGCACTGATCGGGCAGTCCCTGACAGTCCTCATGAGGTCGTCGCCGGAGCTGACGGTTCCCGAGTACTTGGAGGCAGTGGAGAAGCTCTGGAGCCCTCTCCTCTCGAACCTGAAGGTCGAAATAGTCCCCGACGAGGAGATAGCGAGCGAGGTCATTTCCCTGGCGAAGAGGCTTTTGGGCGAGAGGGAAGGGAGGGCGATGGAAGTACTTCTTAAGGCTAAAGAGGCGACCTCGGGAAGGGTACTGGGATCTGAGGGGAAGACTTAAATAGTCATTATGAGTATGATAAGCTAGAGTCCCCCAGGAAGTAATACGGGGAATAAAGATGAGGGCGAAGAGGGACAGGATCGATATAATGAGAGAGATCTTAGAGAACATAGACAAGGGTAGGAACAGCAAGTCTGCTCTAATGAAATATGTCGGACTATCCACTGTTACCCTTACCGTTTACCTGAACTACCTCACGGAGAAAGGTCTCATAAAGGACGAAGAAAGGGGTTATGTCCTCACGGACAAAGGGAAGAAAGTGCTCGACCTCCTTAAGGAGGCATCGTCCCTCGAGTCGAGGTTGATATTTATAATGGGAGAATTGACAAGAGAACTCGAGTGAATGTGGTCTATATATCGAGCGCAGCCGTTTTTGAGTTCTTCGAGGCCGTGTTCGCTGTTTACGTTATTCTCCTAATCTTCACTACCGGTTGGTTTGTCTGGTTCAGTTCGTTCAAATCGGCGAGGCTTGAAGAGAAGGTCAAGAAAGGGAACAGCCTTTTCAATCTAGCTATATTCACGACCCTATTACGTATCGTGAGTAACGAGCAGTACACGAAGGCCCTGGAGGAGATGATAATGGCCGAGAAGCTAGGGATCTTCGACGTTAGCGGAGCCGCTAAGGTCAGCTCGAAAGCCGTGAGCGAGATTTCGAGCGACGTCAATGTGCTTTTCAAGCTTTTCTCTTTAAAGAGATCGCTCAACCGGAACTGGAGGCTACTGAAAAGGAGGGCCTTTTACGGCCTACTGATTTCGGCTTTTACTCTCTTTCTAGTCCTTTTCGGCTTACTTCTTGCCCTCGTTGTGCCTTCCACTAACCCGCTCCCGTACTTAATAGCCGGGTTCGTTATTTCCCTCGGAGGAGTAAGCCTATACGAATTCACTCTCAGTTATAGGAGTTACGCAAGAGTTCGGCATATCGTCTCGAAGGTAGCGACTGAGATCTACACCATGTACGTTAGCCCTGCGATTAAGGACAGCTCGAAGAAAACGTGATATGAAGGGAAACGCTCAAGTCGACGACTTGCGATAATCAAAAGCCCCATAGAGTTTTACCGAAACGAATTTTATCGGCTATTTTGTTCTAACTAAATTGCGATAATACATGTCGACGGTCGACCCATTAGAAAAGCTGTTGACTGAGGACAACATGAACAGGCTCAGCAAGCTCATAGACGCGTTGCCTGCCGTTGAGAAGCTGGTTAACGTCGTCATCGACCTCGACAAGTCCGGGAAACTAGACAACCTCGTTAACTTAATGCAACAAGGCCTCGACCTGTTAGACGCGGTACAAAGGGCGCAGCTAGTAGACGCCTTGATTGAGTTCTCCATGGATCAGATAACCAAAGTCCAGGCGGTTTGGCCCTTATTGGAAAAGCTCACCAGCGACAGGGCGCTTAACCTCATCCAACAACTCGACATAGACTCCCTCCTAACCGCCACGGAGAAGATGATACCGATGCTCAACAAGCTCACCAGCGACAAGACCCTCAAGCTGTTGGAAAGCATGGACATCGACTCGATGATCAACGCGATGAACGCCATGACTCCGATGCTCAAGAAGCTCACGAGTCCCGAGGCGGTTTCGCTCCTCTCTTCTATGGACGTCGACAGCATGTTGAAGCTCATGAACAAGCTGTTGGAGTTGCAGAAGACCGGAGCTCTAGACAAGATGCTGGAGCTCATGAACGTTATGGCCGACCCTAACTTCCTCGACGCCATGAAGCTCGTGATGGACAAGATGTCCAAAGCCCTGAAGATGTGGGTTCAGGACTTACCCAAGGTCAAGCCTGTAGGGCCTTTCGGTTTAATGGGCGAGGCCAGCAAGAGGGACACGCAATACGCCCTCGGCGCTATGCTCAAGCTTGCTGAGGACCTCGGCAAAGTGATGAGGGAGGGTTGAAGTTGAACGCCGAGGACGAACTTATCCTTAAGATCCTCAAGGAGTACAAGAACATAGCGACTGTAGGTTTTTCGAAGGACCCGAGCAAGCCAGCCCACGCGGTGCCCAAGTTCCTCATCCTCAAGGGCTACAACGTAATTCCGGTGAACCCCACTGTAGACTCAATTTTGGGTAGGAAGTCTTACAAGTCGTTGTTGGAGATCCCGGACAAGGTCGAGGTCGTTCAGATATTCAGGCCTTCTAAGGACGTCCCGCCGATCGTCGACGAGGCCATTAAGAGGGCGAAGGAGAGGGGCGACGTTAAGGTCATATGGATGCAGGATGGCATAAGGAACGACGAGGCGGCCAGGAAGGCCCAGGAGAACGGCCTCATAGTAATCCAGGACAAGTGCATGTACAGAGAGTACATGAGGCTAATCGAGAAAGCGAAGGAAATTCCTCCAGTTACCTCTTTGAATCTTTAAAAAACTTTTAATTTTTTAAATGAGAACTCTATGTAGTGGAGCTGTCCGAGACGCTAATTGAGGCTCTAACGTGTTGCTTCAAGTTGACGGAGACGGACATCTTAGTCCTTAAGACACTTATTGCGAAAGGGAAGGCCTCCAGCGAGGAGTTGGCCGAAGTGCTGAAGGTCAGCAAGACTACCGTTAGCAACTCCATGAAGAGGCTCATGGAGAGCAACCTAGTTCTAAGGGAGAAGGATCAGCAGAAGAAGATGGGAAGGCCCAGGTACAACTTCTACGTTAATCCCGAGCTGGAAAAGGTGATTAGAGAGAGGTTGGAGCACTGCTCAAAGAAGTTCTCTAGCCTTGCTCAGTGAGTCCACTTCGGCCAGCTCGTCTTCAGGCAAGTCCCAGGAGATCTTACACCCCTTCCTGAAACCCGCTAACCTCAGGACTTTCTCCGAAACGAACGGTCTCCCCTGATAGATCACGTATCCGAAGGGGAGGATTACAACCTCCTTTGACCTCATGAACTCGCACTCTATCTTCAGTCCCCTGGCTAGCCTTATTTCGCTGAGCCTTTTCCCTTCCATTATTAGCTTTGTGACCAGAACGGCGTTGTCGATGGGCAACTGCAGCTTGCCCAGGTTCCTCGCCTTTGCTTGGGGGAACTCCGAGGTCAACAGCTCCCAAGTCCTACCCTTGGGCGGGTGGTCTCCCAGGATCCCTCCTATTACCACGGCCTCGATCCCGTCGAAGTCCTCGGGCTTCAGTTCCTCTGGAGCCTTGGGGTCTAAGATGACGACCTTCTTAGGATCGAAGACCTCGAAGAACCTCCTCTCCGTTGATGGTAGACCATCGATCTTCGCGTTAGTTATAAGTAACAGGTCGCCGGCCGCCTCGTAGGAGTGCTCGTACTCGTAAAGCACCCACTTGCCCAGAGGTTCTAGGTTCTCTATCACTATTTTCATAGCTCGAAACGCGATTCAAGTTCCGAACTAAAATATCTCGGGATATTCCTTCTTCAGCTCGTTGAGGCTCACGTGCCAGAAGCTCCTACGTCTCGGGTTGTAGAGCTGAACCCAGAGGTCACTTTCAGACCTAACGGTCTTGAGGACGTAGATCATGTCCCTGTCCTCGTAACTGCCCAGGTAGGGCAACACCGGCTTCTTGTATATGAGCCTCAGGGGGTTTTCTAGGTCTTTTATTCTGAAGGTCGGCAACTCTTCGACCCCTCTCACGACGTTCAGCTTCACTTTTCCGAGCCGGGAGTGGCACAGCGTTGAGAGACCGCACTCCAACCTTAACCTCACGTAATCGTTCTCGAGGTCGTTTACGGGCGTGACGACCTTTTCCCCGCACTTCATCTTAACGGAATTCCCCACAATCCTGATGACCGTTGGGCCCAGCCTCGCCCTGACGCTGTTTGGCCCGGTCGACTCGATTGAATAGGTGAAGCAGTCGAGCCAGGAGAACTTTAGGGCCAGTTCCAGGACTTTCCTGACGTCCGTCAACCCCTTTTACCCTCTTGCTTCGATTTCATGCAGTCCTGAGCTTCCTTGAGAATCGGCTGGACTTCCTTCTCTTGGCTCACGTGGTACACTATGATGCCCTTCTTGAGCTCTGCGATCGCCCTCGCTATGGCCGAAACCCTTGAGAGCTCGTAAACCTCTCCGTCGTAAATGTAGACCGCCTCCGTTTTAGTCTCCTTGTACGGAGCGTCTCTGAACTCGTGGAGGATTACTAAGCCCTCGGTACTCGCAGTTAGCTGGTTCACCTCCTTCCTTAAGATGTCCACACACCCCTCGTCTAAGTCAGTCTTCAACCTCTTCCATCCCCTCCTGTATATCACGCCGTCTCTGAACTTCTCCAAGCCCCTTATCAAGGACAGGACTTGGAAGTCGACGTAGTCCAAGTAGTTCCTGGCCTCTGGAATGGGGTCAAGCCTCCCCTCTCGGAATAACTTAGCTAGCCCGAACGCTAGGACAGCGTTGTACATGCCGACGACGTCGTGGAAGTAGACGTTCTGGTACATGTACATCCTCGCCAGCAGGAAGTGCTCGACTATAGGCACGGCCTTCCTCATGACGGCGAGCCTGCCGTCGACGTAGGTCAGGAACCGCTTCAGCCTTTCTATGTCGTAGATCCCGTACTCGACCCCCGCGTGGTAGCTGTCCCTCAGGAGGTAGTCCCCCCTGTCCGCGTCGATGAAGTTGCTGATCACCAACGTGGCCAGCCTCTCCTCATCGTTCCTCGGGCTCTCCATCAGAACTCTCTTGGCGAACCCTACCGGATCTGAGACGAACCCCCCGTAAGCCCTCTCAAGAGCGTCCGAGAACACCTCCTCGATCAACCTTATCCCGAGGTCGACGTGGGTCTTTCTCCCCCTGTAACCGCTTATTTCGCCGTAGATGGTCTTGTAGGCTTCAAGGCCGTTCTCCCACGTGTGGGAAAAGGGCAAGTGACCCACGTCGTGGAGCAGAGCTATGACCGATACAAGGGATACGTAGTCGTCGGTGACGAAGTCTAACCTAGAGTTCCTGGCGATATACCTCAGGAACTCCGAGGCCAAGTACATCGACCCGACGCTGTGCTCGAACCTCGAGTGAGTCATTCCCGGGTAAACGAGGTAAGCGAGCCCTGTCTGCGTTATGTGTCTCAGCCTTTGGAAATAGGGGTTAGAGATCACGCCGAGCGCTCTGTCGTCGACTTCAACGTAGCCGTGGACGGGATCCCTGATCAGCTTCACGGCTTATAGTTAGCCAACGCCTCAAATATTGCTTCGGCCGTCTTCTTCACGCTCTCCTCCAACTTCTCCTTACTTATCCACTGCTTGCTGACCAAGCTGTCGCTGATCACTACGGTCGCCGCTGTCTTTAAACCCCTCAGCCTGCCGACAAGGAATAGGGTCGAGGCCTCCATTTCCACCGCTATATTCCCTCTTGCCGACCACTTCTGAGCGAAGTGCTCGTCCTCGGCGTAGAAGGCTTCGCTGGAGAACACGTTGCCTAGGAAGAACTTCACGCCTTTGGACTGCATGGCCTTCACGATCTCCGTAGTCAGCACGAAGTCTGGAGTGGCAGCTGGGCACGTAATTTCCCCGAAGTACTGGGAGACCAACCCTCCCGGGTTGTATGAGGCTCCCGTGACGACAACGGCGTCGCCCAAGGACAGTTCTGGGACGAGGGCTCCAGCTGTCCCTAACCTGACGAAGACCTTACCGCCTAGCATCGCTAGCTCCTCGAGGACGATAGCCATTGACGGCCCTCCTATTCCATGAGTTGCGACCGACATTCTCACGCCGTTATAATAACCGGTGTATACTAGGAAGCCCCTGTTCTCGTTAACCAGAACAGCATCCTTCAAAAACTGAGCCAGGAATTTCACCCTCCCGGGGTCGCCGGCGACTACGACCCTCTCAGCCACATCTCCCTTCTTGGCGAGTATGTGAACCGGTTGCACGGGTCAGCAACGGCACCCCTGATTATATCATTAACTTCTTTTCAGCCGGTGTTCATCATCCCCCATAGCTCACTTAACGCTCGTCAATTTCTCAAGAAATGGGAAAATTTAACGTTGTTTAAATGTAAGAAAGGTCACTTTAAATAGTACGTCGAAATGCTTATATCGATCATGAAAGAGAGAATCGTTGAGGCCCGCAGGATCGTGGGCAAGAAGACAGTGAACGGCAAGGTCTACGAGTACGATTATTACACTTTGCCTCTAAACCTTTACATCCCTAAGTCGGTCATCGAGAGGTACGGTACTAGGTTCGTTGTTAGGTTCGATGAAGTCTCCGGGACGATAACTATACTGCCACAGAGCGAAGAGAAGAGCTAATTTAGCTCTTAAAGAGAGGCATATAATCGTAATTAATTCAGAAAAGGTATTTACAGTTAGCTAACGTTTGAGAACAAACTAATCCTCTAAGTTCGTCAACATTTAAGCTTTCATTCGGAAGCGTATAAACGGTTTAGGGTAATCCATCATTTAAACGCTTTAACACATAGTTATTCCGAAATGAAAAGAGTTGTAATTGTAGGCGGAGGTATAGCGGGCCTAGGAGTCGCGAACACCCTGGCGGAGAAGCTGAAGGGAGCAGAGATAACCGTAATTAACAAGGAAGCGTTCTACTTCGCTGGTCCTTCGAGGCCTTTGCTCCTTACGAACGAGCAACAGTACGAGAGGATAATCAGGGGGTACGAGGAGCTGGGCAAGAAGGGCATAAAGGTCGCTATCGGTAACGTGACCAAGATAGACCCAGATAACAGGCAGGTGGTCGTATCGGAGAGCTCCATGTCCGCCCCGAAGACGCTGAACTACGACTACCTTGTCGTAGCTCCGGGCATAGTCTACGACGGCTCTAAGATAAACGGCTACGACCAGTACTGGTACAAGAACGCGACGGTCTACGACCCCGGGAGGGTCAACGTACTGAAGAAGAGGCTGTGGACTGAGAACTCCGGGATCGTAGTTGTATACGCACCCAAGGCTCCCTATAGGTGTGCCCCAGCACCTACCGAGACAGCAATGCTCGCCCACACGATACTGAAGCACAGGGGGGTCAGGGAGAAGTTCAGGATAATCCACATAGACGCCAACGACAAGACCCAGCCTCCGGCCATCGCCGACGTTGTATCCCAGACCTATCAGCAGGCGGGGATCGAGCTCATAACCAATTCCGAGATAGTCGAGATAAACGACAAGGAAGTGGTCACCAACAAGGGAGAGAGGATACCGTACACCATCCTGGCCATGTTGGAGCCCAACAGGGCCCCGAAGTTCGTCGAGGAGGCGGGCCTCGGTTCACCGTTCGTTGAGGTCAGGTCGCCGCAGGACTTGAGGCACCCTAAGTACGACGACGTTTTAGCTGCGGGCGACGCGGCCAAGCTGCCCTTCCCCAAGAACCAGGAGATAGCATTCGAAAGCTCCCAGTTCGTGGCCAACAAGATCCTCGAAATGGAGGGCGTGAGCGACAGGGTACCAGTCCAGTACGCGTTCGTGGGCTGGGCCTATATGGGCAACCTCGAGGGCAAGCTGGAGACGCTGAGCCTGCAGTTCCAGCTGGACTTCACGAAGCAACCTCCCGCAGCGAGCAAGGATCCGAAGCTAAACAAGGACTACACCTTACAGAAGGATCGCTGGGAGCAGGCTTACCTGGAGAGGTTGTTCGGCTACAAGATCTAACCGTATTTTTGCATTATTTCCTCCAAGTAACAAGAGGGGTCTTTTTCCCAGAAGTTGCCAGTTAAGGCGTAAGCCCTCGCCCTGAGCCCGCCGTTACAGACCTCGAAGAACGGGCACGACGAGCACTTCACGTACTTCTTCCTCTCCCTCAGCTTCTGAACCAGGAGGTGAGGTCTGTCCCATGGCTCCTTCAAGTTCTCTATCGTGCCTATAGGAATGGGCGTGAACTGGTCTGGGTAAATTACACCCTCAGGCGAGACGTCAGCTATCCTCTCGCCGCTCTTGTTCCCTCCGTTCCTCTTCAGCAACTCGTAAACGCTCGGGCTCCTGGTGATCTTGTAGACCAGGATTCCGTCTACGGGGTTGTCAGCTGTCAATATCTCGAAGTCGGTGTTCTTCGCGTACTCCACGATCTTTTCGACGGTCTTCATCCTCTCCGAGTTGGGGATGTCCAAACTCACGTCGGCCCTTCCTGCGTAAGCCAGGTGGTAGAAGCAGATCCTGTCTATGTCGTTCTCCTCCATGATTTTGAAGACATCGTCGACCTTGTCGTAGTTCAGCCTGGTCAGGGTCATCCTCAGCCCTGTCTTGAGGCCGAACTTCTTAGCTACCTTAATCCCGTTCAAGGCCCTCTCGAAAGCGCCTTCGACGCCCCTCACCTTGTCGTGAATCTCTTTCGGCCCGTCGAGGCTGACGCCGACGTAGTCGATATAGTCCTTCAGCTCCCTCATCCTTTCCTCGGTAATCATAGTGCCGTTGGTGGAGAGCTCCACCCGTATTCCGTAATCGTGGGCCTCCTTCGCTATCAGGTGCAAGTCCCTCCTCATGAGAGGCTCGCCGCCCGAAAGGAGGATGTGCTTCACGCCCATTTCCGCGGCTTGCCTCACCGCCTTCAGCCAGGTCTCGAGCGGTAAGTCTTGGTACTTGGCGGTTCCCGAGTTTGAGTAGCAGTGGACGCACCTGAGGTTGCAGCTCCTAGTAACGTTGAAGACCAGGACGAATGGGTAGGGACTAGTCCTACCCGAGTACCTCACGTGGTCTCCAGACTCGCTTTTTCCCCTCACGAGCCTGGATATGCTGATCATCTCGGGGTCACCAGGGGGTCTTTACCTCACCGTGATATGGGATCAGGAACTTATAAGGGAGAGACATTAGCCTGTTGAAGGACGCCACGGCTCTCTCGTAGTCCTTAGAGAAGAGCCTGAGCGGGGGAGTGTAAACCCCCTTTATCCCCCTCACCGCGTCGCCCACTATGAGGGTCTCGCCGTCGTAAAGGGCTATGTGGCCGTCCGTGTGTCCGGGGACGTGGATCACCTTGAAGCCCGCCAGCTCCTCCTCTCCCCTCAGCCTGACGACTTCCTTCGGCTCCTCGTAAGTAGTAGAGTTTATCCTGTCCATAGTACGCTTAACCACTTCCAACGGTACGTTGAGCTCCTTGGCTATAACTTCATAAGGCACGTCGAACTTCCTGGCCCTCAGGACTTCTAGCTCGTGAGCGTAGACCTTAGCCTTCGCTTCCCTCCTTATCCTCTCAGCGTTCCCCGCGTGATCTTGGTGCCAATGCGTGACAACAACGTCTGATACGTCCTCTATCCTGAAACCCCAAGCCCTTAGTTTAGCTTCCAGCTGGTCGAAGAGCTCTGGTAACCCCGTGTCGACCAGCATTAGGCCCCCGTTCGGGCCCCTCTCTATAACTACCACGTTTTGGTTCAGGAAGCCCCCGAAGAAATCGGGTTCAATCAACTCAGCTATCCTAACCCGGCTAGTGAGCCGCACCATCCGCCACGAACCTCGGTATAAGCTCGATGGGCGCCCTAATTTTCGGAAGCTTCACCTCGCTCAGCGGCTTGCCGTCTACAGTTATGACCTTCTCGGCTATCACGTCGCAGTACCTGCACTCAGAGCAAGGCCTCGTGTCGCAATCGTTCGTCTTGAAGAACTCGAGCCACTTGGCCGGGAACTTCGTGTTGTCCACGTAGACCTTCGTGAGGACTTGGTACTCCTGTCCCGCCCCTATCTTCGCTAGGGCGTAAGGGGTCGCCCTACCCTGCGGGTAGCTGACTATGTCGAGTAAGTTACCCTCGTATTTCCTCTCGCTGTAGGCCTTTATGGCCCTTACTATCCACTCGGTCCTCTTGTTCCTGCTCGCTATCTTGAACCTGTCTATCCCTATCTCCTCGTAGTAGTGCAGGTCTTCCGGCCTTATCCACCTCATCCTTATCAGGTTGGCGAAGTCGTTCCTGACGTCCGTCGCGCAGAACAGCAAGGGGTACTCGAACCACACTCCCTTCGGGGCCGTCTCCCTAGAGAGCTCTCCCGTCTCGACGTCGTGGTGCCTCCTGTAAGCGCAGCCCCACAGGCAAGAATTGTTGGTTATCACCTCGACGTCGACGTTCCTCTTCTTGGCCAAGGACACGACGGACTTGAGCAGGTCGAACTTCCTGTTGTCGTCCTCGTGGAGGATGATCGTGTCGGCGCCGAGGTCGATGTAGTTCTCAACCTCCCTTATGTTGCTTATCCTGGCGAAGGAGGAGATGGAGACCTCTAGGCTCGGGTACTCCTTCTTTACGTACTCCAAAAGCAGGGGGGTCGCGACTATGACCCCGTCTATCCCGAAGTTCACCAGCTTGTCCAGCTCTGCCTTAAGCTTCTTCCAGAACGTCTCAGAGTACTCCTGACCCCCATATGAAGGGGAGTTCATAGTGTAAAGGAACTTTATTCCCTTGGAGTGGGCGTAAGAGACGTGCTCCCTGAACCTCTCGTCGTTCACGTCAGGCACGACGAAGGACACCCTGCCGTGCCCGGTGAGCGTGACCCTGTAAGAACCGTACAGGTACTTCACGGGGTACTTCGAGGCCTCCTCGATTAGCCTGTCGTCGAAGTTCGTCCCGACTACTAGCCTCATCCCGATATGCTCGTTTTGTTCCCTAAATAAATACCTGATTAAAGTATTTGAAAGCCGGGAGGGCCAGAAGCTGTAAGAACTTTTAACTTCCGAGTGAAAGGCAATATTGCCGCGGTAGCTCAGCCTGGCCAGAGCGCTGCCCTGGTAAGGCAGAGGTCCCGGGTTCAAATCCCGGCCGCGGCTTCGGGGGATCAAAACCCCCGTCTAATTATCACGTAAACTAGCAGTTCAGGGCCTTTTATACTCCGCCGAGGCCAGCTCGAAGGTCTCGTGTACTTGAGGGACGGCGTTATTTACGGTACACTTTTTGGCCGTCTCTTGACCTAGAGCCCCGACCTTCTCGTCCTTCAGGGCGAGCCTCAACTTCTCCGCCAATTCTTCAACGTTGCCAGACCTGAACGTGTAGCCGTTGCCACCCTCGATTATTAACTCGCTAACTCCCGCGCCCGAGCTTACCACTGCCGGCTTCCCATAGAGCCAGCCCTCGCATACTACTAGCCCGAACCCCTCTATTCTTGACGGCAATAGAACAACGTTGGATCTCTGGTATAAGGCCTGAAGCTCCTCGTCAGGCACGTAGCCCGTGAATACGACTTTGTCCTCTACGCCCAACTGCTTAGCTAATCCCTTGAGCTTGATGGCCCACTGACTCCCCTTGTCGTGGCCCAACGTCTTGCTCGTGAAACTGCCGTCGCCCGCGAGGACTAGCTTGGCGTCAACGTTCTTGATGGCCTGTATTGCCAAGTCCTGGCTCTTCATAGGATCCATCCTCCCGACCACGAGGACGACTTTATCGTCCTCCTTTATCCCGTACTTTTCGGCGACCTCCCTCACTTTGGTCTCGTCAAACTTCTTGTAGCTTGAGGGATCGATGAACGGGTAGATCTGCTTGACCTTCACCCTGGCCCCTACCCTCACAAGCCCCTCCAAGTCCCTCTTAGTGCTCATGATAACCAGGTCGAACTCTTCGAACGACTTGACGAGGAAGTCCCTCATCTTCCTGCTCAAGTTCTCGGGCACGAACGGGATGTGGTACCAGAGCACTGCAGGTGCTGAAGGGCCGATCACTCCTCCCACGAGGAGCTGCTGGAAGTCGTTGATGAAGTACACGTCGGTGTCCTTGTAGAACTCCAGGAGCTTCTGGGCGGAGAGCCAGTTATAGTAAGCGTAAGCTATGTAGTCCTCCCCCACCAGCTCGTATTTGCCGAGCCCGTGGCTCTCGTTGTAGAGGCCTTCCTTGAACCTCGTGTACCTAGCCAACACCTCAGGCTCTAGGTCGACGAAGTGCACCTCGACGCCCTTGATCTTGACAGAAGGGGGATAGCCGGGGCCCAGGGAGACCCACCTCGCCTTCTTGAAGGTGTTAGCTTCGATTAGCGAAAGCATCATCCTGGCGACCCCGCCCACTGAGACGTGGTAGTCCTCGGGGTTCAGGGCTTCCAGGTCAATCGGTAAATCGAGGTAGCCGTACTTCTCGAGCATGTCCCTGTAGGTGATCGCGAACCTCACAGGAGGGGTTTGAGTGTTTATCGATACGCTGAACATCACTACTATTAGACGAGGGACGCTTTATGTTTTCCTAGCCCTAACGTTTTTAGACTTTAAAGAGAGAAGCACCCCGAGTAAGGGGCCTTTGGTCAGGTACTACAAGTTCCTGTCAAACGGTATAACTTCCGCCCTGGTTATGGACGGTAGCGTTGACTGGTTCCCGGTTCCGAGGTTCGATTCGCCTTCTGTCTTCACGAGGATTTTGGACGAGGACAGGGGAGGCTTCTTCAGGATAGCGCCCAACGACGAGTTTGAGGTCAAAGAAGAGGCCTACCTCAAGGACTCACTAGCTTTGAGGACGGTCTTCGAGACCCCGAAAGGTAAGGCAGAACTAGTCGACTTCTTGCCCCTCTCGCTCCCCGCCATAATAAGGATCTACGAGAGCCAGGTAGAGCTCAGGATGACGATTTCGCCCTACTTCGAGTACGGCTTGGTGACTCCCGCAGTCAGGAGGGTCAAGAGAGGCTTGATCTTCAGGAACCCGAAGTCCAGGGAAGGGCTTGAGGTGCTGATAGGAGGTGACTTCGTCGAGCTGGATACAATGGATTTCGTCCTTAGGCCCGGCGAGGGATTCGTTTTCCTCCTCTACTCCAAGGATCTAAGGTACGGACTTTTCAGTAGTAAGGGCTTCGTTTATCCCGACCCCTACGAGGCCTTGAACGAAGTGCTGAACTACTGGAGGTCGAAGGTCGAGAGGGCGAGGAAGGTCAGCGAGTTCGAGGAGGCTTACAAAGTATCGTTGCTAGCACTCCTCGGCCTCATCTACGAACCCTCTGGGGGGATTATAGCCGCCCCCACGACTTCCTTGCCGGAGGTCATTGGCGGTCAGAGGAACTGGGACTATAGGTACGTCTGGATAAGGGACGCCGCTTACTCCGCTGAAGCCCTAGTGAAGGCCGGACTGTTAGTGAAGGCCCGAAAGGTAATCGACTTCCTGACCGCCATGGTAGACCCCTCGTCTAAGAGCTTCGACCACCCGCTCTACACGATAGACGGAACGTCTCCGCCAGCGGAGGAGATCCTGGACTGGCTCGAAGGTCACAAGAGGTCTTATCCGGTAAGGGTGGGCAACGCGGCCTACATCCAAGTCCAGATGGATGTCGAAGGGGCCTACATGCACGCGCTCTACGAGTACTTCAAGGCCTCGAACGACTTAGACTACGTCAGAGAGTCGTGGTGGGCGGTAGAGGCAGTAGCCGAGTGGGCGAAGAGGGGCTGGAGGAACAAGAGCACCGACATATGGGAGCAGAGGGGCGTCGAGGAGCACTTCGTCCACACGAAGGTCATGAACTGGGTCGCCCTGGACAGGGCATCGAAGTTGGCTTTAGCCCTAGGAAACAGAGACCAGGCGAGCGAGTGGGAGGCCGTAGCGAACGAGGTTAAGGAAGACGTCCTGAAGAACGGCTACTCGGAAGAACTAGGACACTTCGTACAGTACTACGGCGGTCAGAACGTCGACACCGCTTTGCTCACCTTGCCTCTCTACGGCTTCATTGACGCTGAAGACCCTAGGTTCGTGAACACGCTGAAGGTAATAGAGAAAGAGCTCATGGTCTCAGAGGGGTTACTGCTCAGGTATAAGGGCGACTTCATAGGGTCTGCAGCGCATCCCTTCACGCTTGTCTCCACTTGGTTAGCTAGAGTCTACATAAGGCTCAATCGGCTAGACAAGGCGAGGATTGTTCTGAAAAGGCTGTTGGACTGCGCAACGGACGCCCTGTTGATGGCAGAACACGTCGACCACGTTACTTGCGAGCCCAGAGGGAACTTCCCTCAGGCTTTCTCACACGCCGGAATAGTCCTAGCGATTCTAGAAATGGAAGAGAAAAAATCGAGCACTACTTAGCGAACTGTTTTCCAATGGCTTTCAGGATAACCATCAGTACTCCCAAACCCCTTTGCACGTCAGGGTCAGACATCCACTTCAACAGGCTACCCAGCTTAACCTGCGGGGGACTCTCGAGGGATTTCACGACCTCCTCCGACGTGACAGCCTTCATGATCTTCAAGGGCACGTCGCTCATAGCGATTTCCATGTATTCCATGACACTAGGATAGGCCTCTAAGAAAGTGGACACGTACTTCGATAGGGCAGAGAGGGCCTC
>JBAMMP010000014.1:0-10911 GCA_039793765.1 Sulfolobaceae archaeon
TCGGCGGCCTCGAGGACGTGAAGCAGCAACTGAGGGAGGCCGTGGAGTGGCAGATTACATTTCCAGACGTGTTCAACAAGATGGGCATAAGGCCGCCGAAGGGAGTCCTCCTCTTCGGCCCTCCGGGCACAGGGAAGACATTACTGGCTAAGGCCGTAGCCACTGAGAGCGGTGCTAACTTCATTGCAGTGAGGGGTCCGGAGATCCTAAGCAAGTGGGTGGGTGAGAGCGAGAAGGCCGTAAGGGAGATCTTCAGGAAGGCGAGGCAGGCGGCCCCTACTGTTGTGTTCTTCGACGAAATAGACGCGATAGCCCCTGCCAGAGGGATGGGCCACGACACCAGCGGCGTGCTGGAGAGGATAGTCAACCAATTGCTTGCGGAAATGGACGGCATAACGCCCCTGAACAGGGTAGTAGTGATTGCAGCTACAAACAGGCCCGACATACTCGACCCAGCCTTACTTAGGCCAGGAAGGTTCGACAGGCTGATCTACGTCCCGCCGCCCGACAAGCAGGCCAGGCTTGAGATCCTGAAGGTGCACACCAGGAACGTGCCTTTAGCTCAAGACGTCAACTTGGAGGCGTTAGCGGAAAAGACTGAGGGCTACACGGGGGCCGACCTGGAGGCCCTCGTGAGGGAGGCGACCATGCTCGTGCTCAGGAGGAAGTCCAACGAGTGCTACAAGCAAGCTCAAGAGAAGTGCAAGGACAGCGAGGACTGCGTTAAGAACCAGGTCAGGCAGTGCATGTCCTCCGCCGACATGAGAGTCACCATGGCGGACTTCGAGGAGGCGATGAAGGTAGTCCTGCCCTCGCTCACTAAAGCTGATATTGCCAGGTATGAAAGGATGGCGAAAGAGCTGAAGAGGGCTCTGGCATGAAGCAGTACAAGATCCTGTTCATAGTGGCAGACGGCCTGGGGGACAGGCCGGTAAGCCAACTCAACGGGAAGACGCCCCTAGAGGCCGCCGACAAGCCCAACATCAGGGAGCTCGTGAGGAGCTCGATAGTGGGCCTCATGGATCCGATAGCCCCAGGGATCAGGGCAGGTTCGGACACGTCCCACTTAGCTATGTTCGGGCTCGACCCGTTCAAGTACTACAGGGGAAGGGGGGCCTTCGAGGCCATTGGGGCTGGGGCGTTGCTGGAGCCGGGTGACGTCGCGTTCAGGGGGAACTTCGCGACGGTGGACGAGAACATGGTAGTCAAGGACAGGAGGGCGGGGAGGAAGATCGAGGAGGCCGACGACCTGGTGAGGGAGCTGAACGAGAAGGTCGGAGAGATAGACGGGGTTAAGCCCCTGTTCTTCCACGGCACGGAGCACAGGGTCGCCGTAGTCCTGAGGGGGCTGAACCTCTCGGACAAGGTCAGCGACACGGATCCGCACGAGGTCGGGAAGAGAGTCCTGGAGAGCAAACCGCTAGACCAAAGCCCAGAGGCGGAAAGGACGGCGAGGATACTCAACGAGCTCACGAGGAGAATTTACGAAGTCCTCTCGAAGTCCGAGTACAACAAAGCTAGAGTTTCCAAGGGCTTGCCCCCGGCGAACATCATCTTACTCAGGGGCGCGGCGATCTTCCAGGGACTGCCGAAGTTCAAGGAGTACACAGGATTGAGCGCGGCAGCTGTAAGCGCTACCGCCCTGATAAAGGGGATCTGCAGGCAGTTGGGGATGGAGGTGGTAACGCCCCCGGGAGCTACTGGGGGAGTCGACTCTGACTTGAACGCAAAGGCTGACGCCGCAATAAAGCTCCTGAGGGAGCACGACTACGTGTTCCTCCACGTCAAGGGAACCGACGCGGCCTCCCACGACGGCAACGCCAAGGCTAAGGTCGACGTGATCGAGAGGATAGACAGGATGATAGGCAGGATCTTGGACGGGTTCGGTAGGGAACTTATAATAGCCTTCACGGGAGACCACAGCACTCCCGTTGAAGTGAAGGAGCACACCAGCGACCCGGTTCCCTTCATGCTTTATCTACCGTTCCCGGCCAACTTCGACGGGGTGAACGACTTCAACGAGAGGGAGGCTAGAAGGGGCTCCTTAAGGATCAGGGGATTAGACGTAACCAACTTATTGCTTGGGTACTCCAATAGAGCTGAGAAGTACGGGGCGTGAGGAGGCTCGAAAGGGCCGATCGGTGAAGAGCCCGCGCAGGACTGACCCGTTCATTTTTTTCCTCTCTTTTCTAAGTCGCATGACCTGGTTCCAGAACTCCTTGATCTCCCTGTTTCCCAGCTTGCTCTTCCCGCTCTCCCTGTTCCTGAAGACGTAAGGCACGTCGCAGACCTTTGCCTGAGGGTTCCTTACAAGTATGTCAAGCAACGCCTTGTACCCCGAGGTGGTGATCTCTGGCTTAACCCTGTCCTTCCTGATTGCGAAGAAACCTGAGACCGGGTCGGTGCTCCTCCTCGCTTCTGGGAGTAATAATTTGGACAGAGTAATTGCGCCCCAGGAGATGATCCTCCTCATCAGGGGCCAGCCCTCTATCCTTCCCCCATCCGTGTACCTTGAGCCGACAACAACGTCACAGCCAGACTTCAGCTTGCCCAAGAACTGGGGAAGGACCTCGGGAGGGTGCTGCAAGTCCGCGTCCATCACGGCCACGAAGTTGCAGGGTGACTTCTCGATCCCCACCCTGATCGCTGTGCCCAAACCTCTTTCCCCTCTCCTCTCGATGAGAGATATCTTGCCCTCTTCGGCCATCTTCTTCGCTAACTCGAAAGTCCCGTCGGTGCTCTCGTCATCGACCACTATAATCGAGTAACCCAGAGCGAGTATCCTCTCGACTAGTATCGGTAAGTTCTCCACCTCGTTCCTGGTGGGCAACACCACGCAGAGCTCCTTGGCCTCGAAGCTACCGTAGAACTCTAGCACCGAGTTGGTATGAACCTCTCGAACAAAACCTTAACCCTCTCTTTGGAGAACCTGTTGACCTCCAGTACTACGATCCCCGCGTTGGGTTGGCCGTAAACAATATACGACCCTTCGTTCATGTAGAGCACTAGGGGAACAACAAGCAAGTCCTCCTCACCTTCTACCAGAACCACGCTCCTCTTCCCCGAGTCCAGCAACTTCTTCAGGACTTCGATCGTTGAGGCCCTCACCAGGCCGGGCTCATTCTTCACGTTGATCACTTCATAACCTTCGACTGACCTGACCTCCTTCGATATCACCCTCTTGGTTTTCCCGTCGATTAGGGCGAGCCTCGGCCTCAAGCCGAGGGAGAAAGCCGTTTCCGTGACTACGTCCCCTACGGTCACGAAGTCCTTGTCCTTAATGAATTCGAAAAAAGCCTTGACGTTCACGAAAAGGTAACCGTAAGGCCTCGACAGCTCTTTCCTTAGTTCGAGGGGGAGCCTGAAGCAGACGTCTACTTCACCTTTATCGCGTACCTCCAAGGCTTCTGCACTCCCATGAGCTGTGCGACGTAGGACCTGGTGTCGAGGACGACGACCATTCCCTCCCACTCCTCGCTGTAGTTGACTTGACCGCACACGGGGCAAGGCTCTCCCTTCTCCTTATAGCTCGCGAGCACCAGAGCCCTACAATTCCTGCAGGCGACGAACTCCTTTATCTTCGCCATTCATCTCACCTCAGGCCTTCACTTTGCCCGGAGTAATCCATTCCAGCTTGCCCAAGTACGGTTGCCTCATCGTCATCTGAACCCTCATCCCCCTGCCAGGCTCGATGCTGACTCCTATAACCCTGGCCCTCACCACATCGCCCTTCTGTAAGACCTTCTTGCTCGTCTCCCCTATCAGGGCTCCCCTATTGGGGTCGAACTTCAGCCTGTCGTCCGTGACTTGAGAAACGTGAACGACCCCGTCCAAGGGGCCTATGTTTATGAAGACCAGGTTCTGAGTCACCTGAGTCACTATGCCCTCCACCACCTCTCCCTGGACTGGGTAGAAGGTCAAGGCGTTGAAGGTCACCTCGTGATATGTGGCGCCGTCTCCGGGGATTATCATGCCCTCGTCGCTGACCTGAGGGTCAAAGACCGCCACTACGAGCCCTATATCTTTAAATAGCTTGTCCTGGTAAGCCTCTTTGAGGACTGTAGTAGCGATGGACTGAAGGTCGGAGCCGAACATGCTCGGGGGAATCCTGATTACGCTCCTGAGCTTCACGAGTTTAAACATAGAAACGTCACCCCGGCATTTGACTATTGAAAATTAATAGTTTTGCCTCTCCCCCTAGGGGTTACTACCGTTATCCCCTCCCTTTTGGCCCTCTCCTTGAGCTTCATGTCAGCTGTGAAGAGTGCCGCTCCCTCGGCCTTACAGAGGTCTATCAACACGTCGTCCGTCTTTCCCTGAGGGGTCTCGACCACCCTGACCTTGCCGGAGTTCAGCCTCAAGTACTCCATCGCTACCCTAGCCTTACTGCTCTCCGCGAACCTCCTCGAATTCAGTTTTGAGTTGATCTCGTTAAGGACGACCCTCGGCACGATGAACTCCAGGTCCCCCGCGTACTCCTGAGTGAGGAGCTCTATGGGGTCGAAGCCGTCCTTGACCATGAGGAGCACGCTCGTGTCGAGGACGACCCTCAGTAAGCTATTTCACCCCAGCCGGAGAGCCTCCACCTTCCGCCTATCTGCCTGCTTATGACCGCCTTCAGGCCCTTGGAGTAGAGCACAACCGGCCTCTTCAGCTCTATGATCAGCTTGTTCTTGGTCACGGTCTTCGCTGTCCCCAGCGTCGTGGACGAACCCACGTTGATCATCAGGTTCTCCTTGGGCTTGATCGGCTCCATCTTGCTCATGTCCTTAGAACCGACTACCCTTTCCAGTTGCTGGTAATCGTGGATCTCGAGCTCCCAGACCACCGGAACGTCGGCGTCAGCCTTAACGAGCACGCTACCTATGAGGGCGTCCGCCTTGGTGTAAGAGGGATCCAAGTATGTGCCTACGGCCAACAGTCCTCCCGGCTTAGCCTCCTCGACCTCGAGGTCGCCGAACCTGAGCGATGCCACCTTCGTTAAGAGCGGGACGTATTCGGCCTTCCCGCCCGGCTTCTCGACCCTGAAGCCCGGGAGTATCTTGACCTCATCGCCGACCTTCAGCTTACCCTGGATCAGGCTACCGCCTACTACCCCTCCCTTCAGTTCTTTGCCAGGAGTCCCGGGCTTATTGACGTCGAAGCTCCTAATGATGAGCATTATGGGATCGGCGTCCACGTTCCTCTCGGGCGTCTTGATGGTCCTCTCCATTTCCATTAGCAGGGCGTCTATGTTGACCTTGTGCAACGCGCTTACAGGGATTATCGGGGCGTCCTCCGCCCAAGTGCCCTTGAGGAACTGCTTGATCTCCTTGTACTGCTTGACTGCGTCCTCCTTGCTCACCACGTCTATCTTGTTCTGAACCACAATCAGCTGCTTTATCCCCGCTATTCCCAAGGCGATGAAGTGCTCTCTCGTCTGGGGCTGGGGGAAAGGCTCGTTCGCCGCGACTACTAAAAGGGCGCCGTCCATGAGGGCCGAGCCTGACAGCATAGTGGCCATCAGGATCTCGTGGCCCGGGGCGTCGACGAACGATACCCTCCTCAGGAACTTGGGCTCCTGGTCGCTGTTGCAGTGGGAGCAAGAGGGTTCCGTGACGTAAGCCTCCGGCCCCTTACAGGCCTCACATAAGCCCACGCTGGCCTCAGCGTAGCCTAACTTTATCGTCATCCCTCGCTTGAGCTCTTCAGAGTGCTTCGAAGTCCAAATCCCCGTTATGGCTTGTACTAGCGTGGTCTTGCCGTGGTCTACGTGACCGACTACTCCTATGTTGACTTCAGGTTGAACCCTCGGCCAGGCCAAGAAATCACCTTACTATCACGGTGTTGACTTGGACTATCTCTCCTGAAATCTGGTTGCCCCTTATCGTCTTCTTCTTCCTTACGTCCTCTTTGGGCCTGTAACCCGGAGGGCCGCTCAGAATTATCTTGCGCTTCGCCGGGCCGCTGACGTCGAACCTCATCGGGAAGCCGCTGTTGTCGGACCCGCCAGTTATCTTGAGCTTGAGGTTGACCCCAACGACGTTGGTCTCAAAGACGTCCCCGATTTTGGCCCCGATGAGCTGAGGTAACTTGGTCTGATCTACAGCTATTTGGAAGGCCTTGGTCCTGTAGGCCTTTGCGTCGAACTCGTTCCCGCCGTGCTTCTCGCCTATTGTTTGACTCACCCAGATCTCGTTTTCTGGAACCTCGTTCGAGACCTTGATCAGCAGGTGCGTCTTGACCTTCTGCTTCTTATCTCCCTCCTGCTTGACCGTCTCGATAGTGACGAAGTTGTCAGCGCCCAAAGCCTCCTTGGTCTTCTGGTTCATCAAAGCTATCGGCAGGGCCTTCCCTTCCTTTTCGCCCTTCACGCTCTCCACTTTGTCCGAGACTTTGACCTTCACGTCCAGCACTTTGGGGTTCTTGGTAGCGGGATCCGAGATGACCAGCTTGAAGTCCGGCAACGCCGATAACCCTTCTTTCACGAGTACAGCTAAAATATAAAAAGTCTAACCACGGCAAGGCAATATGTTAGGCGTCCTGCTCGCCCTGCACGGATCCAGGGACTCCACCTGGGCGACGGTAGCGGAGGGCTACAGGGACTACCTGGGCAAGTACTTCCAGCTCGTCGAGGTCGGTTACTTAGAGTACAACTCGCCGAGCTTGAGGGAGGCGCTGGAGAGCCTAGTTCAGAAGGGGGCAGACGAGGTAGTGGTTGTCCCGCTATTCATATCTTTAGGAACTCACTTGAGGAGGGACTTCCCGAAAGCCTTAGGGCTCAACGAAGGCTATGCGGAAGTAAACGGGAAGAAAATCAGGGTGAAAATAGCCGACCCCATAGGGGTTGACGAAAGGGTTGCTGAAGTACTGAAGGACAGGGCTTTGGAGGCGGTCAAAAAGCCTTAAGTGGAACTTCCGACCAGGAGCTTCGCCGCCTCCGGGTCGTACTTCCAGTCCTGAGGAAGCTTGCCGACTTCTTTATAGTACCTCACTAGCCTCCTGATTTTAGACTCTATCTCCTCTAGGCCCCTCTTGGCGGTCTTGTCCTTAGGGTGCTCCATTAAGTGCCTCCTTACGTTCACAGCCCTCTTTATCAGGTTGAACAGATCCTCGGGGATTTGAGGGGCCAGGCCCTTCTCCTCGAGGATCTGGCCCAGCTTCTTGCCGGTGACCTGCTTAACCAGAGGAATCCCGAACTGATCCCTCAGGATGAGCCCGATCATGCTGGGAGGATAGCCCTTCTTCGCCAAGTCCTCGACAATTACCTCTACTTCCTCAGCTGTGTACCTCACCCACTTGGGGGCTCCGACCTTAACGGGCCTCGTCGATCCCGAACGACCTTTAGCCCTCCTCTTGTTCACGCTCTCACCTATTGACTATTGGTTTCAGGCTAGTTGTGGTAACGCCTTTCTTTTTAAGCTCTTCTCTTACCATCCTTGTCCCCTCGACCATGACCTTGAGCTTCTCGAAAGCAACCCTCCTCGGCCTCAGCTTGAGCCCGCAGTCGGGATTTATGAACAGCCTCTCGGGCGGGAATATCTCGAGGGCCTTCCTGATGGCTTTGGCCACTGTTTCGGGGCTCTCGACCTTGTTCGAGTGGACGTCCACCACTCCGAAGCCCAGCTCGAGGTCGTACTTATACTCCTTGAAGAGCTTGAGCGGCTCGAAGTTCCTGTTGGCGAACTCGAGGGCGAGCTGGTCCACCTTCAGCCTGTCCGCATACCTCAACACCCTAGCGTAGTCGCCGTAGCATATGTGGACAGCGACCTTAACCCTGATCCCCTTGACGGCCTCGTTGACGGCGTCGATCGCCCACTCGACCTCGTCCTCGTGGGTAGGCAGGGCGGGCTCGTCGACCTGGATGAACTTCGCCCCGTTCTCGACGAGTGTCCTAATCTCCTTGTTTATCGCCTTCGCCAAGTCGAAGACGAGGTCCTGCTTCGTCTTGTAGTACTCGTTGTAGGACCACTCGGCTATCGTGTAGGGCCCTGTTATGGGAACCTTGATGACGGGGGAATAGCTGACGTGCTGAGCGAACTTGAACTCGTGGAGGAGCATTGGGCTCAGGTACTCGACCTTGCCGACCACGGAAGGCTTCCTGTAATAGGCGGTGCCCCAGACCCTGACGGGCCCGTAGAACTTGAAGCCTCCAAGCCTCTCGGCGAAGTACTCGACCATCTCGTCCCTCCTCATCTCGCCGTCGGAGGGTATGTCCACCCCCGCTATCCTTTGATCCCTCATCACCGCTACTACTGCGTCGTCGAAGGCCTCGGTGAGCTCCTCGTCGCTCAGCCTACCAGCCCTGTGGAGCCTGATCGCCTCCCTCAGCCACTTGGGCCTCGGGTAACTGCCTATGACTGTTGTCGGAAGAACGGGAAGCTCCTCCATCTCACTCACCCTTCAGTCTGGACGCCAGCTTGAATTTCTTGTGGATTATAACTTCTGGGATGAGGTCTAGGAGCGAGGAGTTGCCGACTATCACGTCCTTCGCCCCGGCCTCCTGGGCACCCTTGACGAACCTCTTGAGCGAGGTCAACTTCTCCATCTTCGTGTTCCTGGAGTCCAGGAGGCCCAAGTAAACCCCTTTGCCCTTAACCGCCTTGTAGACGAAGGCAGCCAGCTTCTTCCTGTCCTCGGTCAGGTCGAAGCCGTAGTAGTCCGCCTTCAACGACGTGAAGTCCTCGAGCCTGTCGGCCCTCAGGTTAAAGTAGGCTATCACGTGGACTTCCCTGTTGAGGCCGTTAACTAGGGTCGAGAAGGCCCCTTTCGCGGCTTCAATAACCTTCTCCCCTACGCCCTTTTGGAAGAACGAGGGCTCGATTACCTCGACAGCGTCGAAGAGATCCCTCTTCGACTTGAGGAACTCGTTGATTGCCGAAGCGTAGTCGTTCATGAAGGCGCTCACGTCCTTGTAGTGCTTGTCCTCCGAAAGCAAGGCGAACGAAAGGGGACCCATCACGGTGATCTTCAGCTTCGCCTTCAGCTTGTTGTCTTTCAGCGCTTTCCTTGTAGTCTCCAGGTCCTTCACGTAGTCCTCCCCCTCAGACGGCTCCAGCTTGCCCTTTATCACAGGAACCCTATAGTAGAAGTTGTTGTCGTAGAACCTGACAAGGCCGTTCTTCTCCACGTTCTTGAGCAGGTGGACAGTCGCGTCAACGGGGTCGTCGAACCTCATTAGTCCAGCGGTGTAGTAGTCGAGGTTGAACTGGCTCATCGTCTTGACGTAGTACTCGATTTCCTTGGCTACGGCCTGGTCGAACTCCTTCTTAGCCATCTTGTTGCCGAGGAACCTGGAAACGACTTTGCCGAAAACAGCTCTCCTAGGGTACGGGCCCGTTATCGCTATCGAAATGCCCATCAGGCCAGTTTGGGGGCCAGCAAATAAGTAACTTTCCCCGTCGTTTCCGTTCCGAACTCGAGCTGTAGCGGCTTGTTTTCGGAGAAAGCCAGGTTCACGGTGTCCCCAAGCCTCGAGAGGCCCATCACGTCGTTTATGTAAGCCACGTCATAGCTCGCTGCCGAGGGCTTGTTCACCTGGATCTCTATGAGACCTCCAGTGTCCTTGTCCAGGACTACCTCGACCTTTGACTCGCCCTCGGTGTAGAACTTCACCGAGTTCTCGTCCGCAGTGATGTTAACAGTGTCAGAAACCACCTTAGCCTCGGAGACAGCCTTCTTTATTCCGGCAGCACTGACAGTCGCTATGACGTCGAACGAAAGGTTCAGCTCGGGAACCTCGGGCGGGATCACTTCCAAGTTCTTCACCTGGTAGACCCTCTCCACGCCCCCCACGAGTTTCACCGTGACCACGTCGGGAGAGCTGGACTCGAGCACTAGCGACTCCTTCCTCGACGCTGCCTTCAGAAGCTTAGACAGCATGGCGGCGTTGAAGCCGAACTTGAACTCCTCGCTGACGTCGTACTCCTGGAAGGCGCTCGAGGGGATGTTGATCTTTATCAAGGCGATGTGGGCCCTGTCGACGGTTATTAACTCTACGCCCTCGGGTTTGAAGACGAGGAGGGCTTCGTCGACGAGCTTGGTCAAGGCATCGACAATTGCCCTAATGTCCCTCACGTCGGAGTGGACTACCCTCATGTTTCACTTCATAATTAGAAGGAGAGCGATTAATCTATCTGTCGTGATAGGGGGTATAATCGTTTCGTCGGACAGGAGCGGTAGTGGCAAGACAGTCATTACCTCAGGGATCATGAGGGCCCTCTCGAAGAGACTCGGGGTAGCCCCGTTCAAGGTAGGGCCGGACTACATCGACCCGGGCTACCACAGGGTCGCGACGGGCGAGTGGTCTGCCAACTTGGACTTGTGGTTGATGGGGGAGGAGGAGGTCAAGAGGGCCTTCTGGAGGTACTCGAGGGGAAAGGACTTGGCAGTCGTCGAGGGGGTCATGGGACTCTACGACGGCGTCGGGCTGAAGTACAGCACCTACGAGGTCTCGGAACTCCTCAAGCTCCCGATAGTCCTCTTGATAAACTGCAGCAACGTGTCGTCCACGGCTTCAGCGATAGTTCACGGCCTCAAGTCGTTCAGGAACGCGAGGGTGGCTGGCGTTATATTCAACATGGTCGGGAGCGAGAGGCACTTCTCTTACTGCAAGGAGGGGCTCGAAGGCGTCAAGGTGCTAGGTTACATTCCTTATTCTAAAGAGCTCAAGTTGCCTTCCAGGCACCTAGGCCTCCATTTGGCAGAGGAGGTCTCTAAGGCTGAGGAGGTCGTCAGGCTGGCCTCAGAGTTGGTAGAGGCCCACGTGGACTTGGACTCCTTGCTGGAAATAGCGAGAACCGCACAGCCTCCAACGGTTGAGGAAGAGCCGAAAGACCGAGGGAGCCCATCCGGGAAGGTCGCAGTAGCTTACGACATGGCCTTCAGCTTTTACTACAGGGACAACATAGAGTTCCTGAAAGCGAGGCACGA
>JBAMMP010000014.1:11011-19009 GCA_039793765.1 Sulfolobaceae archaeon
TGGCCTTCAGCTTTTACTACAGGGACAACATAGAGTTCCTGAAAGCGAGGCACGAAGTCGTCTTCTTCAGCCCGCTCAAGAACGAGGTAGTTGAGGACGCCGACGCCATCTACTTAGGAGGGGGCTACCCTGAGCTCTACATGGGACAGCTCGAGGCCAACGAGAGGACTAAAAGGTGGATCGTGAAGACTGCCGAGGAAGGGAAGCCGGTCTTCGGCGAGTGCGGGGGGCTCATGTACCTCTCTAAGGAGCTGGTGGACGAGAGGGGCTACAAGATGGTGGGCCTCTTCGATTTAACGATAAAGGCCAAGGAGAGGCTGACAATAGGCTACACTTCCCTCGAGGCCGTCAGGGACAACCTGTTGGTGAAGTCGGGAGGTCAGGTGAGGGGCCACGAGTTCCACTACTCTAAGCCTATCGACTCCGGCAAGACCAGGTTCGCCTTCAAGAACTTGATAGGAAAGGGGATATGGAACGGGATGGACGGAGCGGTGGAATACAACTCCCTGGGGACTTACAGCCACTTCTACTTCAGGTCTTTTCCCCCTGCTCTTTAGCTAAGCGCTGCAACTTCTCGACGGCCTCCTTGAGCCTCTGTAAGTCGTTGCTGTAGAGCCTCACCCTGAAGGGCAGCTTGCTGGTTCTGCTGTCGACCTCGATGTACGACTTGTCCGCGTTGACCGTTATATTAGCCTCTGCCAGGTGCCTGAAGTGTAGGACTACCCCAGTGACGTCGGTGGAGGCTATCCCTTTCGTCGTGACCTTGTAAGAGTTCGGCGCGACTACTTCCATCATCCTGAACTGTATCAGCCTCCTGTAGACGAAGAAGTTGAAGAGGAACAGGGCCTCGAAGTAAGCAACGTATATGAGGAACCTCTGGACGCCCTGGTACTGCGTCACGATCTTATCGAAGGCGAGGTAGTAGAACGAGATCAGGAGTATCATATAAAGGAACATGATCCCTAACGACCTCATGGTCTTGGAGGTGTACTCCCTGAACATGGTTTGGTACTCTTCGTCCTTCATCGCCAGATCCAACGCCTTCTTTTCCTCGAACAACGTCGGGGCTTTGACTATTTCCTGTAGGTACTTGCGCTCTGCGAGGAGCGGGTTGCTCTTCTGGGCCATGTAGGTGCTGACGCCCATTATGATTATGATGTACAGGATGTAGAACGGCAGGAAGTACTCGGGGTAAAACGAGAGGATCGCCGACATTGTCAGCATCGCTGTCTGGCTTATCAGGATCATCTTCCAGTTGTAGGGGTTGTAGGGCAGCTGTTGGCTCACGGTTCGTGAATATTAATCAGGCCCTATAAGGGTTTGTCGAAGAGTTGCTGTCCTTGGCTTTGGTCGTGCTGAGTCTAGTCACACCGTACTTCAACTTCACCGTGTCCGTGACCTATCAGGGCCTACAACCAACGATAGGGGTTCTGCATAGTGGCTATATTTACATAACCGCCCCTGGGAACATCAGCACGATAAGCTCCCCATTGCCTTACGTTCAGCTGAACTCCACGACCTTAGCTATTAACCCGGCCCTCATAACTAACGGCTCAACAATAAGCTTGAACTACTCAGGCGGTAGCGCTAATGTGACGTTCTACGTCAAGAGCGTTCAAGGGCCGAAGGTCAACGTGACGTTGCCTAACATAACGACGCTTTACTCCTCTCTGAGTGTCCATCAAACTAACGAGGGCGGGAACGAAACGTCGAAAAACTGGGTCTACTTGATTATCGCGATAGTCTCGACGGCCGTCGTCATAGCCTTGGGGCTATCCAGAAGACGAGCTTAGCCCCGTCCTCGCCCTGGGCCTCGATCTTCATGGGCATGTTGGAGCCGAAGTAAACGTCGACGTTGTCGGAGAACGAGGCCCCGGTAACTGCGTCCTTCAAGACCTCGAGGCTGTAACTCGCTGAGCCGGGCTCGTTCACCTGCAATTCCTTGAGGGGTTTGTCCTTCAAGAGGTGGGCCTCGTAGGTCTTCCCTTCCGCCTCGGCCTTCACCACTACCTTCTCCTGGTCGGCCTCAAACGTGGCCTCGCTCGATATCGCTTCGGCTTCCTTAATCACGTCCTTGAGAATGCCTCCCTCCACCTTCATCATTACGGTCGGCGTGACCTTCGGCTCCTGGAGCGTCTCGAGGAGGGTCTGCTCGGCCTTCACGAAGAGGTTGCTCTTCGTCCCGGACCTGGCGTCAGTTATTATGATTTTCAAGCCTCCCTCGATCTCCTGGATCGTGACGGTCGACCTCTTGGACTTGGCCTTCCCGAGGATCTTCTTCAGCTCGCTCAGGTTCACCTTGTATGCAACGGGTTTGTCGATCGTGTAGTCCGACAGGACGGTCTTCGGCATGCTCAGCACGCCCATCAAAACCTTGTCGTCCGTTAAGTACCTGGAGTAGATCCCGTCCTCGGAGAAGTTCAGGGTGATCTCGTCAGACAGCCTCACCATTCCCGAGAGGATGTAATAGAAGTCCGAAGCGTTGGGATAAGTGGCCTTCATCAACTCGCCTCCCCCTCACCTTCCGACTCCCCTTCCTCCGATCTCTCCTCTTTAGATTTCTTCTTCGAACTTTTCTTGGACGACTTTGTCTTTTTCTTTTTCTTCTTTCCCTCCTTTTCCTCTGCCTTAGCCGTTTCTTGTTCCTTATCGGCCTCCTCTTCTGCCGCCTTCCTTCCTCTCCTGCCCTTCAGTAATTTGGCCATCCCCTTTCCGAGCCTGGAGAAAGTCTTCTCCGCCTCCTTCGGCGAGATCTCTCCGGCCAACAGCTTGTCCCAGGCCTCGGTAATTATGAGCAGGCCTTCTATTTCGTTCACGCTGAGTTCAGGAATTTCCTCGGCCTCTTCGCCTACGGGGTACTCCTGGGCACCCCTCGCCTCTACCTCCAGCTCCTCTACTTCTTCCGCCTCGTGAACCTCCTCCTGACTCATGAAGCTCCCCCGGGGGAGAAGCGTACTCGAACAACCCGCCCAGATAATAAATCTCTCGTGATTGCCTCTCCCCTTTCAAGCTGTCCGAATGTCGATAATAACGCTTTCGCGGCCCTCTCGTCTCCTCCAGAGAACATGCTCGAGGCGTACTTGGCGTCCTCTGGGTTCACCAGCCTCATCACGAACTGGTAGCCCGTGTTGGGGATGACCTGCTTCACGGGCTCGAAGTACTGACTTATCAGAATGAGTCCTAAGCCGAACTTCCTCCCCTCTGAGGCTAACCTTGTCACTACATGAAGCCCGCTCTCCTTCTCCAGGACGAAGGGGGCCTCATCTATGACAATCAGGTTGCTCAGCTTACCCCTCTTCTCGCTCAGCCTGTACAGAGCTCCCCTCAGCACAGTCTCTATGAGAATGTAGCTAACTTCCCTGGTCTGAACCCTACTGACGTCGAGGACTTTCCTCCCCTTGAACAGCTCCTCTAGGCTGATCCCTTTTCCTGGGAAGATGGTCTCGTTCAGGAACTTCAGGTAGGGCTCGAGTGAGGACAGCCTGGCCAAGGCCTGCGAGTCGGAAGCGAGCTTCTTCTCCCTGTCGAGGATCGCCAGCACGTCCGCGAAGGTCGGGGGTTCGATTGACCACGTCTTCGGGTCGTCCGTAATCCCCTTGAAGGCGTAGGTCTCTACGAGGAGGTTAGCCAGGGTTATTTCCTGAAGGGGGCCGAGCTTGAAGACCGACTTGATCATGGAGGCTATCTCCACGCTCCTCTGATGAGGAGAAGCCCCGAAGAGGCTCAACGGGTTCAATGGCACTTCAGTCGCGTCTACCCTCTCCCCCAAGTCCGAGTGCTCGCCGTGCGGGTCTATTACCAGGTAGTCCACGTCCTTCAGCTCCCTCAAGATGGACTTCACCAAGGTCGACTTACCTGATCCAGAAGTCCCGACGATGACTACGTTGTAGTTGTTCGCCCTGCTGAAGTCCAAGCAGAACTCCCCCCTAAGGCGCCTCCAGTTCGAACCTCCGGCGAGGACGCCCGTGGGCCTGAGCTCGCCTATTATCTCGCCTAAGCATATCCCGCCCTTGACCGGCCTGTACGGCGAGTCGACTACTGCGGGCAATGAAATCCACGACCCGAGCGAGGCGAGGCCGAAGTACCAGGAGCCGTCGAGCGATGCGAAGGGCAGAGCCAACACAGAACCGACGACCAGGAACGCGTTTCCGGTGACTAAGTAAACCACGAGGACTCCAATAGCCCCTATTAGGGCGGGGGCCCAGTGAGGCCTCTTCAGTCTAACCCCCTCGATAACGGGATCCGAAATCGTACGAGTCACCAGGACGTCTACGAAGAACGCCGCTATCACGGCCCCCGAGTAGAACGGAGCGTAGCTGACCAGGAAGACGACGGGGTTGAAGCCCTGAAGCAACAGGAAGGCCGTAGCCAAGGAGAAGGCGTAGAGGAACGAGGCAATTAGGGAGCGGGTCAGGCCGTAGGCCAGGAAGCCCAGGAAGACCATGATGGCGGTCAGTATCAATGGGCCGAACGTGAACCTGACGCCGAACACCTCGAAATAGTACCTGCTCTCTATGTAAGGGTAGACGAACGCCAACGCCAGGGCTATCGAGATCAGTACGACGTGCGACAGACGCATTACTATTTTAGAACAGGTGGTATTACCGTAAAATTCGGTGAGCCTTACAGCAAAGGACTTCGCGAGGAAGTTAGTGGAGCTGGGCTACACTGACCTGACCCCCATCCAGAAGATAGCCATACCTTTGGTTCTCCAGGGGAAGAACGCGTTGATAATGGCCCCGACGGGTTATGGAAAAACCGAGGCCGCCGTCCTGCCCGTTGTTTACAGGATCCTGAAAGAGGGGTTGAAGCCGATCTCGGCCCTTTACATTACGCCTTTGAGGGCTCTCAACAGGGACATAGGGCTCAGGCTCGTTAAAATAGGCGAGGCTTTCGGAGTAAACGTAGCTGTCAGGCACGGCGACACCCCCCAGTCGGAAAGGAGGAGGATCTCGAGCTCCCCTCCCCACGTGCTCGTCACGACGCCGGAGACCTTGCAGTACTTGATACTTCAGGAGAGCTTCAGGAAGGCCTTCGCCAACCTGAGGTTCGTCATTGTAGACGAGCTTCAGGAGATGCTGGACGACAAGAGGGGTCTGGAACTTTCCGTAGTCCTCGAGAGGCTGAAGAAGATAACGCCAGAGAAGCCCCAAATGATCGGTCTTTCGGCGACGATAGGGGACGTTGAGGTAGCCAAGAGGTTCCTCGACCCAGAGGGAAACGTGGAGGTCGCTGCTATAGACGCAAGGAAGGACATGGAGCTGAGGGTAGTGACGAACAGAGTGACGAAGGAGCTCATAGACGAGGCCTTCAAGAAGGGCTACAAGCCCCAGCTCTACGGCAGGCTTCTAGCGATAAAGGACTTGATACGGAAGTACAGGCCAGTCTTAGTCTTCACCAACGTCAGGGACACCACCGAGTTCCTAGCGAGCGAGCTGAAGGGGTTGAGCGACCTAGAGCTGGAGGTACACCACGGCTCCCTCTCCAGGGACGTGAGGCTCGAGGTCGAGAAGAGGCTTAAAGAGGGAGAAGTAGACGCCGTCTTCGCGACTTCGTCCCTGGAGCTCGGAATAGACGTGGGCAAGATCAACGCCGTGGTTCAGTACATGTCGCCCAGGCAGGTGGTCAGGCTCATCCAGAGGGTAGGGAGGAGCGGGCACAGGCTAAACGCCAAGTCCCTGGGCTTCGTTGTCCCGGGAGAGAACGTCTTCGACGCCCTCGAGTGCCAGGCCATCATAGACATGGCGGGAAAAGGTTACCTGGAGAGGCCGACGGTCGAGTTCAACGCTTACGACGTCGTCGCCCACCAGCTCGCGGGGATGGTACTTGAGGGCTACGACGACCTCAACGAGATCCTCGGCGTGATCAATTCCTCCTACTTCTTCAAGGACTTGACCCTCGAGGAGCTGATCGAGGTCGCCCAACTCCTGGAGACCGCGAAAATAGTGAAACTGGAAGGGACGAAGGTTAAGCCCTACGCGAGGACTAAGTCCTACTACTTCACCACCAGCATGATCCCCGACTCTCTCAGGAGCTTCAAGGTCGTCGACGTCGAGACGAACTCGACCATAGGGGAGCTGGACGAGGAGTTCGTGACCGCCCTGACGGAAGGCGAGGTCTTCGTCCTAGGAGGGAAGTTGTGGAAAGTGGTCAGCGTCGAGAACGAGAGGATCTACGTGGAGAGGGCAAAGGCAACCAAGGGCTTACTTCCCTCCTGGTTCGGCGAGTCCATTCCCGTGGAAAAGGAAGTTGCGATGAGGGTTTACGAGTACCTTCACTCGGCCTTCAAGGGCGACTACTCCGGCCTGCCCGATGACGTGACCGAGGAGCTGAAGGGGTTAGTCGAGGAGCACAAGAAGAGGGGCTATCCAGAGGTCGGCCCGAACAGGATAGTGGTGGAGTTGACCAACGACATGGCGGTGATCCACTCGCCTTTAGGAACGAGGGGGAACAACGCGCTGGGGGCTGTCCTGAGCTACCTCTTCAAGTCTCTCATGAAGCCCACCTTCAGGTCTAACGCCTATTTCATCGCCCTCGCCTCCCCCACCGGCATCTCAGAGGAAGAGATGAGGCAGGTCATAAACGAGTTCCTGAGCTCGCCCATGGAGGCCCTCTTAGCCAGGCTGGAGGCTGCAGTCAAGAACAGCCCCAACTACAAGTGGAAGCTGTTCATAGAGGCCGAGAGGTTCGGCGTGATCGAGAAGGGCTCTGAGTTCAACTACAACTTCAACCTGCTCAAGCCCTACGCCGAAACGATAGTAGGCCAGGAGGCCGTGAAGGAGCTTGTGACCAAGGAGTACGACGTCTCCGCCCTCGAGCTGGCCAGGAAGATGCGTTGGGTGATAGTTAAAGTCCCCGGCTTCTCCCCGTTGGCCGAGACTTTCCTGAGCCAGTTACTCGTCGGCTCGGACTCCAACGACAGCCCAGTGGTGGTAGAAATAATCAAGAGGAGGTTGGCGAGCAAGGAGGTCAGGCTGGTTTGCTTAACGTGCGGGTGGAGCGACGTGAGGAAGGCGAGCGAGGTGCCCCAGAGGTGCCCCAAGTGCGGAGGGGCCTTCCTCAGCGTGACTTTCCCAGACGACAGCGAGGCGGTTGAGGTAGTGAGGAAGAGCCTGAAGGGGGAGAAGCTGAAAGGTTCTGAGAACAGGAAGCTGAGGGAGATCAAGGCCGTCGCCAACTACTACCCCAACTTCGGGAAGTACGTTGCCTTAGCTATTGCGGCTAGAGGCGTGGGGGCAGGTAACCTGGCCAGAGTCCTCTCCGAGATCGACAAGGGCGAGGACGCCTTCTTCAGAGCGATACTCGAGGAGGAGAAGAGGTTCCTCAGGACTAGGAAGTACTGGCAGGATTAACCTTATTTTAGGCTCGCACTTATCGTGTTTAGACCCGTCATGGCGGTCATCGAGGTAGGCAGGATAGTGGTTAAGACCAGGGGAAGAGAGGCAGGCAAGAAGGCGGTTATAGTCGATATTGTAGACCAGAACTTCGTCGTGATAACCGGGCCCAAGAGCGTGACCGGGGTGAAGAGGAGGAAAGTCAACATAAACCACGTCGAACCAACGGACAAGAAGATCGACATCCCGAAGGGCGCCGACGACAAGACCGTGGAGGACAAGCTGAAGGCTGATAACCTCGTCGACTTCATGAAGCAGGAGATAAAGGTGACCCTCCCCCAGCAGTAAAGTGATCCTGATGTACGATTTTATACGGAAGATCGACGATTTTTGCGGTTACAAGAACGAGTGGAAGATTATCAGGGAAGAGGACACCGACGAGAAGTACGGCAATTACGCTGACAAGAGGCCCACGGAGAGCCTGATTAAGCACGGCGTCATCAACCTCGACAAGCCGCCGGGGCCGACGAGCCACGAGGTGGCGTTCTGGGTAAAGCAAATGCTCGGCCTGAGGAAGGTGGGCCACGGGGGGACCCTAGAGCCCCGGTAAGGGGCGGGGAGACCCCAAGGTAACCGGAGTACTGCCGATCGGGCTCGAGGAAGC
>JBAMMP010000015.1:0-67190 GCA_039793765.1 Sulfolobaceae archaeon
GGAAGTGGGACGCCTGCTCGCTGAAGTAGGGGTTAAGCTTGTGCAATAGCCCCTTAACGGCGCTGAACTTGAAGTAAAAGGGCAATATCCTGGCCTCCGCAGTCCACTCCGAGTTGGAGACCCTTATTGAGTTTCCGGTGACGCTGACGTAGAGCTTGAGCCCCTTCTTCTCTAAGTATTCCAAGATGGGCCTGACGTAGTTGTTGTAGTAAGCTGCCGTAATGGAGGTGACGTCCTTGTTACCGTTGGCGTAGTACTTCAGCCACGTCCTAGTTACGGGGAAAACGATGTCCACCTTTAGCCCGTTGACCTTCCCCACGAGCTTCGTGAACGCCTTGAAGCTCTCCCTCGCAATAGGGCTAGAGAAGTCCGGCGGGAGGAAGATGTGGTAGTAATCTCCGGTGGTGTCTAGGACGTAAATCCTCGACTTCTCGTCGAGCAAGTAAGCCGTCGCTATGAGGTTCTTTATGAACGAGGTCTTCCCAGTGCCGGTAGTCCCCACGATTAACGTGTGGTAGTTCAAGTCCTCGAAGGAGGCTGAAACCCTGACGTCCTGGGAGGAGTCCAGGTAGCCCAGCCTGAGCAGGCCCCTGTTGAGGTCTAAGGCCTTCTCTATCACCTCTCCTCTCGGGATTATTACAGGGCTCTGTGGCTCCACCACTATGTCAGCCGCCTCAACGGGGCCGCCGTTAAACACGTCGTACTTCGTGAGCATCTCGCACTTGATTAGGACGTTAGTCATCAGCCCTCCTGGCTCGTCCTCGTAGGTCTCGGCCGTGTTCACGAGGGAGGCGTCAGAATAAAGGACGGAAGCGGCGTCCGCCCTCTCGTAGCCTACGGCCCTTAAAAGGACGAAATACAACGTCTTTATGTCCACGACGCCCAAAAGCGTGCCGACCCTCCCGAGGGACTTGTGCTTGTAGTAAACGTCCGGAGGAACGAGGACGTTCACGGTCATCTCGTCCGAGGTGACCTTGGAAGGGAGGCCCCTCACGACCTTACCAATTACCTCCCCTAAGGTTACGGCTAAAGCCCTCGCCCGTTCCACGTTGTCCTTTATCGAGGAGTACAAGTCCTCGGATGAGGTCAACCCGTCATCACCGCCATGTTTCCGGCGTAGCTGACCCCGACCCTGTGTGACTCCAGGTAAGCTTTGAGGGCCTTCACAAGGCCTCCTCTGACCTCCCGGGCTACCTTGTCCGCGTAGGAAATGGGATACGGAACGCCCTGCGAGGACAGGGGGAGGGACGCAACTTCGTCGAGCACGGAGGATCTCGCGCTCAGCGTCTCCACTCTTATGATGGAAAACTTCCTCACGTAAGGGTGCAGGGGCAGGGCTAGATAATACGAGTGAACCCTATAGCCGTGGGGCTCGTAAATTATCGGGCCGACCGCAATCGGCTTGTAGGGAGGCACGGCCACTTTCTTCACTAAAAAGCTAACCAGGGCCTCGTCGCTCAGGAAGGCCGTGCTCTCGAGGTCGAACTTCTCCCTAACCTCCCTCGAGTAAGGCCTCAAGGACTCGACCAGCAACTTCGACCTGTCTATCCTCTTCACTACGCCCACGGCGTCCTTGGGGAGCTTGGAGTACCTCCTCCTGCTGAGCTCCCTCCTAACGTCGTTCGGCAACGAGGAGAAACTGGGGAGCAAAGGCCCGTCGAGCAAGGGCCTCCCGTCAACTGCTGAGAGCGCCTCGGTCTCCAAGTTGGCCCTGAGCTCCGTCTCTACCCTCGACACCCCGAAGGTAGCGTCGAAGGGCACACCTGTGATTGACCTCAGCATTACCGATTCCAAAGACGCGGCGAGGATCTCGCTCTTGGACTTAGTCGACGGGGCTAAGGCGACGAAAGGAGCGCTTAAGTTCAGCCCCTTAACCCCAGTGAGTTTGGGGTACACGCCCTTTATGGGTTCCGTCTTACCAGTAACCGCGACGCTAGCCACGCTGATTATGCCCCCGGCCGAGACAAGGCTCTTACTGCTCCCGTCAACAGCGACGAAGTCAGCCCTCTTCGGCGAAGGGTAGAACACCATGTCTTCGGGCTTCACTCCCAGGACGGGAAAGGGTTCGTAATAGGAAGCCTCTTCCTCAGCCTCGACGAAAGGGCCAGACTCGCCAATGAAAAGGGAGACAAGCTTGACTATGTTAGAGAGAGAATCGTGAAATTTGTCCATTCTTGATACTTGTGTACGAATTGGCTATATTTAAAATCTAACGTATTACCGAAACTATTTTCAATTTATCACTCGGCCTTCATCAGTTGCCTTATGGCGACTATCAACGGGTCCCAGACTCTCGATATGGCGGGCAGGTAGCCCATCTCGACGAAGAACGCCTCCTCTACTGTCATTCCTTTTTGAATCATAGCCGCTACCGCGTCTATCCTGCCCAACACCTCTTCCCCGCCTATGATTTGACCACCCAACAGCCTGCCCGTTGCCTCGTCCATGACGAGTCTGATGAAGATGTCTTTAGCCCCTGGGTAATACCTCGCTCTGGTCTTGCTTTCTATTGTCGCGGCGAACGGCTTGAACCCGTGCTCCCTCGCCTCCCTTTCTGTAAGTCCGGTCTTGGCGACGAAGTAGTCGTTGAACTTCGTTATCACGGTGCCGACGACGCCGGGGAACCTCATTTCGTGACCACCTATGTTGGAGCCCGCGACGAAGCCCATTTTGTTCGCCACGGGGGCGAAGGGTTGCCAGTCCGGTTTTCCAGTTATGATGTTGAAGGACTGGGCCACGTCCCCTGCAGCGTAGACTTCCCTGAAGTTCGTCCTCATGTGGTGGTCGGTCTCTATCGCCCCGGTAGGGCCCAGCCTTATGTAGTCCTTGAAGAGGTCCACGTTTGGCCTGATCCCGACGGCGACTATGGTGCCGTCCACCTCGTATTTTCCCTTATCAGTAACTACGATTCTCCCTCCCTCTTCAGCTCTCTCGAAGGCCTCGTTTGGCCTGAACTCGACGCCCTGTGAAACCTTAGTTGCTAGTATCTTGCCCATGTCCTCGTCGAGGTATTTGTTGAGGGGGTACGGCTCCCTGTGAATCAGGATCACTTTCTTACCCCTGGCGGCGAGGGCCTCGGCCATCTCTAAGCCAGTGATCCCAGCCCCAACTACGGCGATCCTGTTGAGCGACCACAGCTTCTCCCTTAGCTCCTTGGCCTCGGCGGGGTGATGGACGTAGAACACCCTGTCGCCCTTCGCTGTATCTAGAATTTTGGGCGAGGCCCCAGTGGCTATCACGAGGTAGTCATACTCCGCGACGTACTTTTGGCCCTTCCCTTCTGCCCTCACCACCCTCGACTTCAGGTCTACCTCGGTTACCCTGGTTTCCGTGACTACGTTGATCCTCCTCTTAGTCCTGAAGAACTCGGGCGTGTACGTCATGAAGAGGTTCTCGTCGTCGAAGAGCCCCTCGACGTAATACGGGATCCCGCACGGGGCGTGGCTGACCATCTTCGTCGACTCGAAGACAGTTACTTCCGCGCTCTCATCGAGCCTCCTCACCCTGGATGACGCGCTCATCCCAGCTGCTCCGCCGCCGATTACGACGACCCTTTTCATTCTCCTCCTGTATATGCGGGAGGGTTAAGCAATATAATCGTTCTATCACGACTATTTCTAATGGAGGCCTACAAGAAGCTGATAGAGGTCACGAACAAGGTAAAGGGCATGAGCGAGGCCGGGTTGAGCTATAACGAAACAGAGGCGCTTAAGTTCCTCAAACAGGAGGCGGACTCCCTCGGCAAGTTGGCGGAAGAGGTGAACACTTCGCTGTCCTCAAACGACACGAAGGCCGCTTTGACCTCCTTAGTAAAGTTCGTGGCTAGGGTTAACCTCCTGGGTAACCTGCTGTTGCAACCGGCAGTTATATCGTCCCTCGGGAACCAAACGATTAGACAGTCGTTGGCGTCTTTAATCGAGAGTTGCATCTCCTTTGCCCTCGAGTCTTACCTCGAAGTGGCGAAGAAGAAAGGGGATCTCGGCCTGAAGTCTATCAACTTGAGCCTCTCAGCAAACCCGATCGCGATGAGCCTGAGCCTGGGGGCTGAGTGACTTGAGCATAGTTTACGAAATGTGGCCCGAGTTCTACGAGAGGGCCTTAAGCTTAGACGTGCCCGACGTGAAGGCCGAGAAGCTCGTCTACCTAGGCATCGGAGGTAGCGGTATTCCAGGAAGGTTGCTCGAAATGATGGACTTACCGTTCGAGTACAGGCTGTTCAGGGGCTACAAGGCCTGGGCAGATAGCAAGACTCTGGCCCTGAGCGTGTCGTACAGTGGCACAACTACTGAGACGTTGGTAGCAACAAAGAAAGTGCACGAAATGGGAGCAAAGGTAGTAGTGATAACTTCGGGAGGGGACTTGCTGAAATGGGCCCAGGAGAAGGGCGTACCGTACGTTAGGATTCCTTCGGGCCTGCAGACCAGGTTCTCTTTCCCGTACGTGTTCCTTCCAATCGTTAAGATCCTCAAGGTCCTCGGAGCCAACTACAACCCAATGGAGTTGGTCGAGGCGACGCACGAGTACCTTCAAGAGGCCAAAAGCAAGGGCAAGGAGTTGGCAGAGAAGATCAAGGGAAGAACCCCAGTGTTTTACGCGTCTAAGTATTTACCAATCGCTGAGAGATTCAAGCAGGAGGTGAACGAGAATGCGAAGTACCCCGCATTTTACGGCGAAATACCGGAAGTGAACCACAACGAGATCGAGCTCTACTCGAGGTGGAAGGAGTACTTGCCTATAGTGATCAAGTCCGACGACCCGATTGACGACACCACGATAAAGGTGCTGAACGCCGAAGTGCTCACTCCTCCTTCTAGCAGTTTACTAAAGGTAATAGCGTACTTCTTCCTGTTGGCGGGATTCGCCAGCGTTTATCTGGGCGAAAGTTTGGGAGTAAAGGCCGACGTTTTGTATAACATCCCTAAAGTCAGGGAGTTGACGAGGAAGGTGTTGCTCGGTGAGTGAGATCAAGCTGTTCAACACCTTCGGGAGGAAGCTTGAGCACTTCCAGCCCCTCAGCCCTCACACAGTGAAGATGTACGTTTGTGGCCCAACCGTCTACGATAACGTCCACATAGGCCACGGGAGGACTTTCGTCGCCTTCGACGCTATAGTGAGGTACTTAAGGCTGAGGGGTTACAACGTCATAAGGGTTCAGAACATAACCGACATAGACGACAAGATAATCAATAGAGCAAAGGAGACGGGGAAGGACTGGAGGGAGATAGTCGACTTCTACACTAAGGATTACCTGGAGGGGATCTCGGCCCTCAAGGTCAAGATAGACGCCCACCCTAAGGTCACGGAGCACATCCAGGAGATAATCCAGTTCATCCAGGGGCTGATAGACAAGGGCCACGCCTACGTCGCCCCGAGCGGAAGCGTGTACTTCGACGTTGACTCCTTCCCCAACTACGGCCTGCTTTCCAACACAAAGAAGGAGCAGTGGAACCAGGGAGAGGAGTTCGTGAAGGAGAAGAAGAACCCGTACGACTTCGCCCTCTGGAAGGCGTGGAAGCCGGGAGAGCCCTACTGGGACTCGCCCTGGGGTAAGGGGAGGCCAGGCTGGCACATTGAGTGTTCCACAATGTCCTCTAGGTTCCTGGGGGAGAGGTTCGACATACACGGGGGCGGGATAGACCTGGTCTTCCCCCACCACGAGAACGAGATAGCTCAGAGCGAGGCCTATTTCGGGCACAAGTGGGTGAACTACTGGCTCCACGTGGCATACCTTACAATAAGGAAGGAGAAGATGAGCAAGTCCCTCAAGAACATCATTCCCCTCAAGGACGCCCTCAAGACCTGGGGCCCCAACGTGCTCAGGTACTGGTACTTGTCCGCTCATTACAGGTCTGAGCTGGACTACTCCGACGAGGCGTTGGAAAGCGCAAAGAAGGGGTTGCAGAGGCTGAAGGACGCGGTGGCCGTCCTGAGGGGGATCATCTCCCAAGGGCCGAAGCACAGGTCGAGCGACGAGGCCATAAAGGCGCAAAGGGAGGCTGTAGAACTCATCGAGGAGTTCCACAGGGCGATGAGCCTGGACTTCAATACTGCTGAGGCCCTCAATGTTGCCCACAGGATGGCCGACCTCGTCTTCACGAAGGTCCAACACCAGGAGGACTTCACTTCCGCTGTTATCCTTCTGGACGGCTTCAGGGCTTTCAACGAGATCTTCAGGGTCATGGACGAGGAGTTCGAGGCGAGCATGGAGAGGCTTGCGAAAGTCCTCGACGCCGTCCTAGAAGTGAGGAACCAGCTAAGGGCGAAGAAGATGTATGACCTGAGCGACGAGATAAGGGCGATCCTCGAGAGCGCGGGAGTCAAGGTGCTCGACTCCAAGGACAGATCGACTTGGCGGTTAGAGTGAGCTAATCCCTTGAGATTATCATTAGGGGCAACCTCTCACCCTTTTTCCACCTCTCCAACATCTCGTAAGTTGAAGGGGACATCGAACTCCTTAACTCCTGTAGCTCGTTCAGGTCGACCCAGACTAGCTCAGAGGCGTCACTACCTGCCCTTTCCTCTCCCCCGACCTTCCTACACAGGAAGTCGACGATCACGTAGTGGAACCCTTCCTTTATCACCTGTACGAGTGCGAGGACGTCAACTACTTCTACGTCCAAATTAGTCTCCTCTTTCATTTCCCTCGTTACTGCCTTCTCTAAAGTTTCGCCGAACTCCACCTTTCCGCCTGGTACTGCTAACAGCCCGGCGTTCGGGGGCTTCTTCCTCCTTACGAGCAACACCCTGTTGCCTTCCGAAACTAGACAACCTACAGCTACTAGCGGCCGGCCGGACACATTCATCCCAATAACGTTTTTTATTAAACGCGTTTCAGCTTTCCGATGAATCGGGCTCTGACGGTAGTCCTGCTTGTCGCGTTCATCGCGTCCACATTAGCGTTCTCTTTGGGCTCTCTCGGTCAAGGGGGTTCTTACGGGAAGAGCCTGGGCGAGATCACCATATACAAAGTCCTCGTCTACAAGGGAACCTACGTAAAAACTGTCACGTTAACTACTAAGTCCAACGCGAGTAACGCTACGACCAAAACCGCGACCGAGACGTATAACTTTACCTTAACCTATACGGTAGAAAAGGTGCAGGGACTAACCCTGGTAGTTAACGTCCAAGGTAATATCCCCCCTAACTTGACGATCGTTTCCAACGGGACACACGTAGTCAATTTGCTCTCCCCCCTCTCGCCCTACTATCCTTACATACCTCCTCAGTTCTTGACACCCATAAACATCACGAACATCACCGCGATCGAATCCGTCTACACTAACATGGGAGTCCTGATAAGTGGGACGAACTCGACCTCGCTTCTAGTCACGCCGTTTTATAACAACAGCGAACTCCACGCCACGTTAATTGACGCTAGGTGGGGAGGAAATGTGAACGTAGTCGTTAACGCGCAGGGCTACCTGAAGTCGTTATTTGGTCAAGGGCCTTCACAGGCCCTGTCTTTAGAGTTAGTAAATTACTCTGGGCCGATAACGATTAACGTCAATTCAAGTAAGGCGCTCCAGTTGGCGTCCTCTCAGCCCTTGCTTTACGCTGTTAAGACCTTTAATCCCTTCTCGCAGTCCTTAACGGTAACAGGCTACCTCCAGATATTCGCGCCTTTCACAATTTATAACGACACTTACGTTATGGCTTACTATTCCATAAGGCCAATACAGAACAATTACGTCGCGAGCCCCCAGGGTGTGTTCGGATACCCGACTTTCCTATTCATAAAAATAGTCAACACGAGCACTGATCCGTCGCTGATCTTCCCCTTTGTCGGGGAGAAGAGCGTCGTTTGGGGGAACACGACGGTTAACCTGATAGGGCAACAGCAGGTCAGCGTACTCGGGAATAAGTACAGTGTTTATATTTACACTGGAATCGAGAACAGGACGCAGAACGTGACCCTGTGGGTCACTCCACAAGGAGTCGTCGTGAGGGAGCTCGTGACTTCTACAACTCAAAACGTCCCGATCCTGGAATTAGAGCTGGTTAAGCCAATACTGCTACCCGCCACTCAGACCTATCCGCCAGTCGTACAGACGGGTGGTCCAACTACATTAGCCTACCAAGTAGTTAACCCGAAGGAGTCCTTTATAATAGCAGTGGTGTTCTCGTTAATAATCGTAATACTCGCGGTCCTGTTCAGGTTAAGATAAACTGGAGTTCCTTCCTTTCGGAAACAACGATATTAATGCAGCCACACACAACAAGAGTACAATGGCAACCCCGCTCGAAGAGGTAATGTCTTCTAGCCTCTTGACCCAACAGCTCAAAAGGCTTTACGCGACGGGCCAGATCTTGGGCCTGGACGACGACACTATTCAGGCGCTGGCTACCCCTGAGAGAGTCCTCGAGGTGAAGATGTCGATAAGGACGAAAGACGGAAGAGTGAAGACGTTCGTCGGTTGGAGGTCTCAGCATAACAGCGCATTAGGCCCCTACAAGGGGGGAGTTAGGTACCACCCCATGGTGAACAGGGACGAGGTAGTCGCGCTCTCGATGATGATGACCTGGAAGAACTCATTGCTCCTCCTGCCCTTCGGCGGGGGCAAAGGCGGCGTGAAGGTCGACCCTAAGACCTTAACCAAGGAGGAGCTCGAAATGCTCTCCAGGGAGTACATCGACCAGATATACAAATACATTGGGAGCGACATAGACATCCCGGCCCCTGACGTAAATACGGACGCCCAGGTGATGGCCTGGTTCCTGGATGAGTACACTAAGGTTTCGGGAAGGCGGGACCCGGGAGCCTTTACCGGGAAGCCCGTGGAAATAGGGGGCATTGCGGTGAGGGAGTACAGCACCGGATTGGGCGTCGCCACGATCGCTAGGATGGCGGCGGAGAAGTTCCTGGGAGGCATAGAGGGTAAGAGAGTGATAGTCCAAGGCTTCGGCAACGTGGGAAGTTACACGGTCAAGTTCCTGACCGAGATGGGAGCCAAGGTAATCGGCGTGAGTGACACCAAAGGGGGAGTGATAGACCCCAACGGTATGGATTACGAGGAATTGGCCAAGGTGAAGAAGGCTACAGGCTCGGTCGTCAACTACCCGAGGGGCAAGAAAGTGACGAACGACGAGCTATTGATCAGCGAGTGCGACATCCTAATACCTGCCGCGATTGAGAACGTAATACACAAGGGCAACGCCGACAAAGTTAAGGCCAAACTGATAGTTGAGGCAGCCAACGGCCCCCTCACGGCCGACGCTGACCTAACAATGAAGAACAGGGGGATAATCGTCGTTCCCGACATCCTAGCGAACGCCGGCGGAGTAGTGGGGAGCTACGTCGAGTGGGCGAACAACAAGATGGGAGAAATCTTGGACGAGGAGCAACAGCGTAGCCTGATAGTCAACAGGATGAGCAAGGCGTTTGAGGCGGTCTATAGTAAGTACCAGAAGCTGGGAGACCAGGACATGAGGACAGCCGCAATGGTTCTGGCGGTCGAGAGAGTGTACAAAGCCATGAAAGTCATGGGCCAAGTGTGATTTTTGGAGCTACTCTCTACACTCAAAGTTTAGATGAGGATGAAGATTAACAGTAGAACTATCATTATAGCTAGGAGCACGAGAGAGACCTTCACCATGTCCTTGGAATTCCCGAAAACTATGGGGAAAGGACCGATTAGTATTACCCCTCCGACTTTCGTTTCTCCCTTCTGCTGAGAGCCAGCTTGCTTCAAGTTCCTCACTATTTCGTAAAGCAGGCCCACAATAAGTACGATAAGCCCCGCGAAGGTTACGATAATGCCTATATCAAAAAGGGTGAGGTTCATGCGATTTCCTGGATCGACTTAATCTTGTTCGCTAAAATCTCTATCTCCTTCGGCAACTCCACAGTGTCGTTGCTACTCATGATGTCTCCCAGCGAGGTCCTAATCCTCTCGTAGTCGACTCCCCTCTTCCTCGTGACTTGAGTGAGCCACGACGTGACATCCGACTTGTACAGATCCCTCAGCTCCTTGTCCTCGAGGTGAATCCCTAAGGACTTGAGAACCGTCGGCAAGACGTCCCTACTGAAGAACTCCTCCACGTTCTTGTTGAAGGGCACACACCAGTCCTTCTCCTCCCCCGTCACAAGATCGCATAACCCAACATATACGGTGGTCAGCTTCAGCCTCTCGATTACTCTCCTCCAGAGACCGAACTCGTACTCGTTGCTCACCTTGAAGGCGACTATTCCGAGCTCGTCTACAGGTATGCCGATCCTCCTGAGCCAGTTGAGCAGTACGACCGGCTCAACTTGTGGCCCGGTGAGTATAACCACCCTGTTGAAGAGGAGGTCGGTCAGCCTGACCCTCAGTATGCTGAGCAAGAGCTCGAGGGTGTTGTCCAGGTTCACCTGGATCGCGGTAGAGCTGGCGTCCCTCCTCTTCATCAGTATTACCGACTCAACTACCTTTGCGGAGACGAAATAGGGTGAGTGGGAAGTTATGAACACCTGGAAGTTAGACCTCTTCGACCATTCTTTAACCAATTTGATGATCCTGGCCTGAAGGTTCGGGTGCATGTTGACTTCTGGCTCCTCGATAAGCATGACCTTGTTGCCGCTGGCCCATATCACGAAGAGCATCAAGATCGCCCTCTGGAAGCCCGAGGCCGCCAGATCGACGTAGACAGGGAGGTTTTGAACGTTGAGCACCAGCTTGTTGCCCTCCCAGATCTCCAAGCCCTTCACTTCGGGTATCGTCGAGCTCACTAGGTTCACGAAGTCGTACCAGAGCTTCTTGAGGTGTAAGGGAGACCTGTAAAGCTCCATCATCCTCTTCATGGACTCCTCGAAGTAGTTCGCGTCGTAGATCGGAACGTATTCTACTAGGCCCGCCGCGTAGTTGAAGAGCTGTTTGACGTCCCTAAGCGTGTCTGAATCGACAGGCGAGGAGTTAACGAGGAGCCTCTCGACGCTCCAGGTAATCGTCTTCCTGTCGTATTGAACCTTGTTGATCACCTCAACTCTATACGGAGTCCTCTTACCCAGAACCTTCGCGACCTCGTCCTCGCTGAAGTAGACAGTGCCGCCCAAGTAAATCGGCTTCGAAACGTCGTAGGTGTGCCAAAGTACCGAGTAGCTCCCCTCTGGGTCGTCTATCGTTTTCCTTTCGATGCCGGAGTTCAGGTTCCTGATGAAGGTGAAAATAGCGGAGAGCAAGTTAGTCTTTCCGTTACCGTTGTATCCGACTACGAGGTTCAGTCCTCCCAGGTCGGAGAGCCTCACCTCCTTAAGGCTCCTGAAGTTAGCGACGTAAAAGTCAGTAATCCTCACTACGTATCACTCAACGGTAATACTGTAGTAGGCCGTTTTATAACGAGTAAGGCCCGAGAGAGCCGGCGAAAGCAAGGGAAAAGTAAGCTAACCCTCCCCCGATAAACTACGTCCTTCATGCGTTAGTATTACGATACTTCGTTAAAATGAGGTCTTGATCAGGCCACCGTCGACCGGGATAAGGGCGCCGGTCACGTAAGTTGCCAGGTTGGAGGCGAGGAAGACCACGACGTTCGCTACTTCCTCTGGGTCGGCGAACCTCTTCAGCGGTACGTCCTTAACGAACTCCCTCTCGACCTCCTTCGGGTCTTTATTGAGGGCCTTCGACCTCGTCTCTATGAGTTGCTTCATCCTGTCTGTCATGGTGTAACCGGGCATGATGCCGTTGACGAGGATCCCTTTCTCGGCCAGCTGGTTGCTCGCGGTCTTTATGAGGCCTACTAAGGACGTCCTGATGACGTTCGAAAGGTCGAGGTTGTCGATAGGTTGCTTGACCGTGGTCGACGTGCTTATTATTATCCTCCCCCCTGGGCCCATGTACTTGCTCGCCTCCTTGACCATTAAGACAGGAGTTATCATCAGGGAGTTAGCCGCGCTGATCCAGTCCTGCTTTTCGAGATTGAACACCGTCCCAGGCTTAGGCGGCGGGGGTACGTAAACGAGTACGTCGAGTCCTCCGAGTAGCTCCGCCCCCTTCCTCACGAGTTCAACTCCCTGATCCGGGTCGTAAAGGTCGGCCTTCACGGCGAAAACCTTACCGATTCTCTCTAGCCTAGCCTTCGCCTCGCTCAGGTTCCTTTCGTCATGGGACGATATCACTACGTCAGCTCCTTCCTCGAGGAACCTCTTCGCGATTGCGAACCCTATGCCCTTACTTGACGACGTCACTATCGCCCTTTTCCCGTTCAGCCCTAGGCCCATTTAGGAAGTCAAGGATCGTGGGCCTTTTATCTTTGCCCCCCGTGAGCCCGGCGAGCCTAGCGAGCTTCCTGAAGTCCTCCTCGAAGAGCTCCCTGAGCCTTGGGTTGTACAACACTGCCGCGGGATGCAACGTGGGGAACACCGTCACTTTACCGTAACCGAAGTCGACCTCGAACGGCTGTCCCCTAACCGCCAAAATAGACCTGAACTTCCTCCCAAACCTCTCCATTAAGTACCTCGTGGAGTGTCTGCCCAGCGTCACAATTATTTTGGGCTTGATCGCCGCTATCTGCCTCTCTAAGTACGGAGAGCAGGCCGCGATCTCGTCGTCCTCGGGGTCCCTGTTGTTCGGCGGTCTGCACTTAACTACGTTAGTTATGAACACGTCGCTCCTCTTCAGACCGAGAATTTCCTCTATTGCTTTAGTAAGGACGTTTCCCGCCACCCCCACAAAGGGCCTACCCTGCAAGTCCTCGTTCTCGCCCGGAGCTTCCCCTATGAACATGATAGCGGCCTTAGGGTTGCCCTCGCCAGGAACTGCGTTAGTCCTAGTTAAGTGCAACCTACACTTCTTACATGCCCTGACCTCCTCGGCAATTTTCTCGAGCTCGGACATCAGGAAATCGACCCCTCTTCATTAGTCCGTTTATGTCGGCCTCATCACCCCAAATGTGCCCCACCCTGCTGAGGGCCCTCATCGGCTCCCATAGGGCACTCTGGCCCCGATGGGGGGTGGGGCTCACCGATTTAACTACGCTTAGCCACTATTAAACGGAATTGAGCAAGGACAAGCTGTTCTACCAGCTCCAGGACTACATGCTCCTGAGGACTTCGTTGGAGAAGGTCAGGATCAAGCTCGAGGGCTCCAGGTCTCCTCCGTGGGGTTTAATCGAAGAGGAACTTCAGGGATTCTTCGCGAAGGGGAAGAACGACCCTTACTTGGCCAACGCTGTGGAATCTCTAAAACTGGCCCTGGACAGCAGGAACAGGGAAGAAGTATTAAGGACAGTCGACGATACGATAGCTTTGATCGACAGGAAAATAAAGGAAATTTATTCAATGTTGAGAGGCTAGAGCGACCAGCTCGTATAGTCCGTACATGTTCTTGTACATTATGAAAATCGCGACTGCGATAATTATGACGGCGAACACTTTCCTCAGGACACCCCTCGGCAGGCTCGAGGCTATCTTCGCTCCGAGGTAGCCTCCGGCGATCCCTCCTAGAAGGTAGAGTATACTTATGACTGGGTCAACTAGGCCCTCGATCATATAGGTAGCCGACGCGACTACGCCGAAAGTGCCTACCGATATTAGGGAAGTTCCCACTGCCTTCAGCATACAAACTCCAGTGCTGAAGAGTAGCCCAGGAACAATGAGGAAACCTCCCCCTATGCCGAAGAAGCCTGAAGCGAAGCCGACGGCGAAGCTCGTGGGTACTAACTTTGGCCAGCTTAACTTCCCGCACTCTTTACGCGAAGCCGTGGCGGGATCGTTGCCCAACGACCTCGTTTTCGCCTTAGATCCGCCTTTCCAAACGTAAACGGCAATAACTATCATTAAAATGCCGAACAGGAAGAGCAGAAGCGCTCCGTGGACTAGCAACCCGACCTTGGCTCCGACGAAGCTCCCTAATGCTCCCACTAGCGCGAAGGCTACTGCCTCTTTAACCCTTACGTTGCCCTTCCGCCAATGCATGTAGGCGTTTATGTAGGCGTTTAGTCCGACTGCTAACGCTGTCGTCCCTATGACTAAATGATCAATGTAATTCTCTGAGTACTGAGTATCGTAAGCGAGGCCCACGAAATATAGGAGTAAAGGAATGGCTAGGATCGAGCCGCCTCCTCCGATGAGTCCCAGGGAAAAGCCGACTAGGAAGCCGCTGACCACCGTCAGGACGTACTGCAATGAAGACAGCTCAATCACGTTGTGGATTTTGACTTTCGAAAGTTAAAAGTTCTTTTACTCAACGATATGTCTTCTCAATTTTCATCGAGTTGAATAAATTAAGGTATTGGGTTCCCATGGGGGCACTCCTTAGGCTCTCCTAGGTACTTGTACAGCACTTCGATCACTTCTTCGGGAACGGTCACGTCGAATTGGGCCGACAACTCGCAGGCCTTCTCGGGGCTCACGCCCGCCTTAACCAGCAAAAGCTCTATAACCCTGTGGGCCTTCTTGTACTGTTCTAACGCACTCCTTCCCTTCTCGGTCAGTTTCACGGCCTTTCCGTTCCTCTCCACATATCCCTTCGCTTTCAGGTGAGAGACCTCCTCGTAGACCGACGGGACGCTGACGTTAAGGTACTCCGCTAAGGCGGTGAGCGTGACCCTAGGGTTGTTCTTTTCGAGAGTCTCGATCGCCTCTAGGTACTCGATCTCCCTTTTCGAGACTCCCATAGTTCGCTGGGGATCTTTCGGTCTCATAGCTAATAACCTAACCGCCCTTTAACGAGTCCTTCACGCAGTTAGCCAAACCCTCCAGAATCCTAGAGACTACCGGATTTAGCACCCTGGACGCCAGAGAAGCGAGGACGCCCGAAAGTCTCACGTCGCTGTCGTAATCCAGCTTGGATCCCGAGACCTTCAGGTTAGTAACGAGCTCGACCACGCTGTTCATACCTTTGCCCTTCGCATTGAACGAAATGGTTCTGGTGACCTGATCGATCTTGGTGAAGACCACATCAGCGGTGTAGTCGCCCTTTATGAGACCGACAGAGATTTGGCCCATGACCCTGTAGGTGTTATCGCCAATCTTCTCTATGCTCTTCAGACCAGGGAAACACCTCGACACTTTATCGATGTCCGAAACGAAGCCCCATATCGCGTCTTCCGAAAGGGGGGACAAGTCCACCGATCCTTGGACTCTCATCCAGACGATCGGTGATTGATGTTTTCGGGGGTCTATAACCTTGTGTTGCTGAGCGACGAACGTTTATAGTGCATGAAACTAGTACTGTGCGATGAAGGGCGTAATAGTGGCAACGGTCACCCCCTTTAACGACGACGGGTCAGTGAACTTAACGATAATCCCAGATTACGTCGATTACTTGAAACGCGAGGGAGCCGACGGCTTCTTCATCAACGGCACGACTGGGGAGGTGAGCCTGCTTACCTATCAGGAGAAACTGGAAATAGCGAAGAAGTTCCTCGAAATAGCCCCTAAGGAAACCATCGTCGGAATACACGAGAACTACACCGAGAGGGCGGTGCAACTGGCCAAGGAAGTCGTCAACAGCGGAGCTTACTATATCGCGAGCCTGCCTCCCATTTACTTAAGGCCGTCGGATAAGGGCATTATACAGTACTACGAGAGCCTGTCGAAGCTGGGCGTCCCAGTCTTCGCTTACTATTACCCTTCCAAACTGGGCTACACCATAAGTCTAGAGACCTTCAGAAGGATGGCGGAAGAGGGGATAATTGCTGGAATGAAGTTCACCACCACAAACGCGTCGGAGTTCTACGCTTACATGTCGGAGCTCAAGTCCGCCAACAAGGACTTCGTTATGCTGAACGGAGACGATTGGCTGTTACTCTACGGCCTATCGATGGGGGCTAACGGTGCTGTGAGCGGCGTGGCTAACGTGTCCCCCGCCTTGGTGAAGTCTCTCCAAGTGGCAATACAGGGCGGCGACCTCAAGAAGGCTGTGGAACTGCAGAGAGCCATAAACGAGTTGCTCTCTGCCATAGGGAAAGCGGACTATCCAGCAGGATTAAAGGAGGCCCTGAAGTACAGGGGAGTGTTCGTGGGGACTGTCAGGAAACCGTTGGAAAGCAATTTAGAGTCGGGGTCGCTCATTTACGGATTGTTGAAGAGACTCGGGTTGTGATGAGGGTCGATGTGAGGAGGCCATCAGTGACTGGAATATCCCCGTCTGATCCCCTTTATGGCTTAATGTCAATCACGTAAACGAATATCGTCGAGTCGTTAAGGAGAACCGGAAGTATCACTACCGTTTCGTGATCGATGTTACCCGTCACGTACACTAAGCTGACGTACTCTGAGCCGTTGTATGCTGTGACGGTGTAGTTCTTGAGCTGTAGTACTCCAAATAAGGAGAAGGCCGTCACGTTACTGCCTTGAGGAACGTTTAGAGCGATATCAATCAACGACCCGTTTGGTGCCATGATGTACATAACGGCCTTTGCTTCTGAGATCAGTTTCTTCCAATTCATCAAACCGTATTCTGGATATATAACAGAGATTTTGGAATAAATGAGCGTTGTACCCCCAATAGAGAGGGCGCCCTCCCACTCATCCTCTTTGAACACGTAGAGTTGATTTCCCTGTACTGGCGTCGAGTAAAGGACGAAATAAGCGGGGTAACTGCTAACGTTCTTCGAGTTGGTGTAATTCGTGAAGCCGGTCTGCGATACACTTCCATTATCAGCGCTGGCTACGATCCCAGGGATGATGTTCACGTATTTCGCACTAATCGCACTTTGCTCGTCGGCTTCGTTTTTCTTGAACTTGGAGATCCAACCCTTTACCATGTTGTTATTTGCGACTAAGTAAGCCGCGAAACCTAAGGACATGGCTAGTATTATCCCTATGATGAAAGCAGCAGCTATCTTGTCTAGGTTCACCTATACCCTAAATCGTTTTGGGCTCCTCAACGTATTTAACGATAATCGGAACTCCTGACGGATTTATGGTAGTAAGGTTTTTGATCAGAGGCTTGAAGAACACAACGAATTGGGACTGAGGTTCAGGTCTGAGACATCGAGGAGGATTTACGCGTACATGCTGAGGGTCGGAAAGCCGGTCAGACTAAGCGACATTAGGAGGGATCTCAATCTAGGTAGTTCTGCCTTAGTGAAGCACCATATAGACAATTTGATGGCGGAGGGCTTAGTCGAGAAGGTTGATGAAGGGCTGTACGTCGCTAGACCGCCTAAAGGATATGTGAAGCTATTGAGGTTCGCCGTGCCTAGTAAAGTCTTACTCGGCTCAATGCTGGTTGCCAGCGTTCCAGTCGAGGTTTCCCTTTATTCCCTCAACCCATCCGCCTTGTTGCTGTACTCGATGATAATTTCGATAATTTCGGGCGTCGCGATGTTCTATGAAGGGTACAAGTCATACGAAGAGCTGACCAGGGTTGATAATCCAGGTAAGGGAAGAACAGGGGAAGAAGAGGATTAGCGGTCTCGTTCCCGCCAGGTGTTATACGAGGCCCCTAAAAGTCGAAATAGTGATCGAAGGCCTTAAACTAGCAGACAGTAATTGCGAGTGCGGGGAAAGGCTCTGTAGGCACGCCAGGACTCTTTACTTGGAGTACTTCGCCTCAGTTGCAAGGAATTCCTCAAGCAGTAGACGCTGAACTGTACTTAATCTAATTCGGCCTCTATGCGAAAATGCTCGAAATCCCGAGACCGTTGTATCCTTATAAACGTCCCATCCCTCTCCTAAAGCTGTGAAGTACACAGAAACAGCCCCTAAGCTCTTCCTTAACACGGGGACCAAGTTCCCCAGGAAAATAATTTGGGCCATGGGTCTGATAAAGTACTCCGCCGCTAAAGTCAACTCGGAGCTAGGCCTTCTCGACACTAAGATTGCAGAGGCCATCATGACAGTGGCCAAAGAAGTGATGGAAGGCAAACACGACGACAAGGTCGTCCTGGACGTCTTCCAAACTGGTTCGGGAACCGGTCTCAACATGAACGTGAACGAGCTGATTGCCGAGGAGGCCAGCAGGAGGTTCGGCCTAAAGGTTCACCCGAACGACCACGTGAACATGGGGCAGTCCTCTAACGACACGGTCCCAACGGCGATAAGGATCGCCGCTGTAGCTGAAGTTGAGGAGAAGTTGATTCCCGCAATGAGGAAAATTATCGGCACGCTGAACAAGAAGTCGGAGGAGTTCAAGGACGTCGTTAAGGCGGGGAGAACTCACCTGAGGGACGCTATGCCCGTGACTTTAGGCCAGGAGCTCTCGGCCTTTGAAGACGCCTTCTCCCACGACCTGCGCCTCCTCAACCAAGCTCTGGACTACGTTAGGGAGTTACCAATCGGTGGCACAGCTGTTGGCACGGGAATCAACGCGCATCCCGAGTTCCAGACCAGGATGATAGCCGTCTTCAACGAGGTCACAAACCTGAACTTCGCTCCAGCGAACAAGTTCAGGGGGCTAAGGCTCTTAACCGACTTGCTCGTCCTGAGCGGCGTCCTCAGGAACGTCGCCGTCGACCTCTACAGGCTCTCTCAGGACGTGAGGCTCATGTTCTCCGGGCCCATGACTGGCCTTAACGAGATCGACCTGCCGACTCAGGAGGAGATCGCTGGGAGCTCGATAATGCCTGGAAAGACGAACCCCGTGACGGTAGAAGCTGCCTTATTAGCGTTCTCCCAGGTCACTGGGCTCGACGAGGCGAACGTGAAAGCTGCAATGCTGGGAGAGTTTGAATTAGCAATGGGCGTTCCATTGATGGGATATAACGTAGTTACACAAATCAACGTCCTCTCCGAGGCCCTGAACAAGATGGCCGACCTGGTCATAGCAGGGATGGTGCCCAACGTCGAGAAAATGAAGCACTACGCCGAAAGCAGCCCATCCCTAATAACGGTGCTATCGCCGAAGATCGGCTACGATAAGGCCACCAAGATAGGCAAGGAGCTAGCTAAGGGGAAGAGCATAAGGCAGGCCCTTAAGGAGCTGGGCTACTCTGACAAGGACATCGATGAGATCTTAAATCTCAGAGAGCTAACCAAGCCCGGCTTGCACGCGAAATGAGCACTTGTGTTTCCATAGTTTTCAAGGACGACTCTTTTCTGTTAATCTTCAAGAGGCGAGGCTTAGGTAGGGGAGGGTACAACTTCCCTGGAGGCAAATTGGAACAGGGAGAGTCGCCGGTGGAGTGCGCTAGAAGGGAGACGCTCGAGGAAGTGGGAATAGAGTTGAACGACGCTTATCTGCTAGGTACTGTAACTTTCGTTCACGGTGTCGAGGAGAAAATGTACGTAGTCGTATCACGTAGCTTTGTTGGAATTCCGAGCGAGAGCGACGAGGCTTTCCCTTTCTGGGCGAAGGAGCTCCCGCAGGAGGGCACGTGGCCCGACGACGTAGTTTGGTTCGACTACGTGAAAAGAGGCCAGCCCTTCGAATGCGTTTTTAGGTTCAGCGAGGACTGGAGCGAGTATTACGGAGGCTATTGCGAGGCGAAATAAATGGAAGTCCTGGAGCTGTTCACGCTGGCGCTGGTGATGGCGACCCTTTCAGGGGTCGCGCTACAGTACTTCAGAGTGTCCCCTGTGATCGCCTACATACTGGCCGGGGCTTTGCTGAACTTCTTCGGCGTCGACCTGAACTCACAAGTGTTCCAGTTCTTAGCCACACTTGCCGTCCAGCTCTTGGCCTTCAGGATAGGACTGACGTTCGACGCCTCTACGGTTAAGCAGGTCTTCGGTCGAGCCTCGATCATCGTTCTGGTCGAGGTACTATTGATTGGATCGACTGTATCGGCGCTGTCGGCTATAATTGGACTCAACGTGGCGGAGGCTGTGTTGTTGTTCGCAACGGCAGTTAACACATCTTCCTTTATCGCGTTCAAACAGTCTAGGAGCTGGCTTCCTGCGGAGGACTTCAAGATCGTTATGGCTGTATGCTCGCTAGAAGATATAGTCGCGTTCGTGGCCTTAGCCGCCCTAACTGGGCAACTGCTTAGCGCTTACAGCGCTTTCATTCTTCTAGTCGAGGGTCTAGCCTCATTCGCCCTAGGCTATTGGGTGGCCAAGCGAATAATTAGTTTTACTTTAACAAAGTACCCTAAAGAGCTATCCACGCTAGCAGTTATAGCGTCAGTGCTCATATTCGCATTGTTGGGGAACACGTTAAACATTCCAGAGGTGCTCCCGCCCTTGGTCTTTGGGCTGGCGATGTCTTATGCGCTCAGTAGCAAGCCCTTCAGTGGAGCGGTCTTCGAATTAGAGAGTAGGCTAGAGCCCCTAATCGAATTCTTCCTCGTCATCTTCTTTGTTATGGCTGGGCAACGCATAACGGTAAGCCCTGAAACGCTCGTCCTTGTCCCGGCCGCCCTCGGGATAATTTTTTTGAAATTCCTTTCGTTTGGAGTCGGATATTGGATAGTTCAGGGTGACTTTGCCAGGGCTTTCGCCACGGGACTCAACATGACTGGATTGAGCGAATTCGGAATAGTCGTGGGTCTTAGTGCTCTGTCCATGGGCTACAAGCTCGGCTACACTTTCGACCTGGCCGTCATCGCGTTTGGCACCTCGACTACACTCTCGGGATTCTTAGTAACGAGAACAAATTCGTTCCGGGAGAAATTGTCTAGTTTGCAAAAAAGGAGTGTCGTGCTAAAGGAGCTGAATAACGTCCTGGTGATGCTCAAAGGCAGACTTTATGTTCCTTCGACATTGAATCAGGTGTCCGCTGTAGTTTTTAAGATGGTTAGTTTCTTGGGTGCGATAGCGTTACTTTCTGGTTTTGGTATGGGACTAGCTTTCAACTACTTAAAGCAACAACCGGAGCTCTTGTACTCCTCGTTGGGTGCGATAGCAGCGGGCGCCCTCATTTCCTCATTCTACGTTTTCTACGACGCCTTTAAGGATGTGGTAACCCTGGTTTCCATAAACCGTGAGAGCAGGAGGCTCCTTTGGTCTCTGACCGTCTTAGGTTACTTGCTGTTCGCGCTGGGACTCCTATCAGTCTTGGGAGCCATCACTAGGGTAATACTCTTCGACATTGTAATGATATCAATCATTCTCGGCTACGCGTTTTACGTATATTCGAAGGGACGGGAACAGGCCAGGCGCCAAAGAGGAAATGGTTAACCCAGAAGAAGCCGCGCTGATATATAATGAAGACCTTGGCTCCCCTGACTAAGTGGATTTCACCGTCCCTTCCTTTCAACTCGTAGTCCCTGCCAAAAGCATGAAGATATGCCACAATACTGCAAATGACAGCGTCCTCCTCGTCCCTAGTCGTTTTCGACATCTCGATAAACGTGAAGCTCGAGAGCTTCCTCGTTGCTCCCGGATGAGTCTCGATTAAGTTGAGGTGCGAAGCCTCGGCGAGCCTCGCGAATTCGTCCACGAGTTTCCTGAGGAAATTGGGAGGGAACACTCGCAACCCTTGGGATATCATCGCGAGCTCGAAGTCCCTGTAACCAGACTTGAGGCTGAAAGGCGCGTCGACCGCTACGACCCTACAAGACTTCAAAAACGACGGAATTAGTTCGTTCTTCAAGATGTAAACAGCGCCCTTCTTACCGTCGAAAACCGCTACTGAGGACGGCCTCTTGTAAGCCAAATCCACGCCGCAATACATTATTAAACTGAACTAGCCCAGATTTGGCTTATGAAGATCCCTCACGTCCTCATAAACTTCAAAGCCTACGAGAACTCCTTTGGGCCGAAGGCGGTCGAGCTAGCTAAAGGGTTGGACAGACTCAGTAAAGAGTACGGGGTCGAGATTTCTATCTCCGTACCGGCTACGATGATCTCGAGGATAGCAGAGGCGGTGGAAATTCCAGTTTACGCGCAACACGTGGACCCATTTCCGCTGGGAGCACACACGGGAAGCGTTCTCCCAGAAATGGTGAAGGAGGCGGGAGCGAGGGGAACCTTAGTGAACCACAGCGAGAAGAGGATTAGGCTAGACGAGATCGCCGAGGTCGTGTCAAGGTCTAGCAAACTGGGCCTGGACACGGTCGTTTGTGTGGACAGATACGAGCTCGTGCATCCGGTAGGTTTGCTGAAACCTACAGCGGTACTGATTGAGCCGCCCGAGCTTATCGGCACGGGCATAGCCGTATCCAAAGCCAAGCCAGAGGTCATAACGAACGCGGTGAAGGAGATCCGCAAGGTTGAGGGCGTTTACCTGCTAGCCGGCGCTGGAATAACCTCTGGTGAGGACGTCGAAGTGGCGATAAAGTTGGGCTCTGACGGGATAGGCGTGGCGAGCGCAGTAATGAAAGCGAAAGAACCGCTCAAGGTCGCGGAAGACCTCGTGAAAGGCGCGATCAGGGGCTTCGAGTCGAGGAGGTCAGGTCAAGGTCCCTAAAACCTTGACCACTAGTGTGTCCCCCCAGGCCCTCTTCGCCCTGTCTATGGCCTCTTCTCTCCCGAATTTCGCGTAGAGAACCGCCCCAGCGATGTAAGCCGACATGAGGCCCGACTCTCCGCCAGTTTCTGCCTGAAATGAGTCCAGCCTAGCCACGTCGATGACTATTTTGTCTCCCTCAATCTTTGCGATCCTACCGCCAGCGTCTCCCAGCACTATCTCCTCGCTTATTCCCATGTCCGACCTAAGTACGTTCCTCACACAATCCAAGCCCTTACACTCTTCTGGCCTCATCGCTGTGTAGTAAACGAAAACGGTAATATTTTTCGGATCAGACGAACAACCCCTCCTCACTCTTCAGCTAAGGTTGGTCTCCTCATCTCCGAGGTTCACCTAAGCAGGCTCCGTAATAAGTGTGCAGGAAGTAACGACACATCATCAATGTTTAAAATCTATTTCCGGTTGGAAATATTGATGAATAGAAATATTTTGATCATTCTCCTCGTTGTAGTTGTTGTAGTAGTGGCAGTAGCTGGATATTTCGCGACTGTGGTACACGGCCCCTCGACATCAACCATGACGTCGCCGACCACTACAACGACTTCGAAGTCCTCGAGCCCACCCTCTAACGTTCTGTTCATCTCGATCGCGGACGCTTACAAGCTGGAGGCCAACTCGCTCGGACAAGCTTTCCAACAGGCCACAGGGACTCAGTACCACGTGGCGTCTGGCGGCTCTTTCGCCGTTGCTAGACAAATAGAGTTGGGAACTCTCCCTACGACGGTGTTCATGTCGGTCGCAGACTCCGCTTATCATCCAGAATACTTGGGGAATTACTCTCCCGGATGGGCAATCGGTTTGGCCACGGATCAACTCGTCATAGCTTACTCCAACAATAGCTTAAGCAACCCGATTGCGGCCAAAATCGTAAAACTCTTCCAAGAGGCCGAGCAGACTAACTCGAGCGCTCTCTTCGCGTACGCCTTCGGCAACCTCACTTCGGGCCAGGTGAAGGTCGGCATCTCAAACCCCCTGACCGACCCGGCAGGCTTTAGGGCCTGGTTGTCACTCGAAATTGCCGGCTACCTTTACGCGAATAACGAGAGCTACTACATGGATCGCATGCTTGCGAATCGGGGCAACGTGACGGCCTCAAACGCCGCCGAACTAGTTCCCGCCTTGACCAGTGGGAACATTCAGTTCCTGTTCATTTACAAGAGCGTCGCAATAGCCCAGCACTTGAACTACATCCAGTTACCGCCCCAGTTGAACTTCGGTGACCCACAGTACGCCAGCTTCTACAGGAATTTCACTTTCGTGGCTGGAGGACATACTTTCAAGGGAGGGCTAATTGTCCTATGGATATCCGTTCCACTCAATGCTAATAATGAAACCTTAGGACTACAGTTCGTTAACTTTACGCTCAACCACTTACAGATACTTGCGAGCTATGGGCTCTCTCCGCTACAAAAGCCTATACTGGAGATCTGGGTACCGCAGAGCCAGCTGCCGCCCTTAATTCAGCAGTTCATCCAGTCCGGTAGGTTCCAGGTAGTTAACGTGACTGCCTGAAGAGGAAGTAAAAGTTGTTGACATTAGTGAAGGTAAAGCCAGTTTTTATTGTCCTGTCGTACTTCTCCAAGAGCCCGTAGCTGTCGTGGTTCTCGAGGGCTTCCAATACTTCACCTCTTTCCAGGTCGAGGTCGTCCACGTAGCACCCAGCGTACTCGCTGTTCCCGTCTGATCCGTCCGACGCTATGGCGACTAGAGTGAACCCCTTAGCCCTCGAGTTCAAGTAATAACCGAGGCAAACCTCACCGTTCCTTCCGCCCTTACCGACCTTACCGCTCAACTTCACTTCAGGCTCTCCGGCCATCGCAACCCTTTCAATGCCGGTTCTCTCTGAAGAGTTCGCGATAGAGGCGAGGATCGCGCCCAAACTCGTTGCCTCGCCCTTCGCCTCGCCCGTCAGGATTAACCAATCGTTGAACCCCTCCTTCAGGACGTCTAGGGCGTCGAAGAGGAGGTAGAACTTGGAGTTGGGCAAACTTTTCGGAGTCTCCCTTAGGAAGCGAACGTACTTCGTAAGGCCGACCCTCTCCATAATTTCCTCGGCCTGTTCCACCGTACTTGTGTCGGGCACAGTTGGGCCACTCCCTATTGAGGAAGGGTCATTGCCTGGTACGTCGCTAACGGCCAAAGTCAGGACTTTAGCCTTAGACAACCTCGCTAGCTGACCTCCTTTCAAATGGGAAAGGTGCTTCCTGACAACGTTAATTTCGTTGATCGAAAGCCCCGAGCCTACCAGGACCCTGTTGATCTCCCTCAACTCTTCGAGTGTCAAATCCGACTTCTCCATCAGGGCCGAAGCGCCCCCAGACACTAGGAAAAGGACTAAGTCGTAGTCCTCCCTAGCAAGTGCCTCCTCGACCACATCACCAGCCTTTAGAGAGCCCGCTCCCGGCAATGGGTGCTCGGCCACCAGGACTTCTGCGTCCAGCTCTGCTGACACAGGGGTGACGACGATCGCCCTTATAGGCTTAATCCTCTCTAGGAAGTACTCCGCCATGGGGACTGAGGCCTTGCCAACGGATATGAGTAAGGGCCTTTTGGTTAAGTACCTCTCGCCGTTGACACTGACCTCCCCGTTCTGAACCCTGACCTTCTTCGCCAACCAGTACTTAGGGTCGCTCAGCCTCAGGACTTTAGAAACCAGGTCACTTATCGTGTTTCCCTTCATCCCTCATCTCCTTGTACAGAGAAGAAGCGACCCTCCGCCCCTCTTTAGTGAGGTCGTAGTATATCCCTGAAGGCTTGTGATCCATCTCCCTGGCCTTCACTTTTAGCCACGGCTTTATCGAAGAGGTCACTTCCCTCTTTAGGCTTCCCTTAAATCGGGTCAGCAGGCCCAACTCCTCAAGCCTCTGGCAGGCCCTTTCTATTTCAATCTCGTCGTATTTAGGGGCCCAACCAAAATCCCCAAGAAGCCTCCTAGCCATGTACCAGGGGTTGTCCGGCCCGTACTTGAAGATGTGGACTAAGATCTTCTTCTCCAGGTCACTCAGCTCCGTGTAACATCACCTGCTCCGCGAAGGCATCGTCGAGTTCGTAGGTCGCGCCGTTGATCTTAACCACGTTCTTTCCGAGGACTTCGAGCTCGATCCCAGGCTTGATGCCCAATTCCAATGCCTTCCTTAGGATCCACTCCTCTTCCCTGATTATCATGAGGACCTTGTACTTCCCGGGCTTGGCGTTGACGAGCTTCACCCCCTCGACTTTCTTCCCCCTTCCTGGGATCGGGTGGCCGTGGGGACAAGTCTCAGGCCTCCCTAGTACCTCGTCGAGCCTCTCGAGAACGTCGTCGGGCCACACGTGCTCCAGCCTGTGAGCTATCTCGTGGGCCCTAACCCAGTCCAGGCCTAATATGTCGGTGAGGAGCCTCTCCGATAGCCTGTGGGACCTTATCAGCCTCTCCGCGATTTGCCTGCCTTCCTCGGTCAGCTTGATCTTCCTGTCCTTGGTCCTCGTTATGAGGCCCATTCTTTCCAGCTTGGATAAGGCAGAACTTATAGTACCGGGGCTTACCTTGAAGACCAGGATGAGATCGGAGGCCCTGGCGTGGCCCTTCAGCTCTTCCAGCTCGTAGATCTCCTTAAGGTAGTTCTCGAGGGGCTCGGAGATCTCCGCCAAAGCTATTATACGATGAGTTCCACAGGTAATAACTGATACCAATGTATAAGGTCAGGATCAAGCTGGAGAACCCCAACAGGGCGGGCAACTCGCTCAGCGACCTGAAGAAGGTGGGGCTCATACCCGTATTCTTCACCGTCTCGGGAGATTACGAGCTCTACGAGGCAGTTGCGCCCTTCAAGTCCGTCTCAGACGTGAAGGAGGCCCTGGTCGACCTGGCCTATTTGGCGAGCAAGAAGGGCAAGAGGAGCGACTCGAAATACGCCATCATTTATGAGGTGAAGAACCTCGATCTAGGAATCGCGCTGGGAGCTACATTAGGAGCCTTAGGAGGGTTCGCGGTAGGCAAGATCCTCGGAGGAGTACTAGGGGCTTTGGGAGGAGCCGTGGCGGGCGCCATCGCTTCGAGCCTCCTGGGAGAACAGCCGGTCGAAGTGGTGCAGTGGCCGATCGCCGTTAACTCTTGATGCTTTCAAAAAGAGCTAGGGTTCGCTTATTTGGGTACGAAATACGACCCTTTCAAACGCCGGGTTAGGAAGTATTACAACTCTTGATCTAGCCATCATTTCTTGGCTATCTCGAAATACGACCAAGCCCCCATCTTCTTCGCGCTCTTGACATCAAAATAGGTGGACAAGGAGCCCAGGTAGTAGTCGTAGCTCCTCAGCTTGAGTCCCCACCACTTAGCGAGTGCTCTATCTATGAAATTATTGTCGCTCATGACTATGATCACTCCCCTACCGTTCGGCTTCAGAACCCTGGCGATCTCCTTAATCGCTTGGATGGGGTCGTTGAGCATGTGTATGACAAAGAGGGAGCTGACTGAATCGAACGCGTTGTCGCTGAACGGCAAATTCCTCGCGTCTCCCCTCACGACTAATACGTTCGGCCTCTTCCTCTTCAAGTACCTGAGGAACTTCAAGGAGATGTCGAGACCCACGCAAGTTTTACATTTAGCGAAGTCGAAGAGCTTACCGCTACCTGTCCCTACGTCTAGGTGCTTCTCCCCCATAACGGAGGCCGCACTTTTCATAATTGAAGAGTAAGTCGTGCCGGCGGTCAAAGTCAAGCCTAAGGGGGCCCAGACTGTCTCGTAGAAAGGCGCGACCTTCTCGAGAACGTCGTGCGTCTCAACGTCCTTCATTAGGAAGTCCACTATCCCCTCTTCCTCCTTGAACTCGTGGCCTTTCTCGCACTTCCACTTGGCGACTATTCTCGACCCGTCTATGGGGCACCTGAACAGACCCACTACGTCTTCAGAGCTCAACCCTGTTCCAGGAGTCTTATCACGTCACTCAAATAACTCTTCGACTCAAGCGTTTTCGACAGGCAAGATTCTATGGCAATCAACATCTCCTCGGCTTTTACGCCAATTTCTTGAGGCGAAGTTATCTCGACCCTTATGGGGGCCTCGAAGTCCTTGAACCCCTCCAACAGGATCACGTCCACCTCGAGGCAGCTGATAAACGAGGGATCGACGAAGAAGCCCGTTAGGCCCTTAGGATCCTTGAAGATCACGACGTCGCTGCCCGACTCCCGGAGCCTGTAAGTGTCCTTACCTTGCAGGTCGATAACGTGGTGGGAGTGCTTTATCACAGCTACTCTAAATCCTCTGTCCTTCAGGGCCCTTACCACCTTCTCGAGCACTGCAGTCTTGCCCGTGTCCTTCCCGCCTACAATTTGGGCCACACACGCCATTAGTCAAGTCAAATATAGTACGAGGGAAACATTTTCAGCTATGCTAATACCGATAGAGGAAGCTCACGCCCTAATAGAGAAATCCTTCGCCAAGTCCAGCAACGTAAAGAGCGTCAAGGTTTGGGAGGCCTTGGGTAAGGTAGTAGCGACGGACTTAGTTTCTCCCACAGACGTCCCGGAAAGGCCCCTGTCCGCCATGGACGGTTACGCCGTGAGGGCTTCAGACTTAGAGAAGTTCCCCAAGCTTAGGGTAGTGGGCAAGAGCTTTCCTTCCTCTGACACCGCGCAGGAGTTGAAAGAAGGGGAGGCGATCTACGTTACGACTGGCTCTCCTGTTCCGTTAGGAGCGGACGCTGTCGTAAGGGTTGAGGCCGTGAGGCTGGAGGGCGACTTCGTCACTACCAGCGTGAGGCCAAAGCCTGGACAGGACATAAGGCCACAGGGAGAGGACTTCAGGCGAGGGGAAACGTTAGTTAAGGCTGGGACTCTCCTGAACGAGAGGCAGTTGGCCCTCTTATTGAGGGCTGGAGTCGAGGAGGTTTCGGTGCTTGACGTTAAGTCGTGCGTCTTCGCCACTGGAGACGAGATTTCCCCGTTTTATCGCAGCGAGCCAGGCAGGATCAGGGACTCGATTGCCCCTACTATCCTGGCGTACTTGAACCGCTTCGGGAAGGCCGAATACTTAGGAGTCGTGAGGGACGATCAAAGGGAAGTAGAGTCCGCGATTTCGAAAGCCGCGAACGAGTGCGACTTGATCGTGTCGATCGGCGGGTCGTCAATGGGCGAAAGGGACTACGTAAAGAAGGCGGTCTCGAAGCTAGGAGAACTGCTGTTCGAAGGGGTTAACGTGAACGTAATAAAAAGGTGTGGCGTGGGAAAAGTCGGCGATAAGCCCTTCGTGGCCCTCCCTGGGCAAGTCGTGTCCGCAGTTACCTCATTCCACGAGTTCGGCCTCCACGTCATCGAAAAGTTTACGGGACTCCCAATAAGGAGAACCAGGAAAGTCGCGTTAGGCAACGAAGTGAGCGTTAAGCACAGCATGGACTCAACCTACTTGGTGAAGGTCGAGGACGGCAGAGCTACCACTCTGCGTTGGGGGGTCGGGCTCTACAGCGAGCTGGCGAAAGCCGACGGGTACACAATCCTCAAAAGAGGCGTCACATATAAGCAGGGCGACCTCATTGACGTCTCGTTCTTCTTATAGGGTTGTAATACTCGCGGGAGGTAAGTCAGTAAGGTTCGGCGTCGACAAGTGTTCGTTCGAGTGGAACGGCCTTAGCTCTCTCGCGAGGTTGATGAAGGAGTTCGAGAGTATGGAGGTCGTTATCCTCACCGACAGACCCAGAGGCTTTCCCAACGAACTGCTGGACAGGGAACTGAAGGGTCCATACGTGGCCGTTAGGTACGCAGTCAAGGAGCTAAGGTTGGACGGTAAACTGTTCGTTGTAGGTTGTGACTACCCTTTCGCGAACCGTCGCCTTAGCGACGTCCTTTGCGAATTCGAGGCGAATGCCGTCGTTCCGGTCGTGAACGGAGTTCCGCAGTACCTAATCGCGTGTTACAGTTCGAGTGTCTTCAAAGAAGGGTGTTACAGTTTCGCCGGGTGTATCGAGAACCCCTACCTGATAGATGCTAGGAGCTTAGGTTATTACGGAGTTCCAACCTACAGCTTCCTGACAGCCAACCGAGTGAACGACCTGATTCTGTCGCCTTCTATACATAGAGAATAAGGGACATGGCGGAAAGCAACCCTCAGTATTACCCCTTCTTTAGATAGAGAATGGTTGAATAATGTATGTTAATCAGCATATTACAATAACATTTGCTCATTCTTAAAGCGTAGCTTTTCAAAAACCATTTATTCGTGACGTTTTTAAATTACGTAACCATTCAACATTGTTTCTTCACCGAATTCTTTTTACGGCTATTTACAATATTCTATATACGATAAAAAATGGCCAAGAAGAAGGAGCAGAAGCAGCAGCAACAGCAGGCCCAGCAGAAGAAGAAGTAACTCTAACTTGGTTTTGGCATTAATAAAGGTAACTCTTTTTTGACGGCGAAACGTTCTTTTCCTGGGCCTTCTGTGCTGAGGACTCCCTTCGTCCCGACGCCGTACGAGACCGGCCTCGAGCTACTCAAGTGCTTAGACGTAACCAAAGACGACGTGGTAGTTGACCTCGGCTCTGGCGACGGACGGATTCCGTTCTTAGCCGTCAGCGAGATGAACGCAAGGGCGGGAGTCGGCATAGAGATAGACGAAAGGCTTTGCAAGGAGAGCTACACCAAACTGGGAGACCGCATAGAGATCATATGTGGCGACCTGTATTTCGTTCTTCCAGGGATAATTAAGAGGGCTACAGTCATCACGGCTTACCTCACTCCCATGCTGGTCGAAGAGCTCGAAAAGGCGCTGGTTCAGCTTCAAGCGAGGAACCTAAGGATAGGATTGCACGACTTCCCTTTCACCAACATTAAGCCCTCCAGGGTCACGAAAGCCGTAGCACAAGGCATCCTGTGGCCTATAGAATCCACTCTTTACTGTTATGAGCTATGAAGGTCTGCGCGTTGTATTCTGGAGGGAAGGACAGCACCTACGCAATACACTGGGCAGTACTACACGGCTTCGAGGTAATCAGGACTATCACGCTGGTTCCACTCGACAGGGAGTCGTGGATGTTCCAGGTCCCCAACGTGGCCTGGGCGCCTTTGGCGAGCGAGGCCATGGAAATCGAATCTATGGTATTCTTCACGAGTGGACTCAAGGACAAGGAGCTGGACGACTTAAGAAGGGCGTTCAAGACCTGCAAGGCCTTGGGGGCTCAGGGAATAGTGAGCGGAGCGCTCTTGAGCGATTACCAAAGGATGAACATTGCGGTGGTGGCTGAGGACGTAGGCCTAAAGACCTATTCCCCCCTTTGGAGGAAGGACCAAGCGAAGTACATGGAAGAGTTGGTCGACGAGGGATTCGAGATACTCATTACTTCCGCCTCAGCTTACGGGTTTCCGTTCGAACTAGTTGGGAAAGTCCTGGATCACGAAGGGGTGAGGAAGGTGATAGAGGCTTCGAAGAGGTTCGGCTTTAACCCAGCCTTCGAGGGCGGAGAGGCAGAAACTTTCGTGGTCTACGCCCCACTATTCAAGAGGAGACTGAACGTGGAGGGAGAGAAGAAGAGGTTGGGTGAGTACGAGTGGGTCTACGCGATAAGACGTATACTCTGACCAAATGCAGGGCCGTAATTAAGGACGCTAATACGGTCGAAACTGACGTGAACGTGGTGATAGATAAGGGAGTGATCAAGCGCGTGGACAAGCGGGAGAAGGAGGGCGACGAGATAGATTGTAGCGAGTATGTAGTCATCCCAGGACTAGTTAACGCCCACACCCACGCCGCAATGGTAGCGCTGAGGGGTCTCAGCGACGACAAGGAGCTAAGCGAATGGCTCCAAGACGTGTGGTCATTCGAGAAGAGCTCCCCTAGGGAACTGATGGGGCTTTCCACCCAGATTGCCGCCCTAGAGATGCTGGAGAGGGGGGTCACTGCTTTCGTCGATATGTACTTCAATCCCGAAGACGTTTTGGAAGCGACGGAGCTCTACGGGATAAGGGCACAGGCCGGCTATACCTTCCTCGATTCGATGTTCGACCCGTCCGAGGTGGAGAAGAACCAGAGGCGCCTCAGGCATACCGAGCTCTTCACGCCTGTCGTTAACGTGCACAGCCCTTACGCCGTCCAGAAGGAGACGCTGAGGTCGGCGTTCGATTTAGCGAGAGAGCTGAACCAAAGGGTACAGATCCACGTCTCCGAGACGAAAAGGGAGGCCTTCGTCATAAAAAGGGCTTACGGGATGTTCCCCGTCGAATACCTCCTAAAGGAGGGCTTGCCGAAGGGCTCACAGCTCGTTCACCTGGGGTGGGTCACCAGTTGGGAGCTGGCACAGTTGAAGGACTACTTCGCGACTTACTGCCCCACTTCGTCAATGAAGTTAGCTACTGCTGGAGCCTTCCCGCTCCGCGAGGCTTTAGACCTGAGGGTGAGCGTCAGCTTGGGTACTGACGGACCGGCGAGCAATAACTCCCTCGACGTGTTCAGGGAGATGAAGAACGCCGTGCTCCAACAGAGGCACAATTACTGGGACGACCGCATAGGGGCGAGGGACGTCTTCAAGATGGCGACCGAAGAGGGCTACAAGCTCATTGGCGTTAAAGGGGGCAGGGTTGAAGAAGGGTATGCTGCGGACTTGGCCCTGCTAGACGCCGAGGAACTATATCCTTTCAGGAACGACAGGCTGTTGTCCCACATAGTCTACTACGCTACTGGCGATGTGGTTAAGTCTGTTATTGTGAACGGCGAGCTCAAGTCTAAGGAATGGATTAGGTCACGCAAAATCCAGCTGGTTAGAGAACTCAATTCCAAGCTCACGAGCTGAACTGCGTCATCACCAGGTCTTTTATGCTCTTGGTGCAGTCCTCGATTTCCCTAGTGAGCTTGGCCTTTAACTCCTCATAACTCATGGCGCTGTACAAATACCTAGGCCTTCCCGCCTTGTTTCCAGGTTCCTTAATCCTCTTGACTAAGTCCATTGACAGTAGCTTGTTGAGGCTCCTGTTTACTGAAGCTTTGCTCAGCTGGAGCTCCTGTTCTAAGTCCTCGGTCGACTTAGGACTGGACTTCAGAAGCGCCATGAGAACCTGGACATCCGTCTCGGAGAGGCTGTAACAGAAGCTGAGTATGTCCATCAGTGTGAGCTCCTTCCCTGATGGCAAAACGAACTTGCCCTGAGTTACTGTAGACATTTTTTCTCAGATAGGAAATTGTGTATTCGGCTATTTATCGTTTATCTAAATTGGTATTTGATTATTCTCCTAGGTATTACTCAATTTTAGGATGTTGAACGATTTTCCGAATGCCCTCCCATAAATGCTGGTTGTATTCACTGAATTTCAAAGATCTATTCGCAATATCATCATCAAGTTTAAATATTATTAAAGAGATAACACAAATTTGAGAGTCATGCCTATAGAGGAGATCGTCAAAGTCTCCAGGAACTTCCAAATCACAATTCCTGCTAAGATCAGGCAAAAATTCCCGATAAAGGAGGGCGAGTTGGTTGTGGTGATCTACGACGAAAACGAGAACGTGATCAAAATAAAGCCGTTAAACCAAGGCAGACTCTAATAGCCAAGGATTGAAGGAAACGAACGATAGAGTTGCTCTTCGATGGTCACGCCCACTTAGACTCAGAGCAGTTCAGAGGGAAGGTACGGGACGTAGCCAGCGAATGTAACGTTTTGATAGTGAACGCGTCGGTCGACCTTAGAAGCTCGTTAGATACCTTGAGACTCGCATCTGAACTAGACAACGTCTTTCCGGCAATAGGTTTCCACCCCGAGTTCGTTGAGAAGAGCCAAGAAGTCCCACAAGTCCTCAGCCTCGTCGAGTACGCCGTAGAGGTGAGCGAGGTAGGGCTTGACTACTACTGGATTAAGGACGATGTACTAAAGAAGAAGGAGATTGAGATACTCTCTGCTTTTCTGGAAAGGGCTGAGCGCTTATCTTTACCCGTGGTAATTCACTCGCGCGGAGGAAACAAAGACCTACTGAATATACTCCCGTCTTACAGAATCACGTTCGCGATCCACGCTTTCGAGGGCTCACTGAAGCACGCGAACGCTTTCGTGGACCTTGGTGGGTTCATATCCTTCCCGCCGATCATAGTCAGGGATAAGTCGAGGGCTGAGATCGCTAGGAACATCGATTTGTCCCACATCTTGACCGAGACAGATTCGCCCTTCATGGGGGCGGAAAAAGGTGAGATAAACAGGCCTTGTAACGTAGTTAAAGCGGTTAGAAAGATAGCGGAGCTGAGAGGGCTTTCGGTTGAAGAAGTTGAGGCAAAAATTGAACAGAACGCCTTAAGGTTATTCAAGGTCTCGAATTGGGATGAACTGAGGGAAAAGAAGATGGAAAAAATAAAGAAATTCCTTGAACTTAATTCGGCCCTTTAGTGGTGTTCTTCAGTGGGCGACGGCGCGAAGTGTACGAAGAGGTAGTACAGAACGAAGCCTATTACTGCAACCACCGCGAACGGCAGTGTGTATGGAGTCGCCGCCCCGTGAGCGACTACGGAGAATATCTCCCACAATAGGCCTATCACCGCTAGAACGTAACCAATACCTAACATCTTGTAGAGATCCGCCATCTACCTCACCCTTCCACGAGTATTGCTCCCCACAGGGACATTACCATCCCTTTGTCCTCGCCAGTGAGCATGCCTGACATGCCAGCGACGTTATACACGTTGAACACCGGGTAGACTATCCCGTATAAGTAAACTGGAGCTCCAGTAGCGCTGAACGTGAAGGTCATCGGAGTATTGTACTGTATCTGCTTGTACTCGACCGGCACTATCGTCCCGTTGGGATATAGGGCATATATCCCCACATACACGTTGTCAACGATCTGTGGCTTTCCTGTGCTCGTGTAGTTCAGGAGGTAGTTGTGGTCGTTGTCAGGCGTCGGTATGTACATCGTCACCGTTACTTGAGAGCCGGCCTTCACTACCGCGGTTGGACCCGGCACGGAGGAGTTAAACGTGTCGTAGTTGTCGGCAACCAAGTAGAGATGAGGAGTCATCGTGCCAGTCAAATCAACTACCGGCGGGTTGTAGGGGTCGCCGTCCAGGGTGTAGCCACTTTGTACGGACTGCATCATCTGCTCGTACTGGCTAATTTCGCTGGCCGTGTAGTAGTGTCCGTTTTGTGGTAGCACTATTATTTCACCTACATGGTACGAGTACCAAGGCCCTGTGTACTCGCCGCTAAGGAACGTATAGACGCCTGGCGGTATCGGGTTGTTGTTACTATCAACAGCACCCCACACTGCGTACTGAACCAAGCCAGGGACTATCTGAGTATTGACTACGTACTTGGCGTTGTAAGTCGGGATGTAGAGGTTCGCGGTGGCCTTCTCCGCGTACATGGTGGCGTTCAGCCAGCCGCCGTAAGGCACTACCATTAGGTTGTAGTAGTAGTCCAGTGTCTGTCCGTTGGGCAGTATCAACTTGGAGTTCACTGGACCGCTCTCGTGAACCATAAAGACGTACTGTATTGCTGTAATGTTAGTCAAGACCACACTGTTCGCAGGCGCTGGATCAGGCAAGTTGTTCAACACTGAAGAGTTTCCTCCTACCGTGAATACGTGAGGCAGAGTTCCGATAAACGCAGCAGCTAAAAGAACTATAGACACTATGGTCCAAGTAAGTTCCCATCTCTCCTTTCTATCCATACATCCCACCCCGAGACATTACATATTATTTATTTCATATTCCAAAAATCATATGGCCTTTGTGGCCTTCAGGCCTGGAATAGCCACAAGGATTATCCCGAGTGTCAATATGGCTATCCATAGCCATTCGACTGAACTACCGATCATGTAGTCAGTGGAATTACCTAGGAAGAGGAAAATTGCAGATATCGCTATCAAGATCGCTCCTAAGATCGCTATCCCTCCCATACCTGACATGGCCTTGCTTATCCTGGCGGTCTTTCCAAGGTTAACCGTGGTCGGGAAAGCTGCCTCCCAGCTCAGAGCGAGGCCGATATTACCGACTAATTGAGGCAGTCCAAGGCCCTGAGCTGTCATAACCCTGCCCTTCACTAAGGTCAGCACTACGTTCAGGAACCACACGAGGGTGGCAAGCTGGGCAATTACGGCTCCCACTGTCGCCAAGTTCTCAGCAGCGACCAGAGCCGGATACCTCGGGTAGATCTCGGCCCTCCTTACGATGCCGTCGAGACCTGCGGTCTCAATGCCGATGTCGAACAATATAGAGCCGAGTATGTAGCCGATGTAGTGTATCCATGCCATCTTCGCCGAGTACCACTGTCTACCAGACATCATTGGTATCATTATGTACAGCACTGCCATAGCGGCCGGCACAATGCCTAAGAGAATCATCGCGTGGAAGTGTCCCACCACATAGTCGGTGTTGTGAACTATTGCGTCGTAGCTTATTGTCGCGTTAGATATACCGGTGACTCCAGCGAATATGGACCCCGCAAAAGCGGTAACGGTAAACAGCGTTATTATGTTGACGGGAGTGTTCTTCGCTCCTTTCGCAGTAGCCCACAGGTTGAGGAAGGTCATGAAAGTCGGCACAGTCACGGCATACGTTAGAGCCTCTTGTAGGAGCTTCAACGCAATAGGCAAGTTAACCATGTAGAGGTGGTGAATAGGAATGTTGTTGCTGAAAATCAAGTACAGCACTGCTGCAACTCTGCCCATCCTGTCGCTGTATAGAGGCTGTCCTGCCAGTAACGGTATCAGTAGATACAGGGCCGCGATTGCGGGCACCCAGGCCATGTACACGACGGCGTGGCCGAAGATCCAGAAGGCGATCTGGTTGGCTATCGGATTCAGGCCAGTAACACCGTAGAAGGCGAGAAGATCCCATATATCAGCAACAGTTACTCCGCTGTAGCCGATCATGAACATTAGGATTATCATAAGGAAGAACACTAACGGCACGGGGAGCTTCTCTTTTAGGTTCCTAGCGGCTATGGCGTAGTGATAAACGATCCATATTCCGGCAGCGTATACGAAGAAGTCGTTGAGGATCCATCCTATGTAGAATAACGGGCTAACCACGTACCAGGAGTAGCCGTAAATCCCGATGGGGCTGAGGTAGTACCAGCTGGTCGAGGGGAAGTAATTGTCGAAACCAGGGCCGTTGATGAGGAGGATCGGGCCCTCCATGAACATCATACTGATGTTCAGCGAGATGAACGCTATGTTCAGTAGCCACTTAGCCCTAGGCTCTAGGCCCAGGAGCTTGATAGTGAAGTAGATGATGATCGCGTAGATCACCTGCTGAGCGAAGCCGAAGAGATCCCTCTCGGCGTGCAGGGTTATGGATGCATAGTACTCCTGGGGCGTCAGCGGGAGGACGCCGTACGTCCCCCACATCGTTTCCACTATCCTTACCATCAGCGAGTCGACTACGCCCAATAGACCCCAGATTACGCCCATCACTAACATAGCCTGAACTATCCTAGTAGTCCAGTCCTTATCCAACTGGAATAGGGCTACAATTAAGTCCTTGAACCCCAATCTTAGTTCACCGGACAAAGTCTAAGGGCCTTAGTTTTTAAGTGTTTTTTATACGAGTGCAACATATTCAGATATTTAACTGCGTTAACGAATTATCTGCTAATTTGTCATTATATTTTGAAGTATTTAAAAGTTAAATAATTTTTACTATATGAAACAATTCCTTAACTGCGTGTCACAAAATTTAAGCTCACGAAGATTAGTGAATTCTGCCGGGTAGGGTGGGGGGAGTCGCCGTCCCCTGTACCCGCGGCGCAACGCGGGCACCAGTAACCCCTAGGCTCGGGCGATTGGCCGTTCAGTTCCTGGGGCTCCAGTGAAGGCCGCCCGGCGGGGCTCGGCGGGCGTGGGCGCCCCCTCCGAAGGGAGGAGGCGTACCACGCCAATCGGGGGAAGCGGCCAGGCCCGGAAGGGAGCAACCGTGCCCGACCGCCGGCGTTCGCCGGTTCCGGCCGAAGGGGCCTCCAGGGCTCAAGGCTGGACGGCCATAGCCCGGGCTTAGGGGGGCCGGCCTGCAAAACGCTTTATAGCTACTTTAAGCAAAGTGAATTCGCCGGGGTCGCCTAGCCTGGTAGGGCGGCGGCCTGCTAAGCCGCTGGGGTTACTCCCCGCGCGGGTTCAAATCCCGCCCCCGGCGCCACCTTTCGAGCAGGTCGCACAGGCTTTCGAGGACTTCCGCTCCCAGTTCCCTCACCTCGTCAAGGTCGACGGGAACTTCGCTTCTCACGTATATAATGTTCCTGAGACCAGCCGCTCTGTACGCTTTCAAATCTACAATAGTGTCACCAACCCCAGCGGTTTCCGATCTCGTGACGCCCATGCAACCGACCGCTCTAAGCACAGGCTCAGGGTCTGGCTTCCCTCTGGACACGTCGTCTCCCGTAATTAAACAGTCCACAACTATGCCGGCCACTCGAAGAACCTTATCCGCCGAAAGCCTATTGGACGAAGTGACTATGGCCGTTTTAAGGCCGTTCAAGCGAAGGAACTCCAGGACGTCCCTCGCGCAGGGCAGGGGCTCAGCCTTCTCCTCCACAAGTCTCAAGAAAATCCTGTTCTTCACCTCCAGTAACTCGTTCCAACGGTCTTCAGCCAGTATCCTGGCTATGTCAGCTGACCTCCTCCCTAACAAGAGGGTCACGTCGACCTTGGCTTCCATACCCAATTCTTTCAGGGCGAGCTCCCACGCGTCCTTATGCAGGAAGGCCGTATTGACCAGAGTTCCGTCTAGGTCGAAAATAACTGCCTTCAGTTCACTGAGGTACAATCAGGCTCCTGATCGCCTCGCCTTCTTCGAGCAATTTAACTGCTTCGTTTATCTCCTCGAGCTTGAACTTGCCCGTGACGAGCTTGGTCGGGTCGTACTTGCCGAGCCTGACCAGCTCCAACAGCCTGGGCATGTCGACCCTGGGCCTGCCGCCGTAATTCCCCTTAATCGTTATTCCGTTCCTGACTATCGCCGCGACCCTGAACGGGATCTGCGCAGAGACTGGAGGTAAGCCTACCAGAATGACCCTCCCGCCAATCCTGACCGAGTCTAGGGCCATTTGGATCGTCTCCTGAGTGCCAGCGGCTTCTATCACTACGTCTGGGCCTCCGCCGGTCATTTCCTTGAGTGCCTTGACAGGGTCGGTCTCCTTCGTATTTATCACGTCTGTAGCCCCTAGTTCCAAGGCCCTCTCCAGCTTCCACTTCTTTGTTCCCAGGGCGATGATCCTGCCGGCCCCGCTGGCCTTAAGCAATTGAATTATGGAGAGCCCGACCCCGCCGACCCCGATGACCGCGACCGTTTCGCCAGGCTCTATTTTGGCCTCGTTGACTGCGCCGTAACCTGTTAACCCAGCACAACCCAACACGGCGACCTTCTCTAACGGGATGTCTCCTGGCACAACAGTTAGGGCGTTCTCGTGAACTATTGCGTACTCCGCGAACCCTCCCCCTAGGAATGTCCTCACTGGAGTCCCGTCCCTCAGCCTCAGCCTGGTAGTACCGTCGAACATAGTCCCTTTCAGCCTGACAGAGGCGAAGGTCTCGCAGAGGTTCTCGTGGCCGCTGACGCAGTTCCTGCACTTCCCGCAGGGGTGGATGAACGCTGAGATCACCCTGTCTCCGGGTTTTACCCTCGTGACTCCGGGGCCTACCTTTTCCACTACCCCAGAGATCTCGTGGCCCGCTACAACGGGTGGAGGGACTGGAGTTGCGCCGACGAAGACGTTGACGTCTGAATGGCAAAGACCGGTCGCCGTGATCTTAATCAGGACTTCGTTCTCTTTAGGGTCTGAGATCTCAACGTCCTCAATCCTTAAGGGCTCCTTGTAGTTGAAGAGTACCGCAGCCTTCACGGGGTTTCAAGAGATTCAGAGCTTAATTACTGTTAGCTGGAAGTAGTAGGCCATCAAGGCGAAGACCGCCTCGATTCCCCACAGTACCAGAACCACTTGGTATTCCTTGAACTTGCCCATTTTCATGACGACGTGAGTTAAGGAGTGGGGGAAGGAGTCCCAGTACAGCGTGCCGTCCTGGTTGACCTTCCCGAAAGACACGCCCCTGAACTTCGTCCTGGCCTTCAGGACGAACTCGAACACGTAGGGGATGTAGAGGAAGAAGAGGGCAGTCAGCATGTACCCGGAAATGCCCAAAGCCCCTATCGCCGCCCCTATGAAGTAAGTGCCGACGTTGCCTGGGAAGACCTTTGCTGGGTACTTGTTGAAGACCAGAAATGCCAAGAGAGAGAACGCTAAGACCAACGAAAGGGCCGCCGATACTGAGGATGCCCCTCCAGCTTTGAAGCCTATAATGGCCAGTGTTAGCGCCATGATTACGCCCATCCCAGCCCCAAGGCCGTTGAGGCCCTCGAGCATGTTGAACGCGTTAGCCGCTATAGTCAAGGCGGCCGGAAGTATTATGATGTAATACCATACGCCGAAGTTCACTGGCCCGACGAAAGGCACGTTAATTGTAGTGTGGCCCACGCTGAACAGCGCTAAGGGAACGGCAGCGAAGACCGGAGTGAAAGCCCTTATCGACTGCCTCACGTCGAATACGTCGTCCAGCATGCCGAGGAACGCGATTATAAGGGATGAGAGCAGGACGGCCTCTATTACATCTGCCCCGTCCTCCCTAACTCCCACCATGAGAGCGAAGCCTCCGGAGACGAAGCCAGCTATGGGGCCTATGCCGCCGAAAAGCGGGACTTTGCGCTTGTCTGGCTTGTTAACGTCTACCCCAACTAGGCCCTTCTTCAGGGCCTGCCTGATCGTCCAGTGCGTAGTGACGTACGAAACGGCGAACGCTATAGTTATGGCGACGAGTAAATTCAGGACGTGGGAAGTCATACAGAGGTCATTTCCTCCTCTTTACGGTCAACTCGGTCAAGTCCGTGAGGGTCTTCCTCGCGCTCTCGTTCTTGCTAGGAACTTTCTCTAGAGCTTTGATCGCCTCTTCCTTGTACTTCTCCGCTAGTTTATACGCGTACTCTAGGGAATGGGCCTTGATTATGTCGGCGGCCTCCTTCAGTTCCTCCTTAGTGGCGCTCCTGTTGCCTAGAGCCTTCATCACTTTCTCCCTCTCGGCAGAGGAAGCCTCGCTTAAAGTCTTAATGACGAGTATGGTCTTCTTTCCCTCCCTTATGTCGCTGTAGACAGGTTTTCCTATCTCCTTTTCGTCTCCTACAAGTCCGAGGATGTCGTCGACTATCTGGAACGCTAACCCCAGGTTCTTCCCGTAATCTATCATGTGACTTACGGAGTTCCTCTCGCCGGCCACCAGCGCTCCAAGTCCAGCGGAGACGCTGAAGAGGGCGGCCGTCTTTTTATAAATCATTTCCAGGTATTCGGGCTCGGTTACGTCCCACCTCTCCTCAAAGCTCATGTCCATTGCTTGCCCCTCGCTGATCGTGATGATGCCCTTCGTGAAGAGATCCATCGCGTCGTAAAGCTCGTCACTCCCCTTGAAGGCGTCGTTTAGGGCCTTGAACGCTATGGCGTGTAAGAGATCTCCAGCTAAAATGGCCATCGGGACTCCGTACTTGACGTGGACTGTCGGGAGTCCTCTCCTCATTGTGTCGTTGTCCATGATGTCATCGTGAATAAGCGTGAAATTGTGAAGGATCTCGACCGCAACCCCCGCCTTCAGCGCCCTCTCCCTGTTCCCCCCTAGCATGTCTGAAGTAGCGACTAGAATCAAGGGCCTTAGCCTCTTTCCTCCTCCTGTGAAAAGGTGGTAAGAGGCCTCACAGAGCTTCTGAACGGCGCAGTTTATGTACTCGCGTATTAGCCTGTTCACGGAGTCGAGAATCTCGCCCACGTAATCGTCAGGCATGAGCCGCAGTTTTCCTATTGAAATACGTTGATAAATCTATGCCCCTCTGTGAAAGCCAGTTGAGGAGCTCCCCCCTGATCACGATAGGGGCCCTCTTAAGCGAGGCCACGTCCCTAGCTCCTGCCAGGAAGGAGGCCGACTTCATCTCGAAGATCAACCTGGTGAAGAACTCCTCCCCTCTACCCTCCATGACGGCCTTGAGGACGGGGAGAGCCAAGCCCACCGCGTCGGCCCCTAGGGCGATCGCCTTAGCGGCGTCCAAACCGTTCCTTATGCCTCCGCTTCCGATCACGAAGCCGTCCGGAACCTCGTATCTCACTTCGACTATTGAGGCGGCAGTAGGGATCCCCCACCCTGCGAAGACCCTCGCCGAGGACGCCTTCCAATTGTTCCTCCTAATCCCCCTGAACATCTCTACAGCAACCCAGCTAGTTCCTCCAGCCCCTTGAACATCGAAGTGCCTGAAGCCCCTCTCCTTAGCGAGCCTAGCGAACTCCCTCGAGAACCCACAGCCAGTCTCCTTCAGAATAACGGGGACTCCCAAGTCGTCGCTGATGTCTGCCAACTTGTCCAGGATGCTTATGGAATAGTGGGGTTCTCCTTCTGGCTGGAAGAGCTCTTGGGCGGGATTGAAGTGAATTGCGACTGCGTCTGCCTCTATCATTTGGACGGCCTCGCTGATCTCCCTGATCCCGTAGCCCTTCGCCAACTGCGGGGCGCCGATGTTTCCGATCACTGGCACGTCCTTAGCGACCTTTCTTACGATCGAAAAGGTCTCCCTCGTTTCTGGCCTCTCTATCCCAGCCCTCTGACTCCCGACTCCTACCGCTACTCTGAACTTCTGGGCTAGTTCGGCTATTTTCCTGTTGACGTTCAGGAGCTCGGGCGAACCGCCAGTCATGCCTGAAATCACGATGGGAGCATTGACGTCCTTTCCGAACAGCTTCGCTGACAGGTCCACCTCGGAGAAGTCGAACCCTGGGAGGGCTTGGTGAACTAAGGTCACGTCATCGAGGAGGGTAGTTGTGTAGCCCTCAACCCTCTCGTATAGCGTGATCTCCAGGTGCTCCAGCTTCCTTGAAGACGTCGACAAGCTCTATCGTTGTGACTCTGTCGTTGTCCCATATTAATATCCAGTCCTTCCTCGGAGGCGACTTAACCCCGTAGACCAGCTCCCAAATTAAGTCGTTCACTTTCAACAAGTTCCAGTCCTTCGAGTCGAAGAACTCTATCGGCAAGTAACCGGCTAAATGGACTACCGAGTCGTCGACGTACCTTATCCTGTCAGGGAGGTAGTGCTCTGCGACGAACCTCGCCTTGACTACCGGTAAACCGATCTCGACTTCCCTTTCGCCCTCCCTGAATATGACGGCGCTTCTCCTACGATAGGCCCTCCTCATTGCCCCTATTAATGGAGCGTCGAAAAGGACTTCGTCTATTTCCCTAAGCACGTCGTCTACCTCGTCTTGCTCGAGCGGAAGCTCGCACTTCTTGACCGCTCTCCTCACGTAGGCCTCGCTCAACACTACGTAAGCGGACACGTTGGGCATTCTGGGGAGTTCGATTTCGTCGTTCCCGCACTTGAATCCGGTAGCCTCCTTGAAGAGTTCGTGAAAGCCGAATGAATATTTGACCCTATCTCCTTGGAAATCGGCGATCGCAATTACGTGCGGGTTCCTGACTTCCTTAATCGGAACGCCAAGAAGCAGGACAGGGGCCTCAGTCACCGAACCTCACTGAGAGGTAGCCCACGACGGAGTCCTTAGTTCCCGAGGTGTCGCCGGAGTTAGCGTGTTTGAGGACGTAGGGCTTCTTGTTGAACTTCCTCGCCAACATCAGAACTCCCATGATAGGGCCGTAGCCGCATGCCGTGACGTTCATCTCGTTTACCACCTTGTACAGCCCTTCGTAGTCGAGCTCCTCGATCTCCTTGATCGCCAGCTCGTCCTTCTTGTTATTGATGTCATAGGGCTCGTAGTGGTTTAGGTCGCTACTCGCCAAGACTACTATGTCGGTTCCCTCGTGCTCCCTCATTATTTTCTCTATTGCGTCGGCTATCCTCTGCATTATTTCGATCTCTTGCATGAGGATTACTATGGGCACTATCTTGAAATCGTTCCCGAACAAGTACTGGAGGAACGGTATTTGCACCTCTACGGAGTGCTCGTACATGTGGGCCGTCTCGTCCGCATCGACGACCTTAGATTCCCTAATTAGTTCCTTAACGAGCTCCGAGTCGACCTCAACAGCCCCTAAGGGCGTCTCCCAATAACCTTCTGGCCAGACTGAAGCGAAGGATCCCAAGCCCGTGTGGTTCGGGCCCATGATGAAGACTACGTCAGGTTTCCCCTCACTCCCAAGGTAGTAGTAACTGTGGGCCGCCACAGGTCCGCTGTAAATGTAGCCCGCGTGGGGAACGATGAAAAAGAGATTACTCCTCCTAGATTTAGACGAAGGCACCTGGGGGATCTTTCCTGGGCCGACGGGGTGAAGGAACGACCACTCTATCCTCTTCTTGAGCTTGTCAGGGTTAGCCTCATAAAAAGACCCCGCTACTGCGGGAAACCTCCTCAACTCGTCACCTTCGCCTCGAACTGGTCTACAGTCACTGGTATGTCGCCGTCGGGGGGTATTTCCCTCCTTTCCCTCAGCACCTGCCTGGCCAAGATCCAATAAAGCAAGGCCAAGGACTTCCTTCCTTTGTTGTTGGCCGGAATCACGAGGTCAACATACTGTAACATCGCGTCCGTATCCGCGAAAGCGACCACTGGAATCCCTACCTTTGCGGCCTCCTTGACAGCCTGTACGTCCGTTCTAGGATCGGAAATGACGACTACATCGGGCTCAATATAGCTCGAGAATGTCGGGTTCGTGAGCGTTCCTGGAGGGAACCTTCCTACTATTGCCTTGGCCCTCACGACCTCGGCGAACTTCTGCACTGGAGTGTAAGCGTAAGGCCTGGCCGCCACTGCCAGGATCTTCTCGGGCTGGAACCTGGCCAGGAACTTCGCGGCCACCCTGAGCCTCTCGTCTATTTTCCTCACGTCGAGGACGTACAGCCCTTCCGGCCTTACCCTGTAAATGAACTTCCTCATATACGCAGTACAGGTGTGAGTACCAATGTGCACTCCGGAGGAAAGGTAGGTGTCCAAGGGAACCAATAGCTCGATAAGCTGGCCCTTCTCCGTTCTCTGCATCTCCTGCCTCTCTTGCTCGCTCAGCTGCGACCCTCTCTCCGCCTCTTCAGCCATTCAACGCCACCTCAGACTGGTCTCGTATAAGGCATGACTTGATATATAATGTCTACGTGGGAGAGCAACATCCTTCTACAACAGTACCTCCTTACTCCTAGGTCGTCAAGCACTTTCCCCGGATCCTCGCCCGCCTCGACCCTCTTCTTGAACTTCTCCCACTTGTCAGCGAGCGGGGCACCGCAGGTAAAGCACCTAACCGGTATGAGCATTCTCCATCACCTGTAAGCCTTCTGCCTCCACCTTCTGGCGCTGTACCTCATCCACTTCTCGCTCTCGGTCCTCCTCTTGTCGCCGGCGAGCATCGACCTGTCGTACACCTTGTATAGTTCCTTAAGCTCCTGGTTGTTAGTGAACTTCACTAAGGCCTTAGCTAAAGCCATCCTCGCCGCGTCGGCTTGTCCCATCACTCCGCCGCCCCTTACGACGATGTCAGCGTCGATAGAATTCCTTATCGTCTCTCCTGCCAAGAGTAGGGGCTCCATAACTTTTAGCCTGACTACTTCCATTGGGATCAGCTCGACCGGCACGCCGTTGACCAGGACTCTGCCTTTCCCTGGCCTCAGATAGCATCTAGCTATTGCTGTCTTCCTCTTCGCAGAGGTTATAATCACGCCCTCAGACACCCTTCCACCCCATCGCCTTAGCTATTTCGAGAACGGTCGTGAACTTGCCTTTTAATCTGGAGGAGTCCGCCTCATTAAACTTTACTAATCTTGCCTGGCCCTTCTCGACCATTGCCTTTATCTCCTCCGGGTACCCCACGTAAGCCTTAATCGACTTGTACATCATTCTGCCAGTCTCGTTCTTGGGTAGCATGCCCCTTATCGTTCTTTTGACTATCCTAGCGGGGTTCCTCGGCCTCCTTATGCCCTGCTTGTCGGGGTTCCAGAGCGTCCTAACGGTGAAGAGCAACATGTAGCCCTTAACGACGCGGTCTCTCGGACCGCTAACGACAGCTTTCTCCGAATTCACAATGTGCACCTCCACTTCTTTGCCCTCCTTCATCAGCGCCTTCATTGTCTTGACTATCATGCTGGCCATTCTTCCCAGGATCTGGTTGGAAGCGTCGACCACAAGTACTTCTTTCCCCTTAGTTTGGGCTTGGGCCTTCCCGCTCATCACTTCATCAACCTCACGTTCTTGAAGCTCTTTAACTCCTCAACTGCCTTGAAGAGGCTCTTGGCCGAGCCTCCGGCCTTCTCTATTTTCTCCTTGGCCGACCTGGAAAAAGCGAAGGCATAAACGGTGACCGGGTGCGAGAGGGTACCCAGGCCTAGAACTTTGCCTGGGACGATTATTATCTCGTTCGGCTTGGAATACTTCTCGATCTTCTTCAAATTAACCACGACCCTTTTCCTTGCGGGCCTCTCGAGCTCTTCTGCCACTCTGACCCAAATGGGCCTCTTCTGCTTCCTTAGCATCCTTATGAGCTTCCTGGCCAGAGCGTTTGTTGGACCAGTCCTCTTCATTGCCTAAGCACCTCAACCTTCTGGGAGAACTCCTCCAACTTACGCCTTAGGCTCTTAATTGCCTCTCTTAAAATAGTCTTCGGTCTGAGGACGCCCGTGGACTCTATCTCAACGATGTACTTGTCCTCGACTGCCGAAATTCTAACCTTGTCTCCGCACGCCTTCACGCATTCCTCACATAGTATACACGACATCTCGTCGGCTACCTTCACCTTATCTCCTTCTACGCTGAAGACCTTTTTCGGACAGACCTCAGCGGCCTTAACGCAGTCCTCGCTTACTTCGACCTTAGGGTAGTACCTCACTACGGCGACACTGACGGGAATGTATTTCGCGTGCTCTATCCCGTAACCGAGCCTTAACTTAGCTTCCAGAGAAACGCTTTGTCCAGGGGCGAGGAGGACTATGGGGATTTCCGCCGAGGTAGGTTTAACTTCGGGATCGTCGCTCTTTATCTCGCTCGTGTAAACCCAGGTGGGAGGCTCGCCCTGCTCTACCTTTTTAACCAAGTAAATTTTCGTGCTACAGTCCCTGTCCTCCGGGCCACACTCCTCCGGCCTCTTGTATTTGGTTAATGCTTCCTCTGAGTCGAACGGGATCATCCCCAACCTGTGGGCCAGCATTTCGTCGTAGAGCGGGCTGTTGTTCTCTATAATGTAAACTTCGTCGACGGCCATGACTGGGGTGTATAGGATTGTTGACCTCCTTATCGCGTTGACTAAAGCGAGCGGGTAGCCCTCGACTACAAGGACTAGCCTGTTGTCTTCCGATAAAACGGAAGTAATCGGCATAGCAAAAAACCTCAGACCCTTCTTCCTCTCCTACCGCCTGGCCTCCTAATGCTGTCGTGGGGTAAAGGCGTTACGTCCTCGATCCTTCCGATTATGAAGCCCGCCCTCGCCAACGCCCTGATGGCTGGCTGGGCTCCCGGGCCGGGGGTCTTGCTACCGTAACCTCCGGGAGCCCTCACCTTTATGTGAATTGCACTTATTCCCCTGTCGAAGGCTTCGCTCGCAGCTTTATTCGCAGCTAACATCGCGGCGTACGGCGAAGGCTTCTCCCTGTCGGCCTTAACTACCATGCCACCACTAGCCCTACTTATCATCTCTGCACCAGACAGGTCAGTAATCGTGATGATAGTGTTGTTCTGAGACGCGTAAATGTGGGCGACTCCCCACCTGATCTCACGCCTGCTGGACACTCACTTCACCTCCCTGGGCGGTTGGGGGCCTGTTCTTGAAGGGCGACGTCGGATAAAAGTCTATCAAGTCCTCCTCGCTCTTCTTCACGATATAGCCTGGAGAGGTAACCCTCCTACCACCTATCGCGATGTGCCCGTGAACTATTAGCTGCCTCGCCTGATATATCGTCCTGGCCAAGCCCTTCTTGTAAACTATAGTTTGGAGCCTCCTTTCTAGGTAGTTCTCCACCGTTAGTCCCAGAATGTCGTCAATAGTCATGTTCTCCTTCTCCAGGAAGCCGAAGGCCCTGATCCTCTCGAAAAGTGCTTTCTCACGTGCTGCCCTCTCGGCTGGAGGCAAAGCCAGTAGGCTCCTCGCCATGTGCCTCAGCTTCCTTATGTAAGTCTCGGCTATCCATATCTCCTTCTTGTTCCTCAGCCCGTACTTACCCAAGAGTATTTGCTCCCTTTCTAGCCTCTCCCTGATCCACGGGTGGCTTGGGCCCTCCCACTTCTTCCTCGGCTTCTTAGGGTCTCCCATCCCATCACCCCTTACTTCTTCTGCTCCTTACCTCCTCCGGACTCCTGTTTCTGGGCCTGCTGCTGCTGAGGTTGTGCTCCCTTACCCTTCCTCACACCCACAGTCATACCAGTCCTACCCGTCGTCCTTGTCCTCTGACCCCTCACCTTAAGCCCCAGCGAGTGCCTGACACCCCTCCAGCTCTTTATCTTCTTCTCCCTCTCGATATCGTTCCTAACGTAGAATATGAGGTCGTTAGTCACCAGGTGCATGTCTACTCCCGACTCGTAATCCTTCCTCCTGTTATACATCCAGTTAGGGACGTTCGGGATGTTCTTTTCCTTAAGGTAATTCTCTATTTGTTTGAGCTCGCTCTCGCTCAGCTCACCTAACCTCCTGTTCCTGTCAATCCCGAGGTTGTGGAGGATGGCCATCGCGGTATTGTAGCCTATCCCCTTCACTGCCGCAAGGGCGTAGGCTACCTTCACAGTGCCGTCGACGTCCTGCCCAAAGAGCCTAACGATGTACTTGAAGCCCTCGCTCATTCGATACCAGCTACCCCTTAAGAGGCTCGTCCACTTTTAAAGTTTTCAAAACGGTCTCCAACTTCCCCATTGCCAACTCATACGCCTTAGCTACCCTTTCCTCCAGCTCCTGCCTCGAGAAAGGCGTGTAATTACCTATTACTTTCTTAATAGGTGTATAGGCGGACTCCCTGAAGGGGTACTCCAAGCTCCTGCCAGAAACGTCGATTAACGGGCTACCTTTCCACTCTTCGAGTCGACCAACAACGTCGCTTCTCACACCGAAGGACTTCAGAGCGTTGATTAGGTCGTCCGGCTTGTCCGTGGCCATCAGGATCGAGTCTATGGAGAGGCCGAGGGGGTCGACGTTCAAGGTCTCCAGCATCCTGGCCACGACAGGGTCTATTAGCTTGAGGAACCTCTCCGTGTCGAGGACTACCGACAGCCCCGTGCTCGAAGAGATTTCTACGGCGTCGGCCCTAATGCCGCCGTTGGTGACGTCCGTCATGGCTGTAACCGTATCGCTGAGACCCTCGGACACTTTCACGGCAGTAATCACGTCGGAGAGCGTTATCGTCCTCAATGCTACCTCGGGAACTCCGTTGAAGATGGCCGTCGCGGTTATGGTACCGCCTCCCCTCCCCTCGGTCATCACTAAGTGCTGACCCTTCTTGGCGTTAGTCCTCAGGAAAGCTTTCGTTACTAGCTTCCCCACGGCTCCCACTCCTCCAGAAATCCTCTCCCCTATGACCATGTCTCCACCAATCCTCAGCGTGCTGCCCGCCAGAACCCTCACGTTGAGCGCCTTCGCTACGGCTAGCACCCCTGCCTCGAACTCGAAGAGGTAAGACAGGTCGGCGTCGTCGGCAAGATGGATGTCGACTAGGACTCCCAGGGGCTTCGCTCCCTTCACTGCCACGTCCCTCAAAGCTGCCCTGGTCGCGTGGAAGCCCGCGAAGAAGGGGAAGTACGACAGCCTCGAGTGAATCCCGTCGACGCTCACGACTAAGTCGTCAACAACTCCAGCGTCCTCGAAGAGCCCTCCACTCATCTTCAGGACATAAGAGTGGATCAAGTGGTCGCCGAAACCTCTCGAGCCAAGGCCGCTTTCCCCAGCTTTAGCCCCAACCTTCTCGACCCTCAACAAGGGGTGGTAGGACTCGACCTTCCTCGAGTTCCTTACCTCCTCAATAACCGCCTCAACGAGCCTCGTAATAAGCGGGCTGTCCCCCTTGTATATCCTTAACAAGGTACTTATCAGACCCTTAGCGGTCTCTTCATCTAGAACCCTCGCTAGGCCCTCCAAATCCAAACTTTTTCAACCTCCTCGGTAGTGTTAGCAAGTGAGAGTCGTAAGGAAGGAATTAATGTTTAGGACGAGGTCGAGGTTCGACGACATTGACATAACGGATCAAGTGAAGAGGGAGATCGAGGGATCGATTAAGGACGGCGTTCTATTCGTCGTGAGCAGACACACCACATGTACAGTAATTATCAACGAGGCAGAGGAGGGTCTTATGAAGGACTATTTAGAGTGGGCTAAGAAACTGGTTCCCCCAGAGGGGCACTTCCACCACAACCAAATAGACAACAACGGCCACGCTCACGTGTTGAACATGCTCATCGGGAACGCTAGGGTAGTGCCTATAAGGGACGGCAGACTGGACTTGGGAACATGGCAGAGGATAATTCTCCTCGAGTTCGACGGCCCCAGGACGAGGTACATCGACCTAATCGCGATGGGCGAGTAGGGAGAGTAACGCAAAACGATAGCGTTTAAATTAGGGCTTTTCTTAAACACGTGGCAAGTGATGATTATATGAGTCTTGATAGATTACAATTAATTATTAGGAATACAGAGGAAATTATCACTCTAGACGAACTCAAGTCAAAACTAGAAAGTAAAGAGCAGTTGAAGGGGTACATAGGGTTCGAGCCAAGCGGCCTCTTCCACATCGGATGGATGATATGGGCGTACAAGCTGAGGGACTTGGTCAACGCAGGGATCAGGATGAACATCTTAGTAGCGACTTGGCACGCCTGGATAAACGACAAGCTAGGAGGGAACATGGAGCTGATAAAGAGGGCGGGAGACCTAACCATCGAGATACTTAGAGCGATGGGCATCGACATGAGCAAGGTGAACGTGATCGATGCCGAGGAGTTCGCCAAGGACAAGGACTACTGGGCCCTCGTACTGAGGGTCGCGAAGAGCGCCAGCCTGGCGAGAATAAAGAGGGCGTTAACGATTATGGGGAGGAAAGCCGAGGAGGCGGAAATAGACGCCTCCAAGCTGATCTACCCGGCCATGCAGGTCGCTGACATCTTCTACCAGGACTTGGACATAGCGTTAGGCGGTACAGACCAAAGGAAAGCGCACATGCTAGCCAGGGACGTCGCCGACAAGCTTGGTAAGAAGAAGGTTATCGCCATTCACACGCCGCTCTTGGTCGGGCTGCAAGGCGGGCAGAGGATGGAGGTCAACGTGGAGAAGGACGACTATTTGGCGGCCATCAAGATGAGTAAGAGCAAACCTGAAAACGCCATCTTCGTGACCGACCCACCTCAGGCGGTTGAGGCTAAGCTGAAGCAAGCTTACTGCCCTAAGGGCGTCGTGGAGGACAACCCCGTTCTGCAGATCAACAAATACATCATATTCGCCAGCGACAGCCCCAAGCTTGTAGTAGAGAGAGACCCCAAGTACGGAGGGACGGTAGTGTTCGAGTCGTACGAGGAACTGGAGAAGGCATTCGTCGAAGGGAAGCTCCATCCGTTAGACCTAAAGGCTGCCACCGCGAGGAAGCTCAATGAAATATTAGATCCGATTAGGAAAAGAATAGAACAGAAATCCGAGTACATGGAACTCATCAGGCAAATAGAAAAAAGTGTAACGCGGTGAAATTATATGAAATACAACATAATTCTCAAGTTCGAAGTCGACGGTATAGTTGATAGACCAGACGTAATAGGAGCCGTCTTCGGACAGACTGAGAACCTCTTCGGCGAGGACATGGACCTGAGGGAGCTCCAAGAGAAGGGCAGGATAGGCAGGATGGTAGTGAACCTCAACGTGAAGAACGGCAGGACGGAAGGGGAAGTCATAATCCCTTCGAACGTCGACAGGATAGAAACGGCGTTACTCGCCGCCATGGTCGAGAGCGTCGACAAAGTAGGGCCTTATCCAGCTAAGTTCATTCTCGTTAAAATCGAGGACATCAGGGAGGAAAAGAAGAAGAAGATCATAGAGCGTGCCAAAGAGATCCTGAGCGTATGGGGAAAGGAGGAAACCCTCGACCTGAGGGAAGTGATCAACGAGATAGTGAGCTCGATTAAGGTAGGGGAGATCATACAGTACGGCCCAGAGAGGCTACCAGCGGGCCCAGACGTGGATAAAGACCCCAACCTGATTATCGTGGAGGGGAGGGCTGACGTCATTAACCTGCTGAGGTACGGCTACAGGAACACAATAGCGGTCGAGGGAGCTCAGGGCAGGATCCCTGACACAGTGAAGGAATTGTCGAAGCAGAAGAAGATAGTAATCGCGTTCCTCGACGGCGATCACGGAGGCGACCTAATCCTAAGGGAGATGTTGGCCCAAGGAGTGAAAATAGACTACGTAGCCAGGGCCCCACCAGGCAGGGAAGTCGAGGAGCTGACTAAGAAGGAGGTGGTGAAGGCCCTCCAGGACATGATACCTCTCGCGCAGTACCTAAAGAGGCTGAAGGAAGCTAAACCGGTACAAGTAGAGAAGGAGGAAACGGTTTCCCCGGCCCAAGCCCAAGTCCAGGTTCTCGAGGAAGTACAGCAGCCCAAGACCGTCGCCCCCCAGGTGGCAAAAGAGATTCTAGTCAAGATACCCCAGCAAGTCCTCGAAAAGATAAAGAGTCTAAGTGGCACTCTGGAGGGCTTCTTCTACGACGAGAACTGGAACGAGGTGGCTTCAGTTCAGGTGAGAGAAATAGTCAGCAGGCTTGAGAACCTAGAGAAGGATAAAGTGGCTTACATCGTGTTCGACGGAGTCATCACGCAGAGGCTCGTCGATCTCGCGGCATCCAAGAACGTAAAAATACTGATAGGCTCCAGGATAGGAGGCGTTACTAAGAAGCCGGAAAACGTCGAGTTGCTGACGATCACTGACCTGCTCACCGCTTGAAGAAGGACAGTATATCAGTCCCTCCGGTCGTTTTAAGGGAGCTTTCTTTTATTCCGAACCTCTCCAAGATCCTCATAGCCGCTGGAACGATTTGTTTGTCCACGTAGTACTCCACGTCGATTCTCGACTTGTCCTTGACCAAGAAGTAGGGCTCCGCCCTGTCTGAGAGCTTTCCAGAGCCCTTCACTACGACGTAACCGATCTTCGTGCCCTTCGTCACTAGGTAACCGCTCTTCATAGCTTTCTTTGCCGCAACGACGTGCGGAGCGTCCACGTCGTACTCGTTCAAGTCCTTGTCCAAGGACTTCCAGATAATCAGATCCTCGAGCTTGAACTCCCCCCTCCTCAGCTTCATTATCGTTTCCTTGACGTACTTAACGGCCTCGTCCACCTTGTCCGTCATCAAGATCTTCTCAATCACCACCCTCTGCACTTCCTTAGCTAAATCGCACCAATCGCCCCTCACCGCCTCGAAGCCGACTATGTCCACTTTCCCGTCTTCGGTCAGGCCCGCATAGCGCTTCTTGTTCTCCGTGAAGAAGACCTTCTTGTAGACCTTGTCTACCTTGATCTCGAGGTCGAACTTGGACGTGATCGCCTTCACCAGCTCGTCTACGTTCTTACCGCCCTTCACGAACATGGAGTCCGTGTCGCCGTACACGACCGTGAACCCCATGGACTTAGCGATCTCCGCGGCCTCGCTGATGGTCTTCCTCCCCCAGGCAGTGACGGCCTCCGCGCCCTCTTTAGAGTACCACCTCGCCCCCAGCCAGCCCATGTAGCCGTAGAACGTGTTGGCTAGGATCTTCAAAGCCTTCTGCCTCTCCTCGTAAATTCTCCTCTCGTACTCGTCCTTCGCGCTCTCCATGAGCTTCTTGACGGCCTTCCTCTCGTCGACTAGCTTCTTCAGGACTTGCTTGTAGAACCCTGGGGGTTCCTTCCTGAACTTGTGGCCCACGAACGGGGCTACGTAACAGTCCTCACACTCTCCCCCAACCAGCGTGTCTGGGCCCACGTTATACTTTATCATGATCGAGGGGTACATCGAGGAGAAGTCCAGGACATAAACGTCGTGGTGAATTCCTGGCAAAGGCTCGAAGACCATCCCTCCCTCATAACCCTCGTACTCCCTCTCCTCCTTGTTCGGGACGAGCTCGTTGAACTTGAAGGCCTCCCTTATGAGCAACCACTCGACCCTGTTGCCCATGCTGGCCATCGCGAGCTGGTCTAGGGGTAGCCCTGTTATCCTCGAGAGTTCTATCCCGAACGGTACGAACACGTCGCCGAGCAGGTAGGTGCTCTTGGCGTCGTCGGCGTTGTACTTAAGTAGGGTCTGCCTCTTCTCCTTATCGTCCCAGTACTTGGGGATGTCGTACCACTCTATAAGCACCCTTTCCGACTTCTTCATCACGCCCAAGTAGTCCGCAACGTTGTCCAGGCTCTTCACCTTGACCTCGGCTATGTACCTAACGAAGCCCATGAGGTCTACGTGGAGCCTGCCCGAGATAGAGTAATGGCCGTAAACTCCCTGGTTGGGCTCAGAGTTCGGCCTTCTCCCTATATCGAGCCTGATTCCGTTAGCCCTGGCCCTCTCGCGTAAGTAAGGAAAGTCAAACCCGCTACTGTTATAACCTAGGATTATGTCCGGGTCGTAACTCTGCACGTATTCGACGAACTTCTTGATCGCGTCCTTTTCTGAGGTCTCACTTACGAACTGCTTCAGCCCTTCTTCCGACCACACTCCGATAATTATTACCGGATCCCTCCTGGGGTTCGGCGCGCCATACTTGTTGTAGACCTCGATGTCGAAGGCGAGCGTCCTCAACTTGGGAGGCCTTAGGTTTAGGTCCCTCCCCAGGATCTTGACGAGTCTGTAGACTTTGCTCACCCTCAGCTTCTCGGAGTTCTGCATTTCCTCGACTTCGGCCCTTATCCACGTGAACGGTCTCACGTCGTTGTCAATGGCGTACCTCATCGCGAACCTTATGTCAGCCTCGAGAACTGCCTTGACGCCCTCGATTTTGGCGACCTCTTCCCTGTAAGTCCTTACCAGCGCTGGGACGACGGTCACGATCTTGAGCACTTTCACTGGCTTCCCGTAGTAGTTCCTCGTCACCGGAGTAACTTCAATTATGGGCGACGAGGGCTTGCTGAGCTTCTTGACCTTCGATACTATCTCTTGCTCGTTCGACTCGTCTATGACAGCGTAAAAGTACGGCCTGAACTCGGTCTCTATGAGGGCTACCCTGTTCCCCGACTCGTCTATCGCCCACAGGTACACCCAGGGCTTCTGCTCCTCAATGTCGTAAGAGAAGTCAAGAATGTAGAAGTTAGCTTCCATTAGGTAATTTACTCGAAGCCGTCGGTATAATTTTTAGCAGGCTTAATCATGAGCAGGGCGTGCTCGTTCTTAGAGTAATACGACTTAAGGAACCTGACCGCGAGGTATCCAGAAGCGAAGTAGAACTTCTTGGCCTCCCAGTTCACCGAAGTCTCCAGGACGAAGTACTTGGCACCCAGCTTGACCAGCCTGGACTCGAGCTCCTCGAGTAACGCCCTTCCAATTCCTTTCCTCCTGTACTCCTTAAGGACAGCGATCGAGACCACGTGACCTACGAAGCCCCACTGCAGAACTCCTACCGCGTAACCTACGACCTTCCCGTCGTCCTTGGCTACGACGAAAGTCTCAGGAGTCATGATCAAGTAGAACTTGAGGAGGCCCTTCGGGTAAGGCCTTTCGAAGCTGTTGACCTCGACTTCGTAAATCCCGTCCAAGTCCTCTGGCCTCGCGTCAGTTATAATTATCAAGCCGTTTTACCTCCACGCGTTGAAGATCCTTGAGTGGGATGAGAAGCACGGAATTATGAGGGTTCACGTGGACAACGAGGACGACCTTTGGACGTTAGGGCTTATCCTGGAGAAGGGCGACGAGGTGATAGCTAGGACAACGAGGGACGTGAGTGTCGGGAAGGAGAGCCGAAGGGTTCCGATGACGGTTAAGCTTAGGGTTGAAAGGACGGAGTTCCAGGTCTTCACCAACAGGCTCAGGATTTTGGGCGTAATAGAGGAAGCCCCGGAGAGGTTCGGGATCCAGGGGTCTCACCACACAGTCAACGTAGACGTCGGGGACGACATAGTGATAATAAAGAAGGAGTGGAGCAAGTTTGCCCTGAACAAAATCAAGAGGCAGGCAGAGCCCAGGGTTAAAGTTCTCCTGGCGTTGGTCGACTACGACGAGCTCCTCATAGCAATGCCGTTCGCTCAAGGAGTCAAGGTGCTCGCGGAGAGGTCTTTGAGGACTCCGAGCAAGAACGAGCCAGAGGTCATCGAGGAGAACGCAGAGGAGGCCGTGAAGGAAATCGAGGCTTACGCGAAGACTTACGGAGTAGAGGCCGTCGTCGTGGCGGGTCCTGGACCTTTCAAAGAGACTGTGGCCAAGTCAATCAAGGGGGTCAAGGTCTACGTGGACAGCGTCTCCTCCGCGAACAGGAGCGGACTGAACGAGCTACTCAGGAGGGACATCATAGACAAGGTGATGAGGGATTACGAGCTGGTGGCTGAGGCTAGGGTTTTGGACAAGGTGCTGGAACACATCTCAAAAGGTGACGGATTAGCCGTTTATGGCGTAGAGGAGGTGAAGGAGGCGGCGGAAATGGGCGCAGTCTCCGACTTACTCGTCTCGGAAGACCTCCTGATTACGGAGGACGAGGAGCTGAGGAAAACCGTGGAAGAGGTGATGAACAGGGTGGAAGAGACTTCCGGCAAGACCTGGATAGTCCCGAGGGAGAGCGAGATTTACCATCAGGTTAAGAGCCTCACTGGCATAATAGGCCTCCTCAGGTTCAGGATTCGGTGACCTTTAAGGAGCTTGGGTACATCTCGACGACTTTCACTTCGTCGACCTCGAACTTCGACCTTATTTCCTCCAGCAGGCTGGGGCTAACTACGTAGGCGTCCCCCTCCTTAATCCCGTAGTCCGAGAGGTCTGCTTTACTTTTCACTATGGCCCTAACCACAGTGCCCTCAGGGTTGAGGTCCTCGAACGGGTAGGAGCTAACCTTGAAGGTTCTTATGAACCTGTTCCTGGTCTCCACGATGTCTTTATAGATGGAAGTGCAGTAGTGAAGGCTGAGGCTCTCGTCTTCGTAAGCCCTCATGATCGACAGGGCTAAACTGTGGCTCATGGAGTTCCCCGCCAGTCCGTGATCTGCCTCAAGCCCTTTGGCCCTCAGGAAGGGAGCGTTCCTGGGCGTTATCTCCAGCTCGTTTATGTTCACGAAGCTAACTCCGAGAGATTTGGCCCTCTGTATGAGAGAGTTGAAGTCGAAGTCCTCAATCGCTGGGACTTCCAAGCCAGTCTTGAGCCCCAGCTTGACGGCGTTCTCCACGGCCCGCCAGTATACCTCCCTTACAGGGTGGAACCTGATCTCGTCCAGCCCCACCCTTTTCAACTCCCTTAGGGCGTCTAAGTTAGCGTACCTTCCGGAGGTGTAGAGGTGTACGTGGAAGTCCGGCCCGAAAAACTCCTTGAAGGTCGTTATAAGGTCGACTACCTTCTCGAAAGCTAAGATAGGGTCGCCCCCGGTTATCCCGGCCCCCATGGCGCCCATCCTGTAGGCTTCCTGAAGGTAGTCCTCCACGGACTTGGCCGGCCTCTCGTTGGCGAAACTCACGGGTTTCCCGAACCGTTCGAAGCTGACCGGACAGTAGTAGCAGTCGTCGCCGCATTCGCCGGTAACGTAAACAACTAGTTTACCTCCTAACCTACACAGCTCGCAACCTTTAGGCAAGTCCCTGTTGTAAAGCCCTGTTTCTGGGTTTCCCTTCAGCAACTTGTAATCCTGAAGAGCTGAACCTATTAACAACTATCCCTAACAGGCGTTAGTCTCCTTAGACAGCTGCCTGAGCCTTTCCTCTATGACGTCCCTTGCTCTTTCGTCTCTTACCTCGACTAAGAGGTTACACAGCTGTCTAACGGCGTCTTCCTCGCCTAGAGGCAGGTTGGCCTGAAGCTTCATTCCTCCCTCAGCACCTCCCTCCGGGTAGTACCAGTCCTTGAACCACGTGAAACCTGCCTGCAAAAGGGCGAGCCCCAAGGGCGTCTCTACGGGATGAAAGCCCTTCGAAAGCCTTTCGAAGGTTTCCCTGTCCTTAACGTAAACTACGAAGAGCCTCCCGCCAGGGCCCAGCTCTTTAGCTAAGCTCACGAACAGTTCCTGCTCCTTTCCCTCCTTCCTTGGCCAAGAGTCGTAGATAACCTCTATCCACTTGGGATAGAAAGGAGGCCTTCCGTGGAAGTAGAAAGCCCTCCCCACCGTCCTCCCTTCAAACAACATGTCGCAGACTTCCAACTCCTTCAGGTTCTCCTTCCTGCAGTTAACGAACCTGACGCTCATCCATGACCCTCCTGAAGAACTTGTTGTTCTTATACAACGACCTAACTGCCTCGAGAACGCTCTCGTTGCCAGAAAGTTCGTACTTCAAGAAGACCCCAGTCCTCCCTATTTCCTCCCTCCTGGTCAGCAACCTTTCCCTCTGCAGGATCGTGTCTATGCTGATGCCGAGGTACTTAGCTGCCAGGTCTTCGTTACCCTTCAGTGGCATCTCCACGTGGCCCCTCTCGGTGGGAATGATTAAAAACAAGTCCTTGTTGACTCCCGGCACTCTGACGTTCTTTAGGAGGCCCTCGTAATCGAGCTTACCGCCGAAGCTGAAGAACTCGACTTCATCCCTTGCGAGCTTAGCCAGGGGGAAAGTAATGACCTGGGTCTCTTCGGGATCAAGAGAGAGGTAAGCCTTCGGGGTCGAGCGGGGCGTTGCCTGAACGATGAGCTTGTGGTCGACCTCGAGCAAGTCCAATTTCAGGACGTCTGGATCAAAGACCACGACGTCGACGTCACTGTCCTCCCTCACGTCACCCCTGGCCACTGAGCCGTAGACGTAAACTTCCCTCATGCCGAGCCTCAAGACCATTTCCATTAACCGCTTCGCTACCTCCCTCTTCCTCCTCAGGAGCTCCCAGTGAGCGTCGCTGTAAATTACTTCCACGGAAGTTAAATAGGAATGGCCGAGGAATATCAGTTAGCTTGAACGCGATCGAGTTCTTCGTGGCAGCTGCAACAGCTTGGGGGATCGTCTACGTAGTAATGTTCCTATACAAGGACAAGTTGAAGTCCAAGGGGGTGACGTTCTACCCCTTCTTCATAATGCTCAGGAAGGACGCGAGGTCTGAGTGGTTCCCGAGGATTTCGAAGAGTAAGTTCTACAGGGCTCTTGAGTGGGTTTTCGTCGTCATATCGTTCGTCTCAGCGGGTTTGGGCTTCCTACTACTCGGAGAAGCCATCTACTCTAAGTATTTCGCACCCCCTGGAACTGTGGGAGCCGCGATTACTCCAATAATACCAGGAGTCACGACACCTTTGGCTCAAGCTCCTTACATACTACTCGCGATAGCGATCGCCGCGACCGTTCACGAGCTGATGCATGCTATGTCGGCGACTTCGAACGGGATTAAGGTGAAAGGCGGAGGAGTCCTGCTGCTTTTCATTTTCCCAGGGGCTTTCGTGGAGCCCGACGAGGAGGAGTACAAGAAAGCTGACAGGTTCAAGAGGATTAAGGTCGTGGCTGCGGGTATCGGGATAAACTTCGTCTTAGGACTCGCTTTCCTTGCATTACTGACCTACGCTATTCCGGCCATGTCTCAAGGGGCCCTGATTACAGGACTCGTCAAGGACTACCCCGCATACAACGCCTCCGTGCCGGTTGGTGCTGTCATTGTCAACATAAACGGTCATACGGTCACGAGTCCCGATCAGGTCGATCAACTCTTGAGCAGAACCGAACCGAACAACGTGACCTTCCTAGTAAACGGGACTCTTCTAACGAAAACCATTCCAACCCCAGTAGGCAAACTAGGAGTCTACCTCACGTATTACTTCCCCTCACCCGTAGAACAGGGCTTAGCTTACTTCGCAACTTGGATGTACATTGTCAACTTCAGCTTGGCAGTACTTAACGCGCTACCGTTGTTCATAACCGATGGAACCAAACTGTTCGCGGAACTAGTCGGCGAAAAGGGACAAAAGGCGATGATGTACGTGAGTGGAGGAGTCCTGTTAATGCTACTGATGGCGTTGAGCCTGTAAGCTCAGTCCTCCTCGTAGGCCCTCCTGCTCAGTATGGGGAACGGCAGGACTTCCTTAATGCTGTAGTTGTTCGTGATCAGCATGACGACCCTGTCTATTCCGACTCCTAGACCTCCTGTGGGAGGCATGCCGTAACTTATCGCCCTCACGAAGTCCTTGTCGTACGGGTGGGCTTCCTCGTCGCCTCTCCTGAACATCTCCTGCTCCTCCCTGAAGAACTTGTCCTGAAGCACAGGATCGTTGAGCTCTGTGTAGGCGTTGGCGATCTCCATCCCTGCTATGTAGAGCTCGAACCTCTCCACTAGCCCGGGCTTGCTCCTGTGCGGCTTACACAGAGGGGTGGTCTCGACTGGGTAATCCGTTATGAAAGTGGGCTGTTCGAGCTTGGGCGTAACCAGCTTGTCGAACAGCTTCTCGATCATTAGACCCCTCACGTACAGGTTGCCCCTGGGCTTCAGGCCGTACTTGTCCAGGAGGGATCTCAGCTCGTCGTCGCTGACGCTCTCCACGTTCTTGCCTAACTCGTTCGACAAAGCGTCGTACATGCTGATCCTCTTGAACCTCTGCGAGAAATCGAGCTCGATGGGCTTACCGGTCGCGTCGTACTTCACCTTAGTTGTTCCCAAAGTCTTCTCGACGGCGTAGCGTAACATGTCCTCGGTCAAGTCCATGATGTCGTTGTAATCGGCGTAAGCCCAATAGAGCTCCAACATGGTGAACTCGGGGTTGTGAGTAACGTCGATGTCCTCGTTCCTGAAGACCTTACCTATTTCGAACACCTTGTTGAAGCCGCCGACGATGAACCTCTTCAGGTAAAGCTCCAGGGAAATCCTCAGGTACCACTCCTCGTTCAGGTAATTAATCTTGGTCTTGAAAGGTCTAGCCAATGCACCGCCGTAAACTGGTTGAAGGACGGGGGTCTCGACCTCGACGAAACCCTTAGAGTATAGGAACTCCCTGATGTGCCTTATTAAGGCGAACCTGACTTCCATGTTCCTCCTCGCCTTGTCGTTGTACAGGAAGTCAACGTAACGCCTCGCATAGCGGAACTCTGGGGACAAGGAAGACCAGTCGGGCGGCTCAATGAGGGCTTTCGCTAGCATCGCGTAATCCTTAACTAACAAGGATAGTTCTCCTCTCTTAGTGAAGAAGAGGTCTCCCGTCACGCCGATTATGTCGCCCCTGCCGAAGGTCTCGAAAAACTTGTCGTACATATCGCCCAACTCGTTGACCCTCAGAACTAGCTGAAGCCTTTCCCCCTCGTCAAATATGTCGACGAAGGCCAACTTCCCTTGCCTTCTGATGTTGGCAATCCTTCCAGCCGTCCTTACGTCCTTGACGAAGGGATCCTGGGGCTTGTCCTGGAGGTTACCGTATTTCTCCCTGATCTCCTTAACGCTCATCGTGATTTCGAACTTAGGCGGGTACGGATTAACGCCCGTCTGTCTCAGCCTCTCGAGAACCTCGAGCCTGTGTTTGTCCCACATGACGTTTCATCCGACACTCTAACGAGAGATGAAGACAAAATTAGTTTACCGATCGCGTAAGTTTAATAAGTGTAACCTCGATGTGTAATATGCCCTGATGAACTCTAATGGGCCCGTAGCTCAGCCAGGTAGAGTGCTGGGCTCCAGACGTGAGCGACATTGGGTCAGTCGACCCGTAAGGGGATGACGTAGGTCTGGAGGAGTGACCCAGTGGTCGCGGGTTCGAGTCCCGCCGGGCCCATTATTTCTTACTGTTTATCGTGACCACTCGTTAACTGCAGGACGCACCTGCTTGAGCACAGTATTCCTTAGACCCTCTAGCCACTTCGTTATCGCTTTCCTCAGCGTTTGCACCTCTCGTCATAGATCGGAAGCCTAGAAGCTCATCACTCGCTAACACGTAATATTGCAATTACTTCGTCCTCTTCAATCCTTATGTCGAACCCGAGTTTCCGCCCTATTCTTATCATGGGTATGTTGTCTGGCAGGGTAAAGAACTTGAACGTATTCATTCCCAGGACTTTCCCTATCTCTATCAAGTGCTTAACCAGGTTAGTTCCAATTCCTCTGTTCCTGAACTGAGGGTGAACCACTACCGCTATTTCCCCGTCGCCGAACAGCGAGGCCTCGCCCACTATTTGGCCGCCTATTTCCGCGACTATTGTCACGTGGTTCTTGTCGTTTACTAGGAACGCAACGTCCTCCGGCGTGACCTCGTGAAACGACATGAACCTGTAGAATATGTCGTCAGGGGAAAGGGACTTGTAGAGATTCAGCAACCCGTCGAAGTCCTCTTTTCTGACGAGCCTATACAATACCTTCAAAGCTACATTCTGTTCTCTTTACGGCTTTTATTTCCCTTCTATTCAGGAAGTAACCGTATGGAAATCAGAAAAATGGCTGTAGTTGGAGCGGGAACCATGGGCCACGGAATAGCTGAAGTGGCCGCCCTAACGGGATTAGAGGTCTACTTAATAGACGTCTCCTGGGACTTCCTGAACAGAGCAAAGGAGAAGATTCAGGAGTCCCTCAACAAGCTAGCAGAGAAGAAGGTTATACAGGACCCGCAAGCCGTAATGAACAGGATAACGTTTTCAGTGGACTACTCTGTGGTTAAGGACGCGGACTTCGCGATAGAGGCAGTTCCAGAGAAGTTTGAGATCAAGAAGAACGTATTTCAGTCACTCGACAAGGTGTTACCTCCACACGCAATAATAGCGACGAACACCTCCTCAATTCCTATCACTGACTTAGCCGAAACCACGAGCAGGAAGGAAAAGTTCGTCGGGATGCACTTCTTCAACCCGCCGGTGATAATGAAACTCGTAGAGGTTATCCCAGGTAAGTACACTTCCCCAGAGACGGTCGAAACCACTGTCCAACTAGCGAAGAAGATGGGCAAGGTTCCCGTGAGGCTGTCAAAGGACATACCGGGCTTCGTGGGGAACAGGATCCTACTGAGGTTAGCGCAGGAGGCCTGTAGGGAAGTGGAGAGCGGTGAGGCCACGATCGAAGAGGTAGACTCAGCGGCAAGGAACTTACTGAAGCTCCCGATGGGGGTCTTCGAGCTATCCGACTACATAGGCCTGGACGTTATGTACGACCTCTGGACCGTAATAGTGAGCAGGGGCACAAGCGACGTGCCGTGTAAGCTCTATAAGTCCAAGGTTGACTCGAAGGAATTGGGAGTGAAGAGCGGAAAGGGCTTTTACTCCTATCCAGCTCCAGGCAAGTTCGCCAAACCTCAAGTCCCGCAGAATACTAAAGTTGACCCCGCGAGGCTGATTTCACTCGCTGTGAACGAAGCCGCCTGGCTGATCGAGAACGGCATTGTAAATGCTGACGGCGTAGATGATGTCATGATTTACGGCTACAACTTCCCCAAGGGCTTAACCAAAATGGCCGAAGAGATCGGCGTGAAGAAGATTTACGACCACCTTGTAGACATTTACAACAAGGGATACCAGGCGTATAAACCGACTAAACTGTTAGAGGAGATAGCTCAAGGTAAAAAGACGTTTAGAGGATAAAAAGGAATTTCTTCATTTCTTTTTCCTCTGGTCTAGGAACACCTGGAGCTTGTACCCAGTCCACACCGCTTGGCCAGGCTTTATCCACTCTATGTCGATATCGTCGGGATTAAGACCCAAGTTCGAGGCAATGATCTCCCTGGCTTTTTTGTCATACTCGCTGTCTACTGTGTGCCTCTTCGTCTCAATCTTGATCTTCAGCTTGTCCATTTCGTTATCATAGACAATAACGTTGTACATGCCCGTGGTGTCCGGAACGTCGTTCACGGCGTCCTCCACGTAGATCGGGAAGAGCAGTTTGCCCTTAACTGAGAACATCCACTCTACCCTTCCAGGAATAGGCTCAGCGAACCTCATGTGCGTTATGCCGAACTTAGGGTCTGGATCCGTGATGAACTCGTTCTTGACGTAGTCGCCTAGGCTGTACCTGATGAGTGGCATGGTGAAGTGGTTGAGCAGAGTCGCTATCAGCTCTCCCCTCTCTCCCTCACTCGCGGGTTCGTCAGTCTTGGGGTCAACGATATCGAAGATCTCCATGTCCTCCCAAACTACCAGCTGACCCTCCTGGCCTGGGATCTCGATGGCCATGTGGCCGTCAGTCGTACCCCAAACGTTTATAGCGAGCTCGGCGTTGGGGTGGACTTCGAACAGCTTCTTCTTCGTCTTCTCGGCCGCCGCACCTCCGTGCAAGAGCAGCACTTTGAACGGGGTCTCCCATCCCTGTTCCTTGGCTTCCTCTCCGATCAGCCTGTGCAACCACGGGGTGGTCGCGAAGACGTCGACCTTCCAGAGCTTGAAGATGAGCATGTGCCTGTTCTTCCAGGAGAAGAAGGTCTCTCCTCCGCCGGCTATCGCTGTGGCACCGCACCTCCACATGGCGGTCTCGACTACGGGAGGTCCCCAGCTGTAGAAGCCACTCATGTTTAGGTAGTTAGCGTAAACCCTTCCTGGCTTCACGCCTGCGAAAGTCCACAAGTACCTGGCCTGGCCCTCCTGGAAGTAGTCCAGCTCCAGGGCTCCCCATCCCTGGAACGTAGGGAGGCCAGTAGACCCAGAAGTGGCCCCCACGAACCTTATCCTCTTCGCGAGCTCGGGCTCGAATATTGTTCCGAAGGGCGGGTTGGCGGAAAGGTCCTTCCTCAGCTCGTCCTTGCGCAGTATTGGAATCTTCACGATGTCTTTCCAGTCCTTTATCATGTCGGGTTCGAAGCCTTTGGACTTCCAGTACTTCCTGTAGAACTCTACGTGATCCCAAGCCCACTTAACGATCCTCTTCAGCCTGAAGGTCTTCAGCTTGTCCAGCTCCTCCCTTTTCATCGTCATTACTTTCTTGTTCCATAGAACCTCGTCGGCGGAGGGCGGGTAGTCAGGCCTTATGAACCCCTCTCTCCTGAGCTCTTGATGGATGGCCTGGTATTCTTGGAGGACGGAACTCATCGAGTATAAACAACATAAAGTGGTTTAAAAGTAAAAATAGGGGTTAAACAACTAAATTTCAACTTTTGCTCGACTTGAACACGGCGTTGGCCAACTTCTCCGATTCTGTCCCCTTCCACGGCTCCGCTTCTTTCCTCCACACGAGCTTGTTCTTCATCCCAGATAACCTCTTCGCGACTTCTTCGGCGTAGCTGAAGTCGTACACCCTGTTGAACGTTATCCTCTGGGCTGCCGGGCTACCCGCACCGTGAATCGACTCGATCTGGAACGCCACTCCTAGGCCGACGTTCTCTATTAACCTCGTCATCCTCAGCCTGTCCTCAGCCGTATATTCGGTCATGCCCTGGAAGTACTTCTCTATGTAGGGCCTCAGCTTGGGGTTCTTCAAGTCCCACTCGCTCGGTGCTGTACCAACCGCGCCGCCCGCTATGTCGATGGCCAGCTGGTTGAGCAAAGCAGGTAACCGTGCCACCCAGTGCTTCGTTATGTTAGCCTCTAACGGGTTGACCCAATAGCAGTCGTCGCAGAGCTTGACGGCGTTCAAGCTAGCAGCTATCCCAGACGCGTACATCGTCTCCGTGTAGAACACCATCTCAGTTAGCTTCTCCTGGACGTGGGGGGCCTTCTCTATGCCCAATTGCTTAGCAAGGTTGTACGAAGCACCGATCAAGATGTCGCCGAGGCCAGCCTTACACCCGCCGTAACCCTGCCTGTGGTAAGCCGAGAATATCTCCACGATAGGAACAACGTATTTTGTGTCCTTGAGCAGGAACACCCTCTCCTTCGGAACGAACACGTTGTCGAATATGATCAACCCCTCGTGGTTGTATGCGTAAGGTACTCCGTCGATGTCTCCTCCTTCGTACCTCCTCGCGTCGTTGACCTGCCTCCCTACGACAATCTTAACGTTAGGGCTGTCGGTGGGTAAGGCGAAAGCGACGGCGTAATCGGCGTCTTCTGGCCCCATAGCCCTCGTCGGTAATACAATCATCTCCTCTGTCGCGGCTACACCCGTTATGTTCGCCTTAGCCCCACTAACGTAAATCCCTTCGGGCGTTACCTCCGTTACCCTTACGTAAGCGTCCTTGTTAGGCTGTTGGCTGGGCTTCAAAGACCTTACGCCCTTAGCGTCGGTCATCGCTCCCGCTAAGGCCAAGTCGTTCCTCTGGACGTACTTGAGGTACTCCATGAACCTGTTGTAATACTCGACCTTACCGTCGGCCTTCATCATCTTAGTGACTATGTACAGAGTGTTCAGGGCGTCCCAGCCAACACACCTCTGGAAACAGGCACCGGTTTTGTGGGTCAGCTTCCTAAGCAGTTTGACTTTCGCAGCTAGATCCTCAGGGGACTGATGAATGTGAACGAACCTGTTAACTTCCTCGTTTATGAAGGGGCTCTTCACCCTAGCCAATTCCTTCGTGTCGTCCTCCCAAGCAGCGTCATAAGTGGCCTTAAAGGCGGCCACGCTAGGCTTGAGGAACGGATCTGTAGTTACGTCTTTTACCTCCTTGCCCATTACGAAAATCTCCACGTGCTTCCTGCTCGAAATGGCCTTGAGGTACTCTTCTCCCGTTCTTAACATTGGTGATCACGATACAAACAGGTTTAGAGAATATAAGCGTCCCTACTATTCATCCCTAGTTTACGTCCAACCAACCGACGGGTGTAGAAGGTACTAAATTAGGAAGGCTTAACGCGATTTAACCTACAATTCTGCAACCTGAAATTTTGAGAAAATATTCAAAATAAAATGAAACTTAAACCTTAACTGAGCCAATTATTGCCTTTACTTCTTGGACTGCTTCGCCAACATGTCCAGGAGCTCTTTGGGGGCGTCCTTCTCGCTGACGGCGCCCCTGCCAGTCTTGCCGTTGTCGTCGTAGGTGAAGCTAATCATTTTGCCGACTCTCCAGACCTTCTTGATCTTTGACGTGTCTACTTCCTTCTCTTGTCCCTTGTACTTGAACTTTACCTTCGCCATGTTTGGTCGGTTTATCACTCGACTACCCCTTAAATAAGCCTTACGGTATTAACTTAAGGAATACTAATGGTAATACCTCAAACAGTTAGGGCCGTTAATTGGGCTTAACACTGAGACAGTCTCTCAACGCCACGTTAAGTGAAAGTTCATGGAGTTACATCGAAATACCTCGGGCAATCGAAAGCTTTTAGTGGAGTGAAGTTGAACCTAACAGTGGGGCCGTCGTCTAGCCTGGACTAGGATGCCAGGCTTGGGCCCTGGTGGTCGCGGGTTCAAATCCCGCCGGCCCCACTTCAAGTCCGTAACGTATATTAAACGGGGTATTCCTTTGGTGTAATACGATGGAGAGGAAGATCAAGGTAATCGTTGCCAAAGTTGGTCTAGACGGTCACGACAGGGGGGCTAAGGTTGTCGCTAGAGCCCTGAAGGACGCCGGAATGGAAGTTGTTTATACTGGGTTAAGGCAAACGCCAGAGCAGGTCGTGAAGACCGCCGTTCAGGAAGACGCTGATGTGATTGGAGTCAGTATCTTGAGCGGGGCTCACCTCGAACTTGTCCCCATGATAGTGAACCTCATGAAGGAGAAGGGCCTTAACGACGTGGTTCTGATTGTGGGAGGCGTCATACCCCCGCAAGACGTGCCTAAGCTTAAGGAAATGGGGGTGGACGAAGTCTTCCTGCCGGGAACCAGCCTTAAGGAGTTAGTAGAGAAGATCAGGGAGCTCGTTAGCAAGAAAAGGGGACTGAAGGTTGCAACATGAGCTACTTAAGAGGGCCTTCGAAGGCGACGAACTGGCCATTTCGAGGGTACTGACACAAATAGAGCATCTAACGCCTTTGGGAACAGATTTCTTGAAGGAAATTATTCCGAAAGCGGGAAACGCGCACACGGTCGGCATTACGGGCTCTCCCGGTGCAGGAAAAAGCACGTTAATCGGAGCTCTTATCGAGGAGTACGTGAGGCGGGGCCATAGGGTCG
>JBAMMP010000016.1:0-5494 GCA_039793765.1 Sulfolobaceae archaeon
GTTCCGAACGTTATCGTTAAGGGCGGTCACCTGAGCGGCTATGACGTCGGGTGTTTTCAGGGAGAGAGAGTGATAATTAAGGGAGTAAAATTTCCAATAAAGGACACCCACGGAACGGGTAGCGCGTTGGCGAGCTTCTTCGCTGCCTTCCTCGCTCGGGGAGAGGATCACGTTACGGCTTTCGAGCGATCAGTAGCCCTAGTTAAGGACTCGGTGAAGCGCTCGTTGAGGGTCGGAAAAGGGATCGGTCCAATTAACGTCTTCGCCACGCTCTGGGTTGAGTCGCAGAAGTTCAGAGTTGTTCAGGAGATGTTGAAGGTCGGTAGTTTCATAGAGAGTGCCGAGGGGTTTCACGAACTGATCCCAGAGGTTCAAATGAACGTGGCCCACTCTGTAGAACCGGAGCTCGTGTCTGGCTTAGAGGATGTCGCGACCTTCAGGGACAGGATAACCAAGACTTGGGACAACAAAGTGAAGATCGGTTACCCTGTGGTTTTCGGCAAGCCTACCCATACTGCCAGGCTCCTGCTTTCCGCGATATCCAAGGGCGCAGAATACGTCTTCGCGGTCAACATTAGGTTCTCGGAGAGGACGATAAGGGCCCTAAGGGCGTATTACAGCGACGTGATTGAGGTCAACAGGGACGAAGAGCCAGCTGAGGTGAAAGGGGTAGAAGGGAAGTCCATGGAATGGGTAGTTACCAAGGCCATGCAGGCGAACAACAACAAAGTTCCGCACGTCATATTCGACCGGGGCACTAGGGGAAAGGAGGCAATGATTAGGCTACTCGTTGGCGATGTCGACGAACTGCTCTCGGTTTTCGAGCATTTACTTAGGAAAAGCTAAAGGGTTAGCAGTAGCCCTACGCCTGTGGAAGTCAACAGGTTAGTTACAGCCCTGAAAAACCTAGTGAGAACTGGATGGATGCAAAGGGGGGTACCTCCATCGCTCGGGGAGACCGTGGCCGAGCACTCGTTCGAAGCCGCTGTATTGGCCTATTATCTCTCTACCGTGCTCTCCTCGTCTGGAGTTAAAGTAGATCCGAACAGGGCGGCGGTTCTGGCCCTCTTCCACGACGCAGGAGAGGCGATATTGGGGGACTTACCGAAGTGGGCCACCGAGAGGCTCTCGGACAAGAGGAAGGCTGAGATCGAGGCGAACGGACTCTTGGGAACCGACGAAATCTTCTTAGAGTACAAGTCGCAAGGGACAATCGAGGCCAGGATAGCTAGGCTTAGCGACAGGCTTTCAACTCTCCTTCAAGCTTACAGGTACCGTAAGATGGGGTTCGACGTCAGCGAGATAATCGAGAGCTACCAGGAAGAAGTGGAGAAGATGTTGGCAGACCTCCCTGAGGCAAGACCGGCTGTAGAGAAGCTAGTAAACGATATAAAAAACCAATGAAATGAAAATCGATCACCTATGGCGTTAGGTCCTGGCGAAAAAGCTCCAGATCTAGTAAACGTCTTGATTGAGATCCCAATGGGCTCCAACATCAAGTATGAGTTCGACGAAGAAGAGAACGTCATCAAAGTAGACAGAGTGCTGTACACGGCAATGTTTTACCCGTTCAACTACGGGTTTGTGCCGGGAACTCTAGAGGAGGACGGCGACCCGATAGATGTTCTCATAATAAGCAACTATCCTCTGATGCCCGGGAGCGTGATGGAGGTTAGGCCTGTGGGCATTGTCTTCATGAAGGACGAGGAAGGCGAGGACGCTAAGATAATTGCTGTGCCCAAGGACAAGATCGACCCGACGTACTCGAACATAAAGGACGTTAATGACATTCCGGAGGCTATCAAGAACAAAATAGTCCACTTCTTCGAGCACTACAAGGAGTTAGAGCCGGGCAAATGGGTCAAGATCTCTGGATGGGGTAACGCCGCTCAGGCTAAAGAGAGGATAAAGCAGGCAATCGAAAGGGCGAAATCGAAGAAATGAGAACTAAAGAGTCGTTGTTTCCGTTTTTCCGAAATTTCCAGAAATACAAAACAAGGGAATAGTTTAAGGGACTACACTTACACCGGTCATGCTCTGGACTTCCCTTATAGCCTCTTCTGGTCTGATCGCATACTTGATTATGTACTTCTTTACTAACTTGTAGCTCTCAGGGTGCTGTACGATTTCCTTGCTCGAGGCCAAGAGCTTCAGATACATAGCTCTCCTCTCGAGTTCTGCCCTGACTTCGTCGTGGCTCTTCCCGGCTTCTTCGACCCTCTCCTTAAGTACCCTCGCCGAGTCGTAGTCGAACGTGTGAGTGTCGTTTGCCGGGGACCACCTCACAGTCCTCCTTAGGTCGTTGTAGCTCACTATTTCATCAATCGCCACGACCCTCCTCCTCAAGACTATCTTGTCGCCCATGTATACCGGCAACCTTCTCACCGTCACAATTATGTTCATCATGGGTATCCACTCGCTCGGTATGTTAATGGGTTCGTTCATCAGCCTCCTTATTGCGCTCTCGCTGTCGTACGCGTGGAACGTCGTAGCTCCGCCGTGTCCGGTAGATATGGCCTGGAACAGCACGTAAGCTTCCTGCCCCCTTATCTCGCCGACGACTATTATATCTGGCCTATACCTGAGCGATAGCTTCAGCAGGTCCATCAAGGTAATCTCTTTCGCACCCTCGCCGTAAGCGGGCCTCGCCGTGAGTGCTACCCAGTTGTCCTGGGCCAGCTTAATTTCTGGGATATCCTCGATAGAAACGATCTTCATATTCTCCCTGACTAAGTTAAGAATCGACGACATCACTGTGGTCTTTCCTGCTCCCGTCACTCCGATTACCATGAACGACATTTTCATGTCTATAGCGTACCATAGATACGCCGCCACTTCCGCGCTGAGCACTCCGCTGTTGATTAAGTCGAGGATCGTGATAGGACTCTCCGCGAACTTCCTGATCACAAACGAAGATCCTGCAGCTGAGACCTCTCTCTTGAACGTCGCCGCAATCCTGTCGCCTTTCGGCAACATTCCGTCCGCTATCGGGTTAGCCAGCGAAATGGTTCTGTTAGCTAGCGAGATGAACCTCAGCACTAGTTCATCAAGTATCTCCTCACCAGAAACCGTGTAGTCGAGGACTTTCATTTCCGTTTTCAGCATCAGGTTAGTCGGCGTATACTCGAATTCCTTGTGGTAAACGTAAATTGGTAAGTTAACTCCTGATACGGACAAGTCCTCGATCTTGGGATCCAACAGGAAAGGAGTGATCACGTTGTATCCGAACATGTTCCTAAGGAGGTAATACAAAGCGACCTTCGCATCGACTGTAAGTTCCTTTAGACCAGCCCTCTCTCCCATGAATATTGGCAGGTTTCTGTAAATCTTGCTCATTTGTAGTAAAATGGATCCGAGGTTGATCGTCTGGGCGCCAGTCATCAAATATCTCTCGACTTCCTCAATCAGTTTGAGGTACAGGTAAAGCTTGAGCTTATCTATGGGCGGTTCGGTCAGGTTGTACCTATATATTCCCTTTTCGTCGTCGTAGACTATTAGAACCTGGGGATTGGGCACGTTAAATAATATCCCAGCGTCTTTGAAGCTGTCCTTGATCTCGCCAGGAACGGAGTTCATCATGTTTATTTCGTAGTTGGCGTAGATCTCTCCTTGAGGAATCATCTGTTCGGTTGAAATAGGCAAAAGCGACACAGACAGGGACTTCAGGCGATCCTTGATTTCGTCCTCTTCAGTTTTAGATTTCCTTGCCAGGGGACTTATCTTAGTAGTTGGTAACTTAATCCCAGGCAACTTTCGACTGGCTAAAGCCATTACCGAACCGTGTTAGTTTTCGGTTTTCACACGTATATTAATCTTCATGAATTTCAGGTATGTTGTTAACAAGAAAACAAAATTTTTGATCGATTCTAAAATTAAGATTGCTCATAGAGTGTACGTAGAAAGCCCAGAGCCGAAGTTAAAGTGTACGCTCACTGAGACGATTATCATCACCAGGGTTATGGCCACTAGGATTGCACTGTGCAAGAACCCTGTGACGGTCTTCCCGCTCTGTAACTTGCCTACTAGGAAGCCGGCTGTGAATGCGTTGAACAAAGCGCTAACTGAAATCAGGTAGATCGCCTTCGGGATTAGAATGGACGCCTGAGCTAAAGGCCCATAGAGCGCGCCTTGTGAGGAATAAAGGATCGACTCGATCGATATGGACATCAAGATCGTGGCCACAACGGCTAACACGATTCCTACGTATGGCATTGCGATAAGGACTTTGATCTTGCTGTAGTAGTCCCTCCTAATCTTTATCTGAGCGTCCAGCATGTTCGCTAAAGTCTGAATTGTCTCGGGGGTCAGGTTGCCTATTTCTACCATGTCAGCGAGCGTATTCAACGCGATCCTTGAGGAGAAGTCTATAATTTTCTCAGCGCCCTTCCTAAAAGCGTCCTTTATCGGGACGCCAAGCCTTAGGTAGGCATCGATGATCCTCAAGACCTGGGAGAACTTCCCTAACTCCTTAGAGTCCCTAAGACTTCTGATAATTGCCTCTGGCGGAAGTCCAGACTTAATGCCCTCGGCCAACGACTGAAGGAACTTCACGAGATATTCGTCGTAGCCAGTCCCCTCTTTCAATTCCTTCCTCGCTTTTAGATAAGGCGGAATCGACGCAATTATGAAGGCCGCCGCTATAGCCAAAGACGTGGGTACAACGGCAGCGGTTGTACCGTTTACAGTGAAGAGGTCAATCAATAAGGAGAGCGGTGTCGGGGCCGCGAAGGGATCCCTAGAATGGACGATTATCCCAGCTATTATCAGGAACACTACCATGAGGACGAAAGCTACTCCAACCATGATCATTCCGAGCCTATTCGCCGCTAAACTCCTCTCCGGGAACTTCATCTGGGTCTGCTCGACCATAAAGGTGAAAACCAGGTTCATCGCCGGCACCAGGACTAAGGCCATGAGATAGACCATCCCCATAGGAGCGCTTATTAGAGCGGGGAATATGGCGGCGAGGATCACCATCAGGAAGATCGTTATGAATCCTGATGCCAGCCAAACTACATATGTTTCACCAATTCCGCTTAGCCTGTCCGCTGCCGTGTTCGCCTTCAACTTGAATTGGTCTAATATGTCGATCATTTTGCTTCTGATTGTGTCAACGACTGGTGCGCCAGTCCTCACCGCTGTGACATAAGTGCTCATCAGGTCGTAGAACATCTTGGAAGGTACTGTCTCAAGGGACTTGAGTATGGCCTGTTCTACGCTTTCACCAAAGTATCGAATCCTGCTCGATACGTAAGTAGCGAACTGGGAAATGAAAACGAAGGCCTTAACTTTGCTCAACTTCTCGAACATAATTCTCGGCGAGAATCCGGTTCTGAGGTATATCACGAACAGGGCTGAGAACGGAAGGGCCTCAGAATCGAATCCGATCTTTCTTCTGTCTATCTCATTCGAGTAGTTGAGGTTTAGGATAATGTAAGCCACGACTGGTATCAGTGCCCCGAACATTGTTCCCATTATTCCAAGGACGAGTAAC
>JBAMMP010000016.1:5594-10118 GCA_039793765.1 Sulfolobaceae archaeon
CACGACTGGTATCAGTGCCCCGAACATTGTTCCCATTATTCCAAGGACGAGTAACTGGGAGGCCCTCGTTGAGAAGTACTCGTGAAAGGCTAGGGCACCGACGACTAGCATGACGAGGCCTATCACCACGCTGACGCTCAGGAAGGCGAGGAAGCTACTCGCCACTAAGGCTGGGTTCCTCGGGCTTCCCGCCTGCTTAAGTTTCTTATCCATTGATTCTACCAATTTTCTAGCCCATCCGCTCTGAGCGCCTAAGAAGAGCGTCTCGAATGTTGTTGGCTCCTTGAAGTACTCCTTCAGTTTCTTCTCTACTTCTGACTCCACAAGAGTCAATAACCTCAGTAGCGATAAAAGCTTTCCAATAGGGTCCGGTCTACTTCACGTGAATTTCCACGACGTCTTTGTCCTCCAGGACGTGGTCTTGGCCCACCTTTTCTCCTGGGTAGTTCACGCTTCTTCCCCAGACCCTAGCGTACTTGAAGTTCTCTGCTAAGTCTTTGTGCAACTTTTTAGCGACGTCTAGAACGGTGGATCCTCGCTTGACGAATAAAGGCTCGGGGGAGGGCTTTTCGCCCGGCTCTTTCGTGTAAACCCTTATCACTTCGAGGGCTTTGAAACACGCCTCCTTTATCGCGTTCAAGTCCCTGGGGTCGATCGACTTGATCCCGTTGTACTCGAAGGGCTCAACGCTCACAATAACGGGGTTCTTGTAGACCACCGACTCGAACACGGCCTTCTCTACGTCGTCTAGCGTCACTTCGCCGTAGATCTTGACCGTCCCCGACCTGATTCCGTAGCTGTTCAGGAACTCCCTCAGTCCCCTCTCGTCTGTGTCAATCAGCTTTCCCATGACGACCAAGTTCAGGGTCTTACCGTACCTGTTCCTTTCTATCACTACTTTGCCCTTCGGTTTCCTGAACAGCACGTTGTTCCCCTCGAAGAACTCGAGGAGCTTGAGGAACTCCTGTTCGTTGTTCACCGCGAACAGGACTGCGTCGGCGTTCCTAGCCAACGCGACGAGCCTCGACTGCCATGCCTTGGACTCCAGGCTGAAAGGCGGGGGGTTGACCAGCTGGATCGGCGCGTCCTCATAGTACGTCATCCCTGGGACGGGCAGGAACTCGGGCTCCTGAGTCACGTTAGTCAGTCTCGTCATAAGCTCCTTCCTCAAACCGTAATCCCCGACAAGCAGAACCTGGCCCGCTCCTTCCTTCTCGACGAGGAATTGGATCCCCTTCCCCGAGGACTTGGACTTCCGTCTCTCTAGTTCGGCTTCTTCCCTTAGCTCGGCCAACCTTCTTTTAGCCCAGTAAACTAAGTTCTCAGTGCCCTTGTGCTTCGGAACGGCGCTGAGGAACTCCTCTAAGGCCTTGATCTTCTCTTCTGTCGTCCTGGCTTCCATGTATTTGAGCCACTTCGCCTTAGCCTCGGCTGGTAAGTTCGTTACCATAGGGGTTCACCCTTTCTTCTTGTACTCAGCAGGAACCAGATCCTTCAGGGACTTCCATGATTTCCTAACGATGGGCGGCAAATAACCGTTCGACCTGAAGTAATCAACTACCCACTGCCTGGTTCTCTCATCGGAAGGGTAACCGGACCCGAAGTCCCCGTACTTCACTTTCAGTCCCTCGATTACTGAGTCCCTCAGAACCTTGGCCACTATACTAGCTGCACCCACTACGACGTACTTCGCGTCGGCCTTTTCCTCAACGACCACCTCTGGAATCCCCAGCCAGAACCTGAGGTAAGTGACGAGGGGAGAGGCGTTCCCGACCTTATCGATGAAGACGGCCTCTGCCCTCTCGATTGAGTTCAATGACGAGACCATCCCTTCGAGGATCTGATACGTTAAGGAGTTGAGGTTTTGCCTATCGATGATCTCCGGGGGAACGAAGGTCACCGCCACTGCCTTCGAGGCCCGAACGATTTGTGGTAAGAGTTCGCTCCTTCTCTGAGGAGTGAGCTGCTTGCTGTCCGTCACGCCGATTTCCTCTAAGAACCCAAGCGAGTCCCTCTCAAAGCCTACGCAGGCCACCACCATGGGCCCTATGAGCGGACCCCTTCCGGCCTCGTCGCAACCGATTATCATAGCCTGATCGAGATAACGAGTTTGGCCGTCTTCTTTCCGTCCTTTACCTTCTCGTTCTCGAAGGTCTCCTTGACTTCCGCCTCAGGGTACACGGAGAGGACATTTACTATCAGCGACCTAGCGACGCTCTTCGATGCCAAGTAGTAATCGATCCCTTCAACTCCTTCCACGACGTTAGTAAGCGAGTTGAGTGCAGACCTGTCGAAGAAGGACTCGAAGAACTGCCTCTTGCCCTCTTCTATCCTACCTTCCTTGAACCTCAATTGGATCTTGGCCTCGTAATAGCCCGTCTTTTTCCTCATGCAGTCATCGCAGAGCGTCTTCGCCACGTCCAGGAGCACGTCTTTCCTGGACTCGAAGTGATAACCGTTAATGTCGCCTAGAATTAGCATGGTAGCGTAAGTCCTGTTCCCGACGTCCCTCCAGGTGCGTTCGAGCACAACCTCGTACCCTTTAACGTTGGGATCCACCTTCAGCTTGGGGACAACAAGTTTCCAAACGTACTCCCTGAACGGGTCGTCCGTAGTCGGTTTAACCCACTTCCCCGAAATCCACATGGCCCCGCACAGCTTGCAGAGCTTACCCTTTACTTCCCTGGGCGCCTCGACTAGGTTGCGGTGCTTTACGTAGCACTCCGGGCAGAGCTTGCCGTCCACAAGCGGTAGGTCGGTTCTGCCGCAACTTACGCAGAACTTCCCCCTCATGGCCTTCACAAGTTGTACATCTGGGCGTATTTCACTCCGTCAATTTCATCGTAGTTACCTATTAAGCCCTGCCTTTTCGCCTCCTCTACGATTTCGTTCCCTATGAAGATCGCGATCGTCGCGGTTCTGGCCTCGTCCATGGCAGTCATTAGGTCGACTATTTCGCCGGAGTAGTAGTCCTCGCTGACGTCCAGGACCTTGATCCCGCTCCTGTACACTTTACCCAAAAGGGACGGATCTACGACTCCTACGAACTTCATGCCCTCCGTCTTCCTTACGGTGAGGCTCACCATCATATCGGCTTCACCGGGGTCTGAGCTCCACAAGCCAGGCAGGACACGTACCAGACCTTGCCCTCCCTCTTCAACACTGTGTCGTAAGAGCCACAGGTGCTACAGCGCACGTAAATCTTCAGGAACCTGTCCATAAGGCTGTTGATCGAGGACGACGAGAACTTGCCCTGAATGACCAGCTGTCCGTTCTCGTTGATCGAACCGGGGGCTCCTAGTTCTTTCAGAAGGTATTTCATGACGATCTTCTCGTCCCTCCTTATCCTGTCGCAGTACTCCCTGAAGTTCTTGATCACCGTGCTCGTACCTACGTTGAAAATCACTAGGTTAGGAATGACTTGCGTCCCCACTTTCTTGGCCTTCTGTGGGATCTCCTGCATCGCCCTATCCAGAAGCTTCAGGTACTCCTCTTCTGTCTGTGCCACGAGTTCCCTTTTTAGTATCGTCTAATATTTGCTTCTGTCGATGAGGGTTTACATAGAGACTTACGGTTGCGCCTTGAACAGGGGCGACAGCGCCATAATGGCGACCCTGCTAACAGAGAGCGGACACGTCATAGTCAACGACATTAACGAAGCTGACGCCGTCATTCTGAACACCTGCGCCGTTAGGCTCGAGACCGAAGAGAGGATGAAGCAGAGGATACGCGAGCTGAGCCGATCTGGCAAGAAGCTGATCGTTGCCGGCTGCCTCGCCGGCGCTTTGCCCGCCACCGTTTCTTCCATAGCTCCGCAGGCTTCCCTCCTGGGCCCCCAGGCAGTCGAGAGGGTAGTCGAGGTGGTCGAGTCCAACGAAAGGAAGGTCGTTATCGAGGGGTCTAAGGCCACGAGAGTCCCGAAGGTTCTCGACGGCAGGATTTTCATAGTCCCGATAGCCGACGGCTGTGCCGGAGAGTGCAATTTCTGCATAACCAAGGTCGCTAGGAGGAAACTGAGGAGCTACCCATTGAGGGAGATAATTAACGCAGTGAGGGAAGCTGTCGCGAAGGGCGCGGTAGAGGTCGAGCTTACTGCACAGGACACCGCAGCTTACGGCCTCGACTTCGGTGGCACGGTAAGGCTCCCAGACCTCGTTAGGGAAGTGGCTGGGGTGGAGGGCGACTTCATGGTCAGGGTAGGCATGATGACTCCGGAGCAGGCCATGACCATCATAGACGGCCTCATAGAGGCGCTTAAGCTCGACAAGGTCTACAAGTTCGTTCATCTTCCTGTCCAGTCGGGAAGCGATAAAGTCCTGAGACTCATGAACAGGAAATACACTATCGACGAGTACAGGGCGTTGGTGAAGGAGATGAGGGCCAAAGTGCCGGACGTGAGTATTGCCACCGACATAATCGTAGGGCATCCAGGAGAGGAAGAGGAGGACTTTCAGGAAACCCTCAGCCTCATGAAGGAGATGAGGTTCGAGAGGGTTCACTTGGCCATGTATTCCGTGAGGCCCA
>JBAMMP010000016.1:10218-14466 GCA_039793765.1 Sulfolobaceae archaeon
ATGAAGGAGATGAGGTTCGAGAGGGTTCACTTGGCCATGTATTCCGTGAGGCCCAACACGCCCAGTGCTAGGATGCCCCAAGTCCCGGACAAGGTAAAGAAGGAGAGGATGAACGTAGCCATGAAGCTTTACGAGACCTTGGCATTAGAGGTTCACGGTCAATACGTCGGGAGAACCCTGGAGGCGTTGACGACCGAGTACGGCAGAAAGGGCTCGGTGATAGGCAGGCTGAAGAACTACATCCCCGTCGTGATCAGGAACGAAAGCCAATTAGGCTCCTGGGTGAAGGTGAGAATCGAGGATGCCTCATTCTACGACTTGAGGGGGTCAAGGGTGAATTAAAACGGGTTTAAACTCGTTAGTAAAGTTTATTTTCAGCTAACTCGACAAAGCGAGGCGTGGACGTTTATATAGTCTCAGCGGTGAGGACTCCAATAGGCAAGTTCGGAGGTTCCCTTAAAGACGTTAACCCGACCGACTTGGGAGCTATCGCAATCAAAGAAGCCCTCAAGAGGGCGAACGTTCCTCCAGAAAAGGTCGACATAACCATAATGGGCAACATCCTAAGGGCGGGCTACGGCCAGGACTTGGCCAAGCAGGCCGCTGTAAAGGCTGGAATCCCGATGGAGGTCGACGGCTACTGCGTCGACATGGTCTGCTCCAGCGGCATGATGAGCGTCATGAACGCCGCCCAGATGATCAAGTCGGGCGACGCCGACATCGTAGTCGCGGGAGGGATGGAAAGCATGAGCAGGGCGAGGCTCGCGGTAGATCCAGACGTAAGGTGGGGAATTAAGATGCTGTTCGGCAAGAGCTTGAACTTCATCGACACCATGCTCATGGATGGCCTGACAGACCCGTTCAACATGAAGCTCATGGGAATGGAGGCCGACATGGTCGCTAAGGCCCACAACATAACCAGGAAGGAGCTCGACGAGGTGGCATACATGAGCCACAAGAGGGCCGCCGAGGCGACCGACAAAGGCTACTTCCTCAAGGAGATCGTCCCCGTTCAGCTACCCGACGGGAAAGTGTTGAACTACGACGAGGGCATAAGGAGGGACACTAGCCCCGAGAAGCTCGCTGCCCTGAAGCCCGCCTTCACTCCTGACGGCTATCACACTGCTGGTAACTCTTCTCAAATCTCGGATGGGGCGGCTGCCCTAGTCCTCATGAGCGAGAAGGCGGTTAAGGAGTACGGAGTAGAGCCCATAGCGAGGATCATAGGCCACAGTTGGGCTGGCATTGAGAGCTGGAGGTTCACGGAAGCTCCTATCCCCGCGATAAAGAAGCTGTTAGAGAAGCTCAACCTCAGCGTCGACAAGGTGGACTTCTTCGAGAACAACGAGGCGTTCGCGGTTAACAGCGTGTTGGTTAACAGATACTTAGGGATACCGTATGACAGGCTGAACGTGTTTGGCGGGGCTATAGCGTTAGGTCACCCGATCGGGGCCTCTGGAGCCAGGATAATAGTCACGTTGCTCAACGTCCTCTCTACGATGAAGGGAAGGCTGGGGATTGCCAGCCTCTGCCACGGAACCGGTGGAGCCACTGCCGTCGCAGTTGAGCTCCTCAGACCTCTTTAACTTTTTAGCTCAAGGTTCTTTGAAGAGACCAAACTGGTGATGTTCTAGTTGGCTAAGAAGAAGACGGAACAGCCGCAAGTTAAGGAGCTGAGGAAACCCGAGCCCTACGAAGTGATTTGCGTAGTCAAGAAAATGCTCGGAGCAGAACACGTGCAGGTAGTGTGCTTAGACGGGAAAGAAAGGATGGGGAGGATCCCGGGCAAGTACAAGAAGAGGATGTGGATTAGGGAGGGCGACGTCGTTATAGCCCAGCCTTGGGACTTCCAGCCCACCAAGTGCGACATCGTTTACCGTTACGAGGAGTCGGAGCTGAGGAAGCTGATTGAGGAAGGGGTCGTCGACAAGGACGTGCTCGAGCAGTTAAGAGGATGAGGTTTGGAGAGAAAGAGGAAGGAGGAGAAGAGGCGTAAGGACGAAGACCTCTTCAAAGTCGTAGACAGCACGATAGACCCTAGAACTTATCTGAATATCATTCAGGTAAGCAGAAGGCTAAAAATAAAGAACGTTTTTGGAGCGATTTCCTCGGGTAAGGAGGCCAAAGTTTACCCTGCCGTCACTTACGACGGCCAATGGATCGCGTTGAAGATTTACTACGTCTCCACGGCTCAGAGCAAGAAGGCCATAGAGAAGTACACCTTCAGCGACCCAAGGTTCGAGGGCGTCAAGGTCTCAAACACTAGGCAACTCCTGACCGTCTGGGCTAGGAAAGAGTTCGGCAACCTCGAGAAAATGTACAGCAACGACGTGAGGGTGCCCAAGCCCTTGCTCGTTTACGAGAACGTGCTCGCGATGGAGTTCATCGGCGAGGACGGAGTGAGGGCTCCTCTATTAAGGGAACTGCCGGATGAAGAGATAACCAAAGACCTCTACGACGACGTCATGCTCCAGATCCGAAACATGGTATTGAAGGCGAGGCTCGTCCACGGTGACCTCAGCGAGTACAACATCATGGTGTACGACGGCAAATGTTACATAATAGACGTGAGCCAGGCAGTTACGGTCACTCATCAGAACGCAAACGAACTGCTCCTCAGGGACATTCGAAACGTAACGAGGTTTTTCGAGTCGAAGGGCGTGGAAGTGGAGGATCCAGAAAGCGTTTTTAGAGATCTTTGGGAGAAAGTAGCTCAAGGGTTCTGAAGCCTTGTACTACGTTTCAGTTCCTGACGAGAGGATGGAGGACGCGAAGAAGCTCGCTGACGCGCTTCAGAAGAAGCTCGGAATCAAGGTCGAAATAGACGAGAGGACGAAGGCGATCAAGATCTCCCCTGGCGAGTCTGACCCCTACACAGCCTTCAAGGCCATAAACGCGTTCAAGGCCTTGGCTTACGGCTTCAGCATAGGGGACGCTATGAAGCTCCTGTCCGACGACTACGCTCTCCACGTAATAGAATTGAAGGACTACGCGAGCGGGGCAGAAGACGCCAGGAGGTTGAAGGGCAGGGTGATCGGGGAAAAGGGGAAGACCAAGAAGATAATCCAGGAGTATACTGGCGTCAACCTTGTGATAACGGACAACGCGATAGCGATCCTAGGGCTTTCGGATCAGGTAGAGATAGCGAGGAAAGCGGTAGAGATGTTGCTGGAGGGAAGACAGCACAAGACCGTATACGAATACCTCGACAAAGCCGAACTGTCCTACAGGATGCGCTCCTCTTGATCCCCTAACGCGTCGAGGCTTACCTTGTACTGTTGCAAAACCCTCTTATAGTTCGCGAGCGTCGATAACACTTTTTCGTCTGACAGGAAGACCTTCAGGCTTTCCTGATCTCCCTTATAAAGCTCCCTGAAGAACCTGAGAAGTATGCGCTTGGGCTCGCTCAATATCTCTTCGGTCACGTAGAGTTTGGGCTCGGGCTTCATAACGAGGGTGGCGTGAATTCCGTCCAAAGTGGCAATCATCGCGAGCTTGTGAGCGCTGTACTCCTTCGTCGGCGACCTCTTCGTGGCCTTCACTTCAATGTAGTACTTGTCCCCGCCCTTAACGGCCTCGAAGTCGTGGGTGGGCTTATCCACGAACCTCACGTCCTGAAAGTCGAGGCTCGTCAGTACCCTGAAAGCCTTGTGCTCCATGGCGTAGCCCAAGAGGATGCCCTTTGCCCTCCTCAGCGCGAAGTCCAAGTCCTCTTCTGTCAAGCCGTACTGTTCCATTAGCTCTTCGAGTACGCCCAACCCGCGTATATTTCGTCTAACAGAATTAATAAACAGTTCTAATCCGCGCACTTCAGCTTCAGTGGCCCGAGTCTATTCCTCCCTGTCTCCCTGGCCTTAATTACGTCGTCCCAATTCGCCTTCCTTCTACCGTAGTTCGTCAGTCTGAACAACTCGATCTCAAGGTCGTACTCTGTGAAGATCCCGAGTTCGTTCATTCTTTTCCTCACTTCCTCTAGCTCCTTCGACCCTTTCAGCGCCTGGTACAGCGGGGAGGTGCTCCCTACGACTGAGGGCTTCATGAAGAACGCGATCGCCATCAGCGGACTCACGTTAACTTTCCTCAGCCCTCCCCTGAGCGTGTAGGGGCCGTAGAACCCTTTGAAGGCTAACCAGGGGAGCTTAGAGGCCTCGGTTTCGGCCAACTCGAGAACCTTACCGACCGTCCTATAACTCTCCTCGTCGTACCCCTTAATGTCCGTGAGTCCGCCCTTCGAGGCCACTTCCGAGA
>JBAMMP010000016.1:14566-18836 GCA_039793765.1 Sulfolobaceae archaeon
ACGCACACTCCTAGGCCTTTCTCTCCCAAGACTTTGAGGACTCTCGAAAGCTGGGGCACTAAGGCTCGCGCCTTTTCACCCCTGACCGCCTCAGTGTTCCCGTTGACCCAGTAAAGGGATCTAGAGTACGGCTTGTAATTGGTCAGGTCTTCCGCACAAATCGGCCCAGGGATGGGATCCACGACGAACCTCTCCCAAATGACGGCCCCCAAGATCACGTCATAGCCCATGCGTTCGAGGTACTTCTTGACAACTATTGCAGAGACTGCGTCACCTCCTCCGCCGATCCCGAGAACCAGCGCCCTCCTTGCCAAAGTTAAAACCTCTTACGCCTCTATGCTTGGAACCTTCAAAGGCTTTTTCTAGGGTTAAGTATTATGCGAGTCTCTTGGGGTATTAGATCCCCACCCTGTTTAAGAGAAACACCCCTTAGCCATTATATTCGATGGACTGGACGGAGGAGCTTCACGAGAGCGTAACTTTCACGGAAACACCAGAACCCGAGCTGTCATACGGCTCTGAGTTGGCATTCGCCATAAGCACGGCTTCGATCCTCAAAGAGTTGGGCGAGTTCGACGACGTAGTGAAGGACGCGCTCCTGAAGCACTTCGACGCCTGGTTGGAAACCGTGACGCCGATAATGTACACTTCAGGCCTGGCAGAGGTCTTGGGGGACAGGATCAAGGGAGACATAACGTCTATATTCGAGAGGATGACGGAGGACGAGCTGGCCTCCCTATTGGACGCCGTGAGTAGGTTGAAGGTCTCCGACTCGGTCGAGACCAACGACGTCAAGGAAGTGTTCTATTACGTCATGAAGCTCCTTGACGGCCTGGGAGTCGACGTCACCGAGCTCAAGGACTACATCGACTTCACCGACCCTCGGTCGACTCTCTCCAGTTTAATTGCCGTAATAGCCACGGCCCTATCCATCGTGATCTCCAGGGGATGAGGTTGCAGTCCTCCGTTTCGGTAACGGCCGAGAAGCTCGTAGAGCTAACGGCTAAAGTCGCCTCGAGGATGCACGTCGACGACGAGGAGTTCGAGAGAGTAGTCAGCATCGGCTTGCTCGAGATAGCCAAGGCCTCTGTGATAGCGACCGCGAGCCAGGTAGTTCAAGACTCGAACGGCCTGCTGTTTTGTAAGTTGTGCAATAAAGGGCCCTTCACAAAGAAGGGGATGTTCCTTCACTTGACCAGGTTGCACAGGGGCGAGATCAAGACGATCCTGGAGAACGAAATAAGGAACAGGTTGAAGGGTTTTACAAAGACCTGAGCGAGTTGTCTAAGTCCTCAATGAGGTCGTTCTGATCCTCGATCCCGACTGAGAGTCTGACTAACGACTCGCTTATTCCTGCTATTTCCGCCTCGTCCTTCGTCAAGGTTCTGTGCGACATGGTTAGAGGATGGGAAATGGTCGAATTGATCCCTCCGATCGTTTGAGCCCTCAGGATCACCTTTAAGTTCCTCATTAGCTTGTACACTTCTTCCCTGCCCCCTTTGATCTCGAAGCTCAGCACTCCGCCGAAGCCCCTCAACAGTCTGCGGGCGAGGGAGTGGTCCTCGTGGGAGGGGAGGCCAGGGTAGTACACCTTCTTGACCTTGGGGTGCTCCGACAGGAACTCCGCGATCGCCATGGCGTTCCTGTGTATCGCCTCAATTCTGACCTTCAGGGTCTTGAAGCCCCTGATTACGAGGTAAGCCGCGTGCGGGTCGAGCGAAGTTCCTAGAGTCCTCCGGGTCATGTCGATCTTTTCCATGAGGTCCTTCTTACCCGCAGCAAGTCCAGCGATAACGTCGTTATGGCCTGAAATGAACTTCGAGGCACTGTGGATTATCACGTGGGCGCCGTAGTCCGCGGGGTTCTCGTTTATCGGGGTCGCGAACGTATTGTCGACGACCAGGATTCCTCCCTTCTCGCTCACCACCTTGCTGATCGTCTCGACGTCCATGACGCGAAGTAACGGGTTCGAGAGCGACTCCACGAAGACCAGGTCGAAGTTCCCCGAGTTGAGGAACTCCAAGAACTTCTCGTTCCCCGGCGGGGTGACTACCGTCTGTACCCCGAACCTGCCGAGGAGGTCCTTGAAGAACCTGAGTGTTCTGGCAAAGACGTCCACGTGAATCAGAACCCTCCCTCCGGGCTTGAGGAGGGCGAACGCTGTTGACGAAATGGCGCCCATGCCCGACGAGAACGACACTCCCATCTCCGTCTTCTCGGCCTCGGCTATTTTCCTGTTGAGCTCCTCTACGGTGGGGTTCAACTCCCTTGAGTACCTGTACTTCTCCCCTTGAGGGAAGTCGAAAGCGGCCGTCTGATAAATAGGAGTCGTGATCGCCCCGGTCTTCTCGTCAATGGTTTCCCTCGCGATCCTAGTCGCTTCCCTCAACTCTCGCACCGTGTGTCGCTCTAGCTAATTTAACTTTACACCTTATCCCGAAGGCCTCGCACACGTTAAGCCCGTCCTTGATCAGCCCGTCCTTGTCCGTCTTGTCGTCTACGAAGACCAGCACGCTCGGCCCGGCCCCGCTGACGCACGCCCCGATCGCGTTGTGCTTCAGCGCTACCTCTTTGAGCTTAGGATAGTAGGGGAACAGCGGCTCCCTAGCCTTTTCAACTATCTCGTCGTTAAGTCCCAGCCTTATGAGGTCTCTGTCCCCCTTCTGAAGGCCCACGATCAAAGCGGTGGCGAACCGCAGGTTCTCCACGTACTTCTTTGTGGGGATCTCCTTGGGGACTAGCTCCCTGGCCTTCTTCGTTTTCTGCTCGATCCTGACTTCTGGAATGAAGAGCGCGAACTCCACGTCTACGTTGTGAGGGATGCTCACGACTTTGAGGGGGGACTGGCTCACCACGGCGACGAAGCCTCCGACGACGCTGGCGGCCACGTTGTCGGGGTGGGCTGACCCCGCTGCGGCCTCCTCGCCGTAAGACGCGAACTTCACGAGCTCGTCCTTCGAGAGGTTCAGCTTCAACGCCTCGTTGACGCCGACCACAGCTCCAGCCGCTGAGGCCCCGCTGGAGCCCAAGCCCAACCCCGCGGGGACTCCCTTCCATAGCCTTATTTTCACCTTCTGTTTCAGGTTCAGCTCCTCGAGCATTCTCAGGACTGCGTAAGACGCGCTGTTCTTCCTGGGGTCGAGCGGGACTCCTTCCGACTCGATCGCGACGTCAATATCAGTGGACGGTCGAGCCTCTATTTCCAGGACGTCGAAGAAAGCGTCGTGAGCCACGGCCAGGACGTCGTACCCCGACCCTAGGTTGGCGGAGCTGGACGGCGAAATTACCCTCATTTCCTGAGAGCGAGTAAGCGTAGATAAAAAAGTTCAGCTATTTTCCAAAAATTCACATAGCTATGAGCTCTGCCTTGCTAAGCTCTTCGAGGATTTGCGTTACGGGGCCACTAACCTCTTGCTCGCTGAGGTTCGCCGCCTTGCTTATTTCGGCCACTATGTCTTGAACCGTCCTGGTTCCGTCGCACATTTCCCAAACGTAGTACGCTATCGAGGCGACTTGATAGACCCTGTTCTCGTCGAGCTGAATGACGTAACTGTCCTGATCTTCTAGTACGTCTACAACTTGGCCCTTCTTGACGGGCTTGTTGCCCTTAATTTCTTCGTAGTTCACTCCTCTTCCTCCTCGCTTTCGCTCCTCCTACCGTAACCGCCGTAACTCCTGTTGTAGGGCCTCCTGCCGAAGTTCCTCCTGGGCGGCATGTTCGGCGCCTCTGGCTCGTTCGTCGGTATTTGGTCGGCGCTCGGGGCGTCGCTGTCAGTCATCTCGGTTACCTTAGACCTGCTTCCGGCGTTGAGCTGAACCTTTCCTCTATAGGCCGTCGTCCACGCGTTCTCTATCTTCACTACCATTCCTTGTTTGACTTTACCAGCGAGTTGGCCCCAGAGCGTTAGCTTAACCCTGCCTGTGTCGTCTCCAACGATCGCTTCGCTTATTGTCCTAGGGCCGGACTTCGTTTGGATTACCTTCGGTTCCGAGGCCTCTAAAACCCTTACGGTTACGGATACGTTGTCTTGATTCGGTTTTAGATTACCTACCTTTTCTTCCGACATTCCGATTCGACTCGAGCTATTTGTCCGCCTCCCCTCTCATTACTAGTATATAAATTAAGATGAAATTGCGTTGAGAACGAGGCGGGTTACGTAAACCAGGGCCGTTACTACGACATGACCGCCTTAACGTGTTTTTATTAAGTTAGCTCGAGATGTTTCTCTCAGATCGCCGTTGGCGGAAGAGAACAGAGTCCTAACTCTGC
>JBAMMP010000017.1:0-4719 GCA_039793765.1 Sulfolobaceae archaeon
ATCGTCTCGAGCCCCGTGCTGTGCGTGACGTGAGTCCTCCCGGTCATGTAGAGGACAGCAGCGAGCTCCATCCAGTAAGACCTCAGGTTCCTGAAGGAGCTGACCGCCAGGGGTACCTCGGGGTGGAGGACCTTCAGCCTGTCTGTCCCTTCCAACCTGTCGAGCCTCTCCAAGTCCTCGGGGAAGACCTTGAAGCCCGCAATTGGAAGCCTCGAGATCTTCTGGGCCTCTTCCTTGGTCTCGGGGACTCCAGCGAAGACGCTGAAGTCCGTCCTAGCATACCTGTCCAAGTGGGTCAACCTGCTCACAACGGCGTCGTAAGTCTTCAGCGGGGGGACGGTGTTGGGCATGTCAACTACCATCCCGACCCCGCCGTAGACGGCCTCGCTGGTTCCCGTTATCACGGTCTCCTTGTAGGCCTGCTCCCAGTCCCTCAAGTGGACGTGCAGGTCTATTGAGGCCGGGAGCATTAGCCCTTCCCTACTGAGGTCTAGGTCGGGCTTACACTCTTTCCTGACCTCGACCACCGTGTTGAAGGCGTTCACGCACCCCTCGACGATTTCCCCCTTGTAGAGGAACTTAGCCCTGTACCACATCCTCCCACCTCAGGAATGGGCCGTCCGAGCAGGCAAGCTTTCCGTTGACCTCGCACTTACCGCAAACTCCTACCATGCAGTTCATCTTGGCCCACCTGACGTAAACTAGGGAATTCCTGGGGAGGGACTTCACCATCTCCCTCGGCACGGAGGCGATTATCAGGTCTGCGTCGAGCTCCTTCGGCTCGGGGTAAGGGGACGTGCACTCGTAGCACTTGACGTAGACCTCCATGCCTCTCCTCTGGGCGGACTTGAGGACGTAATTTAGGTCGAAGACCTGGTTCCTGTAAGCGATAGCGATCAGCCTCTTCCCCCTCAAGTCCAATGGCCTGCCCAGAGGGCCCTTTACCATGACGTACCTCCCGAAGGACTTAGCCAGAGCCTCGCTCTCCACGAAGAGAGTGAGCTTGTTGTCCTCCCAGTCCCCAACGCTAAGGGGAATCTCCTTAGGGCCCTTTATTATCACGCTGACGAACTGCCCCGGCTTCGGCTCGCTGGGGAACTCGACCTCTATCCTGTTCACAGGCCCCTCCTTGAAGACCGAGAGCACCCTGCTGAACATCATTGCCCCACTACCTGCCTCAGCACGTCTGCCTCTTCCAACTGGGTGTCGCAGTAAACGCACTTCAGCCTCAACGGCCTGTCGGAGACCTTGACGAACTCGCTCACCGCCTCTGGGTCGTTGTTGGTAATGCAGTGTGGGTTGACGCACTTGAGCAGGCCTTTAACTACTTCAGGGAGCTTCAGGTTCTTCTTCTCGACCACGTTGAAGTCCTTGATTATGTTGACCGTCGCCTCGGGGGCTATGAGGCTTATGAGGTTGGCCTCCCTCTCGTCTACGTACTTCTCCTCGATCTTCACTATGTCCTTCCTGCCCAGCTTCTTGGATTCCACGTTCATTAGTATGGCGATCCTAAGCCCCTCGGATCCCGTAATCCCGAGAACCTTGAGGACTGCTAAAGACCTCCCCGCGGGGATGTGGTCTATCACCGTGCCGTTCCTTATCTTGCTCACGGTGAGCGTAGCGGAGCTCACTTCCTCTCCCCTCCGTACCTGCTCAGGACAGACATCCTGATGGGTACTCCGTAGGACGCCTGCTCGAAGTACTTCGCCCTCTTGTCCTGGTCTACCCTCCTGTCTATCTCCTGGACTCTAGGGAGCGCGTGGAGGATAATAGCGTCCCTCTTCATGGAGCTCAGGAGCCTCAGGTCGACCTTATAGGACTCCTTGACCCTCTCGTACTCCTGCTCGTCGACGAACCTCTCCTTCTGGATCCTCGTCACGTACAGCACGTCAACTTCCCCTATCACGTCGAACGGATCCCTCACTTCCTTGTAGGGGTAGTTCAGCTCCTCCAGGATCTCGCTCCTAACCCTCAGGGGCTCGGGCGAAATGAGGTAGACCGTCTTGGGCTTGAACAGCTTCAACCCCCTCAGCAGGCTGTTCACTACCCTGGCGTACTTGAGGTCGCCCAGGAAGCCGAAGGTCAAGCCGTCGATGTGGCCGAAGTTCCTCCTCACTGTGTACAGGTCAATTAGTGTCTGGGTGGGGTGCTCGTGCTTTCCGTCGCCCGCGTTTATTATGGGCTTCTTAGTGATCCTCGAGGCGAACTTAGCCGCGCCGTCGAACTTGTGCCTCATCACGATCATGTCGGCGTAGTTCTCGAGCATCCTGACAGTGTCGGCCAGGTTCTCGCCCTTAGCGACGCTTATCGCCTCTTCTCCCGTGAAGCCTATGACGTCGGCCCCCAGCTTCTTAGCCGCGGTCTCGAAGCTCAGGTAAGTCCTAGTTGAGGGCTCGAAGAAGGCCAGAGCGACTATCTTCCCTTCAAGCTCCTTGGAGGTGGGTGAGGCGAGCCTGCGGTCTGTGTCCTCGAAGATCTCTTCGATATCGGAACGGGTCAGGTCGTAAATGGATACAAGCCCAGGCAAACGCCCTTCCTTAAGCTTGGCACGCCTCGGATTTAAAGCGAACTGAATGAATTTGTGGTCTGATGGACTTCGCCTCCGAGCTGGTAAGACGAGGGCTAATGCTGATCGGTACGTTCAAGCTCACTTCGGGAAAAGAGAGCCCCTACTACATCGACTTGAGGAGACTACCGAGCCACGTAGACCTCTTCGGTGAGGTCGTGAACAGGGCTTTGGAAATCTTGAAGGGAGTAGACTACGACTACGTCGTGGGCGTCGCCACGGGAGGCGTCCCATTAGCTTCCTTCATAGCCTGCAAGACGGGGAAGCCGATGGGCTACGTCAGGCAAGAGAAGAAGGGCCACGGCACGAGCAGGTTGGTCGAGGGCGAGGTAAAGGGGAGGAAAGTACTCCTCGTCGACGACGTCGCCACTACGGGAGGGTCGCTGAGGAACTCCGTAGAGGCTTTGAGGGCGGAAGGGGCTGAGGTAGTGGCCACTTTAGTAGTTGTCGACAGGCAGGAGGGGGCTAAGGGTCTCATCGAGGGGATGGGCGTTAGGTTCCTGTCTGTCTATAGGGTCTCTGAATTGCTCGGTTCCCTCCTGAACTCCAACCTAATCGGCGAGAGCGACAAGGAGAACATCAGGAAGTACCTGCAGGAGAACGCGGTGGGCCTGAGTTGAGGGAGAGGATCGCTCTGGCTCTTGACGTACCCCTTCCCGAGGGGGTTCTCTCCGAGCTTTCTGAGGTCGTCGGCGTCCTCAAGATTGGGTGGCCGATCATAGTCGAACTAGGGTTAGACCGCGTCGCCGAGCTCGTGAGGGCAGGTAGCTGGGTCGAAGTCATAGCGGATCTAAAGCTCGCCGACATCTACGAGACCATGAGCAAGGTGGTATCGAAGCTTGGCTTCGCGGACTCGTTCATAGCCCACTCCTTCGTGGGGGTCGAGGGGGCGTTGGGCCCTCTGAAGAGGGAGTTGGACGCGAAAGGGAAGGGACTCTACCTAGTCCTCTCCATGTCGCACCCTGGCTGGAACGACGGGTTCTACTCAGACCTCCTCCCGGTGGTAAGGAGCGTTTCTCCAAAGGGTGTGGTAGTTGGGGCGACGAAGCCCGAGATGATCTCGAGGGTCAGGGCAGACTTGGGAAGCCTCAAAATAATCTCGCCGGGCGTCGGGGCTCAAGGGGCTAAACCAGGGAGCGCCCTGTGCAGGGGGGCCGACGTTGAGATCGTCGGGAGGAGGATTTACTCCTCGAGAGACCCAGTTAAGGAAGCGGTTCTAGTTGTCGAGGAGGCGAGGTCGACCCTGAGTGAGTGCTAAAAGGGAGGAAGTAGTTGAGGACGAGAGGACTAAGAGGCTCGCTGAGATCTACTGGAAGCTGAACGAGTTGGAGGAGAGGATGGAAGAAGAGGGGGAGAACCTCCTCAGCGAGTACAGGAATCTCCTCAAGGAGTTCAGGGAGACCTTCAAGGACTTCGTGAGGAGCAAGTTAAGGACCTACGCCGAGGAAACCAACGATACGGAGGTCGAGTTCCTCGGCTTCGTGACGGACGAGGGGTTCGCGCTGATAGTTGAGGGCGACGAGGGCAGGGTCAGCGTGCCCGTGAAGAGCGCGATAGCGGAAGTCCACACTCACCCAGGGATTTGCTTCCCGTCGTCTCAAGATTACAAGACCGCCTGGCACCTGCTGGCCAGGGGCTTAGTGGTCTTCTCCGTTTACAGCGTCGAGTGCTACTTCTCACTGAGCCTCGACGGCCCGTTCACGGAGGAGGACTACGTCAAGCTCCTCAGGCTCTCGAACGAGGTGAAGAAGGTCAAGACGGTCGAGGAGTACTTGGAGAAGCTGAGGTCGTTCCAGTTCAACGGCTTGCTGGTCGAAATCGCGCCCCCTTGAATGGTCGGATGAAGAGTTGTAAGACTCGGCGAGCCCGCGTTAGGCCTCTATTTCCTGCTTCGCTATGAGGTCGATCGTGGCCTCGGCTATGTCCATGGAATACCTCGAGATCCTGCTGAACGAGTCGACGATCAACGCTACGGAGAGCAGTTGCTCGGGCTTGCTGACGACCGTCGCGTTCTTCACCAAGTTCACCCACATGTCCTCCCTCAGCGTCGCGCTCCTCACTATGACGTCGCTAGCCTGGCTCCTCTTCCTCGACATGAAGGCGTTCATGGCTTTAGTGTAGACTTCCAAGACTGAGTAGCCCCAATCCACCAA
>JBAMMP010000017.1:4819-11520 GCA_039793765.1 Sulfolobaceae archaeon
GCCTTGAGGTTGAAGTACTTCACCCACTCCTTCGGCAAGGAGACTATATAGGTCGAACCGCCAGTAAGCTGGATTTTCCTAGTAGCCTTTACTTCAGCCATGTTAACTCTGTAGTTTTTCCCTTTCCTCCCCTTTAATCTTTATATTCGCTATAGATTCGGCCTCCTCCAATATTCTCCTGGTCTCCTCGCTTACAGTTTTCCTGGCGAAAATGTTGATCCCTGAGCCGGAGGAAACGTAGGAGCCGAGCGAGGAGAGGAGGTCGTCGAGATCGGTAGAGAGCTCCATGGGGATCGGGAAGGACTTCCCCACTTCTTTCAGGGCAGTGGCAACAGGCCTCAGCGCCTCTAAGAAGCCCCCTACAGAAATGACGGTCTCCAGCCTGATCTCCAACATTTCCAGTAGGACGTCGAGGGTGTATAGCCTCTTCTTGATCCTCTCGAGCTGGTCTATCTCCTTAGCTATCCTAGCAGAAAGGGCAGTAATGGTCGAGGAGCTCTGTATCGCCACGGCCTCGAGGGTCTTTATCCTCTGGTCGAGCCTGGATATGGAGTGCTGTAGCTTCCTCCTGGTCAGCTTGACGTCAATGAGCAGCTCGGGTAACTCCTTCTTTCTCCTCACTTCAAAACTAGGGATTACCCAGGTCGCAATAAAAGGGGTAACACCCGAGAAAGCCTTGGCTTAGAAAACGGGGCCGACGACCGCCCGCTGTACTGCCTCGACTATTACCTCCGAGACCGTGGGGTGGGACATCTGGACTTTGTACAGGTCGTTGACGGTCAGTCCTGCCTCCATAGCCAAAGCTATGGTGTTGATGACCTCTGTGGCTCCCTCGCCTATCATGTGGGCCCCCTTTATGACGCCCTTAGAGTCCACGACCAACTTCAGGAAGCCCTCCGTGTCCCCTAGCGTCCACGCCCTGGGGACTTCGGCCATCTTGACGATTACCTCCTTGGCCTCGCCCTCCTTAGACGCCTGTTCGAGGGTCGCGCCCACAGTGCCTATTTCTAGGTCGGCGAAAATCGAGGTCGGTATGTACTTGGGCATCCTGCTGTTCCTCCCCCCAATGTTGTCCCCCGCCACTAGCCCCTGCCTGAAGGCCTTAGTGGCAGACAGCGGCATCCCGGCGACGTCGCCAGCTGCGTAAACCCTCGGGTTGGTAGTCCTGGCCGTCTCGTCCACCTTCACGTACCCCCTCTGATCGGTCTCGACGTTGATGGCCTTGAGGTCGATCCCTCCGGTGGAGGCCTTCCTGCCTATGGTTATTACTGCCAGGTCTCCCGAGATCCTCTCTACCCCGCTGGGGGTCTGGGCCTCGAACTCGACCTTCCCCTCAGAGTTGACAATCTTGGACTTGGTGTTGAGGTAGACCTTGACTCCCCTCTCCTCCAGCCTCTTCTTCGTCTCGTTCGCAATGTCCTTGTCAAAGCCCGGGAGCAGTTGCGGCATCAGCTCTATCACGGTCACGTCCTTACCGACAGCCCTGAAGAGGGTGGCCAGCTCCACTCCAGCCACTCCTCCCCCAACTATCACTATCCTCTCTGGCAGGCTCCTGAGGTTCATCGCCGTCCAGGGGTCGAGGACGTTCTTACCGTTGAGCGGGAAGTCGGGGAGCGATATGGGGACGGAGCCGGTCGCTATGACTAAGTAAGAATAGGTTATGGTCCTGCCGTCGACCTCGACCTCACCCTCCCTCTTGACGCTGGCAGTCCCCTTAATAACCTTCACGTTGTTCCTCTCCAAAGCCTTCGTGACCCCCTCCCTGATCGCGCTCACTACCCTGTCCTTCTGCTCCTGAACCTTCGCGTAGTCTAAGGTCAAGCTTCCTTTGACGTAGGGGGACTTAAGGGCCTTGAAGTAGAGCTTGGCAGCGTCGACTAGGGTCTTGCTCGGGATGCAGGCCCTGTTGAGGCACTCCCCTCCGATGACGTCCTTCTCTACTATCGCAACGCTCTTGCCCAGCTCCGCGCTCCTTATCGCCGCGGTTATTCCGGCTACTCCTCCTCCTACTACTACGACGTCGAAGTCGGACACGTTCTCGAGATTGAGGCAGAGAAATATTAAGCGTGACGTCCGCGACAGCCCCTAGCTTCGACGATCTCCCTTATCCTCTTCAGGGCGAAGGCGTAGTCGGGGTGCTCGTCCTTATAGGCCTCCTCGGGGCAGAGGCTCAAAGCCTCCCAGTCCGTGTAAATGCAGTGCCTCTCGATTATCTCTTCGAGGGACAGGGAGAGGTCGAGGTAGTCCCTGACGATGTCCCTCAACTCGGGGCAGAACAGGTAAACCCTGGAGAGCGCTCCCAGGTGGGCTATCCTCTTCCTCCTCTTCCCCCTTATTATCACCGTAACCACGAGCGGGACGGGCTCCGTGAACTCCTCCGGTCTTATTTCCCCTTCCTCCACCTCGATGAAGGCCTCCTTCGCCTCGTAAAACCTCTTTAGGACGTCCTTCAGCATTAACGCTGAAGGGTTTGGTCGGAGAGCAATTTGAGCGTTTCAAGGAGCTGGCCTGGCAGAGGATCCTGAGGGACAGGGAGATAGGCTATCTAGACCCCGACATCTTCGACGTGCTGGAGGCCATAAACAGGAGGAGGAAGAGCTTCACGATGAGCAGCTGCAGCGGTAGGGTGACTATCGTCGACGCCGAGTTCCCCTGGGACAGGAAGGGGAGCACTGTGGTCTTCAAGAACCACCTGATAGTCACGGAGGACGACCTCAGGGACAACGTCTCGAGACCGCCCAAGAAGAAGTACTGGCTGATCGTCCAGGGCCCGATATTCCACGTGTACACTAAGGACTTGGAGGAGGCCATGACTTTACTGTCCATAGCCAGGGGGGTAGGCTTCAAGCACAGCGGTATCATGGTGGCGAACGAGAAGGGCTACCTCGTGGAGCTGAGGACGGGAGTCAGGATGGACCACCTGCTCACTCCCGAGCAGGACCTGGCGAGGCTCGCGGAGGAGGCGATGAGGGTGTTGCTAAAGGGCAAGGAGAGGAAGGAGAGACTTAAGGAAGCGGTGCTCAGGTCACTTGAGTCCGACAATCCTGTGCAGCTGAGGGAGAACCCTGTAGGGCAGGCCCTTGGAGACGACGGCCTCCATTAGCTCCCTCACCGCGACCTCGTAGTCCTTCCTGAGCCCGTTGGGTTGGAGGATTACCTTTTCAGGACTAATTCCCTGCTCCCTCACGAACCTGTCGACCTCGTCCAAGTCCCTCTCTGGATCCACTATCACGAACTTGAAGTAGGTCGGCCAGTCCTCGCCCCTGAAGTCGTACTTAATTACGTGGCCCGAGTTGCTCAGCTTCGGCGAGACCGAGAAGACGTCGACCAGTTCCCTAAGCTTCTGGCTGGGCCTAATAGTCCCGCTGGTCTCGACCAGGATCCTGTGGCCGAGCTCCTTTAGCCTCGAGGCTAAAGGCACCAAGTCCTGAAGGAGGGGCTCGCCGCCCGTGATTGTCACGAGCTTGACCTTCCTGTCCACCGCGTTTACTAAGTCCTCGACGGTCATCCTCTTCCCTTCCCACCTGAACCAGCTGTACTTCGTGTCGCACCAGACGCACCTCAAGTGGCAACCAGCGAGCCTGATGAAGTTGGACGGCTGGCCGATTACCAAACCTTCGCCCTGTATGGAGACGAAGACCTCGCTGACGTAGTAGACCGTAGTCACTTCCGACTCTAGAAGACTTGAGTGATGGCTAATGAATCTCTCGCTTTGCCTTACGCGAGACCGAGTATTACGTCGGCTAACAAATCCCTGGTCGGATCGACGGGACAAAGAACGTATAGAGGCAAGCGAAGGCTAAGCGGCTTACGGGCCGGGAACCTAACGGCGTCAAACGTCGTCCTCCTTACGACCCTTAATCAGCTCGCTGTATAGATCGACCCCACTCAACACGCCGAATAAGTCTCCCACGCGCCTTTTCCCTTCGTTTTTATTCCCACACTTCTCCCATTCATGAGTGTTATCCTGTCATGTCATCTACTTCTCCTCTCTTAGGTTTTCCTCGATAGTCGCGCGTGCTCGGCCCTCCCTTCCGCAAGCCTACGCGTTACGATTCTAACATTAATAGTACAGCTCAGGTTTTCCCTACGACCATCCCGAGCAGGAAGTTCACCAGTTCCTCCACGCCTTCTCCCTTCTCGGCGCTGACGGCGAAGAACTGAACGCCCTTCCCCTTCAGGTAGTCCTCAACTGACTTCCTCAACCCCTCGTCCTGCACGTCCACCTTGTTCAGCACGGGCACCGTAGGCTTCAGGCCCGAGACCTCCTCGAAGAGGTCTATCTGTTCCTTGGCAGAGTAGAGGGCTCCCGTCGAGACGTCGAACATGAACACTATAACCCCCTTCAAGTTCACGATAGCGTTGATCGCCTTCTTCTCGATGACGTTCCTCTCCTCCATCGGTCTATCCAGGATCCCGGGCGTGTCGATGACCTGTATCAGCCCCCAGTCCGTCCTGATGTGCCCCACGTGTATCTCCTTAGTGGTGAACGGGTAGGAGGCGACCTCTGGCTTAGCCGTGGAGATCCTCGAGACCAGTGTGGACTTGCCTACATTGGGCGGGCCTGCCACGATTATTGTGGGTAGCTCGGGGTCTATGGCCATGAGCTTCCTGGCCTCGGAGAAGACCTTCCTCAAGTAGGAGACGCACTCCGCCCTCCTCCTCAATATACTAGAAGCCCTGCCGAAGCCCGCCCTCATGAGGGCGTTTGCCTGGTCTTCCTCGCTAGCCCTTATTTCTTTCATGTACTGTAGCACTACCTTCCTGGTGAGCCTCACTCCCCTCGAGACCGCTCCGAGGCAGACCTTGACCTTATCGAGGTCGCCCGCGATCAGCTCGAGGGCAGTCCTGTAGAAGGGGTGCAAGCCGTCTATCGAAGGCACGCTCCTCACGAAGTCCTCATAGACCTTCAGCGAGTCCCTGTAGAGGGCCAACCTCCTCAATTCCCTGTCCTTAATTGTGGTGCCCCCTACCTTCCTTATCCTGGACAGCAGGGAGGAAATGAACGTCTCGATTTCTGGAGGGAGCTTGACTCCCTCGAAGGGATTCCTCATGGTTTAAACCTTAACACACCTTTGAGCCCGAGGGGGCCTCCCCGTCAACCGTGAGGATGAAGGGCCTCTGCCCCTCCTCACAGCCTGCTGCTAAGATCATGCCTTGGCTCTCGAATCCCCTGATCTTCTTGGGCTTCAGGTTGGCCAGAACCACTACCTTCTTCCCCACGAGTTGCTCTGGGGCGTACCAGGGGGCGATCCCGCTGATTATCTGCCTCTCCTGCCCTCCCACGTCCACTATGAGCCTGAGGAGCTTCGTCCCCTCTATCCTCTCCGCGCTCTTCACCACCCCTACCCTTATGTCCAGCTTCTGGAAGTCCTCGATGCTTACCTCGCTCACGAGTGTCAAGGTTGGCCCCTCAATAATAACATCTTCCCTCCCGTATTAACTTGGGCAAGTAAAAGTTTCACGGGATTGAGAAGGATTTATTTAGTTATACAGGTAAATTCTCACGGATGCAACTTACGAAGCTCGGAGAGGGTAAGACCAAAGTAGTTTACGCTTACGAGGATGACTTAGTCCTCCTCCAGTTCAAGGACGACATAACGGCGGGCGACGGGGCGAGGCACGACGTCTTGCCCGGGAAGGGGAAGCTCAACGCCCAGACCTCTGCCTACCTCTTCAGGGTGCTCGAGGGCAAGGGGGTGAGGACTCACTACGTGGGGATGTACGACGAGAGGACTATGATAGCCAAAGCCCTAAAGATGATCCCCGTGGAGGTCGTCCTGAGGAACATAGCCACTGGGAGCATAGTCAAGAGGTTGCCGATAAAGGAAGGGGAAATCTTCGACCCTCCCATTGTAGAGTTCTTCCTCAAGGACGACCAGAGGCACGACCCCATGCTGAACTATTACCACATGGAGCACCTCAAGCTCATGACGAGAAAGGAGGCCCAGGTTGTGGAGGAGGTTATGTACAAGGTGAACGAGGTGCTCTTCCCCCTCCTCAAGTCGAAGGGGTTGATCCTTTACGACTTCAAGCTGGAGTTCGGTAGGCTCGGCGACGAGCTGATAGTGGGCGACGAGATATCCCTCGACTCCATGAGGGTGAGGGAGGAGGGTACTGGGAGGATCCTGGACAAGGACTTGTACAGGAAGGGGGCGGACCTCGAGACCGTGAAGAGGGCATACGAGGAGTTCTACAGGAGGTTGGTGTCATGAGGTTCAAGGTCGAGCTGATAATCACCAACAAGGAAGGCGTAAGAGACCCTGAAGGAGAGACGCTGCAGAGGTACGTGGCTGAGAAGTTCTCGAGCAAGTTCCTGAGCACTAGGGTAGGGAAGTACGTCCTCTTCGAGGTCGAAGGGTCTAACAAGGACGAGGCGGTCGAGCTCGTCAAGAGGTTAGCCTCGGAGAAGAGGCTCTACAACCCGTTAGTCCACAAGATAGAGGTGAGGGTAGTTGGCCAGGACGGCGGTCATTAAGTTCCCGGGCACGACGTGCGAGGTAGACGTCCACAAGGCACTGCTTGAAGCTGGAGTTCAGTCGGAGATCGTGAAGTTCAGGGACTTCGACCCAGACAAGTACGACGCCGTCGTTCTGCCAGGGGGCTTCAGCTACGGGGACTACCTGAGGGCGGGGGCGATAGCGGCGAACACGGAAGTCATGAAGATGGTCAAGGAAATGGCCGAGGAGGGCAAAAAGGTC
>JBAMMP010000017.1:11620-16043 GCA_039793765.1 Sulfolobaceae archaeon
GAACACGGAAGTCATGAAGATGGTCAAGGAAATGGCCGAGGAGGGCAAAAAGGTCCTGGGCATATGCAACGGCTTCCAGATCCTCGTTGAGGCGGGATTACTCGAGGGCGCCCTGCTCCCCAACCTGAGCCTGAGGTTCGTGAGCAAGTGGGTTTACCTGAGGGTTCTCAGAAAGGACACCTTCGTCACCAGACACTTGGAGAAGGACGTCATTTACATGCCCATAGCCCACGCTGAGGGGAGGTACTACCATCCCGACCTTGAGAGGGCCAAGAGGTTGGCCGTCCTGGCTTACTCCGACGAGAAGGGGCAGGTGAGGGAAGAAGTCAACCCCAACGGCTCAATACTCAACATAGCTTCGGTAGCCAACGAGGAGGGGAACGTTGTGGGGATGATGCCCCACCCGGAGAGGGCGAGCTTCAAGCTCACCTCCCCCAACTCGACTACTGACGGCCTTCTCCTCTTCAGGGGGTTGGCGAAGTGAGGTTAACCCTCAGCCCTTACGAGATGGAGACCGTTAGGAAGGCGTTAGGAAGGGAGCCCAACGAGGCCGAGTGGCTCACCATCGACGCCCTTTGGTCGGAGCACTGCTCCTACAAGTCCTCGAAGGTGTACTTGAGGTCTCTTCACAGCGTCGGCGATAGGGTAGTGATGGGAATAGAGGACTGGCAGGACGCCGGTGCCCTCGACGTGGGGGACGGCTGGGCAATAGTGCTCAAGGTGGAGAGCCACAACCACCCCTCGGCCATCGACCCCTTCAACGGGGCTGCTACAGGTGTCGGGGGAATAATCAGGGACATAATAAGCAAGGGGGCGAGGCCCATAGCCCTCCTCGACATGATAAGGGTAGGGCCTCTGGAGGACGAGAGGAGCAGGTGGCTCCTGAAGGGGATCATCCAGGGCATAGGGTTCTACGGGAACAGCATAGGCGTTCCCGTGGTGGGAGGGGAGCTCAGCTTCGACGAAACATACAGGGACAACCCGCTCGTGGACGTGGCAGGGGTCGGAGTCGTCAGGAAGGACAGGATCGTGCCCAGTGTCGTGAACAGGCCTGGGCTCAAGCTCGTTATTGTCGGTGCAACTGGAATCGACGGCCTGGGAGGGGCCTCCTTCGCCTCGAGAAAGCTTAGTGGGGAAGAGGAAATCGGTGCTGTCCAGATAGCTGACCCCTTTGCTGGCAAGATAGTCCTCGACGGGACTTTGGAAGTGGTAGACTACGTCGAGGCTATCAAGGACTTGGGCGGGGGAGGGATAGTCGTTGCCGTCACGGAGATGGCCAACGGTTTGGGAGCAGTGGTAGACCTTGACAAGCTCCCCCTGAGGGTCGAGGGGATGACGCCGGAGATGATGCTCGTCTCGGAGACCCAGGAGAGGATGCTCTTTGCCGTGAGGCCCGAGAACGTGGAGAAGGTGTGTAGGGTCTTCGAGTACTACGAGTACCCCTGTGCTGAAATAGGGGAAATAACGGCCTCCAAGGACATAGTCTTCAGGTACAAGGGCAAGGAAGTCGTCAGGCTCCCCTCGGACTTACTCCTCACTCCTCCCAGGTACACTTACCCCGTCGTTAGGAAAAGGGTGGAAACTAACGAGGTGAAGTTGCCCCCAATTCCTGAGGCTATCATGGCGGTAGTGACCCATCCAGACCTAGCGGACAAGGAGTGGGCTTACAGCCAGTTCGACTACGAGGTCGGAACCGCGACTGTCTTGAAACCGGGAGAGGCCGACGCGGCATTGGTGGAACTGCCCAACGGGAAGCTGTTAGCCTTGAAGGGAGACGCCAATCAAGACCTATGCCAGGAGGACGCCTACGAGTGCGGGAAGGCGATCGTCGCCGAGGCCTACAGGAACCTAGCTTCTGTAGGTGCTGAGGGGATAGGGCTCGTAGACCACCTCCAGTTCGGCGACCCAAGGAAGCCTGAGGTCTACGCCTCATTCGTCGACGCTGTGAGGGGGATAAGCGAGGCGGCCAAGTTCTTCAACACGCCAATCGTGGGTGGCAAGGTCTCGTTCCACAACGAGAACAAGGAAGGTAAGCCCATCAAGCCCACCCCGCTGGTAGTGATGGCTGGCCTCGTGAGGGAGAAGTTCCTGAGGCCGAAGGTACAAGAGGGAGTCCTAGTCCAGATCGGCCTTACTAGGGACGAGACCAGGGGGACTTTGTTGGGAAGGATCTACGGCCAGTTCGGCGAGCTGGTGAGGCCGAGGCTCAACGAGGACTACCTCGCCTCCCAAGTTGTCATAGACCTGATAAACGAGGGGAAGGTCAGCTTCGCTAAGGACGTGAGCAAGGGAGGACTTGTCGGGGCCCTCGTCCCGATTTTGGCTAAAGGCTTCGGCGTTTCGCTCAACCTCAGCGCGCTGAAGTCCGACACGGACTCCGTCGTGGCCAAGCTGTTCTCCGAGAGCACCGGGAGGTTCCTCGTCATCACGGACGATCCAGATTCGGTAATCTCGAAGGCCTACTCCAAGGGGATTGAGGCCTCAATAATAGGCAGGGTGAACGGGGAGTCCTACACCCTCGAGTTCGACGGGAGCAAGCTCGACCTGTCCAAGGAGATGGAGAGGAGGAACAGGCTCCTTTACGAGGTGATGGGCTGAATGAGGCTGAGGGAGCACTGCGGGGTAGTTGCAGTGAGCGGCCCGGACGCGGTCGAGCTGACCTACGAGCTCCTCAAGCTCCACCAGCACAGGGGTCAGGAGAGCGCAGGGATATCCACGATCCAGGACAACCTCCTGGTCACGCTGAAGGGCTTGGGTACAGTCGAGGAGGCCCTGAACAAGGAGGAGCTATCGTCGCTCAACGGTAGCGTTGCAATAGGACACGTGAGGTACTCCACCTCCGGCTCTGTCACGGTCGAGGACAGCCAGCCCCTCTCGAACGGCAGGTTGGCCGTGGCCTTCAACGGCACAGTCACGAACGCATACAAGTACGGCTACAGGTTGGACACTAGGTTCCTCCTCGACCTCATATCCTCGGGGAGCGACCCGGTCTCGGGAATAGCGAGAGTTTACGAAAAGGCCGACGGGGCTTACTCCGCAGTCGTCCTCAGCGAAAGGGGGGAAATCTACGCCTTCAGGGATCCCAAGGGCTTCAGGCCTTTGGTTCTAGGCAAGATAGGGGAGAACTTGGTGGTCGCGAGCGAGGACGGGCCGATTAGACAGCTGGGAGGATACGTGCTGAGGGACGTGAGCCCAGGGGAGATTGTGAAGGTCAACGGCGACCACTTCGAGTTCGTTAGGGTCGCCGACCCCGCTCCGACAACGTGTTCCTTCGAGTACATCTACTTCGCCAGGCCCGACTCGACCATCGACGGCTACTCAGTTTACGAGGCGAGGGTGAGGTTGGGCGAGCTACTGGGGAAGAACCACAGGGCAGAAGCGGACATAGTCGTCCCAGTCCCGGAGTCATCCATTCCAGTTGCAATAGGCTACTCTAAGGCCACAGGGACGCCCTTGGAGTACGCCTTAGTGAGGAGCCACTACTCCATGAGGTCGTTCATCATGCCCACCCAGGACAAGAGGCTCTCCGCAATCGAGGAGAAGTTCAGCGTGGTCAGTAAGGCCGTCGAGGGGAAGAGGGTTGTCCTCGTGGACGACTCCATAGTGAGGGGGAACACCATGAAGAAGCTGGTCTCAGCCTTGAGGAACGCTGGGGCTAAGGAGGTTCACGTGAGGGTCGGCTCCCCTCCAATTAGGTACCCCTGTTACATGGGGATAGACTTCCCCTCGAGGAGGGAGCTGATTGCCTACAACAGGGACGAGAGGGCCATCGCTAAGGAAATAGGGGCCGACTCGGTGGAGTACCTGACTGTGGAAGAGATGATCCAGGCGATAGGGAGGAAGGACCTCTGTCACGCCTGCTTCACGGGGAAGTACCCCCTGAGGTGGAGCTACAACCTGGAGGAGCTCGAGTCCGCGTTTGCGAGGTGACGGTCATGGCTGGTATAGTTGGAGTTCTGGCCTTCGACAGGATTTGGAACGTCAGTAAGTTCGTTTTTTACGGGATGATGGGAGTCCAGCACAGGGGCTACGCTTACAGCGGCCTCTCGGTGCTGGGCGAGGGCTTCTCTACTATAAGGGAGAGGAAGGCCCCGGAAGACTTGGACGAGGAGAGAATAGCCCAGCTAAACGGCTGGGCAGGGGTAGGTTACAGCGGCAACGTCGAGGGGGTTCCGGTAGAAGGTAGGGAGGCGGTGATGGTCTACGACGGGGTCATAAAGGGCGACTTGCCTGCGTTGGCAGACGCGATAGCGAGGGACCCTGAGAAGGCCTTAGCGGAAATGAGGGGGGCGGCGAGCCTGATCGTGCTCACGAAGGACGGAAGGATGATAGGCTACAGGGACGACTACGGGATAAAGCCTCTGCAGGTCGGAGGCTTCGGGTTCGACATGGCGATCGTGGCTTCCGAGAGCTCAGCTTTCAA
>JBAMMP010000017.1:16143-18274 GCA_039793765.1 Sulfolobaceae archaeon
TCGGAGGCTTCGGGTTCGACATGGCGATCGTGGCTTCCGAGAGCTCAGCTTTCAACGTGTTGGGGAGCGAGATGACCAAGGAACTACAGCCCGGGGAGATGGTAATCATCGACACATACGGCGTCGAGCTCAAGCAGGTCAAGGAGCCGAAGAGGGCGTACTGCGCTATTGACCTGGTTTACCAATCTAGGATAGACAGCAGGGTCTTCGACGTCGACATCTACGAGGTCAGGGTCAGGATAGGGGAAGCCCTCGCCGAGGAGAGGCCCATCAACGCCGACGTAGTGATAGGAGTCCCCGAGACCGCGATACCTTACGCTATAGGCTACTCGAGGAAGTTAGGGCTTAGGCTCGATCTGGGCTTCACGAGGACCGGGAGTCCCGTCAGGACGATGCTCGCCAAGGACGATTTCCTCAAGGTCGTGGGAGTCCAGCTCAAGCTCAACCCCATCAAGGCCTCGGTCAAGGGGAAGAGGGTTGTGCTGATCGACGATTCGATGGTTACGGGCAACACCCTGAAGAACACTGTCTTCAACCTTAGGAGGTTAGGAGCGAGGGAGGTTCACGTGCTGATTGGGAGCCCCAAGCTCGTCTCGGCCTGTCCTTACGGTATGGAGGTTCCCGACTCAAAGGAGCTTATAGCGGCTAACCTCAGCGACGAGGAAATAGCTAAAGTCATCGGGGCCGACAGCATTTACTGGCTCAGCATAGAGGGGCTTTACAAGGCCTTGGGAACTAAGGGGCTGTGTACCGGTTGCATGACAAGGGTTTACCCGAAGGTGATCTGAAATGGCCAAGGTTCTGCTTGTGGGAGACGGGGCGAGGGAGAACGCGTTAGCTGAAGCCCTGGGGAACTCTCCCAAGGGCTACAAGGTCTACGCCATCTCGAGCTACCTGAACCCCGGAATAAAGGAAGTCGTGGAGAGGACGGGCGGCACCTACTACATCGGGAAGCCCACCGACCCCGAAAGCGTCAGGCAGGTTATCAAGGCGGTGAACCCTGACTTCGGAGTGATAGGCCCTGAAGACCCTCTGTTCAACGGGGTCGCCGACGAGTTCAGGAAGGAAGGGATTCCCGTCGTCGGGGCCTCGAGGAACTGCTCCATGATAGAGAAGTCCAAGGCCTGGATGAGGGAGCTAATGTGGAAGTACAAGATCCCAGGGAGGCTGAGGTACAAGACCTTCTCTTCCATAGAGGAGGCGGCGAAGTTCATCCTGGAGTACGGGGGCTCAGTCGCGATAAAGCCGGCGGAACAAGTCGGAGGGAAGGGTGTGAAGGTAGTCGCCGACATGCAGGCTTACCTGAGCAAGGAGAAGAGGTCCGCCCTCTCGAAGGGCGTATCCCACATAGGCTCCTACGCGAAGGGGGACGTGAAGATAATTATCGAGGAAAAGGTGGACGGGCCCGAGTACACGCTCCACGTCCTCAGCGACGGCTACACAACTTTACCGTTGCCCTTAGCGCAGGACTACAAGCACGCCTATCCCTACGCCATAGGCCCCGAGACGGGAGGTATGGGCTCGATTTCCGGCCCTGGGAGGCTGTTGCCCTTCATAAACGAGGAGGAGTACGAGAGGTCCTACGAGATAGTCAGGAAGACGATCGAGGCGATAGAGGACACCTTCAAGGAGAAGTACGTAGGGATAATCTCGGGCCAGATGATGCTCACCGGCCTGTGGGGGCCGACAATAATCGAGTACTACTCGAGGCTTGGCGACCCGGAGGCTTCCGCGATCATTCCGAGGATAAAGAGCGACTTCGGCGAGATCCTGGAGCTCACCGCCACGGGCCACCTCTCCAAGGCTAAGCTCGAGGTCGACGAGACGCCCTCTGTAGTGAGGGCCGTAGCCCCGAGGGGCTACCCATTGAACAAGGAGATGGCGAGCAACAAGAGGATTTGGCTGGACCTGCCCAAGATGAGGGAGTTAGGGTGTAAAGTCTACTTCGGCTCCGTGGCCCTCGAGGGCAACTCGCTGGTGACCAAGGGTAGCAGGGCGTTGGAGCTGGTCGCTGTGCAGGACTTCGAGAAGGCCGACAAGACGCTCAACAAGTGCTTCTCCCTTGTCCAGTCCGAAGTCCCCCTGATCTACAGGAGCGACATAGGCAACACGATTAGGGAACAAGCCGAGA
>JBAMMP010000018.1:0-16649 GCA_039793765.1 Sulfolobaceae archaeon
GCGCCCATCATGACGCTCTCCGCAGTCCTCTTGTCCACGATAACTTTCCCATCATGGATCTCGACCTTATTGGGACCCTTGACCTCTGCGTAAATTGCCTCCCCGAAGTCCTCGTCAGGTTTGAAGAAGTCGTATTTCCGTAACATCGCCTCCCTGACAGACTCGTCTACTATCCTGACGTAGAGTCTAGGGTTCGGCCTCAATATTGACTCCAAGAACTCGTTGAGCTGAGTGCCGTAAACTCTCTTCAGCTCTTCGATCAGTCCTTCGTCGTAGACTAGTCTCCTTTCCATATCACTCTGGCACCTGTATTGTTGGGCTCAACGACGTTTCCTCCAAACTCGCTAATTAGCTCCTCGCCTTCGCTCCTCGAACCTACGAACGTATAGAGAGTGGGGCCGAAGGATGACAGCCCGAGAACGAAACCCTTGGCCAAAGCCCTCTTAGCGACCTCCCTTACCTTCTCGCTCTGTAAACTCCACTCCAACCTCTTGAAACCCATGTTCTGGATGAGGCCAATGGCCTCCAAAACTTCACCGAGATCCCTTTCTGCTACCGCTGGAACTAATTTCATGAAGACAACTCTAGTCACCTCCCCCGCGTCTGTCTGTTTGAAGTCCCTGAACGCCTTGAGTTCCTCTTCGCCGAAAACCCGCCTTCCTCCCTGCGGGTTGAGAATATAGACCTTCCAGGGGAAGTCGAACCTAGCGATGAGCGGGGGAGGAGGGGCCGTGGAGAAGTCCGAAGGTTTAGGCTCAGGTTTGACCTTCTTGGAGTGCCCCCCATCGACGACGAACCCTCCCCCCTCGAAGGCGTGAACTCCGACGCCGCTCGTCCCTCCTCTACCCACGAGCCTGGCCAGTTCGACTGCACTTAACCTCTGGAAATTGTACTCGGCGGAAAGCTTCGCCAGCGCGAGCCTGAACTGTGTGGTGTGTCCTAACCCCACGTGCTCCTCGTAGTCCTCCAGAACACAATACCCTGGCAACGGGAAGGGAACCCATTCAGGCGGCCTTTGGCACGTTCCTAGCGAGACCCTCACCCTGGGCCAGGCAAGGGCTACGCCGACCCCACCGTCAAGCCTCCCGTAGTCTCCCGAAAGGTCGACGAGCGTTATGTGTATCCTCGAGAGACCGACGACCTCTAACAACTTTTAAATCCCCGTCCCCTGGTTAGCTTATGAGTTTATCACAGCTCCTTTACAGATGGTCTAAGGAAAGACCCTCTCAAACTTTCTTAGTCGGTGAGAGATCCCTGACCTACGCCCAGGCGGCAGAAGAGGTGGCTAAGAGGGCGGCCTCGCTTTCGCCAGGGCAGACGGTTGTTCACCTCATGTATAATTCCGTGGAGTCCGTCCTGACGCACTTAGCAGTCTTCTGGGCTGGAGCCAAGGTCATTTCGGTTGACCCCTTAACTAGCGCCGAAGACCTCAGGTTCATCCTGGAGGACTCGAACCCCGATTTAGTAGTCGTCGACAAGGAAATCGAGGAGAGGGAGAAGGAGTACCTGAAGGGCTTTAAGGTCGTTAACAAGTTGCCAGAAAAGAACGTCTACGAGAAGCCTTACGAATACCGAGACGACGAAGTCGGCCTGGTCTGGTATTACGCGGGAATCGCCGGCAGGACGATGCAGGTGCTCCATTCCGCCAAGAGGCTCGAACTGAACGGAGCGGCCTTGTACAAGGCTACCGGGCTCAAGGACGTCAGGTCGATCCTTACCGTTCCTTTGGCCCACGTCCTCGGCAACAGCGTCCTGAGCGTGACGTTAGAGGCAGGAGGCAGTATGTACGTCATGAGGAAGTTCTCGGTCGAGGAGGCCGAGACGGCGATCAACCAATACAACATCAACTTCCTCGCCACCGTCCCTATGGTCTACGACTCCTTCATAGAGAAGGGGACGAAGCCCCTCGACTCGCTCGAGCTTTGTATAAGCACTGCCGCGCCCTTGTTCCCTCAGACCGTTGAGGGCTTCAAGAAGAAGTACGGCAAGCAGATTGTCCAGCAGTACGGGTTCACGGAGGGACTGGTCGTGACTTTCCAGCCAGTTAAGGACGGGGACGTCATAAGCGTGGGAAGACCGCTACCTGGGGCTGAGGTTAAGGTGATCAAGCAGGACGGAAGCGAGGCGAAGCCGGGCGAGGTCGGCGAGCTCTGGGTCAAGGCTCCGTGGCTCATGTTGGGCTACAAGTACAAGGAGGAGACCGAACGCGTGTTCAAGGACGGATGGCTCAGGACGGGAGACCTAATGACCTACGACGAGCGAGGCCTCTTCTACTTCAGGGGCGTGGTCAAGAGGATGATCAAGTACAAGGGCTATCCGATACTACCAAGGGACTTGGAGGAAATCCTCAAGACCCACCCGCTAGTCGAGGACGTCAAGGTGATAGGGGAGGACGCCGGTCAGTTGGGCCAACAGCCGGTAGCCTTAGTGAAGGCGAAAGAGAGGAGACCAGGCCTAGAGAACGAGTTGCTAGATTACGTTAATAGGAGGGTCGCGTTCTATAAGAGGTTGAAAGCCGTAAGGCTGGTGGACAGGATTGAGTGAGATAGAGAGGTTGATAGAGGAAATATCTAAGAGACTCGAGGAGCTCGCCAAGGGAGCTGAGAAGGTAGAGTACACGATAAACGTGACGGACAACAACTTCGACGAGATAATAACGAAGAACAAAGTCGTTTTCGTCGATTGCTGGGCGCCCTGGTGCGCCCCCTGTCACATCTACGAACCGATTTACAGCAAGGTAGCGGAGCAGTATAAGGACAAGGCTGTCTTCGCCAGGCTCAACGTGGACGAGAACCCGAGGACTGCGGACAAGTACGACGTCATGAACATTCCTACCACCCTGATATTCGTCGACGGCAAGCTGGTAGATCAGATAGTGGGAGCCGTCGACGAGGACACGCTAAAGAGTTATGTAGAGAAATACATATCCAGCTCTTAGATGAGTGGTCTACTCGCCGAACTAACCGTTTTTAGGGACGGCTTCGTAGTGAAAGGCAAAGTTGAAATCGAGAGATCTGGCGTTATCCTGGCGAAGAACGGTTCCGGAAAGACCACTTTTTTGAAAGGCATAGCGGGTCTACTGAAGGCCGAGGGCAAAGTCACGCTCAACGGAGTAGACGTGACAGCCGTGAGCCCTGAGAAGAGGGGGATAACATATGTCCCAAACGATTTAAAGATCCCAACGACTCTTGAAAGGATAGCGAAGCTGACCAAGTCTGATCTCTCGTACTTAAAGGACTTGGGCTACGAGTTGAGCCACTCTAAAAGGTTGAATTCCCTCAGCCTTGGTCAAAGGCAGGTCGTTCTCACACTAACTGCGGTTACGAGCACTCGTTCGAAGGCGGTTTTGCTCGACGAGTCTGTGAGTAACGTCACCGAAAGGGACAAAGTCATCAAAAGAGTCCTAGAAATCGCGAACGAATTAAACAAACCTTTGGTCTATGCGACTAACATACGATCGGATGTAACACATTTCGAAAAAGTTTTTACAATTTATGACGGTAAAGTTGTCGAGGCTGATCATTTTTAACGATTAATACCCCTTAATTTTTGAACAGTTTTTAAACAGTTTACGGTCAGTCTTTTATTCTCAATTTAAGACTCCCCCCGCGTGATTACTCCCAAGACCCCGTCGGAAGCCCTCAAGTGGTTGAAAGAGAACAACGTGAGATGGGTAGACCTTCAATTCACTGACCTTCCAGGAAGGCTTCATCACATAACTATACCAGCTAGCGACTTCGACGAGGAGTCGTTCAAGACAGGCTTCGGCAAGTTAGACGGTTCAAGCATCAGAGGCTTTACAACGATCTACGAGAGCGACATGGTTCTCATGCCGATAGCCAACACATTCGCTCTGCTACCCTGGTCTCCCGGGACTGCGAGGGTTCTGACTCAAGTCTACTGGGGAGGCGGAAGGGGAAGGTTCGAGAGAGACCCGAGGTACGTGGCTGAGGAGGCAGAAAAGTTGCAGGAGGCTGAGGGTTACACCTCGTTTTTCGGACCTGAACTGGAGTTCTTCATATTCGACAAGGTAATTGTTGACGCAGCTCACCCCCAGAAGGGAACGGGTTACAGAATCGTAGCAAGAGAGGCGCCGTGGTCTGACAGCGGCACGTTCATAATTAGGCATAAGGAGGGCTACTACCCAGCGCCACCCGTCGATCAGCTGTTCGACGTGAGGAAGGAGATCACCGACGTGTTAGTTGACTACTTCGGTTTCGTAATTGAGGCGAACCACCACGAGGTAGCCACCGCAGGACAGGGCGAGATAGACTTCAGGTTCGGCAAGCTAGTCGAAACGGCGGATAGGGTGCAGACGCTGAAGTACGTCGCAAAGAACGTTGCGGCGAAGCACGGAATGGTAGCTACCTTCATGCCCAAGCCGATGTATGGAGACAACGGAACAGGGATGCACACTCATTTCAGCCTCTGGACTAAGGACGGTTCCAAGAACCTGATGTACGACCCTAACGACGAATACGCGGAGCTCAGCCAGATAGGTAGGTACGTAATAGGCGGTATCCTGAACCACGCCAGAGCGCTCTCGGCCATAGTCTCGCCCACGACGAACAGCTACAGGAGGCTGATCCCAGGCTTCGAGGCTCCAGTGTACATAGCGTGGAGCAAGGGCAACAGGAGTGCCGTGATCAGGGTGCCGTCCTACTACAAGGGCATGGAGAAGGCTAAGAGGCTGGAGTACAGGGCTCCAGACCCGTCGACCAACCCGTACCTCGCGTTCGCCGCTATATTAATGGCTGCCCTCGACGGCGTAAAGAAGAAGATCGACCCAGGCGACCCGGTAGACGAGAACATCTACCACCTGACTCCAGAGAGGAGGAGGCAGTTGGGTATCAAAGAGCTACCCAGGAGCTTGGACGAGGCTCTCGACGAGCTGGAGAGCGACAAGGAGTTCCTCAAGCCCGTCTTCAACTCCTCGATCTTAGACGCCTACATCGAGATAAAGAGGGAAGAAGCCAGGACAATGCAGATGTTCCCGCACCCGATGGAGATCTACTACTACTTAGACGTGTGATAGAATCAAATCAGCTCCTTTTTGCCCTCCATACTCAGCATCCTGAAGACGTAGTTCTTTAGCCTTCTGTCCTTCTCGAACACACCTCTAGTCGCAATAGACATTAATGTAGCCTCCTTGTCTTTCACTCCCCTGACGTAGCTGCACATATGTATTGCATTAGCTATGACCATCACCCCCTTCGGCTTCACGTCGCTGTTCATCAGTGCGTCAGCGACCTCGGTGACTAGTCTTTCCTGCAGTTGTGGCTTGGAAGCGAAGTAGTTCACTAACCTGATTATCTTGCTGAACCCTGCGACTTTGCCTTCATCACCGATGACGTACGCTATGTGCATCTTCCCTACTACTGGCAGGAGGTGGTGCTCGCATAAGGTCGAGAACGACACACCTCTGATGACTACTATCTGGTTCGGGTCCTTGATCACGTCTCTCTCGGATATCCTGAAGACTTTCATTGGCGGCATTTCGGTTCTAAGAGCTGAAGTCATCTCGAGCAAAGCCCTCGCTACCCTGTTGGGAGTCTCCTTTAGTCCCTCCCTGTCAGGGTCTTCGCCCAGCAACTTCAGGATCTCCCTGACGTGATAGGCTATCTTCTCCTGGATTTCGGTCTCAGCCTCGAGAGTCATGGCAGTACGTTCTCTCTTGTAAATGATTACTAAAAAGTAGAACTACCGAATTAGTCACGAGAAAAAGCCTATAACCGTATATTCCTTAGGTAGGGTCTCCAGTACCTCTGCCTTGTCCTTCTTCACTATTACGGTGTCCTCTATCCTTATGCCGAACTTGCCGAAATCGTAAATGCCCGGCTCTATAGTGATGACCATGTTCTCCTTAAGCTCGTCGTACGCTGTCGGCCCAATAGTTGGGTACTCGTGGATCTCGATGCCAACCCCGTGGCCCAACGAGTGGTGGAACTTGTTCGCAAGGCCGTATTTGCTCAGAACTTTCCTAGCGATTGAGTCGAGCTCGGAAGCCCTGACGCCTTCCCTTACTCGGTCAATTGATTCGAGTTGGGCTTCGAGAACAGCTTCGTAGTATTTCTTGTATTCCTCTGACTTGGTCAACCCGAACGTCCTCGCGCTGTCGAAGCAGTAGCCCCCGTACTTGGCCCCCCAATCGACTAGGAGATACGGGGGCTTAATGTGCTCCCTCTTAGGCACGTGGTGCGGGAAGGCCGAGTTTACGCCAGAGGCAACTATCGTCGGGAACGCGTAGTCCTCGGCCCCATACTTCTTCATGTAGTAGTCGATCAGGCCGGCCAGCTCGCCTTCGGACATGTTCGGAGACGCTTCGTCCAGGGCCCTCGAGAGCGCCGAAGCGGTGATCCTTCCGGCCGCCTTGATTGCTTCTATTTCGTCCTGATCCTTGACCGCCCTCTGATCCCTTACTGCGTCGCTCAAGTCGACTAACTGAACCTTCTTCTCTAAAGCTAAAGTCAACGCTTTATCCGCCCACGCTGTGTCTAGACCTACTGGCCTTCCCTTGGCCGCTTGTTCGACCAGCTCGGAAGTCTTGACCCTAACGACTTTCGCTCCGCCTGGCGTCTCGTTGCCCAGCAGGTTCGCTGGGTCGACCACAATTACGTCGACTCCCTTGACTGTGAGGGCCCTGTTCATCTCGAGGACTGAAATTATTAGCGAGAAGTTCCCGTCGCAGTAAAGGAGGTAACCCACTCCCTCGAAACCGAGGTAGTAGTATAGGTTGGGTTGGCCCGCTATTAGGGCGCAACTCAGTCCTTTCTTTTCGGCCAGTTCACGCAGCTTGTTTAGCCTCAAGGAGCCTCCACTTGAAGTTCGGTTCCCTAATCCAGACTAATAGCTTGAACGCTTCCCTCAAGTACTCCCTCTTCTCTTCGGGCGCGTAGGGCCCCTTCAGAATGTCGAGCACGTCCACTATCCTGTCGTTTCTGTAAAGGCAGCTCTTCAAAGTGCCGTCGGCCGTCAGCCTTACCCTATTGCAACCGGCGCAGAAGATGGGATTGTTGTAAGGCTTCACTAACTCAACTATGAGTCCCCCGAGCTCGTAGATAGGCCTGTTGTGCTTCCTCTTTATCCCGACCAATTTGCCGTTGACCTTTAGGTACTCCTCGATCTCGTCGAGAGTCAAGTGCTCGGTGAAGGCGACCTGTCCCTTCCCTACAGGGTGCATCTCGATGAACTGAACAGCGTGGACTTCCAAGCGTTGAGCCAGGTCGATGAGGCTCCTCCACTCCCTGGAGTTCCTCTTATTGAGAACGAAGTTCAACTTTACCGGTCTCAGTCCAACTTCGACGGCCCTCCTAACCCCTTCTACGACCTTTTCGAACGCGTCTACGCCCGTGACGGCCTTGAACGTCTCCCTCGTCGCCGCGTGCACGCTCACGTTTACTCTGTCCAACCCTGAGTCCTTCAGGGCCTCGGCCATTTCGGCTAGTCTGAATCCGTTCGTGGTCATAGATGTCTCGAGATCGAGAGACTTCAGCCTTCTAACTATCTCGGGCAAGTCCCTTCGAAGAGTTGGCTCCCCGCCGGTGAGCTTCACCTGCCTCACGCCGAACTCCTTAGCGACCGAAGCTACTAACTCGATCTCGCTTGCGGTTAGTATCCTCTCGCTCGGTGGCTCGCCCTCCATGTGACAAAAGAAGCACTCGAAGTTGCACGCGTGAGTGAGCGTGATTCTGAGGTCCTCGATCGGTCGGCCGTACCTGTCAAGCACACATTTTTTACTACACGGCAATATTTATGACAATGAATAAGGTCGCCTGCCCGAGATGTGGCGTTTATATGGACCTTTTGGCTGAGAGCGAAAACGCCTCGGGAGAGAAGGTAATAAGGTACTTTTACAAGTGCCCGGCGTGCGGATACAGGCTACCGTCCTCGACAATCAGAATAAGGAAGCAGAACGATTCGGAAATCCTCCTGAGCATAGCCAAGTGAGGTTCCTAAGTGCGACGAGTTAACGAGTGCCGACCAACTCCTTCCTTAAGTAGTACTGGTGTATGGGAGGGATAAACGCGAGTAAGGCGGAGTGCTTTAGGTCGAAGACCTTGTTCACGACCGACTCTAAGCCGTTGTAACCGTCCCTAATCGCTCGCACTAGCCTCCTGAACTCCTCCAGGTCATTTACTGTATAGTGGGATACGAAGGTGAAAAGCACCGCCAGATCCCAAGCCCTCAGCCTGTCGTCATTTGACTTGATCGCCTGCTCGGCGTCGATGATTATCGCCTTCCCCTCCTTAACAACGAAGTTCTCGGGCTTCGTATCGCCCATCACGAATCCCCAGTCGTGCACTCGCCTCAGCTCCTTCGCGAGTAACACGTAGTCTTCTGGAGTCCTTGGGAGCTCGCCGTCCACGAACTCCCTTAGGACGCACTTCTTATCCAGGTCGAAGTCTATGACGTTCGGGACGTTGACCTTGCCCTTAAGGGAGGTGAAGAAGTCGAGTTCCCTCTCCATTCTATCCTCAGGAGAGGCCACGAAGGGGTATGACAACTGAAAAACCGGGGTCAGAAGGTACCACTTAGCCCCCGTGACGCCCTCGTAGCACTTCAGAACGCATTTCCTGCCTCCTCGCTCAACTATCTTAGTCTGCTTGACGCTTTGACTTATGATCCTCGTGATGTCTAACCTCACTCTTTCTGTCCCCTCACCTGCTTCAATGCTTCGTCGAGAAGTTCAAACTCTTCTGCGTACCTGAAGCCGTCGTCCGGAAAGATTAGAACCGTGGCCCTGCCATCTTTCACTTTCTCATATGCGGCATAAACCGCGCCAGAACTGAGCCCCACAAGGATTCCCGCCTTCCTGGCGACCTTCTTTACCCCCTCGTAGGCCTCTAAGGCAGTCACGTCTACCACTTTATCTATCACGTGATGTCTCAGCTCGAACGGGTTCCCCTCGTCCTGCCTCTTGATCCCGGGTATCCTCGATCCTTTCGCGGGCACGACGCCTATGACTTCCACGTCTTTACCGTACTTGTCCTTGAAGTACTTCCCGATACCTACGGCGTGCCCCCCAGTCCCCATACTGGCTATTACCCTCTCGACCTTCACCCCTATTGAGGACATCTGCTCTTCTATCTCCTTGGCCGTAGTCTCCATGTGAACCTTAACGTTCAGTTCGTTGTGGAACTGGTCGGGGTGATAATACCCTTTAGCCTTTTCGAATTCCTTCACCAGCTCCAGAGTCTCTGTGGTAGTAGACCTGCCTTCCCTCACCTCTGCACCGAATATTTCGAGCAACACCCTATAGTTCTGGGACGCCACCTTCGGGAGGAAAACGGTGAACTTCAAGTTCAGAACTGCTGCCAGTGCCGCCATCGCCAAGCCGGTGTTCCCAGAAGTGGTCTCAACGATGCCTTTCTTGCCCTCCTTTATCGCGCTCAGCACCAGGTAAAGGGCCGTCCTGTCCTTGACGCTGTGGCTGATGGGATTGAAGAACTCCAGCTTCGCCCAGGCCCTTTCGTCGACCTTAAGAATAGGAGTGGGCCACATGCCTTGCATTAACTCAATTACGTTCTCGAAGACCCTATTTGACACAATAAGGATCTCCTCGAGAGTTTAGCTAAGTGAAAGAGTTGCTTAAAAATCCTAGTCATTTCTCCTTTCTCACTTTAATCTTAATCACGTACTTATTGTCCTCCTTCTGCCACCCTAAGTACTCCGAACCCAAGGCGTTGCACAACTCCCTGAGAGCGTCAACTGCGGCGTACCAGGGCGTCTTCACTTCAATCACTTCGCCGTCCTGGGCCCTCTCGTAAGCCTCCTTGAACTGCAGGAGGAGGGTGGGGCACATCTCGTCCGACTCCAGCCTCATAGGCTCAACACCACGTCCGCCTCTTTCGCCAGGTTAAGAAACGAGACCGTGTTGGCCACCTTAACCCCCTCCATTAGGTCTTCGGGGGAGTAGCCGGCTATCCTCAGGGCCGCCTCATCGGCGTAGAACTTGGCCCCAGCCTTCAACACCTTCATGAGCACCTCGTCGACCTCAGCTATGTTCAGCTTCTTCATCCTGTTCTTGACGAACCACTTCGAGAGTCCTTTGATGCCCAGCTTCGCCCTCCCCTTCACTTCCTTAGTAAGCAGGACGGAGGCGCTCGACGTGAGGAAGACGTGAACTTCCCAACCCATAGAGAGGGCTCCAGAGCTTATCGCTAAAGCGTGGTAAAGGGTCTCGGCGTCCTCCCGGGTCACGAGAATGACAAGCCTAGACATCTTCCATTGATTTCTATCATCTCTAATTAATTAAACTCGGCTTAAATGCCGAGAGACTTAACCTAAACCGTGAAGCTTAGGGCGATTACGGCCCACGTCCCTTCCTTTGACATTGGAACGATTGAGGAAACGGCAACTAACATGACCAAACTTTCTGACGAAATCGTCTGGACGAAGAGGGTTACGCTACCTCCCCTGCCTAAGGGAGTCGTGGCGGACAAACTAGCGGAGATAGCGGACTCCAACAAGGACGTCCTTTTCGGCCTTTTCCACTTGGACTCCAGGGATCAAAGGGTTAACTCGCTTAAAGACCTACTTGAAGGCGACAACGTATACGGTTCTGTGCTGGTTAGGAGCGTCGAAAGGATCGACGACCTCGTTAGCCTGATAATTAGCCTAGAGCCGGAGAAGGCCTCGAGGTTTTCGTTGACCTTCAGCGACTACTTCGTAGTGTCTCCCTATTTCCCCAGCGGAACTGGTGACGTAGCTGTTCCCAGCCTCTCGGCGTCTGTCCTTTACGTCTCGGAGTTCAAACAGGGGAATGAGGTTCAGACCCTCGCGAGGGCGGACGAATTGGCGAAATCGTTCGCGAAGAGACTAGGACTGAAGTATCTTGGCCTCGACGTCTCCCTGTCCCCCTGGATGGAGGAGAGCGTTGGCGAAGTCGTCGAGAGCTTGAGCGGAAGGAAAATGTTCGACCCGACCCACTTCGCGACCGTCTTCGAGATGAACCAGAGGGTCTTCAGGGCAGCCGTCCTAGCTAAAGTCAACGCCCTGGGCTTCTCGGAGGTCATGTTGCCCGTAGCGGAGGATAGGGTTCTGACCGAGAGGGTCGCGGAGGGCTCGTTGAGGCTCAGGGACTTGATCGCGCTGAGCTTCGTATGCGTAGCGGGGCTGGACATGGTAGCGGTCAGGTCTGACAAGGAGGTGATTAAGTCCATCATTAAGGCCATGTACGCCGTGTATTACACGAAGCGGAGGCCCGTTGGGATGAGGGTGATTCCGACCTCCGGGGGCGACGTAGTATTAAAAAAATTCGGAAGGGTTGTTGAAACCCAAATGTGATATGTTAAAACTTATTAAATTAGGTATCAGTGGTTCTAACCGACCCAAATGGATCTAAGGAAGGTTCAAAAATTCGGCAAGTCTACTTTAATGATCTCTTTGCCCGCCGATTGGGTCAAGAGCGTCAACCTCAAGCCGGGAACCAGCGTTTACATTGACGTAGACGAGGACGGCGGTCTCAAGGTCTATCCTCCGAACTACAACCCCCAGAACATGAAGAGGGAAATCCTCGTCAAGGTTTCGGAAAAGACGGATCCCGAGTTGCTCGAGAGGGTAGTTAGGTCGCTTTACGTCCTAGGGTTCGACAAAATCATGGTGAAGTCGGAGGACGGCATGATATCCAACGACGCCATGAGGAAGTTGAGGGAGGTAAGCAGATCCCTGATCGGCCTAGAGACGGTAGTGGACGACCTTCAGAACGTCGAGATAAGGTCTTACATCGACCCAGCGAGGCACAACTTCAACGTGATTCTCAACCAGCTCGTGAACACGCTGAAGCTCATGATCGACTACTTATCCCACGGCCTGAAGAGCGGGTCGAGGAAGTTCATCGAGGAAATCCTCGAGCTCGAGAACGAGGTCGACAGACTGTACTTCCTCGGGCTAAGGCAACTCATACTGGCCCAGACCAACAGGGGGCTGGCTTACATAATCGGAGTGACGAGCGTTCAGATAATCGGCAACAGGATAATCTTGAAGTCCTTGGAGGAGTCGGCCGACGAAATTGGCGAAGCAGCTAACGAACTCCTGGGCATGCCGCCGGAGGGCCTGAACTACCTCAGGGAGTTCTACTCTGCCTTCGTACCGATTAAGGAGAAAATGGAGTCGCTACTCACTCAGATACTCAAGCTCAGGAACGAGTGGAATTACCAGGTGGCTAACGAGCTCATGGACGAGCTTAGGGTGCTGAGGAAGTCCCTCATGCTCGAGCTAGAGAACTTACAGAACCAGCTCATGGGCGACAACAGGAAGAGCAAGTTCGCCCCGAAAGTGGTCGGCTTCATGTTAAGGCTTTACAGTGCCATAAGGAACCTGGAGCCGATCGCGGAAATTGCAATGAACAGGTCGCTCGAGAACAACAAGGAAATAGATTTGAGACAGTGATTAAGAAGCCCAGGCTTCCTCTTCCCTCAAAGCCCTCAACTGCCTCAGCACGTACTCCCTTATTTCGTTTTCATTCGGTATATCCCTGATTATCCTCCCGTTCTCCATGTACTTGACTAGAACGGGCCTGCAACCGGGCTTCGGCGACGGCTCGTCGAGAAGGGTTATTACGTCATTAGTCGGCGTCTCGCCGCACCTCCAGACCTGCTTCGCCCCAGGCCACTTGCCCCTCTTCGTGAAGGGAACCCACTTGCCGTCCACGAACTTCTCGACTATGTCCGCGCTGAAGTCCACGCTCGGTGGAAAAGCAATACTAGTCCCTACTCCGAAACCGTCTACTAAGTCCCTCAGCTCAACGACGTCGTCCTCGTCAATACCACCGCTCACGAATATTTTCACGTTGTTGTAACCGTGTATCCTGAGCGTCCACTTGACCTCAGCCACTATTTTCCTCATGTTGCCTCTCCTACTGGACGGAGTGTCCAACCTCACACCGTAGAGTTTCTCTCCCAGCAGTTTAGCCGCCTTCAAGACCTCAGTCCTCTCGTCTTCGAACGTGTCGGCGAGGATTATCCTAGGCACGTCGGGCGGCATGGCCTTATCGAAGGCTTCCCAGGCCTTCACGTTGTCGCCGACGAGCAACATTAGCGCGTGGGGCATAGTCCCAGTAGGCTTCACCCCCATAGTCTTCTCGTTAAAGGCACCCGACACGCCGTCGCAACCCCCGATATACGCTGCCCTGTCGGCCATAGGCCCTATTGCAGGATGTAACGACCTGAGGCCGAAGAACAGGACGGTCTTGTCCAGGGCGAGGTACTTTATCCTCGCGGCCTTCGAGGAGATGCTCGAGTAGTGCCTGAGGATGCCCAGGAACTCCGTCTCGTAGACCCCGAAGTCCCTGTACCTGCCCTCGATTATCATGACGGGCTCGATCTCTCTGAACAGAGTCCCCTCGGGCATGGCGTAGATCGTAACCGGCTTCCCTTCGAAGAGGTGAAGCACCTCGCTCAGGCCGGTAAATACTGCCCACTTGTAGCCCGGAGGCAAACCGTAAGAGTGAACCTCCATCCTCACGAGGTCGTTTTCGAGCTTTAGGTAGTCAAGAACCTTAACGGTCCTCTCGAAATAGACGTCCGTTATCCTCCCCTGTTTCAGGTCTTCCGACGTCGCTATGAAGAAATCCACGGATTAGCGTCACGAGGACAAAACTTTAAAGCTTAGGCTAGACGTGTGAGTAGGACGGCATGATTACAGCGAGAATGGTTCCGGCTGACTTGCTCATAAAGAGGCTGGCGGAGTACTTGAAAGAGAACGTCAAGGAGGTGAAGCCCGAGGAGTGGTCGTTCTACTCTAAGACCGCCTCATATAACGAGAGGGTTCCCGACAACCCAGAGGAGTGGTGGTACATAAGGAGCGCTTCCCTTTTGAGGAAGCTTTACCTCTTGGGGCCAATCGGCGTGAACAGGTTAAGGAACGAGTATAGCTGGAGCAAGAGGAGGGGGACAAGGCCTCCGAAGAGCGTTCACGCCCCAGGGCACGCAATGAGGAAGATGCTTCAGCAACTGGAGAAGGCGGGCCTGGTCAAGAGAACAAAGGAGGGCAGGGTTCTGAGCGACAAGGGTAGATCGCTACTCGACAAGCTTTCTTACGAAATCTTTAAGTCGCTGGCCGAAAAGAATCCCGAGCTGAATAAGTACTTAGAGAAGTAAAAGTGGAGGGTGGTTTTTGATGAGTCAGGACTTTGAGGAGGAGGAACTGCAGGAGCTGTTGAGGAGGAGGGCCGCCGAGGAACAGAAGAGGTTGGCCGAAGAGGAGGTCAGGAAGAAACAACTCCAACAGCAAAAGGAGGCCGTACTCAGGACTATCATGACGCAGGAAGCGAGGCTCAGGCTCAAGAACATAGAGCTGGTTAAACCCGAACTCGCGGAAGCCCTTAAGGATCAACTAATAGCTCTCGCCCAGTCTGGCAGGATACCTGTCCCGATTACAGATGAGATGTTGAAACAAATCCTCGAGCAAATCACCGGGACGCAAAGGAGAGACTTTAAAATAACGATCAGGGAGAGGGGTTGGAAATGAGCAGGAACAAGCCTCACGCGTACAAGCTCAGGCTCGCTAAGGCCCTGAAGGCCAACAGTCCTATCCCGGCCTGGGTAATCATAAAAACTAAGAGGAGGATAACGGTCAACCCGTTGAGGAGGGACTGGAGGAGACAAGACCTGAAGGTGTGAGGCCATGCAGGAGAAGGACTACTTCGAAATGGTCATCAACTTCAGGAGGGCCTTCATGGGAAGGAGGAACGTTAGGTTCAGGAGGGCCCTCAGGATGATCAGGGAGACCGTGAAAAGGCATACAGGCGCGGAGAGGGTAGTCCTGGATCCCGTGCTGGTCAACGCCATATCCACGAACAAGAGGGATAAGATAGTTAGGAAAGTGAGGATCGCGGCGAAGAAAATCGGCGAGAAGACCTACCTAGTCCAGCTCGCCGTGAAGAGCTAATGAACTTGGAGAAAATCAACGTCTTTTCGAACGAGAACATAGGTCTTTTCCTCTTCACGAACGACAAGTATACCCTCGTTCCGCAAGGGTTGGAAAGGGATCTGAAGGAGAAGATAGCGGAGACCCTGAAGACCGAAGTCGTTGAAGTCACGGTGAACAAGAGCTTCCTCGTAGGCCTATTCGTCAACGGGAACAACAACGTGATCGTACTTCCGAGAACCGTTGAGGACGAGGAGTTTCAGAAGCTTAGGACAGAACTCAAGGCCGTGAGGGTCGAGATCCTTAAAGTCAAGCCCAACGCTCTTGGGAACGCCATTCTCATGAACGATTACGGAGCACTCCTTTACCCAGAAATGACGGAGGCTGAGGTTAAGGAAGTAGCTAACGTGCTGGGGCTCGACAACGTGAGGAGGGGGACGATCGCTAACGTCGTGGCGGTAGGCGCTGCGGGCGTTATGACGGACTTCGGCGGCCTCGTCCACGCCGACGCTAGCGAGGAGGAGGTGAAACGCCTCGAGGAGTTATTCAAAGTGAAGATAGACGTAGGTACCGTCAACTTCGGCAACGCTTACGTTAAGACCGGACTCGTCGTGAATAAGTACGGCATACTAGTAGGCTCGGAAACAACCGGACCAGAGATTTTAAGAATCCAACAGGCCTTTTCACAATAGCTATGGACGTCAAAGTTTACAGGGTCATTGGTACGGCTCTCTTCAACGCAAATAAGTTCCCGACCAGGCAGAAGTTCGTTAAGTACGTTACGGCCGTGAGGCCTGAAGACGCCGTGGAGTTGATTTACTCCTGGTTCGGGAGCAAGAACGGCATTAAGAGGTACAACATCAAGATAGAGAAGGTCGAGGAAGTGAAGCCCGAAGAGGTAAACGACAAAACTGTGAGAGACTTAATTAAGCTCGACAAAATAATCCTGTGAACACTAATGGCCCAGGTAACTGTCGACGACCTTTTGGCTCAAGCGTCAGTTCTGAAGGCGAACATTGATTATTTACAAAAGCTCGCCAACGACCTGACCGACGCTTTGGCTTCCGTGGCCTCAGCGAAGGAGACCGTGAAGCTACTGAAAGAGAAACAGCAAGACGCGCTAATGGCTGCCGACAGGAGGGGGAACTTGCTGCTCAGAGTTACTGGACTGGATTCTACCAAAGTCCTCGTTCATTTAGGCCTGAGTTACTACGCCGAGGTCTCCCCTGAGAAGGCCGAGGAGATACTCAACCTGAGGGAGCAAGAACTAAGGAAGACCCTAGAAGGGGTGAACGCCGAACTCGCGAAGAACTTAGAGGCCTATAACGAGATCGTTGCCATCCTCCAGCGCATCGAGGAAGAGGCTAAACGGGCTGCAGGAGCTAAGGCCCAAAGGTGAAGGGTTTGTTTCGACAGGCTGAAGAAGGCCGTCTCGGGCTTCCTTAACAAGATTAGGGGAGAGGAGAAGGAGGAAAAGCCTAAGGAGGAACAACAACCGCAACCCCCTACCCCTGAGGCAGTTCCTCAAGTCCAACAACAAGCAATTCAGGAATCAGGTAAAGCTGGGCCAGGTAATGTCGAACCCGTTCAACAAGCGAATAAGGAGCAAAGAGTTGAGATAAAGGCGGAACCGCAAAAAGTAGAGCAAACCTCACAACAACTCAAACCAGAGGAGGAGAAGAGGAAGCCAGGCCTCTTCGATTTCCTGAGGTACAAGACGATAAAAGAGGAGGACATCAGAGACCTCATCGAGGAACTGAAGCTAGAGCTCATCGAGAGCG
>JBAMMP010000019.1:0-16414 GCA_039793765.1 Sulfolobaceae archaeon
TTCGGGGCTCAAGCCCTGGCGGACAGGATAGAGGACGCCGGCTCGAAGGTGGTGATAACCGCTGACGGCTTCCCAAGGAGGGGGAAGATAGTAAACCTGAAAGCGATCGTCGACGAGGCCCTGGACAAGCTGGGGAGCAAGAGCACGGTTCAGAAAGTCCTCGTCTGGAGGAGGTCGAACATAGACGTGAACATGAAGGAGGGGAGGGACGTCGAGTTCAGTGAGGTGGGCAAGTTCAAGTACGTGGAGCCTGAGCCCGTTGAGGCGACCCACCCGCTCTTCATCCTTTACACTTCTGGGACTACGGGCAAGCCTAAGGGCATAGTCCACAGCACTGGAGGTTACCTGGTGGGCACTTCCCTCATGCTCCTCTGGAGCTACGGGTTGAGCCAGGAGAACGACGTGCTGTTCAACACGAGCGACATAGGCTGGATCGTGGGCCACAGCTACATAACCTACTCGCCCTTGACCATGGGCAGGACGGTGGTCATTTACGAGTCCGCCCCAGACTACCCCTATCCCGACAAGTGGGCCGAGCTCATTGAGAGGTATAAGGCCACGACCTTCGGCACCTCCGCTACGTTCCTTAGGTACTTGATGAGGTACGGGGAGGACTACATCAAGAGCCACGACCTCTCCTCGCTGAGGATCATCGTGACCAACGGCGAGCCGCTGAACTACGCCCCCTGGAAGTTCGGCTTAGAGGCCGTAGGCGGAGGGGCTGTCTTCATGTCCCACCAGTGGTGGCAGACCGAGACGGGAGCCCCCAACATCGGCTACATCCCCGGGTTGATCTACCTGCCGATGAAGAGCGGCCCCGCAGTGGGCTTCCCGTTACCAGGCAACAAGATAGCAGTAGTGGACGAGAACGGCAGCCCCGCCAAGCCCAGGCAGAGGGGCTACCTCGTGATGTACCCGCCGTTCCCGCCGAACATGATGATTGGAATGTGGAACGACCCCAACAACGAGAGGCTGATGAAGACCTACTTCAGCAAGTTCGGGCCGACGGTCTACTACCCGGGAGACTTCGCCATGGTGGACGAGGAGGGCTACATCTGGGTGACCGGGAGGGCGGACGAGACGATCAAGGTCGCGGCCCACAGGATCGGAGCTGGAGAGGTGGAGTCGATAGTGACCGCCCACCCCGCGGTGAGCGAGGCCGCTGCAATAGGTTTACCCGACCCGGTGAAGGGAGAGCAGGTGCACATATTCGTCGTGCTAAAGGAGGGCTACTCGCCTTCCCCGGAGCTGGCCAAGAGCATCCAGGAGCACGTGAGGAAGTTCATGGGAGCCATAGTGACTCCAGACATACACTTCGTGAACAAGCTCCCCAAGACCAGGTCGGGCAAGGTGATGAGGAGGGTAATAAAGGCCGTAATGATGGGCCAGTCCGCCGGGGACATAACGACGCTAGAGGACGAGGCATCGATGGAGGAGATAAAGAAGGCTGTAGAGGAGTTCAAGAAGGAAGTAGGCAAGCAGTAAAGGCCAATACGTTTTTCGTTTCCTTCTCCTTAGAAGCCCAAACTGACGTGTTTAACCTCCTTCCTGGAAAAGCTTCAGCCCGTCGTATAACACCTTCCTGTCCTTGAGCATCTGCCTTATCACGCCGTTCTCCAAGTCCTTGGGCGTCAGAACCACAATGTCCGCGGGGAAGCCCCTCTTTAGGTGGTAGATCTCCGCCGCCTCTTCTAGCGGGTCGTCGACGTGGGGAAGGAACACCGCTACGTCGTAGTCGCTTGACGGCCAATGGTCTCCCCTGGCCCTGGAGCCGAAAAGGACCACGGTGACTTTGCCTCCGTAGCGCTCCACTACTTTCCTCACGAACTCCTCGAACTCCACCAGTTAATAACCAGGCTTCGAGCGTATTAAGCGGTCTTGGCCGAGAAGTTCTGGTTCGAGAGGGCGAGGGAGTTCCTGAGAGTGGCAGAGGAGGTCAAGGCAACCTACCCTTGGCTGTCGTGTTTCTCCTCTCAACAGGGCGTGGAGTTCGTCCTCAAGGGGTTACTGGTCAAGTATAAGGGTTCCCACCCCTTCACTCACGACCTCACGGAACTGATTCAGGTGTTGAGCGAAGAGCTGAAGGTCGAAGTCCCAGAGGAAGTCCTTAAGGAGTGCGACTACCTCACCCCTCATTACATTCAGACACGATACTCGATGCTTTCGAGCTACGACAGGAGGAGAGCCGAGAGGTGTTTGGCCTCCGCTAAGGCCATCCTTACGTGGCTGGGTTCGAAGTTTCAGGAAGTCAAAGAGGTTGTGTCATGAAGGAGCTCATTTATCGTGACGTATGGGTGTGTGTTTCCCTTCCTTTACTAAAACCTGAAGCTCTCTCGTCAGATCCCGCTCAGGCCCAGCAGGTGGTTGGCTATCATTCCGATAGCGTGCGTTGCTAAGGCCGCCCCGAGGGCTAACCCCGTCATCTGCAGGGCCTTCTTCTTGGCGTTCACCATGCTCACTACCCCTATCAGGTAGCCGACTAGGGTCGTTGAGGCCAGGCCGAGAATGTAGGAAGTAACCGTCCCAATTAGTCCTCCCAAACCCAAGGCGAACGGTAGTGTGGGGATCAACGCCCCAGTAAAGTAAGAAACCATGGTGACCAAGGCCCCCTTCCTGGCGTTCGTCTCCTCCTTCTTGACTAGCAGTTTCTCCGCGACGCCGATCAACGCCTTCGCTTCTAGCTTTCCCTGAAGGCCGGACTCCCTAAGGAACTCCTTTAGCCTCTCCTCAACTACCTTCGGGTCTAGCCTCTTCTCCAGCTCTATAGACCTGAGCTCGGCCTCCTTCCCCTCCTCCTCGATCTTGGACGAGAGGTAAGCCCCTATGCCCATCGAGAGGCTCCCTGAGACGCCTATTATGAGGCCTCCCAGTGCGACCAAAGTAGGGGAGCTGACGGCACCGCTGAGGCCCGAGACCGCTGCAAGGACTTCTATTAAGCCGTCGCTAATGCCGTAGACGAACTCTGCAGAGTAGCCCAATTCCACGCTCCTGAACACCCTCTCGTGTATCGCCTCCTCCACCGCTAACCTCTTCATCTCCTCCCTCAGCCTGTCGGAGAGGTCTTTGGACTGGGAGTACGCCAAGTACTTCTCCGAGTCCTGCCCTTCCTTGTAGTCGAGGTACTTGTAGAAGAGCTTGGAGCCCATAAGCCTCCTCAAAGCCAAGTAGTAGGAGGCCCTCAACCTGTCCGCCGGGGACAACGGCCTCTCGGGGAGTCTCACTCCCTTCTCTTTAGCGACCTTCGTCCAAGTCTCGGCGTGGCTCCTTTCCATTTCGGCGATCCTTCTCAAGGTGTTCCTGAGGGTTTCGTCCTTCTCGAGCTCGGCCAGTCTGGAGTAGAGGTTGAAGTCGAAGACCTCAGCCTTGTAGTTCTCAACCACTTCCTGGCTTTCCATAAAAGTAGATTAGAACTGCTACTATTTAAGAGTAATTACAAACTAGTGGGGTTTAGATTATCCTTATATAGTCGATAGACGAACGTAACTTAAATGAGGAGGCTACTGCCTCTAGTAGTAGTTGCGTCCCTCGCGGTAGGTCTCGTGGCATTCTCCCAGGCCAGCACTATAATGGCTAACCCGATTTACCTGGCCGTCAACACGCAGTACAGCTACGCCGTGATCAACGTGATCAACGTGACCTACCTCAATTTGCCTGCAAGCCCTGTCCTCGCCGGCGAGACTTTGTACGTCTTGCCGAGCCACATTAACATAACCATAGAGCTGAGGAACGTGATGAACGGCTCGACCATGTACATTTACGCCTGGATACCTCAATCCCTCTACGACCACATATACTTAGCCCCCAACATGTCCTCGGCCTTCTTCGTGATAGCCGTAGCGGACAGCAACAACGCGTTCCAGATGAACCCCTACGTGTTCGGTAACTTAGGCCAAATATACGACGTTACGGGCAAGCAGGTCAGCACGATAACAGTAATACCGCTCGGCTGGCTGAAGACTGTATACAACGGCCAGGTAGTGAACGTGAGTCAAGACCCCGTGTTCCAGAACTACCTGAGCAGTCCCACCCAGATCGCTTATGCGGTCATGAATAACTGGGAAGGGGTTTACATAATAACCGTAACAAGTTAAGATTTTTTGTTTATTAAAAATTATTTCAGCAGTATCCTCACGTCAGCCGCGTAGGCTCCGGTCTCGTTCACGAAGAGTGGGTTGATGTCCATCTCCTTCACGTCGAGATCAACGATCATCCTTGAGACTGTCACCAGAGTCCTAATTAGCGAGTACTCGTCGTAGCCCCTTTTCCTGGCCTTGAGCATGTCCAGGACTTTGCTCTCCTTAAGCATCTCGTAGGCCTCGTCCTCGTAAATCGGCGCTATCCCGTAGCTCACGGTCTTCAGCACGTCTACGTAAATGCCGCCCGGGCCCACCACCACCACGTGGCCGAAGACGGGATCCTTCATGCCGCCCACGAACACCTCCAGCCCTGTTAGCTGTTGCTGTATGAGGACCCTCTTGGTGATTTGCGACAGCCTCCTGTAGGTCTCCCTGACCTGGTCCTTAGTCACGTTGAGGACTACCCCCTTCAGCTCCGTCTTGTGGACCGGCTCTTCTGGCGAGATCTTCATGACGACAGGGTAACCGACTGAGTCAGCCACCCTCTGGGCCTCCTCCTCGCTCTCCGCCACCCCCCACCTCGGAGTCCTAACGCCGTAGATCTCCATCAACTTCAACGCCTCGAAGTCCCTCAGCGAGGCCTTGTCCTTGGTCACCTCTACCGCCGCCTCTATGGGTTGCTTAGTCCTGATCTTCTTCCTCGGGTTAGGCCTCCTGCTCGAGAGGCTTATCGCCCTTATCGCGTCCTCGGGGAAGTAGAAACCGGGGACTCCCGCGCTTTCTAGAACCCTCATCGCGATCTCCTCGTCCATCCCCATTACGACGCCCACCACGCCCTTGCCCTTGAAGTAGCTTATAGTCCTGGCCACTTCCGCGCTGGAAATGAAGGGTAAGGACTCGACTATTACGACCTTGGTCGCGTTGATGCCCTCGACTACCCTCAGGGCCGAGTTGTACCTCTCCCTGGTAGCGTCGCCCGTTAAGTCCAAAGGATTGCGAGGGACGCTGGTCGGGGGGAGGATTTTCCTGAGCTCCTCCTTGACGTAGTTGGGCAGCTCTATCAAGTTAAGGCCCTGCTTCGCCGCTTCGTCCGCTGTCAACACGCCGTGGCCGCCCGAGTTAGTAACTATCAGCACGTCGGAGCTTACCGGCTCGTTGTATTCCAGGAGCTTGGCCAGGTTGAGGAAGTCCCTGAGGTCGTCTACCAGGATCCCCCCGCCGGTTCTTACAGCGGCTTTGAACACCTCGTAGCTACCCGCTACGCTCCCCGTGTGGGTCTTAGCGGCCTGAGACCCTTGGGAAGTCTTCCCTCCCTTGAGGAACACTACCGGCTTCTTGAGGGAGGCCTCAGCCAACACGTCTAGGAACTTCTCCCCGTCGGAGACGCCTTCCAGGTAGACGAACACCGCTTTGGTCATCGAGTCCCTCGCCAGGTAGTCCAAGACCTCGAACTCCTTCACGTCCGCCTGGTTCCCCAGGCTCACCATGTAGCTTATCCCCATCCTCGACTTCCTCGCGTACTCCAGCATGTAGACTCCCAGGCCCCCGCTCTGCACGACCAGCGCTATGTTGCCCTTCTTCACTTCACTGAACGCGAAGGTGGAGTTGAATGAGGGAGTGATCACGCCGAAGGTGTTGGGGCCTAAGAGCCTCATGCCGTGCCTTTTGGCTATCGCGACTATCTCCTCCTCCAGCCTCTCCTCCCCTACCTCCCTGAAGCCAGCTGTTATCACGATTACTGCCTTGACGCCCTTTTCTCCAGCCTCCTCCAGGACTTGGGGGACGAAGTCCCTCGGTACAGTGATTACTGCAAGGTCAACCTGGCCTGGGACCTCCTTGACAGACTTGTAAGCCTTGACGCCCTCCACGTCCTCCGCCTTGTTGTTTACCGGGAACACCTTCCCCCTGAACGTCGAGATGAGGTTCCTGAACACGACGTTGCCTACCTTCTCCTTGTGCCTAGAAGCCCCAATGACGGCAATGGACGAGGGCTCAAACAGTTTATCCAGCCCTGAGTTGTCCATGAGTAGAGTTCTAAGTCGACTAAGTAAAAATGCTCTGCCGTTCCGGCTCCCTACGTCTCCACGCCGAACTCAGATGTAGCTCGACCTCCCCTTGCCCAAGTCCCTGAACGTGTCCACCAGGGCGATGATGAGGGAGAGGCCCGCGTTCCTGACCTTGTAGTAGTAGTCCATCAGCTTGTTCGGGTCTAAACCTTCGGCGAAGACTATCCTCGACACTTGTACGGTCTGGGGTATCTCTTGGTCTGGTGGGAGGAACGCCATGTCGACTTCGTACCTCAGGATCTCCTTCTTGAGCTCCAGGAGAAACTCCTTCCTCTTTTCTGCTGGCAAACTCCTGATCGCGTCCTGGTGCTCCTTAGCCACGGCGATTCCCATGGCTATTATGTAGAAGTCCGCCTCCTTCGTGGGCCTTATGATCTCTACCACCGGCCCTCCCACGGGCGGGGAGGTGCTTATCCTGAAGGCCTCTGGGGCTCCGGGAGGGAAAACTACGTTCATCCCCAGCTTCTTCATGAGGTCGACGATCATCGAGTCTACCTGGTTCATTTCCTACCGCTGACGAGAACGTTTACTCCAGGAATAAAAATGGACTCCTTAGTCAGGCGAAGAGCGCCAGCAAGCTCACGCCGAACAAGATTCCGACAATTATGGCTAAGACGATGAAGACTACGACCGTCAGCACTCCTATCCCGAGAGCGTGGAGCCAGCCGACCTTCTCTCTCGCCTTTATCACGAACAGCACTGCGAAAATCCCCAGGAGGACGCCGAGCGCGTGGAGCCCTATCAGGCTGAATATCGACATCACCACGATGAAGGCTATGGTCGCGAGGAGCGACGTGATCATCGCGCTCCCGAAAGACACCTTTACCCCGGCCATTCTGGACGCTATGAACAGCGACACCGAGATCGTTAGCCAGCCGATGAAGAGGAACACTATGCCGAGTAGACCGAGCAGACCTAGACCTGCTGGGAGGTGAACCATCGCGGCCTCGAGTCGTCTTAAACCGGTCGCGAATAAATCTGTTCGAGCTCTCGAGACCGACTAACCTAAATAGGAACGAAATAGATACCGACTCTCATGGTGAGAGTGAGGGTCAACCTCGTCAGGCAGGGGAAGGTCGTGGAGCTAGAGATGCCGGAAGGGAGTAAGGTCAGGGACTTGATCAAGAGGCTAGGCTTTTCGACTCAGGGGGTTGTCGTAACTAAGGACTCAATTCCCCTCTTGGAGGACGAGGCGCTCACCCCGGGAGAGTTCACGGTCTTCCAGGTGGCCTCAGGTGGTTAGTCTAGAGGAGATCAACGAAATCATTAAGAACTTGAGGAGAGTCCTGTCGGACCTCGCCTCCCCTAACCCTGAAATTAGGGGGAAAGCCTGGGACAAGCTAAAGGTTCTCGTGGAGACGGGAAACGGGAATTACCTCCTCCCCCACAGGGGCTACCTGAGGAGTTTACTTTGGCACAGGCTCCAGGGAGTGAGGGACGACGCGTGGAAGCACCTCAACCTAATGAAGGAAATTGGAGTTGAAGGGGTCGAGAGGACTCTGACGGCGAACAAGGACACGATCAAGTGGGACGCCTGGAGGAACTACGAGAAAATGCTGTCTTTGGGTTTGATCTCCTTCGACTCGCTCAGGCAGGCCAGGATCTCCTACTGGAGGCTCCTGAAGAGCAGGTGGGTGACCGTCAGAAAGAAGGCCTGGAGGCTCTTCGTGGAGCTCGTGAAGAACAAGGTGTTCACAGAGGAGGACAAGGAGAGGTTCAAGGACTTCCTCAAGGCGAGGAAGCCGAGCGTGAGGGTTCTGGCATGGGAAAAAGCTAAAGAGCTCGTAGACCTGGGCTTCATGAGTAGGGAGGAACTGAAGGAGCTCTATCCCTACCTTGAGGAAATCTCGAAGAGGAAGAGCTCCGTGAGCAGGAGGGCCAAGAAAGTGGCTAAGGAATTGGGCTTCGCTGAAGAGGGCCAACTCGAAGGAAAGGCGAGCCAGTAAAGGAGGTAGCCCAACGTGAGAGTAGCAGTAGTCGGCGGAGGGATAGTGGGACTCTTCGCATCGTACTACCTGAAAGCAAAAGGCGCGGAGGTCACCCTCTTCGAGAAGGAATATTTGGGAAGGGGCTCAGTCCACGCGGCTGGCTTAATCGAGCCCTACAGGTTCGACAGGATCAACACTACAGGTATGATCCTCAAGATGCTGAGGTACATGTCGAGGGGGATCACGAGAGTTAAGCGGGTCAACACTAATTGGCTCAAGGCCCTCCTGAAAACCCTCAACTCCCCTCCACCAGAGGAGGCCTGGTCTACAGCCAGGTGGATGGCCGAGTTCTCGCTGAAGGAGTACAGGAGGTTCGCGGAAGAAAAGAACGACTTCGACTACGACGATTCCGGCCTCTACGAGGTATCCCTGGACGAGAGGGACTTCCTCGACAACCTAGAGGACTGCAAGTCGAGCCCCCTGAGGCCCAAGTGCGAGGAGTCCGAGGTGAAGGGCCTAGGCAGGGCTGTGTATTTCCCCGAGCTCGCCAAGGTCTCCACCGAGGCGTTCGTCGAGAGGATGAAGAGGGAGCTAGAAGGAGTAAAGGTGGTACTCAAGGATGTTCAGGACTTCGAGGCGTTGAAAAGGGAGTACGACAGGGTCGTCCTCGCGAACGGCGTCGGCGTCACAGCATTAGGTTTGGCAGTCACGGCCTTCAAGGGCTACGGCTACAGGGTTAAGGCGAAAGAGCTCGTGGGGTTGCCGGTCAGCGTGGTGATCAACGACTACGGCCTAGCAATAGTCAAGAACTCAGGCCACTACAAGGTCACTGCCGGGTTCGAGGCCGACTTCAGCCCAGGCATGGGCGACTCCTCAAGGTTCCTGAAGTTGGCCTCTAGGGCGATCCAAATCGAGGAGATGATCGACGCAAAAGAAGGGTGGAGGCCCTGCACTTACGATGGCTTCCCCCTCGTAGGGGAGATCAGGGGCTTCGTAGTGGCTACCGGGGCCTGCAGGTTGGGCTGGAGCTTCGCTCCCGCCATGGGTAAGATGGCGGCGGACATCGCGCTAGGGAAAGCGAAGTCGTTCGGCTACGTTTCAGGAGAAGGGAGGGCGATCTTGGGCACTAATCCCCAGTAATACTTTCACGGGAGCGAGAGGGGCATAGAAGTTTGCATTAAATACCACGGCCACCTTCAATTATCCTGGGAATGACCCTGGGCTTGGAGCGCTACAAGAGGTTGATGAACGTCAAGGAGCTCCTCTTCCTCAACAAGAAGGAAGACGCTTTCGAGGAGCTCTCAAAGCTCCTCAAGGAGATCCCGCCCGAGGAAGACCTCAACTGGTTCGGTTGCAACGCGATCGACGCCTGCAACTGCGAGACCCTCGTGGAGTTCTACTTGAAGTTCGGCGGCAGGTTCGACTTCAAGAACTGCAGCAACCTCAGCAAGCTGGCGGTCTGCCTCTCCCAGAGCGCCAACTTGAAGGAGTTGGTTCCGGTCGTGAAGGCCGTAGTGGCCCAGGGAAGGGCAAGCAAGCTGGCGGAAGTGGTCAAGACCAAGTCCTACAAGGCCATAAAGAACATGGCGGACGCCCTCGAGGCAGTAGGAGAGACGACGCTGGCGAGGGGCATCCTGGTCTCCGCCTGTAGGGAAGGCGTGAACGAGGCCTGCGAGAAAGCGGTTCAGGTCTCTTACACCTGAGTTCAGGTCTGTTTCTCCTCCTTTCTACTCTCTATCATTAGGGAAGCCCTCATTAGGAGGTAGAGCGCGGCGACAAGCAGAGCGAACCAGTAGAACTCCGTGGGCTTGAAAGTCACGAGCAACACGGCGACCGTGTTCTGCTGGGTCACGACTAGCTGCGTCGTGCCGAACAGGATCGGCTCGTAGTCCGCCGGGAGGTAGCCGAGTGCTGACAACAGCTTTACGATCAAGAAGAAGAGTATCGGCTCCAGGATGTACAGCACGGTGACCGCGAAGAGCGTCGAGTCCACGAACTTCTTGCCCTTCAGGACGGCGAACAGCCCGTATGCCGTAATTATCAAGAGGTACAGCCTGAACCCTGTCAGCCCCGCGTTGATCAGGTTAACTATCTTCAGGTCTTGCCCCAGGAAGCTCACGCTTATCATGAAGGGAGAGTCCATAATGGTGAGTATCCCTCCCACGTCGACTAACCACCAGTACACTGGGACGAGGATCACGAAGATCGAGAGAGCGTAATAGACTACAGCTAAAGCTCTCCAGGGCCTCATCTGCTCGTCACCGCGACGGTCGCGTTGAGGAAGTGCAACGTTACGGTAAGGTAGAAGTTCCCAGAGGAGTAAGCCTTCAAGGCCTCCCTGTAATTGTAGATCTTTAATACTACAATTCCGTTGGACTGAGGCGGAATCGTGACGGGTTGCGTCGAACTCACCCCTGGGCCGGAAACGTTCAGCACAGTGACAGCGAAGGAGGCCGGGTTGCGGACGTTTATTACAATCGAGCTGTTCTGAGGGAAGACCTGGGCCGTGTAGCTGACGTTCTCCAGCGACTTGAGCTCCTCGACCGGCTGATATAGGGCGCTAGACAAGAAGTCCTGGCTGAGGTAAGGTAAAGCGAGGAGCAGGAAAGCCGCGACGCCGAGAAGTAGGGCGAAGAGCTTGACCTTCCTCGCCTCTTTGTCCTCCTTCAAGGCGTTCAACTCATCGACTCCAAGCTCATTAATCTGACCCTTCTAGTCTCCGAGGGCTTGGACAGGAAGCTGGGGACTTTATACCTGCTAGCGGCCTCAGCGCTCTGGGGAGGGATCGGGGTCATCGTTCAGGCGCTCGTTCCGAACGAGGGGGGCGTAGCTCCGGCCGTCCTAATAAGGTCGCTCTCAGCTACGGCTCTTCTCGCGACCAGGCTCAGGTTCGTGATGAGGAGGGAGGCTATAATTATGGGATTGATCTCCTCGGCCTTCTACTCCACATACGTCTTAACAATAGTCGTCGAGGGGACTTCCGTTTCCGCCGCTATGCTTTACACTGCTCCCGCCTTCATCGTCGCCTACGAGCTGATTAGGGGAGGAAGAGTGAGGTTAATAGACTACGCGGCCACAAGCTTAACTGTAGCGGGAGTCCTGCTCATTTACAACGCGGAGCTTTTCACCTATTACACCGCCTTGGGATTACTCTCTGGGTTCACGTATTCCCTGCTCATTTACTACTCGTCGATAATGCAGTCCAGGGGGTTCGCCGAGTGGGACATAATCGCCGCCCAGAGCCTGTGGAGCTTGCCCCCTCTCGCGTTGACCTCCCTGGCTTTCAATGAGTTCGCCCCGAGCGTAGTCGCGGCCGGAGTCCTCCTGGGTGTCGTGGAGACCGTCGTCGCGTACTACTTCTTCTACAAAGGGATGAGGGAAGTCGGGCCCCTGGCTTCGAGCCTTCTGACCTCCCTGGAACCAGTGTTCGCCATGGTCTATGCTTATTTCATCTTAACTCAGGTCTTGGCCCCGTTACAGTACCTGGGTGCGTCGCTCATAATCCTCGCTTCGGCCCTCACTGCCCTACGTTCGGCGAGGTGAAGAAGGGCAGCTTCATGTACTTCGCTAACGCTATCGCCGAGGCCGCCACTACAGCGGTTAGCGAAGCGAAGGCGTAGCTCAAACCTATGAAGTCGCTGAGGAGCCCGACAAAGGGCGGAACCACTATGAACAGCACGTTGTTGTAAGCCATGAAGTACGAGTTCAGGGCCACCCTCTCCTCGAGCCTCGACGCCCTGGTTATGAGGACGGTAGCCATGGGGAAGACGGAGCCGTGAGGAATGCCCAGGATGAAGTAGAAGGCCAGGAACTCCGCGTAGCTCGTCGCGAAGGTCTGACCGACGAGCGATACCAGGGTTAGGAGTATGGAGATTATTAACGGCCTCCTGAGGTCCTCGAAGGGCCTTATCGTCATGAAGAGCCTCGTCAAGAAGGAGGCCAAGTAGAAGGGCAGGTAAACCGAGTAGGCCTCGAAGGAGCTGACGTGGAACCTCTCCTGGACAAGTATTGCCGAGAAGGTAGTTATCGCGGCGAATGGCACATTGTAGGTGGTTATCGCAAGGATCGCCGAAATGAGCCCGGGGTTCCTCAGGTGGGCCCTCGCGCTCTGCCTCGACCTCTTTTGTGCCCCGTCGTCCATCTTAACCCTGAACGAGAGGATCGCCAAGACCATTGCCACCGGCACGAAGAACAGGAAGACGTCTGAGTAGCTGTACTTCGTCAACAACAGGGTCTCGTAGAGGGGCCCCAGGATGAGGCTCAGGGAAAGGGCCGTGCTGTAGAGGTTCATCGCCCTCTCCCTGTCCGGGGCGGTAGAGGCGTAGGTCATCAGCAACGGGACGAGCAGGGCGTTCACGAACCCGCTCGCCAGGCTCACAATCCAAACCGTGAGCTGGTCTGAGAGGTAAAAGAGGGGCAACAACGCCACGTTTACCCACGAAGCGATGACGAAGAGCCTCGTCGCAGTCCCCAAGCTCAGCCTGGGGTTCACGAAGAGGTTCACTATGAGGTTGGAGGCCATGTATACTGCAGAGAGGAGCCCGACGAGGGTTGCCGAGAAGCCCAGCTCGTACTTGGCGACTAATGGCAACGTCGTCCCGACCATGTTGTTCGTGGCCCTGAAGGAGACCGTCATTAATACCAGGAGTGCCATGAAGGCCGCAAGGCTCTTCCGAGACATAGGGATAGAGGAAAGTTAGGAACCTAATAAAGTGGGGTTCAGCGAACCGCTATATATCGCCTAGTAAATTGAATCATTGTGACCGAAATAGAGTACCAGCCGTTCAAGAAGATAGTCGTCCACGAGGTCATCAAGTACTCGTTCGAGGAGCTCGTTACGGAAGTCCTACTTCAAGCAAGGGCCCTCGGGGGGACTGCGGTTCCGAGCCTAGGGTGGTGCAACGGAGTGGCCTTCATAATACAGCAGTTCCCCCTAACGGAGGCCATAGTCGAGGAGATGCTGAGGGGCGTAGTCCATTACGCCGGGGTGCTCTACGCCATAAAGGAGAGCTACGAGCCGGAGGTCAGAACCCAGCTGGGGATAGTGAGGTTGGTCAACAGGTGCAACAACCCCAACTTCGTGAAGCTAGCTGAATTCCTTAAGGAGTTCAAGGGCGATGGGTCAACGCTCTCTAGTTAATGTTTAAAAGTTTTAAGCGTGCTTAAATCGCCGATGCCCCAGACGTTAACCGAGAAGATCCTCAGCAGGGCCGCGGGGAAGCCCGTCAGCCCAGGAGACGTGACGGAGATCAAGGTCGACAAGGTAGCGTTCCACGACCTGACCGGTTACCACGTGATTGAAGTCATGGAGAAAGTGGGGGCGGTTAAGGTCTTCGACCCCCAGAAGCTCGTGATAGCCTTTGACCACCTCGCCCCGCCCCCAGACGTAAGGAGCGCGGAGATCCAGGGGAACATAAGGAAGTTCGTCAGGGAGCTCAGGTTACCCAACTTCCACGACATCAACTACGGGATCCTGCACCAGGTTCTAATTGAGAAGTACGTTAACCCCGGAGAGGTAGTGGTCGCCGCCGACAGCCACACGACGACCTCGGGAGCTTTGGGAGCCTTCGCGCAAGGCTTGGGGGCCAGCGACGTCGCCGCCGCAGTAATAACGGGGAAGACCTGGGTTCAGGTTCCACAGCCGTTCAAAGTGACACTCAAGGGCGAGCCTGCGAAGTGGATAAACGGGAAGGACGTGGCCTTAAAGCTCCTTGGCGACTTCAAGGCCGACTACTTCAACGGCATGTCCATAGAGGTCTTCGTGGAGAAGCCCTCAGCCTTCCCGATGGACTACAGGGCGACCGTAGCCAACATGGGCATAGAGATGAACGCCGACGCCCTGATGTTCGTGCCCGACTCTGAGACGGTCAACTACGTGAAGACCATGAGGGGATACGAGCCTCCTGTAGTAACTCCCGACCAGGGGGCGAAGTACGTCGACGAGTACACCATTGAGCTGGACAAGTTGGAGCCGTTAGTGGCGGCTCCGCACAGCGTGGACAACGTCAAGGTCGTGACAGAAGTCGAGGGCACTCCAGTAGACCAGGTCTTCATAGGCTCCTGCACGAACGGCAGGATAAGCGACTTCGTCATGGCGGCACAAATCCTGAAGGGGAGGAAGGTGAAGAGCAGGTGCATAGCGATCCCAGCATCATACAACCTCTTCGAGAAGCTCATGGACATGGGGGTAATCAAGGTTCTGGCAGACGCCGGCTGTATCATAACCTACGGCACTTGCGGCCCCTGCTTGGGAGGCCACTTCGGCATAGCAGGGCCTGGAGAGAACATAGTGTCCACCAGCTCCAGGAACTTCAAGGGCAGAATGGGTAGCAACGAGAGCAAGGTCTACCTGTCTGGGCCTGCGGTTGCCGCGGCCTCGGCAGTTGAGGGTAAAATAACAGACCCCAGGAGGTTCTGAGCCATGATAGTTGAGGGCAAAGTCCTCAAGTTCGGGGACAAGATAGACACTGACATCATCATTCCAGCGAGGTACCTCAAGTACACCGACCCAGAATACCTGGCACAGCACGCCATGGAGCCCCTAGACCCTGAGTTCTACAAGAAGGCGAAGCAGGGGGTAATACTGGTCGCCGGCAAAGTTTTCGGAATGGGGTCGAGCAGGGAACAAGCTGCAATTGCCCTTAAGGCCGCGGGAGTCAAGGCAATAATCGCCGAGTCCTTCGCGAGGATATTCTACAGGAACGCGATCAACAACGGCCTTCCCGCAATAGTGTTGCCCAACGCCACGAAGGAGATCAACGAGGGCGACTATGTGGTAGTCAACGTCGAGACGGGGGAGATTAAGGTCAACAACACTAAGGTGCTGAAGGGCAAGGGCATAACCGGGATGCCGCTCGAGATAATAAAGGCCGGAGGCCTCATCGAGTACCTGAAGAAGGCCAAGGTCTGAACGACTTTTATCATCACAAAGCTGTGGTTATTGATTTTAATTCTGAGTCCAAAGCCGTTGGCAATGTTTTTAGAGCCCGAAGACGTCGTGGAGCTCCTCGCGTCAATTACGTCCTTCGCCTTAGCGATTCAGATGGTCTTGATCTACTTGGGGGCGAGGAGATATAGGGAGCCCCAGGTCTTTACCTGTTCGGAGTCGGGGAAGGTAGTTGCGATAGTCCCCGTTTACAACGAGGATACTTCGCGTTTCGCGACTGTCTTGGGGAGATTGGTCGAACTCTTCGACAGGGTAATTGTCGTCGGGGACGGGGTCGGCGACCCCTATAAAACGATAGCTGAATCGATAGGAGCGGAGTTTTACCGCATAGAGAAGTCGGGAAAGAGGAGGGCAATAGAGTTCGGAGTTGGAAAGTTGAAGGACGAAGAGTACGTGGCCCTAGTCGACAGCGACACTCTGGTGAGCCACGAAGCGCTGAGGAAGGCCGTTTGCGTCCTGCACTCCGGGTACGACGCGGTCACGGTGAGGATAAGCGTGGCAGGGAACGACTTGCTGTCCAGGGCTTCCAAGTTCCTGGAGCATTACAAGGACTTAGTCCAACGGGCGTTCGCCGGGTTCGGGAAGCTGTACGTCCTGAACGGCCAGTTCTCCGTTTACAGGGCGAGCGAGCTCAGGCGTTTGGCGGCAAACCTTTCGAAAAGGAGATTACTCGGCCGTAGCGTTGTAATTGGCGACGACAAGGAGCTGACTTCTAGGGCTTTGGCTAGTGGCTTGAGGTTGGCGTACTTGTCCTCAGTCGAGGTGGAGACCAGCCCCCCTAGAGGGGTCAGGGAGGCTCTCCTACAAATACTGAGGTGGACGAGGGCGGGCTACCTTTACCTTCTCCTGGACATGAGGAGCTTAAACTGGGGGAGGGGGTGGCTGTATTACTATTCCGGCCTCGTTTCCGCTTTTTCGCCATTCCTAGGGTTAGCTGTGTTCCTGTTCGAGACGCGTCTCGGTTTGACGCACGGGTCTCACTTACGATTGCCAGACGTGATGTTCATGGAGCACTTCCTCAAGGCAATGATAATCTCGTTCGGCAAAACTCACGGGTTGGACCCAATAGATCACTTCTTGGCTCACGCGTTCGCTAAGGATCCGTTGAGGCTCCTATGGGTGAGCATCAGTATAATGTCTAAGGTCTTGGCCGGGCTCGCGGCCTTAGGTTTGTGGAAAATGATATTGCCAAGAGTCTCGGAAGACCCCAAAGGCGCCGTCGCGGGCTTCGCCCTCCTCTTGATGCAAGGGATCATCTCACCCTATTCCCTGCTCACGGCCTTCAAAGCCTCCTCGTGGCTGACCAGGACCTCAAAAAGCTCTCGAAAAGTAATGAAGGTAAAGGACAAAAGGTCATGAAGACCTCAGTTTTTTCGTCACTTCGCTCTGGACTTCCTT
>JBAMMP010000020.1:0-2224 GCA_039793765.1 Sulfolobaceae archaeon
AGGAGGAAAAGTATCACGTTGAGGTCTATGCTCGCTATCGCCTCCTCTGGGCTCTCCACTCCGAAGGCCACCATCAAAGTCCCACCTAACAGGAGGGCGAGCCATGGCGGAATACCGAGCCTGCCCCTAAGGGCTAAGAGGGTTGATCGTAACCAGGCCAACCGCAAGGGCTACGTAGTTCAAAGCTCTTCAGACACCGCTAGGAACTCTCCTAATCAAAGTCTTCCGTCAGGGCGATGTGGTTGACTATTAAAAGTGAGCGGACATGAGGATGAGGTTTACCTCTAATAAGACCATGCAGGGGTTAGCGATTATTTCGTGAGGTATTACCTAGGACAGCTACTGGCCAACTCGGCCTACACGATAATTACGCTCTATTACCCCCTGAAATACTACGAACTGACCGGTTCCACGTTCGACCTTAGCTTAATGATCACTTACTATAGCGTCATGAACGCGTTGGGGTCGTACTTCTGGGGGTGGGTCGTAGACAACACAAGGGTCAGGAAACCGCTCTTCGTAATCTACGTCGTCTCGGGCGTCCCCCTTTCCTTCGCCCTGTCCACTGGGCTTTACCCTTACTTCTATGGCCTCGTGGGCTTCGCCTCAGCCTTGGGAGGCCCGCTCTACTCGACGTTCATGTTGGAGAGGTTCGATGTGGAGAATTTACCGAAACAGAACGCGCTCCTTTCGATTGCGAGCTTGGGCGGTAACGTGATCGGGAGCGTAATAGTCGTTCACTCGCCGTTGAGGGCGGAGCTCATCGTTACCCTCTTCTTAGCGGCGACCTTGACTAACGCAACTTTAATCCCTAGCTACTCTGGCGAAGTCAGGGCAGACAAGGCCGAGAGGGTGCAGGACTTCCGGGACACTCTAATTCCAATATTGATCTTCTTTGCCTTCAATTCCTCTACCGAGGTCTTCTATATACTCTATATCCCTCTATTGAAGGAGAAGGGGATACCCACAGACTACTATTTCATGAGCTACACTGGGCTGTACTTACTTGAGATAGCGATGTTCTACGTCGCCCCTAAAATAGTCAAAGGACTTGAGGGGTTCACGGCGGGTTTGTCGATCCTTGGCAGATCGTTGGTCATTTATTGGATCCTGTCCGACTTGCCGGTCAACGAGTTTTCAGTTCTGGTCCTCTTCTTGAGCTTCGGTTCGTTGTGGTCGATCTTCAGCACTTCCTATTTCTCGCTAGTGCTGAGCAACCTCAAGAAGAACAGGGGACAGGTCGTCGGCCTCATAAACGCTTTCGGAGACGTAGGGTCTAGCCTGGGGTCGTTCGTTCCTTCGATCCTAAGCAGTTTCCCGTTGGAGGCCAGCTATCAAGTCTCCTTCGTGGGCTTCGTGATAAGCGGAGCATTATGGGTCACTTACGTAAGAGCCCTAAAGACTCCCTCCTCTTCAGGGCCTCTTGGTAAAGCCTCCTCTCGGCCTCGGTCGAAGGCACGTATTCCGGCATTTCTGAAGGCCTCCCGCTCTCATCGATTTTGACGTAGGAGAAGACGGCAGTAGCGACGTGTTCCTTAACCCCAGACCTCGGGTCTTCTTTCACGACTTTAAGCAGGACGTCGTCGCTCTTCCTCCCCACGTATATTAGCCCCGCGTAAACCGTCACTACGTCCCCAACCTTTATCGGGGAGTAGAAGCTGAACCCGTTAACTCCGACAGTGACTACGGTCGGGCCAGTCTTGGAGCCCTTGTAACCTAGATAGTTTAGGGACACAGTCCCGCCCAAGTCGTCCATGATCTTCAACAGCTTCCCCGCGCTCATTATTCTCCCGTCGTAGGATAGCTCGGGGCTCACGTAGAAGGTTGAGGAAAGCCTGTACCTGAGCCCCTCAGTTGGGTCGGATACGTCGTACCTCCTATCTTTCCTGTCCGCTATCCTCCCGAGCCTCCTCTCCCTCCTAGCCTTCGCTGAAAGGTACCTCTCCTCTTCGTCCCCTCCGCTCGGCTTCAGCTCCGAGGTGATCACGGTCGGCCTGAGGAACTCGTCCACGTGGACGTAAGCTCCCGTAGCTTCGACGACCACCTCACCGTTCCTCACGGCCCTCATGGTAACTTCCATCGAGGAGTGAGCGACATAGTCCACTTCGGCCTCCAGAACTATGACGTCCCCTAAGTTGACGGGCTTCCTGAAGGACACGTCGTCAAGGGAGGCGAGAAGCGCGGTGCCCCTGGAGAACCTCGAGGCTGAAAGGAAGCCAGCGTC
>JBAMMP010000021.1:0-20839 GCA_039793765.1 Sulfolobaceae archaeon
AGCACGTTAATCGGAGCTCTTATCGAGGAGTACGTGAGGCGGGGCCATAGGGTCGGCGTAATATTAGTCGACCCGACCAGTCCCGTGTCGAAGGGCTCTTTCATGGGAAACAGGATAAGGATGACGGGAAAGGAGTTGGAGGGTAACGTCTTCATTAGGAGTCTAGCGACGAGAGGTCATCTGGGCGGGCTTTCCGCTGACGCTTTGCTATTAATAGAGGCGATGGACGCGCTGGGCTTCGACAGGATCATCGTCGAGACAGTCGGCGCTGGGCAAACTGACACGGAAGTAATGGACAGCGTGCACACGATAGCCGTAGTCACAGTTCCCGGCACGGGAGACGAGATACAAGCACTAAAGGCCGGACTTATGGAAATAGGCGATATATACGTTGTAAACAAGGCGGACAAGCCTGAGGCGGAAATGCTTTACGAGGCAGTGAAGTTCGCCACTGAGGGGATCGTCAGCCCGAGGTTCGACTGGGAGCCTAGGATAGTGAAGACGATAGCCACGAGAGGAATTGGAGTGAAGGAGTTAGTGGACCTCTTTGAGGAGCACATGAAATTCCTCGTGTCTAAAGGATACTTCGAGAGTGTAGTGAAGAAGAGAAGGAGGAAGTTGGTAGAACTGGTAGTCAGGAAGAAAGTAGAAAACGTGATTTCAAGCGTAGTGAACAGGGCGGACAACTTGTTCGAGAAATTCGAGAGGAATGACCTAACGATAGATCAGCTCATAGATATGATTTATAGAGAAGTGAAGCTGAGCCTCTAACGCCTTAGGAAATCACCTTTGTTCTTTTGAGGTACCTCACGACGAATTCCCCTTCCCTAGTAAGCCCGTAATATTTATGATGCGTCCTCGTCTCTTTCTTAGGTTTGGCCTTCCTTTCGCCGAACTTTATTATTTTATCGTGTTTCTCCTCGAGAAGGCCTGCCCTAATCAGCTCCTCTATGACCTTCATAGTTTCCTCAAGGGGTTTCTTGCTGAGTTTCGCGTAAGTGAGCGCGTGATCGGCGTTTAGCTTCTCCGCCAGGGACAACACGGTCAAGTAATCGTTATTACTCTTCATGAAGTCCGCGTAAGCCTTGATCAGTTCGTCTTCAGTTAGGTTCCTCAAGAGATGGTCACCTAACCTGGTCAGCCTGTAGTATGTATGATGCTTGTGAACCTCGTGGCTCAGTTTAAACTTCGCTTCCGTGTTCTTGACAGTCGCGCCTGGCACCCTTTCAACGAGTCCCATCCTTTCTAGGTCGTCCAGGAGAGTCACGACTTGATCGATGGGGATTTTCGTGTTTTTCATGATTGACTTGCCGTAGTCCACGTTAGCTATCCTGAGGTGACGAAGTATCTGTAGGTACCTCTTGTCCTTAATGACATCGAGGAGGACCTTCCTTAGCTCCTCCTCCAAGTCATATTACCCCTTCAAGAAACTGACTACCTCTTGATTGAACGCCTCGGGGTCGTCAAGGTAGCACGCGTGCTGCTTCCCAACGTAAACTAACTTGGCCGTCGGAACGGCGTCGAGGATCATTTTAGCGTTCCTTATTGGCGCGACCGTGTCTTCCTTTCCCCAGATCAGGAGGACTTTCTTCCCGTTGAGGTACATGAGTTTCTCCTTGTACTTGTCCACCCCAACTGCTCCGACGAGGATCACTCCCTCCACTTTCTCGGGCACGTTGAGGGCGAAGCCGAGCACCGCCTCACCTCCCATCGACGCCCCCAGGTAGTATGCCTTGCTTACGCCCAGAGTGTAAACGAGATCCCTGATGAATTCCGAAAGGATCGTGTAGTTACCCCTCTCCGACTTGCCGTATCCTGGGAAATCGACTGAGATGGCCTTGAACCCCGCCTGAGCAATTGCGTTCACCGTCCCGGTGTTCACCCAAGTCTCGGCGTTGAACCTGGCCCCGTGAAAGAGAAATACGGGCTTGCCTTCCCCTTCTTCTATGACCCTGATCTTCGCGCCTTTCACGTTGATGAATTTCTCAGGCATTATACTTGGAGATATGAACATCTAAGATTAAAGCCTATCTAGAGAATTGTACGCGTGAAAAATGGAGATAATGTTTCAAGTTTATCCAATTGATTTCCTAAGTAGAGCCATCTCTCTGACCAACGACTTCGCTTCCTCCATCTTGTTCTCCTTAATGGCGAGGTACAACAGGGTCGACATCATCACGTGTTTTCTTGTCGCGTAATCGTCTCCCCCAAGCTTTATCCCCAAAACGTCTTCGACGTACTCCACGTCTTCCCTTATCGCGTTTATCACGTCCCTGTCGACCTTCCAGACTTCGGATATCAAGTCCAGAGCCTCGTAGTTGAAGAACTTGGACGCGAAGGAGATGTCATCCATGAAGTATTTGTAGGCGGTCTTGAACAGCTCGAACTCGCCCTCTTCGAGCTCGGAAAGGGCGGAGACGCCCAAAAGCTCAGGCGGCAACCCTAAAGAGTAAAGGGAACCGACGAAACTGATCGCCCTCGGCAGAGTAACCCTTCCTGTACTCCTCGAGTATCCGAAGAGACCTATGTGGAGCTTCCTGGCCCTCCTCCTAGGCAGGAGAGACGCCACGCTGTTAATAGCGGTCGCGAGGCTCTCAATCTTGAACTGGTACCTCTTCGTGAATTTGTCCGCTATGCTGAGTAATTTCGTTTCTTCCTCGTCCGTGAACTCTATCGGGTCAACTACTTCTGCCCTGTTGAGCTTTTGGATCGCCTCCCTCACTAACCCCTCGTCGTAATCGAACTTGAAAGCTGACTGAACTGTGACCGTGTAAACCCCTCTGTACTCGTCGAGGAACTTGTCTACTCTAAGGGGAGAGTTATGTCCCCTGAACGGTAAGCTACCCGCGCCTATTATCGGAAAGACCTGAACCCCTGTTCTCTTGGAGATCTTGGACAGCCTGCTCAGGGCGTACTTGATTACCAGGACCGCCGAGTACATGCTGTAATTCATTGCCGGATCCGACCTAGCCAGGAACACCCTGATGTAAGGCACTTTCGTTGTTTCGATGTACCTCCCTACTATCTCGTCCATCCTGCCCATCGAGTACCTGTCCTCTATGAGCGGAATTACCTCCAGCTTCTTCGGCTTCGTCTCCCCTATCAGGTCCTTAACCGTGAAGTCGTCGTAGAGCTTGATGTCGTCCTTCGATGCTATGATGTTCTCGTAGTACTTCACGACGCCTAGCAAGTCAGTATAACTAGTCGTAAAGGGAAGAATCACCTCAAAGACGGGAGGGATGACCCTGTCAATGCCGTAGAACTTCTCGGCTAAATCGTAGGTTATGGGGATGCTTTCGAGTGTCTCAACGAACACCTTCCGCTCGGCGCCCTCAATCTTCGGGTTCGGAATCCTGTATGTGAGGAAGACGTCCTTGCCCAGGATTTTCTCCTCGAAGAACTCGGGGTAGTTCGTAAAGAGCTTCCTAACTACGTGGGTGTCTACGTCCTTGCCTTCCGCGTCCCACATCACCTCGTGCACGCCGAGGCTCGAGTAGACGTAGTACGCCTCGACGACCTCGTCTTCCCCACTTATTACCTCGCTCTTGGCCCAGTCTGGAACCCTCGCGTTGTCGGGGTGCTGTGTTGACATCGTCCTTGGAATCAGCCTCATTTCCTTCCCTTGTGAAACCTAACAAGCACTTTTTAAGCTATCTTAGATTGGCATTCAGGGACTCGAAATGGCCGTAAACGTAGGAGATCCAGCCCCAGACTTCGAGGCCGAGAGCACTAAGGGTAAAATCAAGCTCAGCGACTTCAGGGGCAAAAGGGTGGTCCTTTACTTCTACCCTAAAGCGTTCACTCCGGGTTGCACTCGTGAGACCCAAAGGTTCGCGGAGATGTACGAGAAGTTCAAGGAGCTCAACGCGGAAGTGATTGGCATTAGCGCTGACAAACTGCCTACTCAGGAGAGGTTCGCACAGAAGTACAACGCCAGCTTCCCGATAGTGGCTGACCCTGAGCTAAAGATAATCCAGCTTTACGGCGTATTGAGCGAGTCCGGGAAGAGTGCGTCTAGGGTAACTTTCGTGATAGACGAGAACGGAATAGTTAGGGCAGTCATCAAGGGTTTGAGGAAGGCCGAGGAGCACGTCGATAAGGCGTTGGAAGCCCTTAAGGGACTCTGAAACTCAAAGAACCCTGACATAGGGCTTTTTCTTGAACGCGTTGATCGGGTCGTTCATAGCCTGAGGAATCCTAGCTATCAAGTCGCTGGCCGTGAAGTGAGGGCCCATTTCCGAATACGCAAGGGAACCCGCAAGGCCGTTAACTAGGCCCCCCAACGCTGCGGCGTCGAAGGGAGATAGCCTCATGGCAAGGAACGAGCCCACAAGGCCCGCGAGCGTGTCGCCCGTGCCGCCTACCGTCATCCCAGGGTTACCGGTCTTGTTTAGCTTAAACCTCTCGCCGTCCGAAATGACGTCCACGTAACCCTTGGCTAGGACAACGCAGCCACACTGCCTCGCAGCTGACACGACCTGGTCTATCCTTTTCCTGACGTCCTTATCCAGCTCGACCGAGAAGAAAATTCTGAACTCGCCCGCGTGAGGAGTTATCACGAAGTTAGGGCTTAGCCTCCTTCCCTTGTTGGCCTTCAACGCGTCAGCGTCCAATACCGTGGGTTTCCTCCTCTCTATCAGTAAGTCGACGATTTCCTTCGAGAATTCCACAGTCTCGTCCTTAAGCCCCATGCCAGGTCCGAGAACTACGGCGTTAGCCCTCTCGATCCAGGGCAACAGCTCACTTACGTTTCCGGGGTTCAAGTTCTTCCCGGAGAGCTTTACGGTGATGAGGTCGGGCGAGAAAGAGGCTATCGTTTTGGCCGTCTCCTCCGGGGCCGCCAAGTAAACTAAGTCGTTGCCAGCCTTCATTGCCGCTAAGGCTGCTAGCGTCGGGGCACCGTGGAAGGTCTCGCTACCCCCAATAACTAGTAGCCTGCCGTTGTCCCCTTTCTTAGATTGGGGCTTCCTTTGCGGTAGCTTCACGATCAAATCCCCTGGACCTACATAGATGGACGCCTCGGGCGGGATCCCTATGTTGTAGACCTTGACTTTGTAAGGTTTTCCGACGAGGCCCTTCTTTAATTCGTGAAAAGTGACCACCAAGTCGGGGATCACGGTAACGCCTAGAACTTCGCCCGTATCGGGATCTGTCCCAGAAGGTACGTCAATGCTCACCTTAAACCCCTTGCTCCTGTTGAAGACCTGAATTGCGGTAGCGAAGGGCTCCCTGACCTTGCCCCTCACGCCTGTTCCAAGCATCGCGTCGATCAGGACGTCAGCTTCGATCGGCTCCAGCTGTGAGACGTCCTTGACTTCTATTACTTTAACCGAGTAGTCCATGTCCATTATGGCGTTGAGATTAACGATCGCGTCCTCGTGTTTGTTCTCGCCTAGCAGGTAAACCGTGACGTCTGCACCTTCGATGGCTAAGTGCCTCGCCGCGACGAGCCCATCGCCGCCTTTCCCTCCGTGGCCAACGAAAACGGCTACTCTCTTGCCCTTTACTGTGCCAAGGGATTCAACTATCGCGTCCTTTACAGACCTGCCTGCGTTTTCCATAAGGAGTAGTGTCGGAACGCCGAACGCCAGGGAGTTTATCTCGAGAGCCCTCATTTCGCTTACCGTAATCATACTATCAGCCTCGGGTTACCTCTTCACAGATCCGAATTGGAGTCAGTCATCACTCCAGGAGTTCAGTTCAAGTAGTTTGATTTATTATTTTCATAGGAAATATTCGAACGATGCCTCTAGGCCCGAAAACCGAGGAGGGGTTGAAGCACCTCTTCATGGCCAACTCCGAGGATCACCTGATGCTGTTGTTCTCTTCCGAAGCATATCAAAGCGCTGGGAAGCTGGAGCAGGCGAGAGAGCTGAAGGAAAAGGCCCTCGTCGAGTTGGGTCACGCAAAGGGGATTCTAGAGAAGATAATCCAATACAACGGCCTAGACTACGTCATCAAGTGGTTCGAGGAGCTAAAGGCCTCGCAACCCCCTACTAACGAGCCGGAGAGGTTCATGCACTACGCTACTTTATACATGATGGCCAACCTCTTGGCCGAAAGGGTTCAAGAAAAAAGTAGGGCGTTCAAGGAGGAGGCCTCGCTTTACTACGACCTCTCAAGAAAGGCGTTCGCAGACCTGCTAGAGAGCGGTAAGCCCCCCGCATGAAGATCGGGATTAAATTAATTCGACGCAATCTAATTTTATCTCCTTTTATTTCTAACTTTCTGATGTCTAATATTGGATTTTAAAACTTTTCTACTAGGAGAAATTAAAAAACAAACTATTTAAACCTTCAACGTTACTATTTAGCCGACCCAAAATGGTCTACTCCCTCGAAAAGGTAGAGGCCCTCCTAAGGAGCTTCAGCGTTAAAGAGGCGGCTGAGCACGTAAGCACCTATGACAGGGTCGCCATGGACGCCAAGGCCGAGGGCTTCGCCGACGTTGAGGCCATGCTCTGCACCTTCGCCGCTCAGGAGAAGGAAATAGCTGAGACCGCGAGGAAGGTAGCTGCTTAAAAAGATTTGATCTTGTTTTTTAGTATTACCCTATGCAGGTGTAATAGATTTTTAAACATCTAGGACTAACATTTTTACGGTTCCCTCGGAATGTTTATCGGCTATGTCGTCGGAGAGTCTACCACCTCTTACGTTAACCTATTGATTAAGAACAAGGTCAGGGAGGGAAGTTACGTCGTCATCGAGTACGACGACGTGAAGGCCCTCGGCCTGTTGACCTCGCTGACCATGGGGAGCGATCTAGTGGACGAGAACGTTAACGACATCTCCTTGTTAGAGGACTTAGCGAAGGCCAACAGGGACAAGATACCTAAATTCATGAAGGGGAAGGCCAAGCTCCTGATAGACCTGAACGGCCTAAAGAGGGTCGATATCCCCCCGCCGCCAATGGCGACTGCCAGGTTGGCCACGGAAGACGAGCTACGTGAGGTCTATTCCAAGGGTAGCCTAACTTTGGGTAAAGTCCTGGGCTCCGACGTGCCGGCCACGGTCGAAGTCAACGCCCTGACTAGGCATTTGGCAATACTCGCGGCGACGGGGGCGGGCAAGTCCAATACGGTTGCGGTGATGTCGACGAGGCTAGCCGACATGGGAGCGACAGTAGTCATCTTCGATTACCACGGAGAGTACTCGTCGCTTAACACGCGGAGACTCAACCTCGTGGAACCGAAGCTGAACCCTTTGAACTTCACGACGAGGGAGTTCGCGACCCTCCTTAACATTAGGGAGAACGCTCACATTCAGTACAGAATCATCAGGAGGGCACTAGAGGACGTCAAGGAAGAAGTTAACAACATGCTGAAGTCAGGTAACATCGACCTAAAGCACCTGCAAGAAAACCTGAAGCAGATCTTCCTAGAGAAAGTGAACGAGCAAAAGGTCAAAGAGAAGGACGACAAACCCTTGACCGAAGTCAGGAACAAGCTCGAGGAGTTCTTCGATGAATACGGCGATTACATAGACGTCAGTTTAAGTGACGTGATGACGAGAATCAGGAAGGCGAGCGTCAACGTGGTCGACCTGAGCCCGTTGGACGAGGATGTCATGGACGCAGTGGTCTCGCACTACTTGAGGAGGTTCCTGATGTCTAGGAAGGAGCACAAGAGGACGGGCAAGGGCTTTGAGTACCCTTTGGTCAGCGTAATCGAGGAAGCCCACGTTCTCCTCTCTAAAGATAGGAACACCTTGACCAAGCTCTGGGCCTCAAGGATAGCGAGGGAGGGGAGGAAGTTCGGCGTTATCCTCACCGTAGTCAGCCAGAGGCCGAAGGGCCTCGACGAGAACATACTCAGCCAGATGCTCAACAAGATAATCCTAAGGCTTGTAGAACCGACGGACAAGAAGTACGTCCTCGAGACGAGCGACAACCTGACCGAGGATCTGATTCAGGGACTCTCCTCCTTCAACCCGGGAGAGGCGTTGGTAATAGGCCCTATCGTGAAGCTGCCGATGATGGTCAAGGTAGACAAGTACGAGGGGACGTTGGCGGGGAGGGATCCGAACCTGAAAGAGGAGTGGAGCAGGGCTCTGGAGGAGGAGAGCTTGAGCAAGCACGCCCTCGAGTGGTGAACCGCTTTGCTGATCATGCACATTTCGGATACACACGTCGGCAAAAGGCAGTACAACCTCGAGTCGAGGGAGAAGGACATCTACGAGGTGTTCGAGACCCTCATAGACACAGCGATATCCGAGAGAGTCGACGCGGTAATCCACACGGGCGATCTGTTTGACGTGAGCAACCCGAGCACCGAGGCCGAGATGGTCGTAGTCAAGAACCTCATGAAATTGAAGGAGAGAGGGATTCCGTTCATCGGAATCCCGGGCGACCACGACACCCCAAAGAGGAGGGGCGCGACGGTTCACGAAATGCTACAGAACTTGGGACTTGTCAGGGTTCCGGACCTGGATAAGCCGATCGAGGTAGGACAGGTGAAATTTTACGGCAAGAAACACGTCCCGCTCCTGAGCGAATCGACAAGGGAGGAGTTCCAGAAGATTATAAGGGGGTTAAGGCCCCAGGGAAAGAGCGTTTTAATGCTCCACCAGGGCGTGAAGGAGTGGTTGCCCTTCGATTATTCCTATCAGCTGACTTTAGACGACCTGCCCAAGGACTTCGTTTACGTCGCCCTCGGGCACTTACACTTCAGGAAGAGGGTAAGGAGGGAGAACGGGAGCTACATTGCCGTCGCTGGCTCCCCCGACATAATTGACGAGAGGGAAATCGAGGACTACAAGAACTTTAAGAAGGGCGCCTGGCTCGTCGACCTCTCTAAGGACGAACCGGTAATCCAGGGAAAGGATCTCGAGATAAGGCCTCAAGACGTTATCGCGGTATCCACCAAAAACCTCGAAGAGGAGATAAGGGCGAAAGCTCCGAAACCGGTGAGGGGAAAGTTACCAATAATTCACCTCATCCTCGAGGGCGAGCCCATCAAAAAGGACGTCCTCATGAAGAAGATTTCCTCCTTAGAAGGGGTTATCGCGGAGAAGATAAGGATCTACAAGGACAACACGTACCTAACGCCTCAGGACAAGGCCCAACTTACGGTGAATACGGGCTCGATTAACGACCTCATCCTTGAGTACCTAGTGAAAAGGGAAGGCTACAAGGATGACGAGGCCAGGTTAATCTTGAAGATGATCCTCTCCGATGACGAGGACGAGATACTCAACGCCGTCAGGACTTTCGCAGGTGTCTGAAATTGCCCGACACGATAACGCTGAAACAGATAGAATTGGTCAATTTCCTTAGCCACGAGAGGACGCTGATCGACTTCTCAGGCCAAACCGTAGTTATAGTGGGCCCAAACGGTGCGGGGAAGAGCTCAATCCTAGACGGGATACTGTTTGCCCTGTACAGGGAGACCAGTAGGAACGTAAACCAAGACGACCTGATACAAAAGGGGAAGAAAAACGCGAGAATAACGCTGAGACTTCAGGACGGAAAGAACGACATAGAAATAGTTCGCTCTCTGGGCTCGAACGCGTCCATAACTGACCTCTTCTTGCTTTCAGGAACTCCGAAGGCCAGGAGCGCTAAGGAGGTCACGAACCAGGTGAAGAACCTCCTTGGCATAGACAAGGACACGCTACAAATGACGCTCTTCGTCTCTCAGGGAGACGTAGAGAGCGTGTTGGACGACCTTCACGAGGTCTTCAGGAAGGTAATTAACGTGGAGAAGATCGAGAAGCTGAGATCGTCGGACGGCCCAATTAAGGCCGTTATGGACGAGATAGACGAGAGACTGAGGAAGATCGAGGCGGACATGAAGCTTCTCGCCGAGCTTGAGACGGAACTCAAGCGCTTGGACGACCTCTTTAGCAGGAAGAGGGCGGAGTACCATTCTCTTCAGGAGGGCCTGAAGTCGGTCTCACTAGCGGTTCAGTCGTTAGAGAAGAAATTAGAGAACCTGGAGGCGAAGAGGAACGAGTTCCTCAGGCTCTCGCAGAGGAAAAAGGACCTGGAGAGGGAAATAGCCGAACTTCGTAAGTTCATCGACGCGAACAGGCAGAAGCTAGCGGAAGTTCCAGACGTTAATGAAATCGATAGGGAAATCGAGGACCTCAACGCGAAAGTCCAGGGCAAGAGGAGGTACGACGAATTAGCAAAGGAAATGTCTAGAGTCTCGTCGACCCTAAGCGCGCTTCGCGAGGAGTACGCTAAACTGTTGGATGGACTTAAACGGAAACAGGAGCTGAGGCCGAAATACGAGAACTACGTTAAGCTGAAGGAAACGTTGAACAAACTAGAGCTTCAACGTAAGGAGTTCGAGAAGGTAAAAGCTTTACTCGATAACAAACTGAGGGAGCTCGAGGAACAAAGGGCGAAAGTCGAGGGCCTAGCGAGGCCGAACGTTGAGGAAATAGAGAGGAAACTTTCCGCCTTGAAGAGGGAAAGGAACGAGCTCACCGAAAAGGTCGGCAAGCTGAAGGCGGGGATCGAGGAAGCTAAGGCTCATTTGGAGGAAATAAGCAAAGCCCAAGGGCTGTGCCCCGTCTGCAGGTCGCCCCTTACGGAGGAACACAAGCGTGAGGTATCGGAGCAGTTGAACAGCGAAATAACGGCGAGGCAAGCGGAACTGAGCAGGGTCACCCTAAAGCTCAAGGATCTGGAGAAAGCGATCGACGAACTAGAGAATGCGAAAACGAGGGCGCAGGCCGAGCTTCAAAGATACCTACTAGAGAAGAACAGGCTGAACAGACTAAACGACGAAGTGAGGAACCTACAGGAAAAGGTAAACGCGCTGGCCGCAGTCGCGAAGGAATACGACTCCATGAAGTCTGAGCTGGAAAGTCTCGAGAGAGACTACAGGGAATACCTAGCGCTCTCTAACGTCGACGAGTCTGTCGTGGAAGCTAAGGGTAAGCAGATAGCAGAGCTCGAGAGGAGGCTGAGCGAAATAAAGGAGGAAACGGACAGCTTACAGCATTTAAAGGACTTCGACGAGCGCAAGGGAACTCAGAGACTCGAGGAACTGAGGAGGCTGAAGCAGAGGGCGCTAGAACTACTCGAACTGAAGGAGAGGCTTAGGGAGAAGGAGGAGACCCTGTCTCAAAAGACTAAGGAGTTAGAAGAGGTCTCCCGCGAGCTGAACGGCCTGGCCTTCGACGAATCGGAGTACGTCCACGTTCGTAAGGAGCTCGAAGCGAAGAGGGCACATTTGGGGAAGATTGAAGGGCAGCTGAAGGCCTTAGAAGAGGAAATCGCCAGACTCGAGCAGGAGAGGCAGGAAAAGGCGCGGAGGGTAAACGAAATTAAGAAGAACGCGGAAGATTACGGCAGACTAGCTAAAGCTCACGCTAAGTTGAAGAAATTGAGGGACGTCCTGTCGGAAAGCAGGTTGCAGGCCTTCTTATTCGACTCCGCGAGGAAGATCCTCGAGAAGACGTTGAACGAGATCGTGAATTCGTTCGACCTGAAGTATACCACCTTGGAAATCGCCCAAGAGGAAGGGGAGGGCAAAAAGAGCGGCTCGAAGAAGGGCAAGATGGTGATTTACGGCTACTTGCCTGGAGGGGAGAAGGTGCCCGTCAACGCGATGAGCGGAGGGGAGAGAGTGGCAATAGCCCTCGCCTTGAGGTTGGCCTTCGCCAGGGTGAAGAGCTCGAACGTAGGCTTCGTCGTGCTTGACGAGCCTACGGTGTTCCTGGACGAGTATAGGAGGAAAGAGTTGCTGGAAGTGATAAGGAGGGCTACGCAGATAGTACCTCAGATTATTCTGGTAACACACGACAGCGAGCTGAAAGACGTAGGGGATCAGGTAATTAGCGTGGTTAACGAGGGAGGGAAGAGTAGAGTTAAGGTGGAGGCTAATGATTAACGACGTCTATAGGCTCCTCGTGGAGAGGAAACAAGAACTAGTGAGGAAGGTCGCTTTGACACAAACTGATTGGGCCAAGAAGTTCGAGGAGGTCTCGAGCAAGGAGTGGGTCAACTTCTGCCCAGACCCCGATCCCAGGTTGAGCGTCACTGCCATAGACGGTGGGATGTGGCTCACCGAGACCAGGGCTGGCGCAGTGTTCGCTGTCGACGCCGCGGCTGTTTCGGGGAAAGGAATTGACTGGAATCTGAGCGATTCTATGGCGGAGGTCGGTTTCCTTTCTCCCGGGAACGACGCGCGAGAGATGGTGTCGCTCTTCATGGAAATCCTGGAGTTAAAGCTTGCTCTACGTTCGCTCGACAAGACTGATTTAGTCCTCATGGACGGGAGCGTTAGGAAGAAATCTGAGAGGTCTCAGGGAGTACTCCAAACGCTGGATGCGTTGGACTTGAGCGGTCTAGAGGCCCTCAAAGGGAAGGACGAACGGGAAATATACGAGATCGCCCTGTCGGAGCACAGGAAGTCCCTAATCGAGCTCCTGGCCAGGAGGGAAAAAGTGTTGTGGGTAAGCAAGAAGAGCAGGTCGACAGAGATTTTCAACTCCGGTTACCCCGACCAGACAATCCTGGAGATCGTGACCGAGGAGTGCGGTTACACCAGGCCCAGGAAGATCGAGCTCAAGTTCCTACCATCGCCGATGTACTACAGCTTCGTAAGGTTAAGGAAAGGGGCCCACGTGCTGAGGGTAGACTTTTCCGGAGACGAGAACGCGCTGAGAGGATTCATCGCTGTACTGAGATCGGTAGAAGTCACGGGTTACCCCGTTCAGTTATTGCAGGCGCACAAGCTCGCGAGGTTCTCCAAGTCTGACAGGAAGAAACTGATGACGACCCTCAGCGTTCTCCCCAGGAGGAAGACGGAGTGGATACCTCGCTCGTTCAAATGATTTATAGGTACAAATACTACTACTTCACCGGTCCGGCAGATCGCCCCCAGAGAGCCTCGCAGCGGGTTCGATGAGAGGGGGACCGGAAACGCAGATAAAGGACCCTACTGTGCCCTCTGTTGGGCTTTCTTGTCTCGCCTCTTCGAGAGGACCGAAGGACAGGGTGCTCCTAACCTCTCTTATTTCGAAATACTTCGAGAAAACTCCCAGTATTTCGTCCTTAGGCCTGAAGATTGCCTTGCTGTAATATCGGTGACCCCTCTTCCCTAGTTCAACGTAGAACGACCCCCAGGCGGAATCTAGGGGAATAAAGCAGACTATCGCCCTCTCCCTCGTCACCCTGCTCATCTCTCTGAAGAACGATTCTATGTCGTCCACGAAGCAGACGGTCACGGCAGAGAAGGTGCACTTGAACGACCGATCCCTGAACGGCAAAGCCCTGACGTCGCCGAGAACCCTATCCCCCTGGAAGCTCCTCAGCATCGGCTCAGAGACGTCGATAGAAACCGTCTCACCGTCCAACACTTCGTGGAAAATCGCTGGGCCAGAACCGAGATCCAAGCAGTCCTTAGGGTGAAAGGACCTCACTAGAGCCTTCTCGTCCTCATATATCGTAGCGTGCCTCTCGTACCACTCTTTGTACCTCTCCGGATCGGAGAATATCTTGAGGAGATCCTCGACGTAGTCCCTCATTTCGGAAACTTATTTAGAGCCTAGGACTATATCAGGACGACGCCCTCATGACGGTGATCAGCGCACCGATAACCGTCAGGCCCCACGACGACCTCCTTCACGTCATCAAGCTCATGGAGTACCAATACGTTCCTAAGGCTGTTGTGGCTGACGAGTTCGACAACCCTTTAGGGATCATAACCCAGAAGGACATTTTGCAGAAGCTCGACTCGCTGAGAGGAAGGAGTTTGTCTGACGTTTTCGTCTCAGAACTCATGAAGTCGGACTTCATTAAGCTGGAGAACGGCGTCGATCCGCTCGAGGCGGCCCGTTTATTAGTGGAGCGCGGAGAACCAATGATAGTGATTACTTCAGAAGAGGGCAACGTCATAGGGATGGTGCTCAAGAAAGACCTGGTATCCTACTATGCTAGCCTGGTCAAGGGAGTTCACAAGGTGAGCGATATAATGTCTAGGCCGCCCATCACAATAGACGAGAGGGCACCCCTAGGGGAAGCGTTGAACCTGATGCGTTCCAAGAACCTAGGTAGACTTGTGGTGACCTCTGAGGGCGAAAAGGTGGTCGGACTGCTCTCTACTAACGACTTGCTGTTTGGCCTGCCTTTCATTACTAATACGAATTGCTTGGACGTCCCAGTGAAGGAGCTAATGAACCCGTCCGTGAGCTTCGCGAGCCCCTCTGAAGACCTCAATTCGGTGGCAAAGATGATCTCGAAGAGGATTCCTAGATCCGCAGTAGTGCTCGAGAACGGGAAGCCAGTCGGTGTAGTAACGTCTTCCGACATAGTGAGGGCTCTGACCGACGAAAGTACGAAAAAGTACCTCATGGAAATAAAGATGTACACTTCGCTTTTCTGATTTAGGTTCAGCTTACTACTTGTAACTTGTGCTCGATCGAGGTCTCCTTGTCTCTCCTGTCGTCGATTTTCAGTATCATCACGACCCTTTTCACACCCTTCTTTTCAAGCTCGTCGTTAACCTGTTTCAGGATGTAACCCAGCTTAGTCAGGTCGTCCAGCTCGAAGGACGTCATAGATGGCGCAGGATAAACCTTGAGTCCGTTACGTTTCAGCACCTCTATAGCCGTTCTAACGTACTCCGAGATGCTCGTTGATCCCGTACCTATGGGTTCTACCGCTAAATCGACTACCACTTTCATTAAGTATTACTTAAGGCTACAACCTCTATTTTAAGGGTCTCCTAGATTAAGGAACTAACTATTAAATAGTAACAACTCCTAACTACGCACATGCAGATGGAAGAGGAGAGGATAGCGGAGATCCTGCGCAAGCACGACTTGAAGGCGACCCCCCAGAGGATAGCTGTGCTGAAAGTCCTGCTGAACGGAGGCCACTATACGGGAGAACAAATTTACAACGAAGTAAAGAAAAAGGAACCTAGCATTTCTCTGTCTACTGTGTACAACACGCTCGAAGTCCTCGAGAGGAGCGGGCTAGTGAGGAGCTTCGAGTTCATGGGAGTGACGTGGTTCGAGGCGAGGCTTGAACCTCACGTGAACGTGATCTGCGTAGACGATCCCGAAAAGAAGATCATTGACTTTGACGTGAACGTTGAGCCAATCATAACCGCGCTGACCTCCAAAGGGTTCAACGTAAAAAACGTGAGCCTAGTTGCGATAGCGGAGTGCGGTAGGTTAAGGGAGGGGTTACCCCCTGGAGAGCAAGTCCACTAACTCTTTAACGAACTTCGACCTGTCTGCATTAAGCACTAGCTCGGCGTTAACCTTCCTACCCGTGAGCTTGTACCAGTCAACCATCATCGCACCCCTCGAATCCCCGCAGGTCTCGACGTCAACGTAATACTCCCCCGTTCTAGTAGCGATTGAACGGTCGTACGCAATCATCACCGTTAAAGTGTCGGGGTGAATACTGCCCAGAGCTCCCGTCGACTTAGAGTACTCCCTTAGCGTGGAGTTGGCTTCTACGAAGAACTTGGCCCTTTTAGTCCCTAGAGAATCTATTCTGCTCCAAAGCTCATCGCTAACGTACGCCGTCTCCTCGGTGACCTCCCAGGGGACTATCGTGACGTTGAAGCCTGCACTTAGGACTATTTTCGCGGCTTCTGGGTCGACCCAGAAGTTGAACTCCCCCAGAGGGGTAGTGTTGCCCCTAGTGAACGCTCCCCCCATGATCCATACGTGAGCGACCTTTCGCGGGAGGCTCTCGTCCTTGAAGTACGCTAAGGCGATGTTAGTAAGGGGGCTCACGGCGAGGATCTCCAGCTCGCCAGGGTATTCGTTAGCGAGCCTCACAATAGCGTCAACGGCGCTTTCTCTCTCTGGTTGCTTCGACGGCCTTATGTCCGTCAGCTTGCCTAACCCCGTGGGGCCGTGGACTTCTTCTACCGTCCTCCACTTGCCGAGTAATGGCCTTCTAGCCCCTAAGTAAACTGGGACATCCGGAGCGAAGTTCTCCAGCGTATACAACGCGTTCTTGACCTGGTTCTCGTACCTGACGTTCCCTGCGACTATTGTGACTCCTAAAACGTCGAAGTGGTCTAAGGCGTAAAGCATGGCGATCGTGTCATCGCTAGCCGTGTCGGAATCGAAAATGACCTTCCTCATGTCAGCGTAGTCTGTTAGGCTTCGAATGTTTTTAAAAGGTACGAATTCTAATTTGGCTCAAATGCAAGTAAAGATACAAGGGATAGGCGGCATCATCGACCCTGTCGAGTACGAGTTCGTGAAGGGCGTTAACGTCTTCAGGGCCCCTAACGCGTGGGGAAAGACGTCCTTAGCAAAAGGTTTACTCTCCTTAATGACGTCCTCAATCAAAGGCGAAGACCTCATCAACGTAAACGCCGACAAGAGCTATATCGTCGCGGATCTAGGCGGTAAAAAATACTATCGTAAAATTTCGGTAAAACCGAGGACTGGAAAGGTAGTTGAGGAGAGCAAGCTCATATTAGACGACCCGAGGGTGCCCCTCCTCGCTTACTTCTCCCCGGAGAACCCACTGGTGAACAAGATCCTGTCCGGCGAAGAGGACATAACGTGGTTCGTTTTGGAAGTCGCCGAAATAGCCAAACTTAAGGCCAGAAAAGACGAGTTGGCCAGAGAACAGGCCGCGACCGTTCAGGACATAGAGGCGTTGAAGTCGACCTACGCGAGAGTTAAGGAAATCAAGAGCAGGTTGGAGAGAGTTTATTCGGAGATCGACCAGCTCAAACAGAACAAGGCGGACATATCCAGGAAAGTACTCGAAACGATTGAAATTAGTAAGAGGAACAGGGCCGAGGCTTTGAAGTCGAGGCTCGAAGTTAAGAAGGCCATGAGAGCTCAACTCGAGGAGAAACTGAGGAAACTGAAAGAGGAATTGGACAGAATAAACGCCGAACTTAGTAACCAGGGAATTGAAGCTATAACGAGTAAATTAGAGAAAATCGACGCTGAACTAAAGGAAATTTCGTCCAAGAAAGGAGAACTGGAAGGGAAACTAAAGAGCTTGCAAATACTGAGCGACGAAGCTAGGGAGGCGGAGAGGGCCCACAGCGACCACTGCCCGTTATGCGGGTCGAAGGTCGACGCGGACTTCTGGCGTCATAGGATAGAGACGATAATCGCGGAGATCAGGAAGTACAGTGACTCGATGAAGGCTTTAGCTGAACGCGAGGCCGAGCTGGTGACAAAGAAAAAGGAGCTAGAGATGCTACTAAGGGACAGTCAGAAGAAAGTTGAGGAAAGAACAAGAATCATTAACGAGATTAACAAGTTGCAGAAGGAGATAGCAGACCTAGATTATCAGATAAGGGATCTGGAGACTCAGATAAAGACGAACGAAGAGAAGATGAGGAAAGAAGTCCCAAACACGGAGAAGCTGAGCGAGTCCGCGATTGAGTCGAGGTTGAACGAGTTAGAGGAGGAAAGGAAGAGGTTAGAGTACGAGCTCCAGGAGTACCCACCCGAGACCACGATCCTTGAGGAAATACAACGCAAGAACGAGAGATTGAGGGAGATCAAGGAGGAGTTGAGCAACCTCGATCAGGAGCTTACGAGGCGTATAACCACAGCAGTAACTACGTTTAATGAGGAGCTGTCGAAGCTGATCAGGAATCTAGAATTCGACTTTACTGCTAAGGTAATCCTTGACAATTCTAGAATTAAGCTTAAAGTGTTCAAGGGTAACGCAGAGTTGGGCGTGAGGAGGCTCTCGACGTCCGAGAAAACTTCGCTCGCGTTAGCGCTCATTGCCTCAGCAATCAAAACGTTCTTCGCCCCGCCCATAGTGATCCTTGACGAAAGCGTTATGGCCTACGACGAGAACAGGTTCAAGAAAGTCGTAGAATACTTGGCCCAGCTCTCCAGCTACGTGATAGTGACAAGGGCTGACGTCAACTTGGCCCTTGAGTCTCAGATGGTTTCCACGGCTCAACAAGCTTAGAGAAGTAAGTCCTCTTCAGGTCGTTCTTCACCGCTTCCTCAACGTCAGGCGGAACCTCCTTGATTTCCTGAAGCCAACCCACTGTAGCCGTCATTCCCAGCTCTTCCGCCTTCTTCTTGAGCCACAGAGCGACCGCTAGTCCAGCCTTCGTAGGCTTCAGCACTACTACGGTCGGTCCTATCGAGGAGCTAGCTATTTTAACGGCGTTCCGCGATACGGTCTTCCACCTGGTCTTCGTTATGATTCTGACCAGCTCTTTCGATCTCTCCCTCGTCCCAAAGGCGAAGAAAATTATCATAACTAATAGTGTAAAAGGGGCAAAATTAAAGTGACTAGTGGGGGCGATGTTACAATAACGTGTACCACAGAACCAAGCCTATGGATCCGCGCCTTTCGCTGTTAAAAGAGCATTATCCTGAGCCAGTACCACAACCGCAGTAGCCGAACTCGTCTATTTCATGCCCGCACACTGGGCATATGTAGCCTGTGCCCTTAACGTCCTCCATGCTTATCCTAAACCTCATCTCGTGTGGCGAGATCACGGCTCTTGAGAGGTCCCTTATTGAAACAATTCCCACGGCTTTACCGGACTTATCGACTACCGGCAGGTGCCTGAACCCGTGATCCAGCATGACCTCCAAAGCCTCAGTCACGTCCACCGTCTCGGCGACGCCTAACACCGACGAAGTCATTATATCTTTCACCTTACCCCCTTCTAGGCCAAGTGCGACAGCTCTTACAATGTCGCGTTCTGTGACGATGCCAACTATCCTATTTTTGTCGTCGATGACTAACAAAGCCCCTATGTTATGCTTGTTCATTTCCTGCGCGGCGAACTTGACCGTGTCGTCTATCTTAACCACGTGGACAACTCTGGTAGCCACTTGACCTACAGTGAGTCCCATATCTGTTTCTATAGAGATGAATGTTTTTAAGCGATTCTCAAGTCGACATAGGAATGTTACTAGCATTAGTTAGACATGCCCAAGCCATCTCTAACGCGCTTAAGATCCTATCAGACGACTACGACAAGTACCCCCTAACGGAAGAGGGCATTTCTCAAGCTAGGAGGGCGGCTCAAGAGCTCAAGAAGCTGAAACCTGAAGCGGTTTTCTCGAGCCCAGTACTGAGGGCGAGACAGACTGCGGAGATAATCGCCGAGTCCCTTGGTCTAAAAGTGATCCTGGACGAGAGGCTGAGGGAAAGAGGGCTGGGAGAGCTGAACGGCAAGAAGGTCGAGGAGAACTCGGAACACTGGAAACTGAGGCTGTCGAGGGCCAGGGAGCAAGTGAAAGGTCTCGAGGGCTGGGAGTCCATGCAGGGCAGAATGCTGGACTTCCTCAACTACGTTCAAAACAGGGGTTACAGAGTGGTCGTCGCCGTGAGTCATTACGACCCGATCAGGGCATTAATCGGCCACATATTCGGGCTTACGGACTTCCAGGCGTGGGGAATCATGATTCCTAACGCCAGCATAACACTTATCGCGGCCAAGTCGCCACCTAAAGTCCTTGGGATAGCGTTACCGCTAATCCCCGATGAAATTCTAGAGTCTCTCAAACTTCAGGGCTTTATATGAGACGTTACTTTGCAATTTCAAAGCTATGAGACTAATTAATCGCGATACCATTAAGAGGGATCAGAAGCCTAGGATTTTCGTCTAATTATTGGAAAGTATCCTGAGACAATTATTGAAGGACTCAGGTTACCGATAATTGAGAAGGAAACAGGCTGACGTGCTTTAGCTATGAATGGGGAAAAGTAACGTTTAGAGATTGTCTAAAGCTATTCAATCTTCACCATATTCCTTTTCGATTATTATACGAGATGATGCCACATTCCCCATCCTGTTCAATTAATAAATGTGATAGCTGATGTCTACATTCAGCAGTTCTGAATCGACACCTTCAACTTCCTTTAGCACGTCGTCCACTTCTACTGTTGCTCCTCTCGTTAGCAATATTAGAAATACTAGTTTATAATTGGATTTATTAACTCTTTTTAAGTTAGATATTATGTTTTTAATTAATTTAACTTCTTCGTTAATCAAAACGATAACAAAGATTGATGAGCCGTCTTCGAAATCAAGCTTATAGTCAACTACTAGATCTCCGATCCTGACTCCGCTTCTACCATCTACTATTTTGGGATACTGCTCCAGCTTGGTCGCGATAATTTCTGCAAGGAACTTCGTGATAGCCCATTCCTTTAACACCGTAACGTCTTTAGTTAAAGGTCTCAGACATCTCTCACAATACATGTTCGTCTTGTCGTTCAAATGACCGCAGAACGGGCATCTCCTTTTGTCAATGCGTTTCTTTTCAGTACGTAACGATTCCTTTCTAGATAAATCATCGGATTCCCCCACTATGTGCTCACCTCGAGAGCCAAGATGTGGCGTTTTTGTAGGTCAGCATTGCGTATATCATTAGCGGATACAGGAGAAACAATCCGATTAAACCCATGGCTACATATTCCAAAAAGCTAATAGAAAGTTTTTTGAGCTCATTCTCGTCGACATTTAGAGCCTTTAGAGTAAAATCGACTAGAAATCCTAATCCAACTAAGAAAATGACTAAGGAAAGTAGAATCCCTGGTATATAGATTCCTGTGTAGTAGTATATGTTTGAGGCAGCAACGTCAACTACTCTAACGTTAGCTAACAACGTCTGAACCCATGCAATGGTAAATGAGACGGGAGAAAGTAGGTAAGTCAACTCTTGAAACCTATACAGCCTAGGGGCCTTAAAGAACAACCCGGTCTTTATGTCCTTAATCAAGTATAAATAGCTACCCCTGGCCCATCTCAGTTGCTGGTAAAGGAACTTCACAAGCGTTGGTTGAGCGGCGGAGTACCCGTAAGCGGTGGACTGGTAAACCGTCTTGTACCCTTCATAGTTAGCCAAGAAAGTTAGGGATCTGTCATCAGCGATTTGAACTCTCTTACCACCCCAACTCT
>JBAMMP010000021.1:20939-23790 GCA_039793765.1 Sulfolobaceae archaeon
AAGAAAGTTAGGGATCTGTCATCAGCGATTTGAACTCTCTTACCACCCCAACTCTCGAGTAGGAAGTTGTTAATATTCTTGATCAAAAAGTCCCTTCTGTAAGCTGCTATCTTACTGTCTATTACGACTTCGAAACCGTTGAGCATTCTGCACACAGTGTCTCGGGATAACTCAATTATTTGCCCCAACAAGTAGGGTAACCTTTCTCCGGTTCTGAACAACACAGGATGGCCTTGAACGCCAACCACCTTCGGGTCTGCGAAAGGCTTAATTATTTCGTCGATAGCGTTCGGCGCCAGTATCGTATCGCTGTCGATATGGATAATAATATCGCCCTTCGCTATCAACCAGGCCAACGCGAGCGAAGCCCTTTTTCCCAGCCTTTTATCGCCTGAAATAAGATTCGGTATCTTTACTCCTTTAATCTTGTATTTTTTTATTAATTCTTCTATTTCTTTTCCATCTTCCTCATAGACTAAAATTACTTCATCTGGCTTATTCTCTACTGCACTCTTTATGACCTTCTCCAAAATGTCCAGATTTTCATGGTATTCTGGGATCACAACGCTGACTTTTACTTTATCCCTTGTCAACCCCTCAGTATAAGGTCTGTACTTTAGTGCGTAGCGGCCACGTATGAAATAGGCTATTATGATAAATAGGATGAGGTGAATAGGCCAGTACAGGAACGTTCCCGTGATCAACCCGTAGAAGATCTCTATGATTTCGAAGAACACTAAGTGGTTTACTGGCTAGGTGTTTATTTTAGTTTTCGTTCTAGCAATCTCCTTTCGATAAGCCAGCCTAGCGAACAGTTTTTCTCGTGAAGCAATTATATTTCGGAAGTATAATTATAATGTTAGCAACAAGAATAGATAACTGTTACAATCTGAACAAAATATTATTCTAAAATAATATAAAATTAGAACAGAATGACTAAGGTATGCAACGTAAATGCTACTCAGAGTCGATTGTAAATACTGTCGTTAAAGGAAGCACTGCAACTTATTATGTTAATTAAAAAACATACAAAGCGAGTTGTCGAAGCGTAGCTTAGCTCTAGCTATTCTAGTGCTACTAACAATGTACCCGCCGATCTCGTTCGCGACCCCCTCTAATTCAGACGTTAATTACATCATTATAGCCGGCTGGGCGGTTCCACCTAACGTTGATGGCAATGGTGTAGTTAATCTGAAAATATTCTACGCGACTAACTCTAGCCTAAAAATCTTCGGGATGAAATTGGTTATCCTATATCCCAAGGGAGTGAGCAACTCCACGGGTGGCAATTATTCGATTTATTATCTTCCCGAATCGTCTCTGAACTATCATTCGCTGAACTTCACAGTAACGATCTCGAACCAAAGCCGAGATATCACATTTGGCGGTTACATTACTTGGTTTGTTGAAACCCCAGGAGGTCAGACGCTCTTAATTACTCGCCCTATCAGTTTCACCCTACCATATTACGGAAACGTTGGGTTGACTGTGTACTCGGAAACCCCCTTCGTTACATATGGATTAAACAAGGTGAAAATAGTGTTACAGAACGTAGGTACCACGGGATTGAAGCACCTTAGCGTAAGGGTTCTTAATTATTCGTATCAGGTTAAGAGCCTGAACTCCACGTACACCATAACTGTTCCGTTGATCGTGCTTCAGAGAAGTAGCTATTACGAAATCCCTGTGACCGTGAGTTACTCCTCCCAGTATAATGTAATGCAGTCTTTCAGCACAACGATATCGATCCCTGTTCTATCTTCATCAGCTCGCTCGGTCTATTACTACAATTTATTGTCTCCAGAAAATCAATATTTGGTGCCCGGTGTAAATTACCTTGTCTTGAGTGTAAATAATACGCTAGGCACTCCCTTACCTGACGTTAGGTTAGTAATAAGCTATCCAAACGGTACTCCCCTCTCCATTAAATACGTTAAACTGTGGAACGTCGGAGAAACTATTTCCATACCGCTCGTCATAAACGCTTCTAACAGCCTATCCCTCAATGTACAACTTCTAATCAATAGTACGAATTATACGCTCTACACCCTGTCTTTACCTATTAAACACTTATCCAAGCTGAGTCAAGAACTGGTAACTAATGGTTCGAGCTTAGTCTTAATAATTCACAACAATTTGAATGTAACCCTATATAACGTCAGAATCGTCGTCAATAACGAGTATGGCAACAATATCTCTGTCCAGGTGAAGGAAATACCGCCCCTGAGTTCGGTAAACGTATCACTGCCAAACTACCCTGGCGTTGTTAGAGTAACCACGTACTTCACCGCATTAGGGTTCAACTTAACCGAGACCAACGTAATTCCCGTTCCTGGAATTCCGTATTCGTCAGCGTCTAATGTTTCGTTGATAAACTATTACGTGAACTGGTTGCCAAACCGCGACACTTTCAACCTTGTCTTAGGATTCTTTAATTACGGAGATCAAACGGCTAAGGACGTTTATGCAGTAATAGTATCTAATAATGAAAGACTTTCGATATCCCCAGACGTATTGTACTTAGGATATGTGAACCCCCATTCTTATGCTTTTGGTAGCACTACAATCTACAAAGGGAACCTGAAAAGCGTTAGCTTGGAAGTACTATTGTTTTATAAAATTGGGAACGTGACTGAAGTAAAAGAATATGTAATAGTCGTCAAAGAACCGGAAAGTCACAGTGTTATTGATGTCATACTAAGTTATTTAGGGTACAGCATTTACGGGTTTCCTCTAATATTTATTGTTCTGATAATAATCTTTATCATTATTGTCATCTTTCCTCCACTTAGAAAGAAAAAGTAATTTTATTATTAAGACGTTAGATTTTTAGATGCTATTAAATACATGG
>JBAMMP010000021.1:23890-36653 GCA_039793765.1 Sulfolobaceae archaeon
AAAAAGTAATTTTATTATTAAGACGTTAGATTTTTAGATGCTATTAAATACATGGAGTTTTAAAAACTTCTAGATTTTCTCAAACTTCAAGGCTTTATCTGAGAGCGCGGAGGAAATCCTTTCGTAACTGGCCCTGTTAACGTTGTCGAAGACGACCTTGGTGATGGTATTAACGCTCCTCTCCACTGACTGCTTAATTACGGCACTCGATACTTCTCCCACGTAATGCTTCGAAATTACGTGAGCGACGCACTCCCCTGAGAGGAGCCTCTTTACCGCTGTGTATGAATAGTGTGGCCCACCATAAATTGTGACGACCTCGTTGCACTCAACCGAATCGACTGCGTTTATCCCCCTCAGCGTAGCCTCTACGAGCTTCCTGACCAACGTTTCGTTCCTCCAATAGGTCTCGTCGCTCCCTATCTCGACGAACACTACGGGCACGTCGAGACTCGTCGGACCGTGGTGAGTTGCCTCCACAGTCTTCTCTATGTCGACCTCGATTTTCATCAGCTCCAGGAAGATCGCCCTCAAGAGCCTGGGATACGCGATCGCCAGCTCTTCTTGACGGCCGCCCATAGTGGCCTTCGTGGGGTTCCCAGGAGTATGTACTGTTATGGACGGCTTCTTTGAGGAGCTCTCGTGACGCGATATAACGACTACCGGATCTCGAAAGTTCCCCGAGAAGTCCACGACGTCCTCGTCCACTTCCCTGAACGAGTATCCCAGGGACTTTATCGTGGCTCCGACAGCGTCCTTTCTCGAGATCACGACCTCGACGTTCACGAGAGGCTCTCCTTAGAATAAGCGAGCGTGGAATATACGGTTGCCGTTGAAAGCCACTTTCTATCATTTATCCTTAATTAACTTTTAAAAGTAGGCAAGCGATTGAAACTCCTATGGAGGACGACAAGGAGCTTGAAGAACTCCTGAGGAAGAAGGCATTAGAGCTCGCTAGGAAAGCGAAAGAAGTGAGGAACGATCCATACCCCCCTGGCGAGGTCGTGCATTTAGACAGTAGGAACTTCGACGACTTCATCAGCAGGAAGAAAATAGCCGTAGTCGACTTCTGGGCAGAGTGGTGCGCCCCCTGTTTCATCCTGGCCCCAGTTATAGAGGAATTAGCCAAGGACTACCCCCAGGTTGGGTTCGGTAAGATAAATAGCGACGAGAACCCCGAAATCTCGGCTAGGTACGGAGTCATGAGCTTACCAACAGTGTTGATATTCAAGGACGGCGAGCCTGTCGACGCGGTCATTGGGGCGGTTCCGAGGGAAGTGATAGAATCGAGGTTGAGAGTGGTTCTCAATGACTAAGCGTGCGGCTCTCCTCGGAATAGACGGCCTGAGCTACTCGAGTTTCATGAAGTGCTCGCCCAGGTTCATAATGGCGCTCTTCAATTCCACTTTCAGGGGTGTCATAAAGAACGACAGGCTGAAGGACTCAACGGTATCCTCGTGGCTCGAGATCCTTACAATGGAGAACCAGGAACCGAGGATCTCGCTGGAGGAAGTCCCTCCACTACCGTTAATTCAGGCGACCGGTGCGGAAGCCGTAAACATACCGATCACGAACCCAACGTATGGAGTTGTCAGCTTGGATTTCGAGAAAGTCGACTACTTCGAGGAAATACAGGCTGTAAAAGACGCAGTCCTCAGAGTTCTCAAAGCGGGAAAGCCAGTCGTCGCTTCAATAACCGCAATAGACAGGGTCGTGAAGGACGGAAAAGGGGACGACGTGAAGTGTAAAGTATACGCTAAGCTCGATGAGGCGGTAAAGGAGATCGTGAACGTTGCTGACAACTTCATCCTCTTCTCTCCTTACGGCGAGCTCAAGGGGAACGGCAGGGAACCTTATGGAGTTTACATTGCCAGCGTGCCGAGACCGCACGAGCACGAGACGGTCTCCCTAGTGGAGATAGGGAAGCTGTTCCTCGACCTAGTCGCTCACTGACGGGTTGTAAAACGGGTAAAGGGAAATGACGACTGCTTGGACGTATAGGTCCTTTCGGGTTATGTATTTCGTCAGGTACTTTATTACGCCGTCGTAATTCTTGGAACCGCTCACGTTGAAGACAATATCCGTGGCTTCTCCCAGCTCCTTCCCGTCTAGAATGTGCGAAGCTATTGAGTTTGGGATGGGGAACCAGGGCGACATTGAGAAGCTCTCCCTACCGTCTTTAGATACGGCGTAGACCACGGCGAACCCCATCAACTTATTGAAATATACGCACGTCCCGCCCTCTATGCCAATCCCTAAATCCGCTCGCGTCTCCGACAAGGCCCTTATCGCCCTATTCCTTGCCCCGAAGAAGGTCTCTTCGCACATGGGTTGATTCGAAACACCAGATTCGACGTCTACAGCGATCAGTTCCGCATCCATTCCAATGAGCGATAACGCCTCTTTGACGGCCTCGACCTTAGCCCTGTTCCTGCTCCCTACGGCAACGCGTCGTATGACCAAGGCTATTTTAATGTTAGGCGTTAATCAGGAATAAAGGATGAGAGTTGCCCATCGATGACGCCTCAGAACCAGCCTCTTACCTGTACTACGTACCGGAGACCGTGTCACAGTTGGCCAAGTTCTTCTCTTGGAATACCTTCTCTGAGATAGTGTCCATTAAAGAACTAGTTAGCGCAATAGCCAAGTTCAAACCAGTTCGAAACGTCTGTGATCTCGTGAGAAAAGAGGGTTTGATCGAGGAGCTTCTAGCTTTAAATGTAGACTTCGAAAAGGAGCCTTTGAAGAACGCCGTTTCGAATAACGAGACAAATCCGTTGTGCGACTTTGTGTTCCTGAGACTTTCAAACGCGTTACACTCGATTAGAGACGAAACTGGATGCATTAGAGTAGGCCTTGATCCGTGCAGTTTGGATTTGCGACTCGGTAAGCATGTGATGAACTACAACGGTAAAATCATATTATTCGACGAGTCACCGATTGCAAAGCTCATCTCGCTGTGCTCGAATTGCGAAATCGAAGGCCCTCCGAAAAGTAACGAGAAGATCTCGGGAGACTCTGTGGCTAAAATCGGAGACACCCTCTTGGTGAGCCTAGGCGACTCGAGCAACGTAAATGGCGCTCTATGGCTGGGAAAGAGGGTTAATGCGGAGACTGTGGCCTTAATTGTTCACGAGTCCGACTCGATACGCTCCTGGCTGAAGGTAATTGATGAAGAAAGCGTGGCGATAGGAAGCGGGGCTCGAAGAGTTGCCCAAGCAGTCATACTTGAAAGGAATAGGAACGGCGATTTCGTTGAAAAGAGTAAGGTGACCCTTGAGGATCTCATTAAGACTATCGGAGCGAAAGTCATCCCGTTCAACGGCGCAGATGCCAGGGGAGTAATACGCGTGTCAAAGAACGTATTTATCGTCGGCTCGAACGGCTCGGGCTTCGAACCCATTTTGAAAGGCCTAGGATACAACTACATGAGCCTGAGCGTTTCCGTGTCGGAGGACTATGTACTTGCGTACCCAAAATGAGATAGGACGAAGGAAACCTTATTAAAGGTTCAACAATATTATGAGTTTGACACGGTGATCAATGGTGGCTGAGTACGAGATCAAGAGCTTCGGTGACCTCATTAAAGCTCTGTTCTCTCACGGGAACTGGTATCTCGGCGGATTCGTGATATTACTGATACTGTTCATCCTGATGGACGTGGCCCTATTCTCGCCGCACACATGAACTTGGTTAAGGAGAATGTTTCAAAGCTAAGTTAATTAACAATTTTAATCATGGTTCGTTAGATATTAATATGTATGGATTTAGAACTTCCTCAAGGTAACGAATATGGTAAGGGCCACCCTGGCCGCTTCTGAAGAACTGGTCGATAACCTCGATTCCGAGGCTAAGAAAAGAGGGCTCACTTTGTACTCTCTCACGAACACGTCTCTCGCCTCTATGATTCAAGTCCTTAGAATGGGGAAACCGCCAGAAACGTTGCAAGCCTTGGTGAAGTTTGCCGAGCTCTCAGAAGCGCTGAGGCTTGTCCCCGTGACCGATTGGTTTGTAGAGAATCTGATTTCCGAACTCTACAAGACGAATAAGGATAAACTGATCGAGATCTGTGAAAAGACAGGAGAGCAGTTGGCGACTTTCTTAACAGGCTATGCTCCCACTATTGAAGAGTTAATGAATACGTTCGATTTGGTTAAGCTCGTTCTGCCAATCAAGTCGGTTTACATGAAAAACGTGGACGACGTGGTCAATATTACGATAGTGGGATCGGGCTTCAACTTGGAAAGTACGGAGTGTTCCGCCAGAATAGCCGCTAAAGTATTCCAGGCTTACGGCCTGAAGGTACAAGAGATCAAGTTCAACACTGGAGGAGTCATATTACTTAAGGGTACTTTTTGACCAGCAGGGGGATGATAACAGGCATACTGTCTGGTATGCTTCTAAAACTTTACTGTGGATCGAAACTCTCTCGAGGGCTAAATCGTATATTTCTTTAGAGAATTCGCCGTGGGGAAACGCCCCTACTCCTAGGTACTTTCCCTCTACAAGGTCGCAAACCTCCTCTGGAGTCCGTCTCTCGCCGTTCTCGTCCAAGAGTATTAGTTTACCCTGAACTAATTCATGAAGTGAAGCTCGCGGAAGGACTTCCATCAGCGGTTCTCCTTCAGGTGGAACCCTACCTTCTTTAAGGAGTTGCGAAACTAGTCCGAGAAACCTGAAGTAATTCTTAGGTGGCCTTATCTCCTTGGACACCCTGATTATTTTTCCCTCAACAGTGTGAATGAAAATTTCACCGATCATTTCGCGCGGAAGGGAAAGCACAGCAAGCAACGTTAAGTGAACTATGTCTGGCCTCCCGAGCTTAGGGTTGCCAAGGACTTTCACTATCCTATAGTGAAAAGAGACGTCGAGCACCTGGTCTTCGGGTTTCACGTTAAACCTACGGTGATAGGCCTTAGCCTCGGGCCAGTCCCAGAACCTCTTCGGGAGAAGGGATATAGAGGACTCTAGTAATACTATGTTCAGCATTGACTTCCAGGAAAGCGAGGGAGTATGCCAAGAAAAAAGCGTTCGAACTCCTAACCTCAGCCATCTACGTAAGCGAGGAAAACGCGGACCTGGGCAAGCAACAGGCTGACCTAGCTTTCGACATGGCCCGTAAAATGGGGATCAAAATACCAAGGAAGCTGAAGCGTTCCTTCTGTAGGAGATGTCACACGCCGCTAGTCCCAGGCCTAACGGCTAGGATCAGAATCAAACGGAAAACCTTAGTAGTGACGTGCTTAAACTGTGGCTGGATAAGAAGGTATGAGCTCAGAGGAGAGGGAGACGATAAGGGAGAAAGTCAAAAGGAAAAAGGCAGAACACGCGGACGTAAGGATAGGAAAGAACGGCCTCACGCCTCAGGTCATAGAGGAGATAAGGCGCAGGTTAAAGGATCATAAGGTCGTGAAAGTGAAGATCGGGATAGACGTGGAGGACAGGAGGGAGTTCGCTAGGCAAGTCGCTGAGGCAGTCAACGCTAAACTAATTGAGGTCAGGGGTAAGACCTTTATCCTGGCAGAAGTTGTGGGCGAAGGACAGAATTCTGGCGAGAGGTCACGTTAACGTAAGAGCGACTCATAGATCCACCCTCGAAATCACGAAGGAGGATTACTTAACGCCGAGAGGGGACTGCATAGTCGGCATAAGCGCAGACAAGGGACTAGCGGACTTGAGCGACACCGTGAAGGAACTGATCAGATCTGGAGGTTACGTATACTTGGTACTCGAAGTTAACGGACTTAGAGAGGTTATATCTGGAAGGGGTTCGCCCGAGCTCGAACTCAGTGACCCCAACAGGATAATCGTCAGGAGGTCGAATTACGTGTCGCCGAACACGCTCATGATAAGGTCAGACAAGGCTGCTAGGGACATAAATAGGGATCTCGTGAAGTCGCTCAGGAACGGCGAAATGTTAACTGCTTACGTCATTGCAAGCGATAGTCCCCTTGAACACGAAGAGATCCTTAGAATACTCGTTGACCCTTGACCAGTTAGCTTTTCCCAAGAGCTCGGAGACCTCTTCCACGCTCTTGGCCAACTGGTAGAAGACGGCCTTCTTCGCGACCCTACACACCTCAGGTTTGAACTCATGCCCTACAGTGGGATTGTCGGAGATCGCCAAGTCAAAGGCCTTGTCCCTAAACGGGAGGTAATGGGCATCGTACTGCACAACGTCGACTGAGCTCAGCTTGTTAAGTTCTAATGACTTCAGGAGCATGAGTAGACCGTCTAGGTTCAGGTCTCCCGCCACTACGTAACAGCCCTTCTTCGCTAGGTGAACCGCTATTGGGCCGTAACCGGTGAACGCGTCCAGAACGGTTCTCGGGTTCTCCTCGCAAACCTCTCGAGCGAGCTTAGCCCTCTCGCTCGCCAGAGTGATGTTAACGTAGACTTTGGAGATGTCCACATAGAAGAGAAGCCCGTTCTCCTTGTACGTAGTAGTGGTGATCGGCTCCCCACCGGCGAACTCGAGCTCGTTTATCCTGAGCTCCCCCGACACCTTCCTCCTTATATAGACAGCCCTAACTCTGGGCTCAATCTCCTTTATTGCTCTGTAGAGTTCCTCTTTATTGACCTCGACTTTCGGGCTGACGAGAGCGATGTCGCCGACTACGACGAAACTCCTGACTCCGGGAAGGAGGTCGCTCAACCTCTTTCCTGCCTTCTTCACGGGAGGGTTGCACTCTTCGACCTGATATCCTTCAGGAACCTCTTTCACTGGAACCAGAACGGTATCTCCAACGAACACGAAATCGAACCTACTGTCAATAAAGCGTTTAGGAAAAGAGCCTAACTCCCTTCTCCTTATCCTTACGCAGAGCGTCAAGCCTTTTCAGCGAACTTCTTCGCCATTTCAGAGGAGTGACCGCCGAACAGCGACGCGTTGGGGTCTATGTACTTCTTCGCGACGCTCACAGCGATTGCGGCTTGAGCGAAGCCCACAGCGATTAACGCCAGTTTTGGAGCCCCTTCCTGGGCAGCTATGTCGCCCGCAGCGTAAACGCCAGGCAAGTTCGTCTCCATTTTCTCGTTCACCACGATGTCCCTACCCTTCATGTTGAGGCCCCACTTCGGTATGTTGCCCAGGTCGCCCTTGAATCCGATGCTTATAATAACGGCGTCAACGTCCAGCACCTTCTCTTCCTTAGTCCTGTTGTCGAATATGACTGCCTGAGTTACCTTATTTCCGTCCCCCTTGACCTCTTTGAGCTCGTGCCATGTGTAGACAGTAGCCACCTTGTACAGCTCCTTAACGCTCCTCTCGTGGGCCCTGAACTGATCCCTCCTGTGAATCAGGGTTACGCTTTTCGCGACAGAGGCCAGCGTTATTGCCCAATCCACAGCTGAGTCGCCGCCGCCCACTACGAGGACTCTCTTGCCCTCGAAGTCCTTCTTCCTCCTCACAGTGTAGAAAACTCCCTTGTTCTCGTACTCCACCTCGCCCTTAGCCCCTAGCCTGCTGGGAACCATCCTTCCGATTCCCGCGGCTATTAGTACAGTCTTCGCCTTGAACTGGTTCCCCTTGTCGGTCTTGACCACCCACATGTTGTCGGGGGTCCTCTCTATCATGTCGGCCCATTCCCTTTGCCTGATGTCCGGCCCGAACATCTTCGCTTGCTCTACCAACCTTTGGGCGAGCTCGTAAGCCTGTATTCCGGGGAAGCCGCCTACGTCGTAGACCATTTTCTCGGGGTACAGCGTCACTAGTTGGCCTCCTAGCTCGTCCTGGACGTCGATTAGCATGGCTTTCATATCCCTTAGTCCAGCGTAGAAGGTACCGAAGAGGCCCACTGGGCCGCCTCCTATCACGATCATGTCGTACTCTGGCATAGGAACCGCGGGGTTACTGATTTAATTCCATTTAAATACTTTAAATCGACCTGATCTCGTTTGGTTCAGGGCCCGTTCATCCTGGCACTCACGTTACTCCTAGCGACTTTCCCGCTCCTCTTAGCCGCGTGGTTCTATTATTACAGGAAGATCTTGAAGGCGGGAATCGAGTACCCAGGTAGCTCCCCTTACGTGAGATCCTTCGAAATTCCACCGAAAGGCGTGGTGAAGCTGGAGACCGAGGGTAAGGTTACTTTGCTCGTTGAAGGCCTGAACCCTTGGGCCGTGATCAGGAAGAACCATGGGCCACCACAGCGCGTTTATAAGATACGTTTGCTGAGCGACGTCAGGTTCTTAGAGATCCAGAACCCTAGCGTCGTTTTCACGATCCGCGTAAGAGTGCTTTGCGAGAAGGAGTGCCAAACCTTTAACCTCACGTGAGCTGACTAAATGGCAAGTTGAGGGTTTTCATAGCGAGCAAGCAAAGCCCTGAAGCTGAGGCCTACGCGAGAAAGCTCGTCTCAGAGGCGGAGTCGCTCGGAATAGAGCCCGTTAAGTCTCCAGAAGAGGCGGAGTCGATAATCGTTGTGGGCGGCGATGGTACCCTGCTGAAATACGTCAAGCTAGGGCTTCCCGTCCTGGGGATAAAGTTCGGGAGGAGGTCGAAGCTCCTGGAGGTCGAGCCGGAGCAGGGAGAAAGCGCAATTAAGAGAATGGTGAAGGGGGACTACGTTATTGACGAGTATCCCCTCTTGGAGGCCCAGATCAGGGACAGAAGGACGTTAATTTTCAACGAAATAGCCCTAGTATTTGACGGGGCAGAAACCGTTGTGGGAAGTATTTCCTTCGGTTCTGAGAAAATAAACTTCGAGGGGGACGGCGTAATAGTTTCGACGCCTCAGGGGAGCTGGGCCTGGGGTTTTTCAGTTTCTGGAGTTATCGTGCATAAGAACGTGAATGCTATAGAGGTCACTTTCATGAACCCGATCGTCCCGTTGGGGCTTAAAACTCTCATACTCCCCCTAGAAGAACTTACCGTTAAGTTGGAAGACAAGGGGAGAGATCAGAGGTCGAAGGTGCTAGTGGACGGCGAGATTTTAGACTATTTTAGCAAGACCGGAGAGGGTTTTACAGTAAGGAAGAGTGACAGGAGAGCGAAGCTCGTCAGGTTCAGGGAGCCCATCGAGATCCTTAAACCGTGGAAGTAAAGTAGTTTTGGACACAGCGGCCTTTCTCGCTGGACTGGAAGGTCTTTTCGAGAGGGTCTACACGACCCCGCTAGTCCTCGAAGAGGTTAAGGACTCGTATTCCAAGGCGAGGCTAGAGCTGGCCTTGTCAGGGGGGAAAGTAGTAGTTCTTTCCCCGTCCAGAAAAGCAATGAATGAAGCGAGGAATGAGGCTGAATCGCTAGGGGAGAAAGGGCTATCTGAGGCGGATCTGAGCGTAGCTGCTCTGGCGCTTGAACTCGGGGACTCGATCGTGTTCACCGACGACTTGGCTTTGCAGAACCTCTTGGCTTCCTTGGGCATAAGCTACAGCTCAGTTAAGCTGAAAGTCAAACTGAATCATGTGAAGAAGGTAGTTTACGTCTGCCCTTCATGCAACAGGGAGTACAGCTCTCCTGGGACTTGCGAGGTTTGTGGTAGCGTGTTACGGAGGAAAGTGGTCAAGTAAAGATAAAGACGCTGATCGGGAGTATATCAAGACCGTGGACTACCAGAGCGAATACGAGAGGTCGTTGAGGAACCCCGAGAGCTTCTGGTCTTACTGGGCTTCTAGGTTGGAGTGGGACGAGAAGTGGGAGAGGGCTTACGTCCCGCAAGGACCTTTGGCCAAGTGGTTCGTTAAGGGCCTAACCAACATAGCCCTGAACTCGTTAGGGAAGGGAAAGAGCAAGCTGGTTTGGTACTCGGAGGCCGGGAAGAGGATAGAGCTCGGCGGTAAGGACTTAGAGCGGGGCGTAAAGGGGGCCGCCTGTAGGCTAAAGGAGAAGGGAGTCTCAAAGGAGGACAGAGTCGCGATTTACGGGCCCAATTCTATACTGACGTTGCTTTTCATGCTCGGCTCCGCCTGGATAGGTGCGGTCTACAGCGTGATATTCGCGGGGCTCGGCGAAGAGGCCGTTAAGGCGAGGTTGGACGTACTTAAGCCTAGAGTTCTGATTAAGGCCAGGAAAACGGAGAGAAGAGGGAAGGCTTACCCCCTTTACTTTCAGGGTGACATAGAATACAGGCTCAAGGAGGACGAGGAAGAGGTCGCTGAGCTCGTAGAGGCAGGAGAGAGCTGTGACCTGAAGCATGAGCCCGTCGAGGCTAACTCGCCTTTAAAGGTCTTCTTCACCTCGGGCACGACGGGAACGCCGAAAGGAATAATGTTACCTCACGGGGCTTGGATGGTCGGGGATTACGCCGTTTTCGACTACCTGTTCTCCCTGAAGGAGAACGAGGTAGTGTTCACCACAGCTGACGTTGGGTGGATAACGTTTTCGAGGATCATGTACGGAACCCTCCTTCACGGTGGCACTTTCGTTTTCATGGAGGGTGCACCAGAATACCCTAGACAGGATAAAATCAGGAACATTGCGGAGACCGAAGGGGCGAAAGTGTTTTTCACCTCCCCAACGTTGCTGAGGCTGTTCAGGAAGTTGGACGCGCCCCTGGGTAGGACTCCTTACTTGGCGGCAGCTGGGGAGATATTCGACGAACCCTCTTGGCATTACGCGATGAGGTTCTCCGAGAGAGTGACGGACGTCTACGGCCAAACGGAGTTGGGATACGTGATTGGGACGCCTTACAGTCTCGATGGGGTTGAAGCTAGGCCTGGGTTCGCTGGAGTTCCGCTACCTGGAGCCGAATTGGCGGTTTTAGACGAAACAGGAAAGCCGACGAAAGACGTGGGTTACCTCGTGGCCGTTAGGCCCTTCCCGACGCAGTTCATAGGGGTTCTGAACGACGAGAACAAGTTCAAACAGTACTTCGCGAGGTACGGCTATCACGACACCGGCGACATGGCCATCGTTGACGGCCTTTACTTCAAGATCGTCGGCCGTAGCGACGACATGATTAAGGTAGCCGGCCACAGGATAACTAGCGGCGAAGTAGAGGCTGTAATAGCTGAAGTCAAGGGCGTCAGCGAAGTCGCAGCGGTGGGAGTGCCGGACGAGGTCAAGGGCAACAAGCTGGTAATATTCTACGTGGGGGACGCCGCTGAGGAGGAAATAAGGAGGGCCGTAAGGGAAAAGCTGGGCCCGATTTACGTGGTCGACGCGGTTTATAGGGTCAAGAAATTGCCCAGGTCGAGGAGCGGTAAGATCATGAGGAGCGTCCTCAGGAAGATCGTAACGGGCGAACCTTACGACCCCACAGTCCTCGAAGACCCTAAAGACGCGAGGGAGATAGAGGATGTCGTTCGCAAGGGAGTTCAGGGATCTAGTTCCAGCGGTTAAGAAGTACGTGTACTTGAACCACGCCGCCATCTCCCCGACACCTAAGCCTGTGCTTGAGGTGGCGCAGCGTTATTTGACTGAAGTAGCACAGGAAGGCGTACTGGCCGTAAACGCCTACGAGTCTGAGGACTTCAGACCGTTCAGGGAGAAAATTGCGAGGCTCTTCAACGTCTCTTGGGAGGAGATATCCTTTGTTCCCAACACTTCCTACGGAGTCAACGTCGTGGCTCACGGGCTTGACATAAGGCCTGGAGAAAACGTAGTTACTGACGTCCTGGAGTTCCCAGCGGTACCGCAGCCCTTCTACAAGTTGAAGAAGAGGGGCGTCGAAGTCAGACTAGTCAAGCCCAACCTCGACACGTTTGAGGACGACCTCCTGTCGGCTGTCGACAGCAAGACGAGGTTAGTTGCGATCAGCCACGTGAGTTTCAACACGGGGTTAAGAGTGGACGCCGACAGGATAGCGAAGGAGGTTCACAGCGTTGGAGCTTACCTCTTCCTCGACGTAATACAGAGCGCGGGAGCGATAAGGGTAGACCTCAGTAAGGTCGATTTCGCCGCCGCGGGAGGTTATAAGTGGCTGATGTCCCCTCAGGGCTCGGGGTTCCTGTACGTAAAGAAAGGGCTGTTAGAGGATCCGCCATTTTACGGGTGGAGGACGTCCAAGTACTTCTACGAGTATAACTCCCTCAAGTTCGAGGTGGACAAAGGGCCCAGGAGGTTCGAGTTAGGGACGATAGACGTCGCCTCTAACGTCGCGCTGGCCACGTCGGCGGAGCTCATTAGTCAGCACCTAGACGAGATAGAGGGTAACGTCACGGAGCTCTCCCGATATACAATACGCAGGCTAACCGAGGAAGGTTATGAGGTGATAACTCCCGTGAACAAGAGGGCGGGAATAGTCGTCTTCAGACAAAAGGATCCTCAAGCCGTAGTCAGAGAGCTGTTGAAGAGGAACATAGTGGTCGCGGCCAGAGGGGAGGGGATCAGGGTTTCTACGCACTTCTACAACACTGTCGACGAAATTGAGACCCTAATCTCGGCCTTGAAGTCGCTAAAGGGCTGAGAAATATGCCTGCTCCAGGATCTCTAATATCCTGATCAGCTGGGCCTTAATGAAGTCCAAGTCCAGCGAGTCGATCGTCGATACGAGTCTCTCGACGTCCTTAATCTCGTCATAGAGCGCGCCCGAGATCCTACCTTTAGAGAGGAGGCTTTCGGCCACGGGCTTGCCAGTCCTCGAGGCGACGAACTCGTAGAACTCCTTTATATCCTTCCTCATATCGTCGTTATGCCCTTCTGTAAACGCCCACCTTTCCACCTTCCTGTAAAGCCTCCAGAACTCCTCATCCATTATAACCTTCGTCACGCACGTTAAAGCGCGATGATTAAAGAGTACTTCGGGTCGTTCGCGGACAAGCTGAGGGGAAGAAGGCCCACGTTCGTTCTAGTGATAGCTACGACCGACGTGAGCTTAATCCC
>JBAMMP010000021.1:36753-38337 GCA_039793765.1 Sulfolobaceae archaeon
AGAGAGATCCTCAGGAGGTCTGAGATCCTTGGGAGAGAGTTAAGCAAGACCGGTGACCTGCTCCTAGTCGGCGAGTCCGTCCCCGGCGGAACGACCACAGCAATGGCGCTCCTTCAAGCCTTAGGGTACGACGCGTTAGGCAAGACCAGCTCGGCGTCTCCGGACAACCCAAAAGAGCTGAAGATTAAAGTGGTTCAAGAAGCCCTCTCGAACCTCCCAAAGGGTCTGGAACCGCTTGAGATAGCTGCCAGAGTCTCCGACCCTATGTTGATAGCCGTTGCGGGAATAGTCAGAGGGTTCGGCGGAAACGTGCTCCTGTGCGGGGGGACTCAGATGATCGCGGCTGCCGCCCTAATTAAGGCCCTTTACGGCGATAAGGAGCTGAACAGGATAGCCGTAGGCACCACGAGATGGGTAGTCGAAGACCCTACGGCGGACGCGCTTGGATTGGCGAAACAAGTGGGCGTCACAGTCCTGTCTGCCCAGTTGGAGTTCTCCAAGTCCAAGTTCGAGGGGTTAAGGGCGTACGATAACTTCTTCGTGAAGGAGGGCGTGGGGGCCGGTGGACTCGCTGTAACGGCCCTAGCTAACGGCGCGACAACTGAGTCCCTGCTCCACAAAACGGAAGAAATATACGAGGGCTTGCTGAGAAAGATGGGGAAAAGGTAGTCCGCTCCATGGAAGAGTTCCTAACTACCAGAGAGAAAATCTTTAAACTTCTAGAAGAAACAGGGGAATTCTTTACTGCGAGGGAGATCAAAGAGATCCTGCATTTAGACTCCGAGAGGGAGGTCTACGACCACATACAACACGTTTTCAGGAGCGCTAAGAGGAAGGGTTTTAAGCTGGTCGTCCAATACCCTGTGTGCTCTGACTGTGGGTTCGTTTTCGATAAGCTAACCAAACCCTCGAGGTGTCCTGTATGCGGGAGTCACAGAATAATTCCTCCCAGGTTCGCGATACGAAGGTCGTATTCGTAGACATGGGGGAAACGATCGTCTCCTTCACCCCCAAGTTCTGGCAACCCATTTACTGGACACTGAACAAGCTGGGTTACGGCGTCACCGAAAGGGCGGTTTATAGGTCGGTCATGAGCGTTTTGGGAGATGATCACTTCCCCCACCCTTACATCGCTGGGCTTTCGAAGTTAGACATCAGGAAAGTCCTCCTTAGGCTGGGGATAGCGCCTAAAAGGGATCTAGTAGACTTCCTGGAGAATCAGAAACTCTTAGCGAACCAGTGGGAAATGTATAAGGACGCAAAGGAGTTCCTCGAGGCCAGGAAGAAGAAGGGTTATGACATTGTCATGGTCACGAACTCGACCCCCGACCTCAAGGAAATCCGCGAGTCCCTCAACCTGGACAACTACATAACTGGCTACGTCGCGTCTTACGAAGTCGGGGTGTTGAAGCCCCACCCGAGGATCTTCAGAATAGCTGTCGAGAGGTTCGGCTACCCTGAGTTCCACGTGGGCGACGTTTACGAGATAGACGTCCTTGGGGCTAAAAGGTCGGGGATTAGGGGCGTGCTCCTGGATAGGTTTTCCTTTTACGACGACTTGAAAGGGGTAGAAAGGGTGACGAG
>JBAMMP010000021.1:38437-42063 GCA_039793765.1 Sulfolobaceae archaeon
GAGGTAGACGAAAGTCCGTTGAGAATGGCGAAAACCCTCCTCGAGACCTCTGAGCCCGTTCAGGCGGACGTCCTAACGAACCCCCTAGTTAGGATTGATACCGTCGTCATGAATCCGCCCTTCGGAACCCAAAAGAGAGGAACGGATAAGGCGTTTTTAGTCGAGGCTTTAAGGCTCGCAAAGGAAGCGGTTTACTCCATCCACATTAGTTCCAGTGAGACCGTTAAACTGTTCAGAGACTTGGCGAAGTCTTACGGGTTCCAAGCCGAAGTCCTGCCAGTGAGGTACAGAATGAGGAGGGAATACTGGTGGCACAAGAAGAAAGTTCACGAAATGCCGGTAGACGTATACAAGTTCGTCAAGGTTGGGTAGCGCGCATCAGATCCTTTAGAAAGTCCTCGACCCCTTCACCGTTCGGCTTCTTAAGGACGATGTCTGCCTGAGCCTTCAACTCCTCAATTGCGTTCGCCACAGCTACCCTCACGTCGGCTATTTGGAAAAGGCTCAGGTCGTTCTCGCTGTCTCCGAGGGCGTAAAGCTTTCCCTTGAAATTGAGTATTTCTAAAGCTCTCAGTACCCCCTTCGCCTTACTTACACCCTTGGGCAATATCATTAGATCCTGCCTGTTCCTTTCTACATGACCTAAACCCTTCACTAACTCGAGGATCTCATTGACTCTCGGGCTCATGCCATCAACGTAGATAATTACGTCCCCGAACGAGTGCCTGATCCCTTTATCCTCTAGCTTCTTCGCTATAATCTCCCTGGACTCGACCCAACTCTCGTCCCTGATCAGGATAACTGTGTCCTGAAAGACTAGCTTTGCCCCGTTTTCCAGAACCCACGCCGTGGGTTTTAGACCTGGAGCGAGCTGCCTGATTATTCTCTCCTCCCTTCCGGAGGCCACGATGAAAACGTGCCTTCGTGAGAATTCGTTTATCACGTCCTTTAAGCTCTCCCTTATCCGAAAACCGTCCGACTCGCAGGCTAATGTCCTGTCGTAGTCGGAAACGACCGCTATCTCACGCGAATTCATACCCTAGTTCCTCTAAGACCTTTTTCATCTTTAACGCATCTCTCTCAAGCTCTGGGCTTTCGCATATAAGAGTTATAGATTGAAGTCTCTTATTATTGAGAATAGCTTCTGCGAGGGGTCTGAAGGGAGGAGACTCGTTATCGATCGGAACATGAACGTCCACATACTTCCCTTTCCTACTTTGGAGCGACTCGAAGTGGCTGTTTATGTGGGAGAGTCCCAGTTCGTCGATCAGCCTGTTGATGATTTGGTCGTAGTCTATCTGTCCTCCTTGCCTTGCGAACGTGTGGGCCCAATCGATGTAAGGAATAACTCTCTTTACGTCCTTGCTTAGCCTTATTACCTCGTCTATAGTCCCGAAGGCGGTCTCCTTAGCCATAGTTTCGGCGCCGAACTTGACGTTGTATACTCCTTGCTCCTCAGCCCGCTCTACCACGTCCTTGAGCCCTTCCTTAACGAGATTGTAGCACTCCTCTGGATCCCTCTTCCCGTAGAAAGCGACGTGTATAGCTATCGCGTCGGCACCCATTTTCTCCGCTCTGAGGGCGGTCTCTAGGAGCCTCTTCTTCGAAGCTTCGATCTTCGCCTCGTCTTCTGAACACAAGTTTATGGCGTAAGGGGCGTGAACTGACAGTCTAATTCCGAGCTCCTGAGCCAACTTCCCTACTTCTTCGGCAGTCTCTAAGGACATCTTAACGCCCTGGACGAACTCGACCTCCATGGCGTTTAGTCCTAGGTCTTTGAGGACCTTGAGGGCCTCCTTCGTCCCTTTCTTTCCTGCAGCGTGAGGGACTCCCGCAGGGCCTAAGTATATCTTCACCATACCTTTACGTCACTTCAGCTTCTGTGACATGATATTTATCATCTCGGGCATCTTGTCCCTCAGTGACACGATTATAGCCTGGGTAAACAGCTTCTCGTTCACTATCGACTTGTCGGGGACGACGTTCATGACGTTATCTATTACCTGTTTAGCCAACGGGGTGAAGTCCAGCTTCTCGTTAGCCACGTACATCAGCTCCCTGAGGTAAGAGGAAGTGACGAGTAGGACGTTAACGTTACTCTTGTTTGCGTCTTCCTGAATTAAGCTGGACAGCTGTGTTGCGAGCTTGTCTCCGGCGTTGGTTAAAGCCTCCGACAGGACAGGGTCGAGTATTTTCCTTGATTCCTCTAAAGAGTCCGAGACGAACGGCGCTAGGTCAGCAAAGCTGTTGACTTTCTCCAGTAAAGCCTGTGAAATGCTATTCGTAAGTAGCTCGAGCAACTGTTTCTTCCTTTCATCAGTTAGCGTAAATCCGGTCTTCACTTCCATCTTCGTCTCCGCCTGTAATCCTAGCCTCTTGCTGAGGAACTCCACTAGCGTCTCAGCGTTTATCCCGAAGTTTCTGAACTGTTGCGCTGCAAGCGGGCACAGCGTCACAAGGTTCTTGTACTTCTCGGCCATGGCCTTGCTTAGTTCCCTCGCCCTAGATCCCATGCTCTTCGCTAGTGACGCTCCACTGCAACCCTCTATCCTTCTGACCTTGAAGCCCTTGCTCGTGAGCTTTTGGATTACTTCCTGAGCGTAATCCTGGGCGAAGCAGGGGATGTGCAGGTTTATCTCCTCGCCCTTACCCTCGATCATTAGGGTTGACGAAAGTAGGAACAAGTCTATCGGGATCACGTCGAACTCCAAGGGTTTGCGAAGGACTATACTCGACGTCTGCTTCAGGTAATCGTTAAGAGTTCTGTAGTCCTCAGGCGTCATGGTTATTACGAGTTCCGCTCCCTCTATCGCCTGGAGCACTTGGTCTAGCCTTTTCTCTACGAACTGCTTGGAACCCGAGATGTAATCGTAAAATCCGGAATCGACGTCTGTGTCTATTACCCTGGCCTTGAACTTCGTCTTCTCCAGCAGGTTAGCTGCAGAGTAAGCGGCATCGATATTGTCTACCATTAGCGAACCTATCCAGAGGACGAAGTTCGAGTTAGGATCGTGAATCTTGGAGAACGGTTCTTTGCTAGGTAAGCCCAAGGACACATACGACTCTGTTGAGATCCCCTTGGCGACCTTACTCGACAGCTGTATTAGCAGGTAGGAAATTGGAATGCTCTCGGGACAGACCCTGTCGCACAGACCGCACTTGTGGCATCCCGATATGTCTGCTATTACTGAAAGAGGAATGTCGATCTTCTTATCGTTGAGGAAGTAGAAGGCAGCCGCTCCCTTCACGAAATCGAACATTCCCTTAGGCGCGTATGGGTTCTTGTAAACGACTTTGTACTGCGGGCAAACGGTGACACACATCGCGCAGTCGATGCACTGATACGCGTAGTCGGCGAACGTCTCTAAGAACCCCCTTACGGCTTTATAGCCGTCATTCGGACCTCCTGGACTCACGGCCTTCGCAAGCCCTATTCCGAACCTGAAAGTGAGAGCGAGCCTTTGCCTATCCGAGATAGCTTCGACGCTCTTCCCGCGCTTCTCTGGAGGTAATAGCTTACCAGGGTTAAAGAGCTCCTCTGGGTCGTTTTCCTTTTTGTACTTGGAAATTATCTCGTACCTGTCAATCCCGAGCTCAGCGAAAGTCTTGCTCGTCACGTTCAGCCT
>JBAMMP010000021.1:42163-60641 GCA_039793765.1 Sulfolobaceae archaeon
GGCGTTCCGGTCCTCCTCAACGCCGCGATAGCCGCGTGGTTGAAGGTCCACCAGCCCACCCACTTTAGGGGCTCAGCCTTCTTATTGTACTTCTGAAGGATTGAGTCAAGTCTCCTCTTCACTATAGCTTCCCTAGTTGCCGGGAACATGACAATTACGTTCCACTCGCCCTTCTGCAAATCGGCCCTGAAGCTCTCAACGAAGTCCGTCGATAAGGACGGCCCTCTTACTTGAACATGCCACGCGGGAAGACCTACGTCATAAATCTCGCTGATTATTTTGAGAACCTCATTTATGTCGGGTGAGTGGAAGAAATAAGAGACGGTGTAAGACTTAGGCCTGAGCTTAATCCCCGCCTCGACTATCAGGCCTGTCGTCCCCTCCGCTCCTGCCACCTTCGCTAGGTCAGGTCCGGTCGCGGTTTCCACTTCGCCCTTCGGGTTCACGAACTTAACGTAGGATAGGTTGTCTGAAATGAAACCCCATTCGTATGACCCAATCCCCAACGCGTCTCCGGCTATGCCGCCGCCTACGCTCGAGTCATATGAGCTGGGGAAAGTCCTCAGGGAGAGACCATACTGGTCTGCCTCTAGATCCACCTCCTTCCAAGTGGCTCCAGGCTGAACAACAGCGACGCTTTGGTCTTTAATCACTTTAATTTCCCTCATCATGGCGAAGTCTACTGTTATCCCCCCTTCTGTCGGAATGGCGTTGCCGTACCTGTTCGTCCCTTTACCGTAAGGGACTAACGGAACCTTATACTTCGTAGCTATCTTAACTAGTTCGACGACCTCGTCTACTGTTCTCGGATAGACTACCGCGTCAGGAACAATGTTGATGTGAATCCCAGAAGTGACGAGCTCGGGAACGAAGCCCATATCAGAAGAATGGGAGAGCCTCTCCAGTAAGGACTCGGAGAACCTATCCCCGAATAAGCTCTCTAGCTCTTTAGCAACCTCGCGCGATAAAGTCATATAGATATCTCAAGGCATCTCTCAGAAGGGCTCGGATTTAAGTTTGAACAAAGATATTTTTCTGTTATTCTCTACATCGATCTAATTTTTAATTCTCTAGAATGAAACAAACAAATTTAATTCATATAAATTTCATAAACTTAACAGCTGAGCTAACTTCGTGTAATACTCTTTAGGCTGTTCTTTCCTCGGAATGAAGTCCTTGAACTCATCTGGGTAACCTTCTTCCCACGTCGGGATTATGTGAACGTGCAAATGGAATATCACTTGCCCTGCTGAGGCACCCACGTTAGTCAACAGCCTGACTCCGTCAGCTCTCACTTTCTCCTTGATCTTCTTAGCCAGCTTTTTCGCGACCAATGCCACGTGGACTAAGTCATCGTCGTCGGCTACGAGATAATCGCTGTAGTGAGCTTTTGGCATAACTAAGGTGTGGCCAGGAGATATCGGGAACTTGTCGAGTATCGCGGCTACCTTCTCATCTTCATACACTATGTACCCGTCCATCTTTCTTGACAGAATGGAACAGAAAATACAGTCATAGGACATGTTTCGACTATCGTTTTATAGTTAGGAATCCCTTAAAAGACTGAGAATGGCCGACTACTGGCTTTCAGTAGCTGAGCTTTTCGCCATATCGTTCTTCAGCAACATTCTGCCCTTCGGAGGAGCTCCTTACACCCTAATAGGCACGTTTAAGGTCGAGGAGCTCGGCCTCCCTACGGTTATCATAGTCACCGCTCTCGGAGCGGCACTGGCGAAAGTCCCCCTATACTACTTTGGGTTTGAGGCGAATTTCCTATTCAAAAAGAACAAGAACTACGGTTTCTTCAAGTCTTGGGTCGAAAGAAGGTCATTCCTAGTCGCTCTGTTCATAACGGCGGTGCTCCCAGGCCTGCCACTGGACGACTTCCTTTACCTGTGGGCAGGCGCGCTCAAATCCGGCGTGCTGAAGATGTTAAGCGTAACACTGGCCGCTAAGCTCCTGAAGAGCTCGGTCGAAATACCCATGGAATACTACTCGCTAGCCGTCCTATCTAACGTAATCCACGTAAACGTTCTCGATAGCTTATACGCACAATTAGCGCTAGTCGCCGCTTTCGTAGTCTTAGGAATTGTGTTGTTCGTGATCGACTGGCAAAGCATAATAAACAAGGTCAAGTCAACGCTACCATGGGCGTCAAGGTCTTCGAATCGAGGAAGTTCTCCGTTTACGTAGAGAAGTTCAACCTACCTAACGGAAAGGTTAAGGAAACTGCTTACGTTAGCCACAGAGGCTCGGTCGTTATCGCGCCCTTTCTCTCAGAGGACGAGGTCGTAATGCTGAGGCAATACCGACCAATAGCCGGCAAGTGGCTCGTCGAGTTCCCTGCCGGCACTCTAGAGCCCAACGAGAGACCGGAAGAGACGGCGAAGAGGGAGCTCCTGGAAGAGGCGGGCTACGAGGCGACGAAACTAACTTACTTGTTCTCGTTCTACGTCTCTCCTGGAGTCACGAACGAGATGATGCACGCGTTCGTTGCTAGCGGGCTAAAGCCAGCCGTCCAACAACCCGAGGAGTACGAAGTGATTGAAATGAAAAGGGTAAAACTTAACGACCTGTTCGCCATGGCAACCAAGGGAGAAATCGAGGACGGTAAATCGCTAGTCCTAGCCCTTTATCTCTTAGCCAACAGGCAGAGGATTGGGGAATGGCTGTGAAACCTCATTCGATTCTGTCCGAAAGGACTAGGAAGAGGAGGTGCTCCAGCGACAGGAGCTGTGGGACGAAGGCCTCGCCCAAAGCGTCTTCTATCATTCTTATCAAGGCTCTCTCCCCGTCCTTCACCGGGCCCGATATTATCCTGTCTACGTAGTTCACGAAGTCGTCCCAGCCTTCTGTCACTACTAAGAAGGCCAGCGGTACAACCCTCACTCTTCGATTGCCTATTTCGCTTCTCAGTTCCTTAAGGGACTTAACTATGGGTTCGTATCCGCTTATTACTTTCCTGTCGATGCCCAACTTTTCTAACCTGGAGTTTACCCTTCTCTTCAAGCTTTCCATGGCCTCGCCTAATCTGGTTATGGGCACCGCGTAAGGGTGGACGAATATCTCTACTCCCTCCTTTCCCTTGAGCCTATCGAGGTACAGCAAGGCGTAAAGGCTGGACTTTAGGCTGGAAACGTTCGGAACCCTTAGAGACCCGTCGTCTCCGCTCGAGAACGCCAAAAGGAACCTGAATATCACAGTAACGTAGTATACTCCGCTCTCGGTCTCGACCACCATGGGAGACCTCGTGTTTTCTGGCTGATCCCGGTAGACTACAACAGAGTCGTCCACTTCGAAGTGCTTATGCAATATGTCGTCCAAGTCGAAGTAACCCTCGAGCTCCGCGTTTACCTCGCCCAGTTCATTGAAAACCTTGACCTTAGGCGGGGACTGGCTGTAGTCCAGTAGGACTTGACCGATGGGGAAGTCGTCCTCCTTCCTTATGACGGTGACTCCTATCAGGTCTGGAAGGAACCTGGTCACGCCTACCACAGTCTGGTTCTTCTTCGCTTTGGAGTTCGAGAATACAGCCACGTGTTTCGAAGCGATTAATGCCAACTTCTCCCTATCGTACCAGGGGTCGCCCAGAACTAAGTAGCCGACTTCCTCCATTTGCTTCTCATCGCCATAGAAGTAGCCAATTTCGTCTTCGAACTTCTCTGCAAGCTTTTCTACTATTTGGTCGACTTGGTACTCAATATCCGGACTAGGTAATACTACGAATTTCTTCACTCCTAGAAGACTCACGTGAATGCCGTTGTCCTCTAGGGAGATCTCCGCCAAAGGGCTGTCGTCTTTGTAGACCTTAACTAACGGTTTGTCGCGGAATGAGATTACCTTGATAGCCAAGCCCTTCAGGGTCGCTTTTCAACTCCTGGCAATTTAAATCAACGTGAAGTGAAAGTCTTCCTTACCGGCGAACCGGGAGTCGGCAAGACCACCGCTTTCTTTAAGATAGTCAACGAACTGAAGTCTAGAGGCTATTCGGTAGGCGGTTTCTACTGCCCTGAGGTTAGGGAAGGTGGGATAAGGGTAGGCTTCAAGATAGTCGACTTGGAGACCTCCAAATGGAAGTGGCTAGCCAGAGTCGACGCTAAGAGCGAAATTAAGGTCGGGAAGTACTTCGTCCAGCCGGAAGCCGAAGAGATCGTCTTGGAATTAGAAAGGAGGCTGGAGAGATACAAAATTCTGGCCGTCGACGAAATAGGACCCATGGAGCTCTCGTTGCCAGCCATAAAGAGGTTTATCGACGAGGTTCTTGCCCTCGACAAGCCCTTGCTTGCGGTAGTCCACAGAAAAGTGAGGCTGAAGGGGGATTACACCTTCGTTGTCACCCGCGAGAACAGGAACGAAATTCCAGAGAAAGTAATCGAACTGTTTTCAAAAGTCAAATTATAATATTTATAGGTAGTTTAACTGTAAATATTTCTCAGTCATGTCGATTCAAGTCACAGTCGAGGAAATTAAAAAGGAGCTCTACGACAAGGACTGGAACGCGATAGCCGACAGGATCTCGAAGTGGCTTAAGGCTTACGTCGAGGAGAACGGACTCGAGGGCGCGGTAGTCGGCGTAAGCGGGGGAGTTGACTCCGCAACTACGGCCTACTTAGTGGCGAGGGCGTTAAAGGACTACTACTTCCTGATCTTGCCGTCGGATTCCACTCCAAAGAGGGATATTGATGACGCTTTGAAAGTCGTTAACGCCCTAGGGGCTCAGAACAGGTACTCTCTGATCAACATTGACGACGTCGTCTCTATCTACAAGGCGAAGGTCGGAACGGAGAACAAGGTAGTCATAGGCAACGTAAAGGCCAGAGTCAGGATGATCTACCTCTACGCATTCGCTCAGAAGATGAACTACCTAGTCGTTGGAACCGGCGACAAGAGCGAACTTTTGTTGGGATATTTCACCAAATATGGGGACGGAGGCGTAGACATCCTCCCCATTGGGGACCTGTACAAGACTCAGGTCAGGCTGTTAGCCAAAGCCCTGGGCGTCCCCAGGGAGATTTACGAGAAGCCGAGCTCTCCTGCGCTCTGGGTGGGCCAAACCGCTGAAGAGGAGTTGGGCTTCAAGTACGAAATAGCAGACCTGGTGTTGTACTCGCTTTACGAGAGGGGGATGAGCGAGAACGACGTGGTGAGGATATTAGGAATTGATAAATCGATCGTAGATAAAATAAAATATTTAGTTAAAATAAACGCACATAAAAGAGCTTTACCCCCTATATTTAAGTTAAATGAAAAATAAATATTTAGTTTCTCTTGTTCCGATTTGATATTACCCCTTTAAAACCTGATTTAACAGTATTGAACGCAATTTTAATGTAGATTTAACTGGGGATAGTTAAGTAGAACGAAAACACTCTTTGTCGTGATGCCTATCCTGAAGCTCGAGGACATGTTGAATTCGGAAGGACAAACGACAAGAATCCAAATATTGAAGTTTTTATTAGAGAAACCAAGGACTCCGTACGAGATCTCGAAGCTCACGGGACTGAACTACTCGACCGTAAGGTACCACCTGGACGTCCTACAGAAGTTCGGCCTGGTCAATTGCAGTAAGGACGGAAGAATGAGGATAGTGTACAGAATAACGAAGGACGGTATTAACTTGCTCAGGAACGAAGGGGTTTAATTTCGTTGTTTATTTTAGTACTTTATAATGATCTGCAGCTCTCAAGAGATACACGAACTGAAAGGCCTCAATTTCATGGTTCCCAACTGCGATAAGCAGTACGTCCTTTCCAGGATCAACGAAGTGAGGAACAGAGCCGTTAAGACGAGTAGAATTCACATTCTGAGGGTCCTCGAGACCAACTACTTCAGGTTCGAGCTCCTGTTCTTACAGGACGGAAGCCCTCTGCTATCGATTTCGACGGTTAGAGGCACGAACAACATCAACCTAAGGAACTTGGATATGGTCAAAGAGCTCGCAGACCTGACGTGTTGCTTCTCCTCGAAAGAAGACTACGTGGGAAAAGTGAAGTCGTATTTGGGCGAGGCGAGGGCCGGCGAGGCTGAAGTGGTGGACTTCGAGGAGAAGGACGTCAAGGTAGAGTTCGAGCCCTCCTGTGGAAAGGTGACGTTCAATGAATACAGGGAACCTGAGATCAGGGAGGGGTCCTCTTGGTCGACCTCCGAGTTGGCCGCTAGCGAGAACCTGTACGTCAAGCTCTTGGGAGGTCCGGCCAAGTTCGTTTCGATTTCGACGGAGAGGCCCCAGAACTCGATAAAGTTTGGAAACGCCGACAGGCTCAGGTCGCTCTGTTGCTTCGCCGCGCTAGTTTGGTCGAAGCTGAACGAGTGCAAGGGCCTCTACGACGCGCTCAAAGAACTAGAAGCCATGGCCACTACTCCTAGGAAGAGGAGGAAATGAGCGAGAACGTAAGGCCGGTTTACGCGAGGGGGTTTTTCTCCGTCTCATTTGACGGCCTGGTGAACCAGCTGATCGTTTTCTACTATTACGACCCGGACGCCTATTACGCCGGTCTTTCCGACGAGGAATTGGAGGAAGAGACCCGAACGCTCAAGGAAAACCTCCAATACTACTTGGACGAGGAGAAGATATCGATTAACGGCACCAGGGTGAGGGCAAGAGTGAGGTATGTCAGGATTGGTTTGATTTCTACTAACTACCCTTTCGCGGAGTTCATCGTTGATTTCAGAGGCCCTCTCACGAAGGGCGAAAACGTTTATGAAAACGAGTATGAACGAGAAGTAGCAGAGTACCCTTACGAGGCGATATGGGTTTTCCCCGGGGAAGTCGTCGACTTTAGATTAGCGGGCAGGGTTAGGAAGATCAACAATATCTTGGAACTATTGGTAGATCCAGGGACTGAGACGGGCGGAGTAGAATGGATAAAGTTCAGGTTGTGAAAGTTTTAGCCCTGCAAGCCACCTCCTTTGCGAAGGTAGCTCTTTACGAAGCTTACCGCGGACTCGTTAACCTGTTTCCGGTCACTTTAACGTTCAACGACTTCGCCATCGCACAAGGTCTGCCCGAAAAGGACTTCTTCGTGGGGAGTGAGACCCAACTGGACCATCTTCTCCACTACCTGAAGGAAAAATATGCCGATACGGTAGAGGTCACATTAGTAATTAACTCCCCAGTCAATGCAAGCGAGATTACAGAAATATCTGGCTTTATAATCAATGTAATTTGCGTGAACCTAGTACCAGGGTGCGGACATCTTATTGATTTAGTGAAAATGACGGGAGGAGTTTTCGTGTATAACGAAAACCCTGGAAGATTAGAAAAAATCGTTAAGTTTATGGGAGAGCTCACTTGAGCTCTTGAATCACTTTCTTCGCTAGGAAGTACACCATGGGGATTAACATTATGGCGAACGCTATAGTCAGTCCCCAAGATATCGTGTTAATTATGGCCGTCACGTTAGAGAACGGCTGTATGATTATCGCTATACCTAGTAGGAGGAAGATCGTGTAGAGCACGAACCTCCCGTAAGCTACTAAGTACGTCATGTCAGGATGGGCCGCCTGTATGCTGTTCATGGCCCTGTCGGTTATCGAGAAGGCCGCTATCATTATCACTGATCCAATTATTATATTGTAGAACAGGTACGGAGATATCGACGGTATCCAGTAGAGAATCGACAGGTCGACGGCTATTACAATTATTGCGCCAATCAGGCCGAACCTCAGGACGTTGAAGACTATGTCAATGAACGGATCGCTTAGAGTTGTCTTTACCCTCGAGTATATGTAATCCGTAAGCATATTGACGAGGGTGATTCCTATAGTCAGAAGCACGATAGCGCCAGCGAGGGACGGCAAGTATTCTGATATCGCCTGGGTGTACGCCGACGCCGCTCCGAGGTTCAGTACGGAGAAAGCTATAGACAGCGATATGATTATTATTATCGCTTTCACGACGCCGACGATTAAGTCCTTGGTCTGCTGAATGTGGGGTTCTTGGAACACCCTAAGGTTGAACAAGTGCCTCACGGCTCTCGCTACTATGTCGGCCACGAAGTAGCCGATAAGTATGATTATCAGGAACACAATCACGCTGGGTATAGCGTCGATTATCGTCGTTACGAGGTTCCCCAACGCTGTTAATGTCTGGTTTACGAAGTTTCCGCCGTTTCCACTTGTTTGAGCCGAAGCTAGGGTTGAGGTAGCGACGCTAACCAAGAACGCTAAACCTAGAGTTAATAATAATAGACTTTTTGACGATACTTTGTAGCTCATCGAAAAGAATAGGTTATCAAAGTTTATAAGACTATGCCCAGTTTTCCCGGGAATATAATGTATTAAGATGAAGTTTTAGAGTTTAGAATGCGATTTAGTTTCTCTAATACTATCTCGTATTCCTTTATCTTGATTTTGAGCGAATTCAGTGACTTCTTCAAGTCCTCAGCCTCTCTTAGTTTTTGCATAATTTCGTCGGCGTCTTTGCCCAAGTACTTGCTCTTAAGTCGCCCGTCTTCCCAGTACCTTAAGTAATAGTATACGTTGTTACCGAGCTTCTTGGCCTCCAAGTGCCCCTTAGGTAAGTCCCTCAGTTTTTCCTCCATTTCAGCGATTTTCCTCTTCAACTCTTCGTATTCCTCTTCTATTTTTTTAATCCTCTCCCAGTACATTACTCAGCACCTATTAGCACGTTTTCTTCTAGAACTTTTTTCACTTTCTCCTTATCCGGCACTTCGACGTACTTCCTTATTCCGCCAGCCCTCCCCCTATTCACTATTTTGACCTTCACGATGCCGAACATGTCGAGCTCAGACACAATGTCCGAGAACCTCCTATACGACAGGGGTTTCTGGCCGTACTTGACGCAAAGGTCGCTGTAGACCTTGTGAGCCCCTATTAGGTCTTCCGACTGAATTACGGCCATTAACGCGAGCTTGTAGTGGAACGGTAGGGCTTTAACGGCCTCAAGCAACTTCTCCTGCTCGTATTCCACGATCGCCCGATCCACGTGATCCTTGGTAATTCTGCCCGTTCCCGAAGCCAATTGCGCTGCCCTGAACAGTAGGTTCACGGCTTTCCTGGCGTCCCCGTGTTCTTTAGCTGATATCGCTGCTATGTAGGAAAGCACCTCGCTGTCGTACGTGCCCTTGTATAGGCCGATGTCGGCGTATATCTCGAGGATTTTCATCAACTGCTCCGCGTCGTAGGGCTTGAAGACTACCGTGGGGCCAAGCGAGGAGACTATCCTCGGCTCCATGTAGTCCCTCACGTTTATGTCGTTGCTTATCATGATAGTCGAGATGTCCGCGTCGGTTCTCAGCAACTGATAAAGGACGATGTCGCCTCCCCTTCTCTTAACTAAAGTGTCTACCTCGTCCAAGTAGACCAGGGCCTTCCTGCCTCCTAACCCTTCCTTGATCGCCTCCACGTATTCCCCCAGGTTGATCCCGTGCTTGGGGACTTCCTTGCCGGTTAACTTTTCGGTTAAGGCGGAGAGAACCGCTTGAGGAGTCCCGCCGACCTCTCGGCAGTTCACGTAAGCCTGGACTACCTGGGAGTAGCTCGGGTCCTCCGTCTTCACGCTCTCGATCTCGTTCAAAACGTACTTAGCTACCAGCGTCTTCCCGGTGCCGGTAAGCCCTAAGAATAGGGTCGAGAACTTCACGTTGTTCTTGACGAAATAGCGTATGCTAATCGCGACCTCCCTCAGGATGTCCTCCCTGAAAGGTATGTCCTTGAAGAAGGAAAGGGGATCCATGAACACTCTGGGGTTCTTGATTACCTCGCCCCTTCCACCTAGCAACGCCTCTCTAATCATTTTACGTTCGTTTCCACCGTTTTCGCCGTAATAGTCCGTTTTCTGCGTTGACTTGGGTGTTACCGTTGCGGGAGAAACGAGTCGTATTCTCGGCTTCAGAGCTATACCGTATTTTTCATACGTTTCATGGGGGTCTTATTCCCTAATTACGTTACAGCGCTTTTCCTCCGTTTCTCTCAGCCTATATTCCCTAAAATTCTAATACCGAAATAATAATCCTATAGTAAGAATACGTTGTTATTCACCATCGTCGCGGTGTTACAGACCGGCCACGTATTATCCGAGCGTTTCGGAGACACTGTAATTTTCCTACGTTTACCCAATTTCATCACATACCGGTTTCTCACTCTGGTTTGTATAACGGAGACCTTCATTCTCGACCACCTGCGCACGAGTTACGCTACCGGTTTAATGGGTCGTAATGATGAACGTTTGAAACAAGCTGACTGTGACTTCACGTTAGGGAAGAAAGCCGGTTGAAACGAACGAAATATACTGTAACGATTTCACATCGAATTTATGATGTCTATGAGGCTCTGCGTGTACTCCGTGGTACTGAGGGCCGGTACGTTCATGAACCTGGCTATGTCCTGAGTGACCTTCTTCTGCCTTATAGCCTCAGCTATTGCCTTCTCTATTAGGTCAGCAGCCTCGTTCCAGCCCATGAACCTCAGCATGAGCTCGCCTCCTTTAATTATGCCAGTGGGGTTAGCGACGTTCTTTCCGGCGTACTTCGGGGCAGTGCCGTGGATCGCCTCGAACATCCCTCCGGTGTCGCCCACGTTCGCTCCTCCCAGCATTCCGATGTTGCCCACTAAGGCCCCGGCAGCGTCGGAGATGTAGTCCCCGTTGAGGTTGGGAGCGAGGATTATATCGTACTCTGCCGGCCTGATAATGATCTGCTGGAACATGTTATCTGCTATCCTGTCGTTCAGCATTATCTTCCCCTCGGGTATTTTGCCGCCGTAAACCGTGTTCACCTCCTCTTCGGTCACTATATAATCCCTGAACTCCTTCAGCGCGGTCTCGAAGGCCCACTCCCTGAAAGCTCCCTCAGTGTACTTGAGCACGTTGCCCTTGTGCATCACCGTGATCCTCTTCCTTCCGTGTTCAATGGCGTACTTGATGGCCATCCTGGTTATCCTCTGGGTCTTGTACTTGCTCATCACCTTGATCCCTATACCGGTGTCGTCCTCTACCTCGACGCCGAGCTCCTCTTTCAGGAACTTCCTGATCTTCCTGGCCTGTTCGCTGTCGAAGGGGTACTCGATCCCCCTGTAGAGGTCGTCGGTGTTCTCCCTGAAGATGATCATGTCGACGGATTCAGGGTTCTTTATGGGGCTCTCGATTCCAGGGATGTACTTGACGGGCCTTATGTTGGCGTATAAGTCGAGCATCATCCTTATCGCGACGTTAACGCTCTTCCAGCCCTTTCCGATAGGCGTCTCGAGGGGGCCTTTCAGGACCATCCTGTACTTAAGGAGCATCTTCTGAGTTTCCTCAGGGAACCTGTTCCCCGTCAGCCTCTCGGCCTTCTCACCGGCGTAAACCTCAAGCCACTTTATCTCCCTGTCGCTCTTGTAGGCCTTCTCACCGGCGGCGTTGATCACTTTGATCGCTGCGTTGGTGATCTCAGGGCCTATCCCGTCGCCTTCTATATACAATACGACAGGTTTCTTGGGGACTATCCACTTGCCGTTCTCGAACTTAATGGGTTGACCGTCCTCGGGTTCCTTGTAGAGCATCAGGCTATCAGAACTAGTCGAGAAAATTAGGTTATCGGGCTTTGTTAACTAAAAGGTTAAGGCTTCACGTCGACTAACATTCCCACCCACTTGCCGTCTTCGTAAAATAGATACTGCACGCCCAGCCTCAGCTTCCTCGTCATGCTGCCCTTCTTGACCTTAAACGGATACTCGAAGTAGTAGCCATCGCCCTCGCTGACTTTAGTGGCCCGGTTAGCGAACTCGACTTCGTAGCCGTAGGACGACGCTAACTCCTGGACCTTAACCGTCAGTCGAGTGAGGACGTCCTTAAAGCTAGACCCGTAGATGGGCTCAAAGGTGAGAGCAAGGAGCTCCCTCTTGAAGGCGACAATGCTCTCCTTCGCCTGACCGGATTTGCTCCTCGTCCGGGCCTTCACGTGTGGAAAACTTGTCCTGAGGGAAGCGATAAAAAGGATCTGGCGGGGTATTAACCGGGGAGTTAAGTCGCTCAAAAATCCTCGGTTAGAAATAGTCGCCGGCCCCTCTGACTACTCCTACCAGCTCTTCGAACTTCGCCTTCGCTATTTCCGAGTCCAGGTTCCTCACGGCCTCTAGGGTCTTCAACAGGCCTTTCCCTAGCAAGAACGCGTCGAATTCTGTCGTCATCTCGAAAGCCAAGTACTTCAACTCGAGCGACTTCTCCTCGAGGAACTTCTCGGAAAGCCCGGCAAGCGCTATTGCTTTGAGCGCGTTTTCCCTCTTGACCCCCCTGAGCCAAGGAATATTCGCTTTGGCTTCCTCGAAGGTCTTACTGTCGTAGGCCATGTCGTTCAGTATAGCGATAGGATCGGACCCTAGGATCAGTTTCCGTCTTTCGCTCAACTCCTTACCCAATTCGAGGACTTTCGCCTGCGGGACTTCCCTTAGATCGCCTAGGTCCACGGGATTTGAAAACGCTTTGGACAGAGCCGTCTTCGTGTCCTCATAGTCCCTGGCTATTTGATCCGTACTGATCGGCCTAGTCAGGATAATAGCTGACATTGAATGAAGCCCTATCAGGTCGAACGTGATGAACAGGGATATTAGGTCGGCGAAACGGGGGTTACTGACTAGCAAGTTCTCGACTCTCTGGGACGCGTACTTCTTGGGCCACTTGTCCAATTTCGCTAAGCAAGGCGGCCTGGCGTAGTACACCTCTTGAAAGTAACCGCCGTTCACCGCCTTGTAGGCAGTTATTACCATACTCTCGTCATATCCTAACGAAGTGGCGAGCGAGACGAAGTCCACCATCAGCTACGCTTGATAATACTGGTTGAATAGTAAATAGGTTTGCAACCGCCAAGGGGAAAAAAGATAGGGTTGTTTACTCAAGGAAAAACGCAACAGTTTCACTTCGGTATGTAACCCTTCTCTATCAGGTACTCCGCGGCCAGGATACCGCCACCGGCGGCTCCTCTCACAGTGTTGTGGATCAGCGATACCAGCCTTATTGTCCTGTTGTTCACCTGCTTCAGCCTTCCGACGACAACGCTCATCCCAGGGATGTCTCCGGCCCACCTGTCAAAGTATGGCTGTGGCCTGTTGTCGAGTTCGGTAATGATTATGGGCTTGGAAGGAGCGGTAGGTAGCTTCATCTCCTGGGGCTCTCCCTTGAAGTTAGCTAAAGTCTCCTTGACCTTCTCGACCTTAACGTCCTCCTTGAAGGTCACGTATAAGACCTCGTAGTGTCCGTGGATTGTGGCGATCCTGTGAGTCGTGGCGCTCAGCGTGACCTCGTCGATCGTTCCGGGAACGTTCCTCTTTACCTCGCTAAGGATCCTAGTGACCTCCTTTACGGTCTTGGCGTCGTAAGCGTCGCCCAGTACCTTTATGTTATCCACTACGTCGAGGGACGCGACTCCCGGATAACCCTCGCCACTGAGCGACTGCATCGTGGTGATGAACACGGAGTCTACTTTGAAGTCCCTGTAAATTGGGGCCATGGGTATAGCGATTCCCTGGGCCGTGCACAGGGGCGTGGTGACTATGAACCCTGTCCAGTCCCTCCTCTTCTTCTGCTCGTCGATGAGGGAGACCGTGTGACCGTTTACCTCGGGGATTAACAGGGGGACGTCGGGGTCGAACCTGTGATCGGGAGAGTTGCTTATCACGGGGAACCCTGCCTTAGCGAATTCCTCCTCAACGGGGCCTGCAGCTCCCTGAGGTAAGGGGGAGAAGATGATGTCGACGTCGGCCTTCTTTATCTCGTTGACGTCGGTCGGCATCACAGGCATGTCAGCTACCTCTTTAGGCACCTGACCGATCGTCTGCCACCTGACTATCTCGCCGTAGGGCTTCCCGACGGAACCCTTGCCTGCGAGATAGGCTGGCTTAATGTAAGGGTGCTGGCTTAACATTCTGACGTATTCAATTCCGACTAGTCCGGTAGCACCGAAGATTGCGGCCTTAAGGGTTCTCCTCATGACGGGGGATTTTGGGGAAAGGGAAATATAAGCTTATTTTAACTGTTTATGCTTTCGAATTTTTAAAGTATTACACGATAAAAATGGGAGAAATTCATAGCCTCGGCTTCAGGACAGCTCCCTCGGACGAGCTCGAGACTAGCGATGCATACTGTGCGAGCAGTCCAGAGGTGTACTTAGGGGGCTTGGGCTTCCAGTCCTTGGCTCTCCTCTTTAACTCTTCCTCGCTCACCTCTAGGTCAATCCTGCCGGCGTCTACGTCTATGTTTATGATGTCCCCATCTTGGACTAACGCAATGGGCCCTCCCACCGCCGCCTCTGGAGCCACGTGACCCACGCTTATCCCTCTGGTCGCGCCGGAAAACCTACCGTCCGTCACCAGAGCCACTTTCTCTCCCAACCCCTGGCCGCTTATCGCGGCGGTGACCGCGAGCATCTCCCTCATACCGGGGCCTCCCTTAGGGCCTTCATATCTGATTATTACGACGTCTCCCTCGACGATCTTTCCGGAAGTCACGGCCTTGAACGCCTCCTCCTCGGAATCGAAGACCCTGGCCGGTCCCCTGTGCTTCCTCACCGAAGTGGCCGAGACCTTTATGACCGCACCCTCGGGGGCTAAAGTACCCTTAAGGATCTTAATCCCCCCATAAGGAAGCCTGGGGTTCTTGGGATCCTTCACTATGTGATCGTGAGGCACGTCCGGGAGCCTGTACTCCTTCAGTTCTTGACCTAGGGTTCTTCCCGTGACGGTGAGCGCGTCGAGGTGAAGCAGTCCCGCGTCGGCCAACTTCTTCAAGATGAGGGGAGCACCGCCTACCTTGTACAGGTCGTACATCGTGTACTCGCCGCCCGGCTTCATGTTGACTATCTCTGGAGTCTTCCTTCCTATCCTCTCGAAATCGTCCAGCGTCAGCTTAACGCCCGCCTCGTAGGCGATCGCTAGGAGGTGAAGCACGCCGTTTGTAGAACCGCCCGAAGCCATGAGCAAAGTTATCGCGTTCTCGAAGGCCTCGAACGTCATTACGTCCCTCGGCTTTATCCCGAGCTCAAGGGCCCTCATGGCCGCCCTGCCCGTTTCGTAGGCGAAGTTCGTCCTCGACCCGTCGACGGCGGGAGGAGCAGAGCTCCCTAAAAGAGCCATTCCTAACGCTTCCGTTATCATTCCCATGGTGTTGGCGGTGTAAAGACCTCCGCAAGTGCCCGCTGTGGGAATCGCGTTGTCCTCCATGAGCCTCAGGTCTTCCGCAGTTATTTTGCCCTTGCTGTAGGCCCCGACGGCCTCGTAAACGTCCTGGATCGTGATGGGCTTGCCCTTGAAGTTGCCGGGGAGTGTAGTTCCGGAGTACATTATCGCGGAGGGTATGTTAATCCTCGCGAGGGCCATCAGGAGTCCTGGAGTGGTCTTGTCGCATCCCGAGATCGCGACGATGCCGTCATAACCGTGGGCGTTGACGACCATCTCCACGCTGTTTGCGATCACCTCTCTGCTGACCAGGGAGTACTTCATGCCCTCGCTTCCCATGGCGATCCCGTCAATAACTAGGGGTATCGCGAATAGCCTGGGAGTCCCTCCCGCTGCCCTCACCCCCTCCTTCGCTACGTTGCCTAAAGCCAACGTGTGTATGTTGCACGGCCCCATCTCTCCCCAGGTCGTGGCTACCCCTATGAGGGGCTTGCTGATGTCGGAGTCGCTGAGTCCTACAGCCTTAAGGAAAGCCCTGTTAGGTGCCTTCTCATACCCTCCGTAAACCAGGTTCGACCTTTCCTTGAGGTTCCTCACGGGATAATCAGGGGTTTATCACCACTATAAGCCTTGATCAGCCTGACGTGCATCAGGCATCGATTCCCTCAAAGACCAATTTCATCACGTCCTAGCGACTATGGTCATCTGTGGGTCTATCACGTCGAACTGCTTCCAGCTGTGCCCGCTGTATACTCCTATAATAGTTAGGCCCAACCTCTTAAGTTCTTTAACTATTTCGTGAAGGGAGTAAAGCCTTTGTGCGAACTCGAACCTCTCCACTTCCTTCCCGTTGAGGTAGTACGTCCTCCTCACGTGAATTCTAGAGGTCGTCGGGTCGAACTCGTTCACATCGACGACGAGATAAGGAGGAATGTAGATGTGTCTCACGTTAGGGAGGTTAAATATGACGAAGTCCCTGTTATCGATGTTTATTACAACCAACTTTCTCGAAGACTCCTTCAAATTCCGTAAAATTTCCAGGTCCTCTTCCTCAGTATAATACCCCAAGCTGTTGAATATGTTTATCACTATATCGAACTTCCTCTCGCCGATCACGTCCTTCAGCCTTCTCATATCGCCCTTGAGGAAGGTGACCTTAGGAGATCTCGCTCTAGCTTCCTTCAGGAGCCTTTCTGAAATGTCGACCCCGACTACAGAGTAACCCATTTCGCCAAGGAAGTGGCTCACCCTTCCAATGCCACAAGGGACGTCGAGGACCTCTTTTCCGGCTCCGGTCTTCCTCGCGAGAGCGTCAATCCATTCTGCCCACTCTCTGCCCTCGTCCCACAGCTTCAGCATTTCGTGAACGTAGAGGTCCGACTCGAAGAACTTCTCTACGCCCTCGCTCATGTCTAGCTTTTTTCCTGGGGTCGCGTAATAAGCTTGCCAAGCTATGACGATTGGTCTAGTCCTACTCGCGCTGATCGCGCTTCTCCCAGGATCATGGTTCTTTTACACGCTGACCATTCAGGAGGGCAGTCAGGTTCAGATCTACTATTACAACTTCACGGTGATCAACGCCACCTCTAGTAACATCGCCTTCAGGCTAAGCTTTAGTGGGTCAGGAACGAGTCAAACGACGATCACAGAGACCGTTCCAGTTTCCAACCCAGGGCCTTTCCCCCTTAATGGTTCGGCTTTCGGGGTCACAAACGTAACTTACGTCGGCAAGGTCGGGAATTACACCGTTTACAAGGGCGTTTTCCGATATAACGGTCTATCGATCCCTGTAACGATGTATTATAATAACCAGGGAATACTGTCCAACTACAGCGGGTTGTCGAACGGGGTTAAGGTAGTCGCACAGCTCCAGGCTTCATACACTCCACCCACACAGCCAGGCCCGGAACCAGGAGGGCTTCTCATCGTTATAGTCGTGTTAGTAGCCCTGGCGATCGGCGTCGTCACGCTCGTCAAGATTGGGAAGATCTGAGGCTTCATTACTTTATTTTTGGAAATTGAGACCATTACGCCTATGCTAGTCCTCAGGGCTTCCGACGTGGAGAAAGCCTTGAGGCCTGAAGTTGCAGTCCAAGCAGTGAAGGAGGCCTTCGTGAGCTTATCTGCAAAACAGGTCCAGCAACCCAAGAGGACAGTCATGACTGTCAAGGGGGACTGGTGGGCGGTAATGCAGTCGGCGTCGGATAACGCCTTCGTGACGAAGGTCGTGAACGTAATTCCGAGGAACGCTGCCAGGAACAAGCCGGTCGTGAACGCCGTGGTCATATTAATGGATCCGGTTAACGGCTCTCCTCTAGCCCTTTTGGAAGGCTCTACTTTGACCGCGATAAGGACGGCCGCGGCGAGCGTGTTGTCGACGGAAATAGCTTACGGCAGGAACGTTGAGGTTTTAGGAGTCATTGGAGCGGGCACAGAGGCGAGGTACCACTTGAAGCTAGCCCTGAAGTACCTAAAGGTCGGGAAAGTACTGATAACGGCGAGGAAGAGCCACTTCGCTCTGGCAAAAGAGTTCGGGGCTGAAGCGGTCGACTTGGAGACCCTCCTTAAGAGCTCCGATGTAATTTACGCGACGACTACTTCCAAGGAACCCGTAGTCCTGGGCAAGTTGCTCAAGGAGGACTTCCACGTGTCCAGCATCGGTGCCCACACTCCCGACTCGAGGGAGCTCGACGATGACGTCATTAAAAGGGCCAGAACTTACCTGGTTGACTCGATAGAGGCCGTTTCCGAGGAGGCAGGCGACTACATAGAGCCCAAGAAGAAGGGAATCCTCCCTCAGGTCTACGAGCTCGGGGAGGTAATCGCAAGAGGCATCAAGGTAGAAAGGCCCTCAATCTTCAAGTCGGTAGGGACTTCGGCCCAGGACAACTTCTCCGCCCTCTATGCCTATAAGGAGGCCTTAAGGCTCGGTCTGGGGACCGAGCTTCCCTTTCCATAACACGTTCTTAACGCCCTCCTTTTTGTTGACGTAAAGCGCCAATAGGAACAGGAGGGAGGAAAGCCTGTTCATGTAGCTCTCGTGAGAGGGTTTGGCGAGGCCTTCCCTTAGTAGGGCGACCAACCTCCTCTCTGCCCTCCTCGCTACTGCCCTGGCGAACTGAAGGTAAGCGGAGGCTATGTGTCCTCCGGGCAGGACGAAAGCCCTAGGGGGTTCTACTTCCCTCGCGAACTCGGCTATCTTCTCCTCTAGCCACTTAGTCCTCTCCTCGCTGAACCCCATATCGAAGCCCGCCAGTTCGGAAGAGATAACGAAGATGTCGTCCTGGACTTTCTTCACAATGTCGAACAAGGGAGGATAAGCCGAGCCCACTATACCAAGAACGGAGTTAAGCTCGTCGAGGTCGCCCAA
>JBAMMP010000022.1:0-50255 GCA_039793765.1 Sulfolobaceae archaeon
ACCGTGGCTAGGGCGGTTCAGGAGATCGGGCTTAGACCTTACATAGCTGTCGGCGTGGGTTGCCCCGAGTTCAGGGGCGACTGGAAGAACGAGTTCAACGTGCTCTTTCAAAGGTGGTCAGCAAAGGGAAGGAGGGACGTCATGCTGAAGCTCTGTAACGACGAGGAGCTCGACGAGGTCTTCGGTAAGGCCAAGGAGGCCGGAACTGCCGTAATTTTAGATAGGACGGTTCCGTTGCACGAGATTGAAAAGAAGGGATACATCAAGGAAGTACCAATTCTTGTCTTGGGCGGAGGCGTTAGGAGCGACTCGGACTTGATAAAGAAATATGGCCTTAACCTCGCCTTCACTCCGACCTACGAGGTGTCGAGGTTCCCGCTCAGCGAGTTAGATCCCGCCATAAGCTTAGACTTAACGCCTAGGTTCGACATTAGGAACGAAATTAGCTTGGCCGTTTCGAGGCTCATGCTGAAACCCGACGAGGCTTTGAGGGCTGCGACTGTGAACGGTTGCGAGGTTCTGGGCATAAAGTGTGGAACTCTCGAAACAGAAGCTGAGGCAGACCTCGTGGTTTTCGAATACAGGGAGCCCCCTAGCTACCCGTTCGACCCCAACTCTCCTCTCGAGTCCCTGATTTTCTCGGACTACTTCGTAGAAACTCTGATAGTCAAAGGCGAACCGGTTGTCGACGGGGGAGTACCCTTGAACGCCGGCCTCTCCCACGTAGAGGAAGCCGCGAAGAGGGTGCAGGAAGTTGATAAGAGAGCTGGCGAAAAAATACGGAGTCTGGCAAAGGGTAGAGATTTTAGGTGACGTAGCGGTAATCGGGATCCCTTTCGACAAGACCCCAGGAGACCTTAAGCCGTTCGCTGAGGAGGTTCTGAGGGCACTTAGGGTTCAGTCTGTGTGGGGGAGATATAGGGGGGTTGACGAGGTAACGAGAGTCCCGAAGTTCGTTCATTTAGCGGGAGTCCCGAAAACCGAAGTGATCTACAGGGAACACGGGTTCAAGTTCGTCTTCGACTTCACCAAGGTTTTCTTCTCCCAAAAGCTGATGTTTGAGCACGACAGGATATCGAGACAGGTCAGGGAGGGCGAAGTAGTCATAAACATGTTCGCGGGATTCGGTCCCCTCTCTGTGATGAGTTGCAGGAGAGGGAGGCCCAAAGTCGTCTATTCGATTGACATCAACCCTTTCGCGTACTACTATAACTTCGTCAACGCTGATTTGAACGAAGCGGATTGCGTTGTTCCGATATGGGGAGACGCCTTCGAAGTCGTGGACAGGTTACCTAAAGCCGACAGGATATTCGCCCCGTTGCCTGAGTTAGCCGATAAGGCCTACGAGAAAGCTATGGAGATCATTAAGCCGGGAGGGGTTCTGCACCTTTTCGCCGAAGTCTCAGCTACTAAAGGCGAAGATCCCGTTGAAGTAGCCCTAAGGAAGTACGAGGGGGCATACTTCGCGAGGGTCGTCAGGAGCTACAAGCCGGGCGTTTACCACGTTGTAGTGGATATAAAAGCCGGTCATTGAAGTAGACCGCATGCTAAGGGAGGAAATTTTCGAGACGCTGAAGTCCGGTAAGGTCGATTACGTGAGAGTCGAGTTCGTCGACCTTCTCGGCAACACTAGAGGTAAGTCTTTGAGGAGGGCCGAATTCGAGGAAGTGCTATCAGGCAAAGGGGTTGAGTTCGCTGAAGGGCTCGTTGTACTGGACTATACCGACACTCCTCTCTTCAGCTCGTATTACGACGTCATAGCTATACCAGACTTAACGACGTTCAAGCTGATCCCGTATCTCGAGAGGACGGCTAGAGTTCTCAGCACTTTGACCACCGTAGAAGGTTACCGCCACGAGCTGTGCGTCAGATCAGTCCTCTCGGGCGCAATGAAAAGTCTAGAGGAAGTGGGCTTGAGTCTGTTTTCCGCGTTCGAGCCGACGTTTTATCTGGTCAAACAGAAAGAGGGAGGCAAAATAGAGCCCGCGGACGAGGCTAAGGCGTTCTCTCCAGAGGGATTATGGGCCCAACAGGAGTTCCTTAAGAACGTGATAAAGTACCTCGAGCTCTTGGACGTGAGGGTCTCGTCAATAAACAAGCACTATGGCCCGGGCCAGTACGAGCTGAAGCTGACTCTATCCGACGCGCTGAACTCGGCCGACCAGCTGATAACTGCTAGGGAAGCCATAAGGGACACTGCCAGTAACTTTGGGGCTCTCGCCACCTTCATGCCGAAACCCTTCTCCCAGCACGTGAGCTCGTCCATGGACGTATACATGAGCTTTCAGAAGGGCAGGGACTCCGCGATGATAGACCCCTCAGATCCGAAGGGTAACTCGATCTCTCAACTAGGCTACAACATCCTGGGAGGAATAATCGAGCACTTACACGCCATCATGGCGTTCGCTGCACCTACGATTAACTCCTACAGGAGGTTCAAAGAGAAGGTGGTTCCAAATAGGGGAGGGGTAGGTCATGAAAGGCATTTCGTAATAAGGCTGACGCCGAACTTCAAGGAGACGGGGGTGTTCGAGTTCAGGCTCGCCGATCCCTTAGCGAACCCGTACTTGTTCCTGGCATCGGTGATCATAGCCGCGATCGACGGCGTTAAGAAGAACCTCGACCTAGACGTGGAGAAGGACGTTACCTACTTGCCGGAGACCCTTGAAGAGTCGATAAACGCGCTGAAACAGGACGGCGTTATCGTTAACGGCCTGGGCAACGGGCTGGTTGACGCCTACGTTAAGTTGAAGAAGAAAGAGATCGACGCCTATACTAACTACGTAAGCGACTGGGAGATCGCAACCTACTTGAAGTCGGGCTGGTGATCTCCAAGAATGGTAGTCGAGATCGACGGTTCTTTCGGGGAAGGAGGGGGTCAAATCCTAAGGACTTCCCTTACCTTATCAGCCCTTACCGGGACTCCGTTCAGGATTTACAACATCAGGAAGAACAGGCCGAAGCCTGGACTTCAGCACCAACATTTGCTCGCTGTGAAGGCGGTCAAGACACTGACCAACGCGGTAACGCGTGGGGACAACTTAGGCTCTACCGAACTCTACTTCGAACCGAAAGGATTGGTAGAAAAGTGCGAGTGTAAGTTCGACGTCGGGACGGCGGGCAGCGTGACGCTCATACTCCAGACGATACTCCCTTTGATGATAAACAGGAACCACATAATCACGCTCACGGGAGGAACAGACGTGCCGAAAGCGCCGACTGTGGATTACATACGCCTGGTCTTCTTCCCCCTCCTGGAGAAAATAGGAATCAAAGCGAAGCTGGAACTATTCTCAAGAGGCCATTACCCTGAGGGCGGAGGGCAGGTAAGGATCTCCGATGTGCGAGGACAGATCGAGAAGTTCGAGCTCCTGAGCCCAGGCAAGTTGTTGGAGATAAGGGGGATCTCACACGTCAGCTCCCTCCCAGACCACATAGCACAGAGGCAGAAGTCGGCAGCCGAATCAGCGTTGAAGGCGCTCGGAGTCCCAATCAAAATAGATTTGGACATACGGCAAGGAGAGAGGAGTAAGGGCACGGGAATAGCTCTAGCGGGAATTACCGAACACAGCCTCCTGGGATCTGACGCGCTGGGGGAAAGGGGAGTTAGGGCAGAAGAAGTAGGGGAGAGAGCTGCGAAAGCACTTATCGACGACCTGAAGACCAACGCGGCCGTTGACAGGCACATGAGCGACATGCTGATGCTCTACGCAGCTCTGGGCAAGGGAAGCTATACTGGAGCTGAGTTGACGAGCCACGCGAGAACTAACGCTGAAGTAATACGGAAGTTCCTGAAAGTCGATTACGAGATAAAGGGCGAGAGGCCTTTCCTTTTCAGAATCAGGGGCTGACCGCCTTTGAGGGCTGCAGTCTTCAGAGAAGTGGGTAGACCTTTATCGCTAGAGGACGTGCCGATGCCCAAGAAAGAGAACGAAAGGGAAGTGATACTAAGGGTTCTAGCTACCGGCCTCTGCCACGGCGACGTACATCTCGTGACGGGTCAATGGGAGGGAGACGTCATTGTTGAGACGCCCAGGATCCTCGGACACGAGATAGTAGGCGAGGTGACGGAGGACGTCGACGGCCTGAAAAGGGGTCAGAAGGTTCTCGTTTATTCCTCGATAGGTTGCGGGAACTGTAAGTATTGCAAAGCGGGGCACTACCAGTTCTGCGAAAGGGTAAGGGTAATAGGTTATCACTACGACGGTGGGTTCGCAGAGTACGTTAAGGTACCAGACCCGAAGTACTTACTTCCCGTTGAGGGAGACCCCTTGGAGCTTGCCCCGCTCGCAGACGCGGGTGTCACGGCGTACAACGCCACTAAGGGCATCGGGTCTGGAGACGACGTGCTAGTAATCGGCACTGGGGCAGTCGCCCTTTACTCGGTTCAGATACTGAAACACGCTAGGGCGAACGTCACAGTCGTAGGGAGGAACCTAGCTAAACTGGAAGTCGCGTCCAAGCTAGGAAGCGACGAAGTCATCCACGCTAAGGCTAGGAACTACGTCCAAAAGGTCTCCGAGAAGTCGCACAGGAGGAGATTCGACTACGTGCTTGACTTCGTCGGTGCGGACTACAGCCTAAAGGACGCGTTGTGGCTGCTCAGGAACGAGGGAGAGCTTAGAGTCGTGGGCGAATTCGGGGGCTACATGAACTACCCTGAGCAACTCCTAGTCCTAAGGGGGCTAAAGATAAGGGGCATACTCTACGGCACGTTAGACGACATGGAGAAGGTCTACGACATCTATAAGTCGGGCAAGCTCAAGACTCTGCCCGTACCCTTCAAGCTTGAAGAGATAAACGTCGCAATTAACGAGGCGTATGAGGGCAGGATAGTTGGAAGGGCAGTCATCGTCCCGTAAAGTAGTCGTCAAGACCAGGTTCAGGTTCGTCAACTACAAAGAAGAAGTAGTGAGGGGCATTCCTGTCCTAGAGAAGGACTACTTCAAGCTCTTGGTCACGTTTTTCGAGGAAATCCCAGGCGGTAGGGTTCTTCGTCCAGTACTGATTGTAGACAGGTTCGATGAGGTCAAGCTCTATGAGGACGTCACTGTGGAAGGGAAGAAGGCCTATGCTGAAATAGTTGAGGGCAGGAACGTCTTCACCGATTTGGCCAAGAGACTGAGAGTACCCCTCGTGCCTCATAACGGAATACCTATACTCTTCGACATACGGATAGTTAACGCATCACGAAGTTCGACGAATAACAGGTCACTCAGAGGTTTCGAGAACTTAAGAGAAGCGAACCCTGACTATCTTAGGGTCATCGCGGACACGATGGAAGGCGTTGAACTAGAGGTAATTGTAGTGTAATTCATTTAGTCACAGGTCACCTCCACTTTGTCCTTCTTTATGTAACTCATAACCTCCTCGAGAGTTGGAGAGCTCGTTCCGCCCAGTCTCGTTACCTTTAAGCCTGATGCGACTATCGCGAAGACAAGGGAGTCCTTCAAGTCCCATTTCTCCATTAAAGCTACGTTGAACGCCGCGTCGAAAACGTCGCCCGCACCGGTCGTGTCAACGACGTCTACCTTAAGCGCCTTGCCCACGCACCTCTCCTTCTCACCGATCACCATTGCGCCCTTCGCTCCCATCTTAACTGCGATGTACCTCGCCTTCACGCTCTTGAGGTCTATCCTTTGGTACTCTGCCTCGTTCAAGTACAACACGTCGACCTCAGGAAGCCGGTTAATGTTTCCCGCGTGCGGGCCTGGGTCATACGAGATGAGCGACGCCGTAGGGTCCCTCACCACAAGTTCAGGGTTAACTGAGGCGAAGTGAATGACGTCAAATAGGCCGAACAGAGATCTGATGTCCTCCGGCCTTATGCGCGTTGATACCCCCTGCTTTCTAATCATAGAAACCCTGCCGTCCTCCCTAAGGAAAATCAGGGTGGAGTTCATGGGCCCGTCTTCCTCTTGTACGTAATCCAGGCCCACTCCCTGTTCAGTAAGGAAGCTCATAAGGACCTTTACTATTGGGTTCTTGGAGACTTTCGCCAGGACTTTCGAGGAATGGCCTAATCTAGCCACTGCCACGGCGTAGTTAGTGGCCGCACCTCCAGGAAGTATCTCGAGAACTTCAGTATAGGCTGGAGTGTCAGGGTCTGGGATCCTGTCGGCTTTGATTATTATGTCGGCGTTCAGTTTCCCCACAGCTAAATGAACAGGTTTCAAGCGCGTTTCACCTCAGTTAGCCGCCGCTGCATCATCGGTTTCAGGCCCAAAAGTCCTCATCACGGACTCCTATATTTTTATCCAAGTCAACTCTAAAACCTAAGGTCTTAGAATATACATGGAATGTCGTCTATAAGGGAGCTACCTACTGTGAAAACTGTCGAGAAGGCCTCGATCCACTCTCACATTACTGGATTGGGTCTAGACGAGAACGGGAAGCCTAAGTTCAAGGCTGGAGGTTTGGTTGGCCAGCTGGAGGCTAGGGAAGCCGCAGGGATCGTAGTCCAGTTAGTTAAACAAGGGAAGATGGCGGGTAAGGGAGTCCTTTTGGTAGGCCCTCCTGGAACGGGGAAAACCGCTCTAGCTTACGCTATTGCGCGAGAGCTGGGCAAGGACACCCCGTTCACTGTGCTTAACGGCAGCGAGATTTACTCCACTGAGCTCAAGAAGACCGAAATCCTGATGCAGGCCGTCAGGAAGTCGATAGGAGTCAGGATTAGACAAACGAGGCCTGTGTATCAGGGAGTCGTCAAGGACATGAAGGTCAAAGTCGGAAGGAGCAGGATCAACCCTTATGCGGTGAGTCCCAGAGAGGTCCAGCTGACTTTGGCCACTAAGGACGACGAAAGGACTCTGAGCGTTGGAGAGGAAATAGCGACCCAGCTTTACCAGCTGGGGGTGAGGAAAGGGGACGTGATTTGGATCGACGCGGAGACGGGAAGGGTCGTTAAGGAGGGGAGGGCGAAGGACTTCGCTGGAGTCAAGACGTATGATATCGAGGTAGAAAGGCTTATAGAGGTTCCGTCAGGCCCAGTCAGGACCCAGAAGGAGATATCGTTCACGCTGACTCTCCACGATCTAGACCTGAACTTCGCGGCGCAGAGGATGGCCTTCGGCTTCATCTTCGGATTCTTCGGCGAGAGGGAGATAAGCAACGAGGTCAGGAAGAGCGTCGACGAGTGGGCCAAGGACAAAATCAACCAGGGCATAGCGGAGCTGATCCCTGGAGTGCTCTTCATAGACGACGCGCATATGCTTGACATAGAGGCCTTCTCGTTCCTTACAAAGGCCATGGAGAGCGACCTATCGCCAATACTCATTCTAGCGACGAACAGGGGCCTGACAAAAATCAGAGGAACGGACGTTGAGGCTCCACACGGAATGCCTCTGGACCTACTCGACAGGCTCTTGATCATCCCGACTAAGCCTTACACGGAGGACGAGATCAGGGAAATCATCAAGATCAGAGCGGAAGAGCTGGACATAGAACTCGATAACGGGGCGATAGAGGAGCTGACGAAAATAGGTTCCCAGAACAGCCTAAGGTACGCAGTGCAACTGCTTGAACCTGCCCTCGTAGTGGCCAAGAGGATGGGAAGACAAGTAATAACCGCTGACGACGTTAAGTACGCCGCCCAACTGTTCGCCGACGTTAAGAAGAGCGTAAACTATGTAAAGGAGTACGAGGCTATGATGTTGAAGTGATGAGTGGCGACGAAACTGAGTCATGAGGAGTCGTTGCCTGCCTGACAAGCCTTAATCAAATTGGCCCTTTTGATCTCCTTCAATATCCTTAGCGTCATGCCCCAAATCACGTGGCCTCTGAAAGTTACCTCGTTCGCGTTCAAGTCTACCGCGTTAATGTCAAACCAAAAGGCCTCGCCCACCTCTGAAGGGGAGACTTTAGGCTGAAATTTCTCTACACATGAAAGGAAGGCGGCGACTTTCAAGGGTTTGTTGTGAGGCGAGAAGAACCCGATGAACTTCAGATCCTTGACGTTATAACCCACCTCTTCGAACGCCTCTCGCTTAGCGGCTTCTTCACAGCTCTCGTTAGCTTCCCTGTGGCCTCCAGGCAACGCTATTTGGCCACTCCAAGGGTCGTCCTGATTCTCGGCCCTCTTAATCAGCAAGACCTCCCCAGCCGGAGTCATCAGGGCAACGACAGCGGCGTCGCAACCTTCTATCATTAACAATCCTTAAATCGGAAGGGTAAAAAGGTGGACTCGTCTTGAGAATAGCGGTAGTTTACTTCGGAGGCCAGTACAATCACCTAATCGTTAAGAACTTGAAGTACTTAGGCCAGGAGGCCGTAGGGATAACGCCAGACCACGACGTGGACAAGCTGAGAGCTTACGACTGTATAGTTTTCGGCGGCGGTCCTCATTCGGTAGTGACGCAGTTAGAGAAACTAGGGAAGGCACCTATTTACGCTAAGGAACTCAGCGTGCCCAAGCTCGGAATTTGCCTCGGCCACCAGATGTTGGCTAAAGTCTTCGGAGGCGTAGTCGAGAAGGCAAAGACCCCAGAGTACGGCCTCGTAGAGGTCAAGGTTCTCGAAGAGGACACGATACTCAGAGGGCTTTCGCCTTCAATTAAGGCTTGGGAGTCGCACAGCGACGAAGTCGTTTCGCCTCCACCAGGTTTCAGGGTACTCGCGGAAAGCCAGACAGCAAGAGTACAGGCAATGGTGAACGCCGACAACTCGATATTTGGAGTCCAGTTCCATCCGGAAGTGAAACACACGGAGAAGGGAATTGAAGTCTTCAAGAACTTCCTATCTGCCTGCAAGTCCTGAGAGTAGGTCAGCCGCGCTCTTAACGATCTGTTTGCCCAAATTAGGCCCGAAGAGCGACACGACTTTGTCGGGATTAAGCACTATGTCCTCCGGCCTCTTGATGCCAGATTCGTAGAGGAGCCTCGCCCTTTTCCTCCCGATTCCTTTTACGGCTACTAATTCGAGAAGCTCCTCCCTAACTCCTTCAGCGACTCTAAGGTGGAGCTTCTTTAGGTAGTCGAGCTTGTCCTCCATGTCCAGTATTTTCGCTAAGTGATACGTGCTGTAGCTCAGCCAATCCATGGCCTCAACGATCGTCCTGAGGTCGCCGGAGCCGATCGAATATTTGCTCAGGATATAGTCCTCGTCCTTCTCTTCAATCCAGTCCTTGGTTATGAAGGCCACTTTCAGTGCGCTCAGGTAATTCTCGAACTCGACCTCATCGTAGGGCTCTCCTAGGTACAGGTCGCAGTCCAGGTCTTCTAGCATACTCTCGCCCTCGGATTTGGTCACTGATACCAATGGCCCGTCCGGCGTATACGCCATAGCGTGAAGATAGGCAACGTCGCAGTTCTCCTCAGCGTTCTCCAAGGCCTCTTTAAGGATCTTTGCCGAGAAGGGATTCAAGTAGAGGTCGGAAGTCCTCCTCCCGAAGTCTGTCAAAGATACTTTGTCGCTAACTTCCACCACGAACCCGTTGTCGGACAGCCATTCGATGCCCTCCTTTACGTATTTCTTGACTAGGACGTGAGGAAGGAGGGACTGCTTTGAGTATTCCAGGAGCTCTTCCTTGCTCATTGAACCCTCGCTACTGAGAACGCTGAGGATGAAGGAGTAAAACGCCGACTCTGAACCGAGCTTCGATTGAATCGGTTCGACGTCAGACCTCCAAAACCTCGACTTAACGTAGTCCAGCTCGTCCGTATCGCGGACGAATACGACGGCCTCGCCTTCCTTGTCGAACCCCGGCCTTCCTGCCCTTCCGGCCATTTGCCTATACTCAGTGACTGTTATCTCTTCTCTATAGCCCAGAACCCTACGGTTGAACCTAGTAATGTCGGCCACGATCACTGCCCTCGCCGGTAGGTTAACCCCAGCCGCCAAAGTGGGGGTAGCGACGATCGCTCTTATGACCCTTCTTCGGAAGGCGTCCTCAATTAGTTCCCTCATGCCACGAGAGAGACCGGCGTGATGGTAAGCCACTCCTCTCGAGACCAACGAACTCATAGTCTCCTTTTCCTCCGAACCCGCGTCCTCTAGCTCCTTAATCTTGGAAGCCAACTCCGCGAGTTCGTTCTTATCGAGTTTGACGAAAGTCATTCTCTCGCTCAATTTCTTCGCCAGGGACTCGGCGTTCTTCCTGCTCGACCTGAAAATGAGGACTTGACCGCCCTTGAAGATCACGTCCATAGAGTAGGCGATTATTGGGTCGTCTCCCGTCAATTTCTTGGTAGATCCGTCCTTATACTCCAGAACGATTTCCTTCCCCCTCTTGTACATCACGGCCTCCTTCAGGGGTACAGGCCTCCAGGGCACGTTTACCAGAACAGCGTTCAACCACCTCGCTATTTCTTCAGCGTTACCGACAGTTGCCGACAGGGCCAGCACGGTTCCGCTTCTTTTGGCCCTAATTGCTACGGTCTCAATAGTTCCTCCCCTATCGGAGTCGTTCATATAGTGAAGCTCATCTAGTACGAAGTACTTCACGTCCTTCAACCACCTGGCCTTATGGCGATAGAGCGAGTCCAGCTTCTCATAGGTCGTTACGATGATATCGTAATTCTCTAAGTAAGCGTCGTCAGTGTCGTAATCGCCACTGGTTTGCCCAACTCTTAAGCCGAGGCTTTCCCAGACCTTAAATTCCCTCGCTTTCTCTGAGGTAAGAGCCCTGAGCGGAGTAACGTAAATAGCTTTCCCACCCTTCTCCTTAATGTAAGTCACCATTCCGATTTCCGCGATAAGCGTTTTGCCAGACGCTGTAGGTGAGGTAACGAGCATGTTTTTCCCTTGAAGTAGCCCGCCCTCGAGAGCGGCCCTCTGTGCAGGATTCAGCGCTTTAATGCCCTTTCTCTCCAGAACTTGTTGAACGTAACTGGGCAACTGCGCGTCTGCAAGACTAAGCCATTCCAAGAACTCGGCCCTCCTTGAATACCTTCTATTCAATCGACGTAAAAATTTATATAGGTCAATAGCTCCCGATAAGCTTCTTTTAAAATTATCGGTAAATCTACTGGGTATTTTCACTTTAAAATTCAATGGCTTCAGTATTACTCCCGTTGGAGGTCGTTCCCTTATGGCCTCGAAGTTCGAAGTAAAAAGGATCGATGAAACCACTTACGAGCTCGAAATTCCTTCAAGGAGCAAAACTGTGACGCTGAAAGTCAGCCAGGAAGAGTTGGAGTGGCTTGATAAGTTAACGAAGGAGCTAGGCTTCACGAACAGGAGCGAACTGCTCAGGAGAGCTGTGATCGAATTCTTAAGAGCGAACTACCTCTCGAAACCGAACGTCAAATGAATGAAATAATTTACATCAACTTGACAATATTGTTGTTAGGAGCGATCGCGTCGTTTTTAGTTGGGGCCAATAACATTGCGTCTTCCCTAGGTATTCTTATATCCACTAGAGTCATCCAGACGAGGAAAAGCTTCCTTTACACTGCCCTCGTGAGTTTCCTGGGAACCGTGATTAATTCACAAACCTTAGCAGGGTCAGTCAAGGATCTTATCAGGTCAGAAAACCAAGTGTTAGCAAGTTTAGCTATCCTAACGATAACTGGGGCGTCCAGCGTTGCTTTTTATTTCCTAAACCGTAACGGCATTCCGTCCTCGCTTAGCCAAATGGTTTACATAAGCGCCGCGTCGCTCTTCCTCGTGTCAAGAGGAGAGTTAGGCGTAGACTGGAACAAGTTCGATGTAACGGCAATAAGCTGGTTAGTATCTCCCTTGTCGGCGATAGCGTTGTCCTTAATTGTATTCAGGCTTCTCAGGCGTTTAACCTCATATAAATCGCTCATCGGACAGATAAGGTATTACAGGACTTTCATTTTGCTCGCGAGCTTGGCCAACGCATACGTGGTCGGAGCCAACGCCGTAGGTGTCCTAGTGTCAATCGGCCTGGTTGGTCTGAATGACTACTACTTGGTAGCCACGACATATGGGCTGGCGAGCGTTCTAGGGATTTACGTGTCGTCTCTGAAGCCATCCCTCGTGGTAGGGTTCAGAATAGCGAAGCTCGGTTACCTAGGCGCTTCCTCTGCATTACTAAGCGGGGGAATACTCTCGGAAGTCTTCACGTTACTTGGCATACCTATCTCAATAACTCAGACAATTTTGGGAGGAGTGATTGGCCTGAGCTTCAGGAACCTAACGAGGGACGTAAGGAAGCAAATAGCTAACGTCGTGAAGGGCTGGCTGATTTCGCCAGTGTTTTCCGTGATAGCGAGCCTTGCAATATTCGGCGTACTGAAGAGTTTGTTAGGACTTTAACGTCACGTAAAACGTTTCCACTCCGAGCGACGCCTCTTCCATTGAATCCAACACGTCGTCCAAGAACAGAATGAAGTCCCTTAGCTGTATTATCGAAACGGCGTCGACAGACCCTACTTTATAGGCTGTTTCGATTATCATGTCCTTAAGCTCGTCTCCCTGTCTCTCTAGGCTCTGTATCTCTTTCGATATCCTGATCGATTCCTCGACGTTATTGCTCAAATAAGATATCATGAGCACGAGCTTCGCTGACGCCTCGGTTACAATGGCCAAGTAGGACATCGTCGGTTCCCTTATTTTCTCCACCAAATCGCCCTGGATCTGACGAGCGACTAACGCTCTTGCGGAGTCCTTAGCTGCCTTAGTTACCTCGAAAAGCGACTGGGTCAAATTGAGCATAGTTTCCTTGAAGTCGGGAAGGAACGGCTCCTTGTACAAGGTTGAAATTATCTCCTCTCGTATCATGGCGACTCTGTCCGATATCGACTTGATCCTGGTAAAGACAAGAAGTACTTGTTCGTAATCGCGTTCCACGTACTCCTTAAATAAAGTGCGTAAAAGTTCGACGGCGTCCCTTATGTCTGCAGCGATAGTCGTTAGCTTGTCAAATATGACCTGCTCTTTCGTTTGCTTTATTTTGAACAACTTCTCACCGCTCGTCAATCGGCTTGTAAGGCCTGTTGATCTCGCCTTTGTATAGTGCCTTCGGTCTGATTATTCTGTTTTCCTTAACGTATTCGTTTACTTGAGCTATCCAGCCAACTACCCTCGCGCTAGCGAAAAGGGTCGGGAAGAACTCGGGCTTGAAACCGAGAGAATAGAACACAATACCCGAGTAAAAGTCCACATTCGGGTATATGCCTTTGTCTCCCAGGAGCTTAATGCCTATTTGCTCGACTCTTTCGGCTATCTCGAACAATTTCTGATACTCCGTGCCCTGCGTAAGCTCCCTTGCGATGTTCTTGAGGATCCTGGCCCTCGGGTCGTACGTTCTATATATCCTGTGACCGAAACCCATTAACCTCTTCCCGCTCCTTAACCTGTTCATAACGTACTCTTCTGCCTTGTTTGGATCCTCAATTTCCATGAACATCTTCAACGCCTCGTAATTAGCTCCACCGTGCAAAGGGCCCTTTAAGGCCGAAATTCCCGCCACAACAGCTGAATAAACGTCAGAAAGAGTTGACGCCACAACGATGGCAGCGAAAGTAGAAGCGTTCATTTCGTGGTCTAGATGAAGTATCAAAGCCTTATCGAGCGCGCTGGCCTCAACCTTAGTGGGCTTCCTACCTTTCAACATGTAAAGGAAGTTCTCGGCATGGGATAGATCCTTTGAAGGTTTAACCGGCTCAAGGCCTTCCGTCATCCTGTGATAGTACGCTATAATTGTCGGAATAGCCGCAATGAGCCTTAAGGACTCCTCGGCAGAATTGGTGTTGGTAAGCATCCCCAGGTAGCTCACGGCCGTCCTTAGGACGTCCATCGGGTTCAGGCCTACGGGTAAGGACTCCAGGAACTCCTCTAATTTGGGCGGAAGGAACCTATACTCCTTTAACTTGTCCGAGAACTCTTGAAGTTGTTGTTTCGTTGGCAAATTGCCATAAAGTAACAAGTAGGCAGTCTCCTCGAACGTCGAGAGGTCTGCTAAGTCGAAGATCGAGTAACCTCTATAATAGAGCCTACCTAGGCTACCGTCAATGTACGTTATCTCGGTCTCCTTAACGTATACGTCATCGAGGCCCTTCCTTATCTCTACCACTACGGAGTTCCCTTAGTTTCCTCAGAGCGAATTCCTTATTATTGCTTTCTAGCTTGGCCCTTTGAACTATGTCTTCTAGAGTAGTTATGACCTCGTAAGCGACAGTCCTGTTAACAGGGAAAGGAGCTCCGTCCTTGCCACCGTGGGCCAAAGCGTACTTGAGGGGGTCGTAAGGCACTTTTACTGGGTCTTCATAGGATGGTGGTTCATTGTAGATCAGATCAGCAATCAGGTAGAGAGCTCTTGCAGTAGATGGTCCCAACCCGTTGAGGAGGACTTCCTCTATCGATCTTGGGGAAGCCTCGTAAAGTTCTTGGAGCACCGTTTGAATCCTCCTTTCGTTAACTGGTCTTAAGTAGATCATCTTAAGCTCCTTCGAGACCTTAACCTTGTAGGAGCTCACGTACGAGTCGAGAGGTACGTATCCCTCGAGTATGGCCCTCGCCTTCTTGTACTCCGACAGAACTTTCGTGGGCCTCTCGTTTACCAGGTCTACTATTAGCTCTCTCAATTTCTGTCTTTCAGGTGGAGTCGCGTCGATTGCTACCTTCTGTTTGTGCCCCGAGATGATTTCTGACTTCTCTTCAACCCCTCCGCTCCAGTGGTACCTTCTCGCCAGTTTAGTTTCCAAATTCATGCCTTGCTGGATGATGCCCCACTTACCCGTCTCGCTCACGATTAACGAGTGGTGATATAGGGTGTGACCGTCCTGAATTAGAACGGAGTCGTTCTTAGCGACGAGTTTACTCAGCTTAACGTAGTACTCGGGATCTAAACCGAAAGCTTCGCCGATAACGTGTGACTCATTTGGGACTTCCCTCGCTTTTTCGCCCTTTCCGCCAAGAACAACAATCCGATCCTCTCTCCAGTCAACGACCTCCTTAAGTATGCCTAAAGTGACTGTAGTTGAACCCGAGCTATCCCAGTCCATTCCTATCGCGTTGTTAAAGGCCTGAAACCACAACGGGTTCGACAGTCGCTCTACGACCTTGTCGGGTCCCCACTCAAGTACCATTACGTCAATTATAGCCTTCGCTAATCTCTTCATAATCCTGGCTAACCAAGGTGGCACCTTGCCCTCGTGGAGCGGTAGCTCCGCGATGCCGTCTAATCGCATTTGGCCTAGCCCTTCACTATTAATCTTCGATCGCAGTCTAATTAAGGAAGGAGATCTCAATGATAGCCGCTACTAGTGACATCCACTCCCCGAGGTACCTAAATGAATTCCTAGCTAATCTAGCGAAGCTCAAAGGAGCCAACATTGATGTGTTCTTATTGGCCGGCGACCTAACCGACGGGGGAGACCCTAAGTTCTTCTCGCCGATTTATGAAGCCCTAAAGAGGTTCAAGGTAATCGCGGTCTTCGGAAACGAGGACGTCAAGTCCAAGGAGCGCTTCGTTGAGCTCTTCCGCGAAGTAACTTGGTTAGACGACGATATAGCGTACGTCCAAGTCCGCGGAAAGAGCGTCGCGGTAATTGGTAGCTTAGGAGTTCTAGAGAGGCCTACGGCGTGGCAGGCCGCCCATGGAATCGATAGCGAGACTTACGAGAAAAGACTAGCGCGCATCCACGAGTTGCTGTGTGAAGCGAAGTCGGATTATAGAATTTTGTTAACTCATTACTTGCCAACATACGAGACGGCTTATGGAGAAAGAAGGGAAATCTACCCAGAACTTGGATTCAGGTTAATCGAAAGGGAGACATGTCTGCCTAACATAGCTGTACACGGCCATGCGCACAAGGCTAAGGTAGTCCACAAAATCGTCAGGGGAGTAAGGGTTTACAACGTTGCTTTTCCAGCCAATAGAAGGATTGTGACTTTCCCCTTAGACCCTCTCCTGGAATTTCAGTAGACCTGAAAGCTTCGCCTTGCACTTGTCACAGAAAAACGGGCTTTTCCTGTCGACCTCTTCTACCGAATTCGAGAAGCTCATAACGCAGTGTGGATCATCACAATGCTCGAGTCCCAGAGCGTGACCTAACTCGTGAGTTACTTCCTTCACGACTCTGTCTACGTATAGCGAAGCGTTCTCCGATTTCAGCCTTTTCGTGTACACCGTGCCGAATTTCTTTGTGGAATACCCGAACACGAAGTTGTATCCGTCGACGTAGGCGTCAAGATAGCCTATCGCTATTATCGCGTCAAAAGGGAAGTGCCCGAATTCTGCGACTACCTTGTCAAGTATATATTCGGCCTTGAACTGACGTCGCTTCCAGTCAAAAAGAGTTAAAGGGATGTGAAGGGGCCAGATGAGCACCGAAGTCTTGAAGCCTAGTCGTGTGAGATGGGAAACTACTGCGCTAATAAGGTCGTCATCCAAGGGAGTGAGTTTAACGAGTAGTACCTCCGCTACGTAGTTTGACATATCTCGTACTTGTGATTTATGATACTCAAAATTAAGTGTGGGGGCCCCTGGAGACTCCCTCTCATTGACTCCCGTAAAAGGGTTCTCAAGGGAGTGTCGCCAGGCCCCTTCATGATAACGCCGCAAAAGCTAAAAAGGTAAAAAGGGAAGGTTTTCTTGCCGCCGTAGCTCAGCCCGGGAGAGCACCCGGCTGAAGAGCTCGACTCCGACACCGGGGTGTCCGGGGTTCAAGTCCCCGCGGCGGCACCTCATATATCGACGACGAATTGAACTACGTAATTCCCGTTTTCCTGCCTTATCTCCATCATGTGGTAAGTCATTGCCTTCACTACCGTCCTCTTCTCGTGCTTGTTAGGATCGAACTTCTCACCGCACGCCTTTCCTGTGAGGGTCATATTCTCCTTGTCTATTCTTACTTGGAACTCTGTAAATACTAACGTTTCCGTGTCGTGGTAGTACAATAACTCTTCGATCCATTTATACAATAAGTTCTCTAAATCGTATCCGAAAGTCGATATATCTCTGCACTCTTTCGCTTCGATTTTTGACGTGTCGGTCATTATTTCGAAAACCGCCTTAGCGGCGTTCTCGAACGCCTCCTCGATGGTCTTACCCCTTGCAATTATGCCGACGTCAGCGGTGTGCTCGAAAAACTCGTACCCGTTCATAGTCAGTTATTAATCGGCGTGACCTTCAATAAACTTGGTGGACGATATGGGAGGAAGGCAGAGGACTACGATCTTCATGGTAAAAGAGGTCAAGAAGGAAAAGAAGGGAGGTCAGCAGACCTCTCAGAAATGAGTTTCACGAGAGCTAATAGTAGAGCGATGAGTATTCCAGCAATAAGCAGAATTGATATATTTTTATCATGCAAAAATATTAGAAATGAATTTAGTACAATAAGTATGAAAACAATTTGATACGACCTCACTGTCATGGCACCTCGATCGGGAACGGCACCCTTCCGCCTACCCCAGAAATGGCCGTTGCTAGCCCGATCGAAATGCTCGCTAAAATCGCGAGGTACATCGAAGGTCCAAACATTGTAACAGCTATCAGTTGGGGCATAACGTTGCCATAAATGTAATTAAATAGTCCGTAGGCCGTTGTATTAAGATTGCCAGCCTGGTCGATTACTTGAAATAACTGTCCTGTAGAGAAACCCAGGTTGGTGAGGAAGTCTGGCATGTAGGGTAGGCCTATGTAAAACACTATCGCGGACGACATCAGAGAGGCCCCGATGAACCTTCCAATTCTGAAAGGTAAAGCAAACAACATAATTCCTATAGCGAGTAGGATCGGAAAGTCTGTAAGAATGAACAGCGAGAGTAACTGGATAAAAGCCAAATAGGAAAGGGCTAAGGACAGCGTAGAGAACACTATCCATGCTGGAACCAAGTTCTGAATGTAATTACCGTATACTGGTATCGAGGTAAAGATTGTGTATAATCCTTCTAGCGTCTGATAACCGAGGCTCAGTGTAGCAATCGATGATTCAAGCCAATATAAGTAATTGGGCCAAGGTTGTGATATCAATCCTTGCAGGTAAGAAACCGCGTCCAATATCGTTGTATATACTGCTATTAGTACCATCGAGTAAACGCTGTCCGTAATGAGTCTGGGGGCCCATTTCTTAACTCCGTAAACGGGTAGTGGTATTGCGTAGACTAGCGTGCCAATGAAATACGACAGAAAAGCCAAAGCTTGGGCCATCGCGAGTAAATCGCTTATGTTATACATGACTTCACACCTGGCTTGCCAGGTATTGCACGAGGGCGAACACCGAGGATCCTATAGCCAAGAAGAACGCGGCTAGGATTGCGTCTTCCAATATGTCCTGTCCACTTCTTTTTACTCTGAAAATAGGAATCGGGGACCCTCTCAGTGCCCACCCGATGCCCCATGCCAGGAAGAACAATCCCCAGGCTATTTGAGCGACTTCCGATGAAAGGTTCTGTACTAACTGTAGGATCGTCATTCCTGATCCATTGCTTGTATGACTTTTCTACGTGGGGCCCAGCCTCGAAACTAAATCCGCTTTCTTATGAACGAATCGATAATCGCGAAAATCTCCTCAGGTGACAGACCTAAGGTGTTGATCGTGAGGTCGAAGACGCTAAGATCAGTTATATCTATTCCATAGTATTCATAAAATCTCTTTCTATGAATAAATTCCCTTTCTATAATTTCTTTTGTAGATATTTCAATACTTTTATTGTCCCTTATTGAAATCCTTCTTGCTCTCTCCTCTAACGGCGCAGTGAGATAGATGGATATTAAGTCCTTTCTGGAATTCCTCAATATCCATGCGCCGATATGGCTCTCGATAACGACGTTCTGTTTCGACTTAGATATCTCTATTATTTTTGAGTCAATTAAACTATCAATGCTGAAATCGGTCTCGGCTAATTTATTTAACGATACGATGTCGAGCCCCAATTCTTTAGCTAAATTCCTAAATATCGAGCCTGAAGACACGAATTCAATGTTGTAGGCAGAAGAAATCCGCTTAGCTATAGTCGTTTTACCGCTACCTGGTGGTCCAGAAACGACTATCAACATTCTGTTAAGACCTTGCAGCCTTCTTTATTAGTTGCTCAAGGCACGTGTGACAAATAGTACCGCCGAACGGTCTCTCGGGCCTCTTTTCGGTCTTGGAGAATTTGTAAATCTCGTTTGTAGGGACAGCATTAAGCCTCCTTCCACATATCGCGCAGTGGGCTTCGCCGTTTTTCTTGCGCTCATAATGTATCACTGTCCTCCCACCTGGAGTTCTAACGAAGACTCTCCTTAACGACCTCGACCTGAGAGCGGGCCTCGGCATTCCTTATCCTAAGTTCTTGATGGTCAAATTTCCGCTTATAAGAGCTTTGGTCGCCTAAGTCCTAGCGGCGTTAATGCGAAGAAGGCCAGTATATACAAGAGTACCGACCCTCCGTTCAGGGTACCGTCTTGGTTCGCTAGGACTGGCACATTTATGGGAAAGACTATTCTTATCCACGAGAAGTAGGTTACAACTACGACGAATCCAAGGAAGTACAAGGCCATCATAGTAGAAGCCTGGAGGAAAGACAACGTTCTGAAAGCAGAATAGACTGACTCAAGCTCTCTCCTCCTCAGTTTCATCTTTCTTAATCTCCTTTTTTCTGACGATGATAACGAGAGCTTGGACTCGAGCTCGATGAGCTCGTTGATTACGTTTTGAAATCTCTCTTCAAGTACAATCTTATAAATTAAATACAATACTAAATTTATTCCTATTCCTATTAATATTGGGAAAAACATGTACGGGGAAGGCATTTTCAATTACATCATCGAACTGATTATTTCATTAGCAGCTACAGACGGATCGCCCTCTACATTAACTACTCTCTTCACGGTGGCCCCAACTAACACCGCTGAAGCCATAGCAGCGTAACGCGCGAAATTCATAACCTCTTCGATTACGTCCAAACTGCTGTAATCTGACCTGGTCCTGGTCTTGTCCCTTGCCTGTCGTTCTAGGATATTCTTTGGATCGGCTTCTATTAAGAATATTACGTTTGGAGATAGAGCTTCAACAACGTGCTTAGGTAAACCTGGGAGATAGCCCGCAGGTGTCCTAATAACAGCATGGGTATCAACGAACAGCAGGCCCTTCTCCCCCATAGAAGAGGCCTCCTGGCTTATCTTCCTCGCGGCCTCCGTTTGCAATGCCCTTTGTTTATCCAAAGGCAGTTTCCTCATCTCGTCCCTGTTACTCACCAGGTTCATCTGTAAAGCCGTCTGTAACATATAGTCTCCGTAATTCACTATCTTGTTAGGTATTCCTTTAGAGTCCAATATCTCCTTAACCTTGCTTAAAACAGTAGTCTTACCTACGCCTGGTATTCCGGTAACAACGCCGATTTTGCCCATAATTCATTCACCCACTAACCTCCTTAGTAATGGGTACATCTCCAGAGTTCTCTCATAAGTTATAAGCTTGTAGTACTGCATCGCTATGGTCGTCGAAAGTAAGATCCCTATTCCTGAGCCGTATGCTCCCAGAAGCGTAGCGACTACGGTAATTAGACCTACAATGAACGAACTGAAAATCGTTAGAGGATATATGTACTTCGCTAATATAGACTCCAAAACCTTGGGGTTAGACCTCATACCTGGTATTTCTAGGCCCGCTTCTATCATGTTCCTCGCCTGTGTTGCCGGATCAAGGCCTGAAACGTCTACCCACAGGATGCCGAACGCAACGCTCAGAAGAATGAACACTACTGCATAAGCGAGAGCTCCAAGAGGGTCTAAAACCACGGCGTATACGCTGTGGGGGTAATTCCCTGGCGGGAAAAGGAATAGCGTCTCAATGATCTGTAAAGCCTCATTAGCCGCAGGAGAAACCGTGGAGGCGAGGCTTACGAACAGCTGCAGATCCGCTCCGAGCACGCTTACGAAAATCACGGGAATACTGCTTACGTAAAGCAAGTTCAACGGCACGGACGACTTTATCCCCCTGAATCTTTGGGACGTTATCGGTATGTTCACGTTGATGCTACTCAACCACAGGGTAATCGCGATGAGAGCAATCGTTGCTATTAACCCCACTAAATCGGGCTGGAAAGGTTTACTCGTGTTAACGATTAAATCAACGACATTTCCACCACTTACTAGAGCACTATACAGGCTTGGGAAAAAGCCAATCGCCAAGTTTTGGTTGGATATTGAATAAATTCCGAACATGTCCCAGAACACTAACTTCATTACACCAGCCAGAATAAACAGGCTCAACCCTGATCCTAAACCCCAGCCGTTTTGAATCATTTCATCTAGAAGCATGATTATGTATGTGGCCACAACTAGTTGGACGAAGACCGCCAAAGCGAGTGGCAGAGACAGGTTGTTCCTTGTAAGCGCGATCGCGAAGAATAAGGATTCGAGGAGTATGAATATGAAAGCTAAACCTCTTTGGGCTTCAGTGAACTTAGCTTTACCCTCATTGGTCTGAAGGTCAACTTGAATCAGTTTCGACCCGGCGAGAATTTGCATTATCAACCCAGCCGTTATTATTGGACCGATTCCCAACTGGGCCAGTGTTCCAGCAGAAGACGCAAAGATTACCTGCTGCAGCAAAAAGTTGAAGAGTGCTGACGAATTCGCTCCATACAAAGGTACGGAAGTCATGACCAGATACAGTATAACGGCGAGCAATGACCACAAAAGCTTCCTAGGTAAAGGGACTCTCTCCTTAGGTTTGGAAACTGTTGGGAGATACCTACCTAAGGTTGATAGAACGTCCACGAAACCCATAGACGACTAAAAAGTCAGGATTCGGCTGATAAAACTATTTCTCCGCCCGAGCTCTTCACAGCTTCGATTGCCCCTTTAGATGCGCTCTTCACTTTGATAACAATTGGCATTAGCAGTTTCTCCCTTCCGATTAGTTTATCGAACCCCTGCTCCTCTAGGTCCACCACTTTTTTCCCTGATTCCTCTTTTACCTGAAGTTTACCGCTAATCAGTAACTGGTTAAGCTTCCTTAATGTAATTACGTTCAACACCTTACTAGTTGGGTTCCTGAAGCCGTGCTTGCCGTACCAGTCGGGAGCGTACTTCACGACCCACGACCACTTTTCCTTATGTTGGCCGACGCTCCTTTTACCTTGAGATCCCCTGTCCCTATGCTGTCCCTTCTTCCCCCAACCGTGCGTCCTACTCCCTCTGTACTTCCTAACCTTTTTCTCCCTTCTTACGACCATCTCACGCCATCCTCCTTATGAGTTCGTTTATTTCTTTACCTCTGTACCCGAACTCTCCCTTCATCTTATATGGCCTATTTATCTTGCCCTTGAATCCTCCCGACGGAGGATGAAGTCTTATTGGTAACGAGACGTCGTTGTCAAGCTCATGCAAGTATACTTTTTCCTCAACGATAGCCTTCGCCAATTCCTCGGGCGTCTTTATACCCAGCTCTTTAAAAGCAGGTATCTCCGCCAAGGGTCTTCTCGTCTTTAGTCTGCTCACTAGAGCGAGAGCTCCGTCCAAATCCAATTCTCCCCAAGTTATATACGGCTCAGCTTTCCTCAACATTCCGACGATCGAATCCGTCATTGGGTATACCATTGAGTTGAACTTCCTCGAAAGCCTCAACATTTTCAACGTGTCATTTACATACCACGGTGCCCCAGCATACCCCCTTATCCTCACGATTGCAAGAACGGTCATCCACTATCACCTCTTCCTTGCCCAATCCATCACCGTCACGAACTTGTAAGTGTTGTACAAAGCCATGTAACCGGCCTTTATGAAGTTCTCCGTAGTTGACGTCTGGCCCTTTGAGAACGACCAAACGTCCTTAATTCCGGCGTACGTTAACAGCGTCTTAAGTGCAGGACCAACTACTAACCCAGTTCCTCTCGGTGCAGGTAACAGAGTTACTTCAACGCTTCCGGCCTTGCCCGTAACCCTGAAGGGCAAACTGTGGGGCTCGCCACACGTACACTCCCAGCTACCACAGCCTCTCCTAACGGGTATTATGTTCATCTTAGCGTCCCTTATAGCCTTCGCAATTGCGACTCTGAGCTGCCTCGCCTTACCGGTTCCATAACTCACGTAACCGTCCATGTTGCCCATTACGATCAGAACCTTGTACCTTGAAATCTCACCAGCATCGGTCTGCTTCTGGACTATTCTGATGTCGATCACTTCGTACTTCAGCTTAGGCATCAGCACGTCTACAATTTCAGGCTCCGTTATCGGCAGGTTCCTGTCGAAAAGCTCTTTCAGACTGGCTATTTTGCCTTCCTTCACCATCTGTCCGACTCTTGTTTGCGGTTTCCACTGTTCTGGACTTATTACGGGAACCTCCTCCATACGCGTCACCCTATCACGTCTTTATAATCCTCCTTTATTTTCTCCAATACCTCCTCAAAGTGACGAGGTAAATCCCTAGGATCGAGCCCCCTTTCAATGTACTTGGAAAACAATCTCTTGAACAACTCTGGATTTTCTGCTTGTAGCTTTTCAGCGTACTTCGCCACGTGCTCCCCCTTGATCCTGGACTCGTCGAACTCGATCTCGCCCATTGGTATTTCCAAGCCAGCGTCAATAGCACCTTTTGCAACATAGAAGACCTTCGCGCCCTTAGTAGGCGTGAAGAGCCCTATATCGAGAACGGCCTTCGTTATCCCAATCTTTCTCGCCCTCAAACCTGCTAAGTATCCTACTAGATACGCAGCCGAAGTGTTATTGGGGTCGCCCTTCCAACCGTACTTCTTCACCAGCTCCATGGAGTGGGCCGCGACCAGCGTTTTGTCCCCCTTCGGATCGAACTGGATCACCTGGGCTATCGCGTACTTGTTAGTCAGCCTCGCGACGAACCTGGTGGCTCTGGAAAGGACGTATACATACCTCCTGTAGTAATTGGTCTTACCCTCTCTCCTCCTTCTGAACTTCACCCTGTAGTTAGGGCCGTGTGCCATCTCATTCCACCTTTATACCCATGGATTGAAGCCTAATCTTGACGTCCCTTAAGGACTTGAACACACCGGCTTTACTCTCAGTATAAAGCTTTCGGTACGTTTTTCTGTCAATTATATTGTTGTCCCTCAAGTACCTCAGGTAAGTCCTTATTTTCCTTATCCTCGCGACCCACTGCTCTTTCTTTCCAGCCCTTGCGGTCTTCTTGCCTTTCTTACTACCTTCTCTCCTCCCTTCTCCTTTCCTCCTTCTGTTCCTTCTCCTCTCTTTCAGCCTTCCGCTACTTATTCCCCTAGCCTGCTCGATGATTATCTTGCCGTCCTTGATCAGCTTCCTTACGTCCTCCCTGGTAAGAGCTTCGGCTACCTCTTCTACGTACTCGGGCGGTATCTTGACCCTTTTCACTCCTACGCCCTTTATGTCGGCAGCGAGCCTTTTCTGAAGAGCCAGGTCGGGCATTTAGCTCACCCGTTAGCGACCCTGACCTTCAGTTCCATTGCTTTGCTTAAAATTTCGAGCCTTTTCTTGAGACCTACCGTCGACGCGATGTACACTATAACGTTGTCCTTGTCCTTTATAGCCTCCAACTCCTTTACGTTATGAACGACGACCGGTCTCAGCCCGCTTGGATGTAATCCCCTTATCTCCTTAGGGGTGCCGAAGCCTGGGTCGACCTTAGGCGGATAGCCCGAAAGCTGTAACCTCATTGGGTTGTCGCGACCCCTGGGCTTCCTCCACGTCTCCTGCCTCTCTAGCCTGTAGAACTTGTCCCAGTCGTACCTTAGGAACTGTGGCTTGTCCTTGCTCTTTATTTTCTGTTGAAGTTTCCTCCTTTCCTTTAGAGCTTTCAGATCTGCCATCACGAAATCACCTCCTTCTTATAAATGTAGACACCGTCAGCGAAAACCCTTCTGTCGAATCCAGATATTTTAGATGCCCTTTCTATGTTCGCCGCCGTTTGTGCTACTTTTTCTAGGTCTATCCCTTCAACTACTACCTCGTCTCCCTTTACGTTAACTTTAACGCCAGGTAGAATAGGGGCCCTCCTTACGTTCTTCTCGCCAATAAGGTTAGTTATTTGAACCTCGTTTCCAGCCACTTTCACCGAGATAGGGAAGTGAGTGAAAATGATTTTCAGTGAGTACCTGTAGCCTTTCGTCACGCCGGTTATCATGTTCTTGATATGAGAAGATATTGAGTAAAACTGCGCTTTCCTCTTCCTATTGGCGAAAGTCGTCTCCAGAATTAACTTGCTCCCTTCAAGCTTCATAATCACGCCGGCTATGTGGCTGAAGTCCCTCTCAATTTCACCCTTCGGACCCTTCACTTTGACTTTCATTCCGTCCAGGCTGACCTTCACGTTCTCCGGGATCTCGATCTCGTCACGGAGATAGACAGCCTTCATTCGAGCCACCCCTTAATACACGTATCCTAACGCTACACCACCGATCCTTTCCTTTATCGCTTCTTTGTGCGTCATTACACCCTTGGATGTAGATAGTATGATTACTCCTATTTCCTTAGAGGGCAAATACCTCCTTATGTAGTGAGGCATGCTCAGCAACTCTTTGTAGGTGAGCGGGAACCTGGGAGAGATCGGGCCGCACTTGTTTATCCTTCCTAAGAGCTGGACAACGATTTTCCCCGACCTGCCGTCGTCGATGAGTTCGATCTCCCCTATGTAACCCTCTTTCTGCATGACCCTCAGGACGTTGACTATCAACTTCGACGCTGGCATGATGATTGCCTGCTTGTTCCTTCTAACCTCGTTATTGTAGATCGTAGTAAGCGCGTTCGCCAACGGGTTCAGGACAACCATTCAGATCACCTCAATTTTTGGAAACCTAACTCGTACGCTATTTCTCTGAAGCATTGCCTGCAAAGGTATAGACCATACTTTTGGATCACCGAGTCCCTACTCCCGCATCTCCTGCAGACTTGAGCCCCTCTCCCGAACTTCACCTCGGCCGGCGGCTTGTACTTACCCATGACCTCTCACCCCTCCACTATCGTTACATTAAAGTTTTTCCTGAGGAACTCCATAGCTTCCTCTTTCGTCACCCTATGCCTCTTGGGTATTCTGGACTTCTTCCTTTTCCTCAGTGCTACCCTATACCCTGGACGCCTCAGAGTAATGGCTACATCCATTCCAAAGATACCTACTTCGGGATCGTAACGAGCGCCTGGAATCAGCACGTGCTCGGCCAGACCGAAAGCCACGTTCCCGTAATCGTCAAAGCTACTAGCTTTTATCCTCCTGCCGACAGCCTCTAAAACCTTGTTAAGGAACTCTTCTGCCTTTTTGCCTCTCAGGGTCACTTTAACTCCGATGGGAGCACCGCGCCTAACTCCGAACTCTCTTATCGTCTTCTTAGCCAGAGTATACACAGGCTTGGCTCCAGTTAGCTCTTGCAACAAATTGTACGCCTTCTGCAACCTCTCGCCAGATTCTCCTACGCCGATGTTTACTGTGACTTTATCGAGAACTACTCTCCTCATTGGGTTTTGGGCTTTCTCTAATGTCTGAGACGCGCTGCTCATAAGAGTTTCACCTCCGGTTTCTCCCTTCCTACTGCCATTACGTTCATCATGTTCGTCCTCACCTGAGTACCTGAAGGAGTAGTCAGCGTGACAATCGTGTACTTTACCCTTTTGAAGCTGGCCCAAGCCACGTCGTCCACATTCCCGTGGTTCCCTACGTTCCTACCTCCTATAATCACTGCGTAATTCCCATTGGTCAGCTCGTACTTATCAAGGACCTTCTGCGATGGGATCTCTATCTTTAGGGTCTCGAACGTCTTGTAGTTCCTAGCTTCCTCGGCGCTAAGCAAGATATTCCTCCCGTCTTCGAGGTTCAGCTGAATCTTACCGCTCTTGACCGTCGTCTTATTGACAATCCTGACGAGCTTGTACGTCGCCTCATCTTTGCTTATCTCCACAGGCATTAGAACTCTATGAATATCAGGTACTATTCTATAATATTTCTCCGCACCTTTCAGATAAATTACGTCCATTAGGCCTACCGGATACTTGTAATTCTTCCTAGGCCTGCCGTCTACATACACTATGCCTGAAGATATAACCCTCTTGGCCTCCTTCAGTGTCTTCGCGTAATTCAGATAGTCTCTTATTAGTACAGCCAAGGGTATTGACCTCTGTAACGAGTGCGGCCCTGGAGATGCCCTAACAACCCACTTGTATTCCTTCTTGGAAACCTTCAGAAACCATGGGGCTTCAAAGCGCGTTATATGAGCCATTACGCACCACCCTGACCGACAGAGATTTTCTCAAGAGTTTTCTTTCTTTGATCAGCCTTCCTTTCAACGGCTTCTTTCCTTAGTTTGTCACTCAGGTCCAACTTAGTTACCATCACCTTAGACGCATGTATCCAAACGGGTATCTCACTACCGTCTGCCTTTTTCCTAGTAAGCCCCTCTATCGCTACTCTGCCGGTTTCTGCGTTCACCGCAATGACCTTACCTTCATGACCGGCGTGGTCGCCCCTCATGACCCTTACGACATCACCGACTCTCACTTGAATCCTCGCTATCCCGTACTGTTTTTGCAAGTCCTCTGACAAGGGCGCAGTTAGCTGCTTCCTTAGTCTGTGAATAGGAGCCGTGTAGAGGGCTTTCCTTTGCTTAGAAGGTTTCGACGACATCATCATTAGATCACCAACGTGGCGATACCGGCTACCTTAGGCCATCTCTCTGCGGCTTCTTTCGCAATAGGACCCCTTATTTCTGTACCTTTAGGCGATCCGTCGGGATTTATCAGAACCACTGCGTTATCCTCGAAGGCTATCCAAGTACCATCGGGCCTCCTATATGGCATTCTTTGCCTAACTATCACGGCCTTGAATTTCTGTTTCCTGACCTCAGGCGTCCCCTTCTTTACGCTGACCATCACCATATCGCCTACGTTGGCGAAAGGTATCCTCCTAAGGACGCCGTGGTATCCATAGATGCCGATTATCAGCGCTTCCTTAGCACCGCTGTTGTCAGCTACCACAACTCTCGTCTCGTGCTGAATTCCCGGAGTTAAGCCCTTTCTAGAACCGACCACGTTCAGTTTTTCAGGCATTCGAACCACCCACCCTACCCAGTACTACGAAGGAAACGGACTTAGCTATCGGCCTGCACTCCCCGATTATTACCCTATCGCCCTCCTTCACTTCAACACATGGAGGCACGTGAACATGTATCCTGCTCCTCCTCCTCTCGTACCTCTTGTACTTGCTGTCGTAGTAAAGGTATTCTCTTTCGAAAACAGCGGTCTTGTTAGCCTTGAACTTGACTATTTTCCCTTCGAGTATCATACCCCTCACCTTTAACGTGCCATGATAAGGACAGTTCTCGTCGCTACAAGTCGTCTTCGGAGGGTTTACGCCTGGTATTCCAACGTTCCTCGTTCTGACTGCCATTTCAACCCCACCTCTTCAGCCTCTCCCAGTACCTGCCCTTTAGCTCGTACCCAAAGATTTGTTGATCCCCCTTTTTCAACAACGCGTGCTCCTTCATAATCGTGACCTTCCTTCCATCGACGCCTACGAGTAATAAAGTCTTCTGAGTTTCTACGTAGACCTTGCCCCTTAGTCCGATTAACGAGCGATCAGGATAGCCTATCACTTCCACTACCGACCCTAGGACGTCCTTCATTTCCTCTTCCCCTTCTCGTTTAGTACCGTCAATAGCCTTGCAATGTTCCTCCTAGTGTTCCTGATCGCCATCGTGTCCTTTATCGTGCCCATCGTCACCTGTGTCCTTAACTTCACCAGCTCGTTCCTCAATTCGTTAAGTTTCTCCCTCAACTGCGACTCGTCTAAGTTCCTTATCTCTTTCAGGAAGTCGTTCCTCTTATGAGCCACCTACACCACCCTCCTGTTGAGTTTGCTGTGAACTTTCCTCGATGAACCTGACGTTCGTGACGGTCACGCTCTCCGGCGGAACTTGCTCCTGCTCTTTGAGCATTATCTTGTCAACGCTCCTTACGGGTTTAGTTATGATCACTTCAACGCCGTAAACACCCGGCTTGAGCATCGCTACCGCAACTGCCCTGTCCACGATTTGGGTCAGTTGACCGCCCGTCTTGTAGACTACACCCTCCTTCAGTTTCTCGTATTTGGCCCTCTCGGTGCTCAATTTACCGCTTACTATCACTTCAGCACCGACGGCCCCAGCGTTCATTATCCTCCTTATTGTAACGAAAGCGGCTCTCCTGAAGTGATAGCCCTTCTCTAAGGCCTGGGCCAGCCTGAAAGCCATCACTCTGGCGTTCAGTTCTGGATTCTCGACCTGAGTTACAGTTATTTGGGGGTTTTCGAGGCCGAAATACTTCTCGAAGAGCTGAGCCAACTGTTTGATAGTCTTTCCGCCTCTGCCAATAATTACGGCAGGTCTGCCCGCGTAAATAATCACCCTTGTACCTATCGGCGTTTTAGTTATTTCAACTCCGGCATACTCGGCAGTGTAGAACTGCTTCGCTAGAAACTCGTCTACCATAACTCTAGTCAGGGACCTCTGAAGGAAGTATTTCCTGACGTTCACCATGTCACGCCTCACCCACAACGATTTCTATGTGTGAAGTGTACCTGTACTTGCGGGTAGAGCGACCGAACGCTCTCGGCATGTATCTCTTTATCGTAATGCCCTTATGCGCAGCGGCGTGAAGTACCCTCAACCTCTCCTCGGACAGTCCCTTCCTTAGAGCGTCAGCCTTTGCGTAACTTAAGACCTCAAGTATGTATTTTATTGCCTTCTTAGGGTATCTACCACTCTTCACTTTCCACTTAGGGGATATGTTATTGCGATGAGATGCTCCCCTTTGATGCCTCCAGAAGGGCAAAGCTTGTTTGCCAGCCAAAACGTCGTTTAGGAATTTCTCGGCCTCATTGACTTTCATTCCCCTAATCGCCTTACAGACGTTATAGAGATCCCTGATTGACGCCCTGACGTCCCTCTTTACGGCCTTACCGAGCTTTGTCTCGTCGACTCCTAGACTAGGATAAGTCCAAGCTGACGGCATATCTCATCAACCCTTCATAGCGAGGAACAGGCTCGACTTCGTAGCTTTCAGACCAGGTTCGCCGTGCTCCACTTTCTTCGTGGTAATTGAGAACTCTCCCAGGTAGTGGCCTATCATCTCCGGCGTCACTTGGAACTCCACGAACTCCTTACCATTGTACACGGCGAACTTTATCCCTACCATCTCTGGAAGAATAACCATGTCCCTAACGTGCGTCTTTATCGGCTTGTTGAGCTTGCCGGACCTGGCTAACCTCCTTACCTTCTCTAGAAGGCGCTTCTGCTCTTCGGTGAAGCCTCTCCTCAGCGACCTCCTCTGCCTGGCTGGCAATAGCTTGATGAACTCGTCCATGCTCATGTTCATTAGATCCTCTAAGCTCTTGCCCCTGTATCTGAAGTTCTTCCATTCGGGCGGGATTTCCACCGGCATAAGCGCGAACACCCCCACTATCCTAGCTCATCTTTTAAGTTTCACTTCCCTCCTTCCTTCCCGTTCTCCGTGCGGCTATGTGACCTACTTTCCTACCTGGAGGAGCGTTCCTGGAAACGGTTGAGGACCTGCTGACGCTCTGGTGCATACCGCCGCCGTGCGGGTGAGATACGGCATTCATCGCTACTCCCCTTACATGAGGCCACTTGTGCGCCTTTTTCTTCCACTTCCAGTAAGCGTTTCCGGCCTTCAGCAAGGGCTTTTCGGTAACGCCGCCTCCCGCGACCGTACCGATTATCGCTAAAGCGTCAGCGTTGACTTGAGCGACCTTGCCAGACGGCAGGCGGATTAGCACTTTATTCCCAGCCCTTCCAACTACAACGGCGTAGGAACCTGCCGACCTCGCGAACTTCCCGCCGTCACCTCTCCTTTTCTCAACGTTACTAACTATGGCACCTTCGGGTGCCTCGCTTATGACTACGATGTTCCCTGTAGTAGGTTGACTACCTGAACCTATCGAGATGGTTTGACCCACCGCTAATCCTTGCACCGCTGGCACGTAGAACTCCTCTCCCTGGTCAGTCACGATCTTCGCTATTGGAGCCACCTGGCCTGGGTTGTGGAGAATGTCAACGACGCGACCAGTCTTCCCTTTTATCTCGCTGGGGAATCTCGCTGGAGCAATCCTCGTCCAACCAGGGCTTCTGAAGTTTATATTGCCCCTCCCGGCCCTCTGCTGGAGTAACCTCTTACCCATCTACCTCACCTCACAGGATGCCCAACTTATGAGCTGCATCTGTGGCTTTGTAGTCCTTTGATAACTTAACGTAGGCTTTCTTCTCCCCTCTCGGGGTCACTAGCGTGTTCACCTTTTCGACCTTCACTCCTAACATATTCTCTACCTCTTCTGCAATTTCCTTCTTTGTCGCCCTCAGATCTACCAAAAACGTTAACGTGTTCTCCTTCTCTATCAGCCTGATCGCCTTTTCTGTGGCTAACGCTTTCAGAACGATCCCTTTGAAATTGTACGTTTTAGTAGCTTCTTCTTTCTTCTGACTCATAATAACCTACCTCCTAACCTGTCTTGAAGTACCTTCAACGCAGGAAGGGTGAATATAGTCAACCTTCCAGGATGCCCACCGGGAGCTAGATGAATTACGCTAACCTCCTTAGCGTCAACCACATCTACACCTAAAATGTTCCTGGCAGCCTTGACGATGGGAGCGTCGTGCGTGCTTACAACGATTAATGGTCCCTTTGCGTGTTCGTATCTCCTGCCTCTCATCTTCCCTTTCCCAGCTCTCACTCCTTTGCTCTCCTTGACGCGCTCCAGCTCTTCCGTTAGTCCTAGTTTCTCGAGTGCCTCCTGAACGCTTGAAGTGTCGTTGAGTTTCTCGAAGTCCTCGACTACAACTAAAGGCAACGTGGAGCTCTCGGGAACACGATGACCCCTGGCTTTAACGAACTCGACCTTCGCCGTAGCCGCTAAAGCGCTAATGACCGCCAACCTTTTCTCCTTCTCGTTGATTTCCTCAGCTATTATCTTCTCCGGAGTCGGCGGGAAAGCCCTCCTACCTCCCCTCGTGTTAGGCGCTAGCCTGGCCCTTCCAGAGTTCTTGACCCTTGGAACCCTCGCGAGTCCTAAGTTGATCCCGAAGCTCAGGGCGGTTGTCCTCTTACCTGCCATCGGATCCCTTCCTTTAGGCTGGATCGACTTGGTTAGCGACGAGATAAAAGCCCTCCTTATGATGTCTTCCCTTACCGGATAACTGAAAAACTCGGGCAGTTCTATCTCCTGAACCTTTGCCCCAGCCAGGTCGAGAACGTTCGTCTTTATTTTGTACAACTCTACGTACATCCTTCCTTCACCCCTGTTTGCTCGATAAGTCTATGTACTTGATCTCGGGGGCTCCCTTAGGAGTCCAGGTCGGTCTGATCGGGTACCTCAAGAACAATGGGCGTTTGACGGCTCCGGTAACGCTTCCCTCGATGATTAAATACGTGTTCCTGACCAGCCCGTAGTGCGGGAAACCGCCTGCCGGATTGATCATGTTGGGGTCGGTGCCTATCTTGAGTATCCTTTTATTGTATTCCGTTCTCCTGTGGAACCCCATCTTGCCGGGTTGCGGGACGTAACTGGGAGTCGGTATTGAAGGTCCTCTAGCACCCACCTTTCTACTTCCTTTCCTGTGCTTGTGCCACCTCGGGAGCTCAACCACTCCGTACCTCTTTATCACTCCTGCGAAACCCTTGCCCTTAGTAACTCCTACTATATCAATCAGCTGGCCTTCCTTGAAGACCTGATCTACGCTAATTTCCTTACCCAGAACGTTTAATAAGTAGTTTATCCTTTCGTCAGTGCTTCCACCATCTACCTGGATCTCCACTAAGTCAGGCTTCTTCTTACCCAGTGACGGGATTTTGTGAGGTTGAGTCGCGACTATCGCCCTCACGAAGGCTATTCTGTCCTTAACTGCTTCGATCTTCTTCAAAATTTCGTCCTTCTTAGTAGCGTTGCTCTTGAAGAACTTGCCAATGGCCTTCTCAATACGTAACCCTTGCGGTATTTCTCCCCAAAGTTCGGCATAAGATTGGGGTTCCCCCCACGCGTCAGGAACGTAGACCCTCAGTGCCAAAGGCACTATGGGTGGTGTCTCCAGGATCGAAACGGGAACGTATATTTCTTTACCATAATTGGGGGAAGTTTCCTTATCGTCAACCATAATGACGTGGGTCATGCCCACCTTGTAACCAACAAAGCCCAACAGCGTAGGCTTTTCGAGGGTCAAAGTGGGCCAGCTCCTGGGCGTCGGAAGTAGCTCTTGGGCCCTCTTCCTTGGCCTAAGGCCAGCTGACCCTCTTCTCGGCGAAGATAGCTTTCGATGGCCCATTCAGGACGACCTCGACGCTGATTCTAATCACCCGACTTTTTTAAAAGTGTCTCTTCCCTCAGTGGTTAGACACGTTCATAGATGGGCTAAATCACTGCGTTTATCAAAGCGAGAGCGCTGGCTAAAGCCTCTTCGGTCCTCACGTCCTTAACGCCCTGATTCTTAACGAAGTTCACCCCTAGCCCTCTCACTTGGGTTTTTAGGCCCTGTGGCGGGCCGATAATTACAGTCAGTCCAGACTCCTCATACTTTTGCCTAATTTCGTCTTTCAGGCTCCAGAAGTCCACGCCATACCTATCTCCCACAACAATGAAAGATCCGTCGAATACCTTATCTATAGTAGAGACAATTCTAACCCTTGGCCCTGAGTAGTAAACGTCCTGGTACTTCATGAGTTTCGGCTCCGCTGAGTCAACGACTAAATAGTAACCGCTCCTCACTCCTAGTCTTACGTTCAAACCGGTTTCCCCTTTCTCAACGAGCCTTACTTCCCCTTCAACCGGTTCCTTGAGAACCACGTGAGTCGGTACGTTGATCGGTGGCAAAAGGCCTACGTATTTCAGGTTCCTCTTTAGGGGAATCAGCCTCTTCAAATAGGGCGGAGTAAGGGCGTAAGAGCTGACCTCGTTAACCACGTCGCGGACTTCGGGGTAATCGTTCACCCAGTACAAATTGGTCACTCTGAAGGCCGAGGCGACTCTCAAAATTTCGCCCAATTTGAGCGTGATCTCGAGGGTTGTGCTCTCCTGGGAAAAAGTCGAAAGGAAGAGTACTACGTTGAGGGGTTTACGACGCGGAAAAGGCATCATGCCTTAGAAAGGCCTATGAAGTATATCTCGTTCTCTATGTCCCAACCCTGGACTAGGTCGCCCTTCGCTTCGCCCTCAACGACTTCGACAGCCCTAGTCTCCTTCTTTATGTAGTCTGCCCACCTAGCTATTAGTCCTCTCCTCTCCTCTGGAGCCTGAATCGATACCTTGATGTAATCTGTGACTTGGAGCTTCAGTTGCTTCCTCATTACCTGGATCCTCCTTACTACGTCTCTCACGATTCCCTCCTCCTCGACTTCAGGACTGACCTGGGTGCTCATTACGACGACTCCACCCTCGAACCTCGCTGAGGCATAACCGGGCTGTACTTCTTCAATTAAGTTCACGTGCTCTTTCCTTATTTCTACCTCGGTCGAGTCGAGAGTGACCCTGTGGACCCCCTGGTTAATAATGTCCCTAGCCACGACCTCTGAATTGTTCTCGATGTAGTCCGAAACTACTTTACTCATCCTCTTGAACTCCGGGCCGATCTTAGCAGGGTTCGGCTTCGCCAGAACTCTTGAAAACCTCGAGTACCCTTCGATACCTCCGACCTCTAATTCTTTAACGTTGATCATTTGCCTCAGTACGTCGGCTAAGGCTTCTACCCTTCTCCTGTCGACTTCTGACGCCAGGAAGACGTAAGCCTTCTGCAAGGGCCAGCGCAGCTTTATCCCAGCCTTCGACCTCGCGTTCAGCGAGGCCTCCTGGATCCTCAGGGCAAGTGCCATGGCGCTCTCCAGCTCGTCGTCGATCAAGTCATTCCTTACCTCCGGCAGCACTTCCATGGCTATAGTCGGTTTGGCGTCCTCGTACATGGTTTGATAAATCTCCTCGGTTATGAACGGAATGACCGTAGACGCCAACACGAGCCAGTTCCTGAGGACGAAGTTAAGCACGGTGTACATTGCTATTTTATCGTCGTTCAGGCCTTCTTCCCACGCCCTCTTTCTGACGAGCCTGATGTAGAGCCTGCTCACGTCGTTGATTATGAAGTCCATCATGGCGTTAGCCAGCTCGTGGACCTTGAAGTCGTTCATCGATATGTCGACGTTCTTCAGAAGCCTGAAGAACCTCGAGAGGAGCCACCTGTCCTCTATCCTTAGTTTGCTATAAACGGAGTCTAGAGTGTACATGGACGGGTCGAACCCGTCCAGCGACATGTAAGTTGAGGCGAACACGAATACGTTCCAAATTATCTGTAGATCCTTCAGTGTCTCCTCAATAGCTTTCCAGGAGAACTTGGCGTCCTCCCACGTCGTATTCCTCAGCAACCACAGCCTCAGGGCGTCCCTACCATACTTCGATATGACCTCTGAAGGCTCGACGTAGTTGCCCAAGCTCTTGTGCATTTCCCTGCCTCTCTCGTCGAGCATGAAGCCGTGGACTAGAACCGCCTTATACGGAGCCTTGTTTTCAAGGATCACTCCAGATCTCAAGAGGCTGAAGAACCACCCCCTCAGCTGATCGTGTCCCTCTAGAACCAAGTCAGCCGGTCCAATCTCTTTCCAGACTTTCTCCCAGTTCTCCCCGAAGCTGGCGAAGAACGCCACGCCGCTGTCCATCCAGACGTCAGCCACGTCAGGAACTCTCGTCGCTTCTTTCCCGCAAACGGAGCACCTCACCTTGACTGTGTCTATCCACGGCCTGTGGAGGTCCTGCGGTACAGGGGTGGTCGCAATCTTTTCGAGCTCCTGCCTGCTCCCGACCACCGTTATGTGGCCCTCTGGACACACCCAGATCGGTAACGGAATCCCCCAGAACCTCTGCCTACCTATCGCCCAGTCCCTTATGTTCTCGACTAGGTTAGAGATCCTGCTCTTACCCCACTCTGGGATCCACTTGACTCTATCTATCTCCCTAAGCAGGTCGGTCTTCAGCTGGGAAACCGCGATGTACCACTGGTCTACAGCCCTCAGGATCAGCGGGGTCTTGCACCTCCAGCAAATTGGGTACCTGTGCCTAATCGTCCCTGCGTGGAATAAGGCGTTCCTTTCCCTAAGGTCCTCTATAATTAGGTTGTTAGCGTCCCTTACGTACAGGCCCTTGTACTTTCCTGCCTCTTCCGTATACTCTCCCCTGTCGTTCACGAACATTACGACCGGCATCTTGTGCTTCTGTCCGACCTCGAAGTCTACGTCGCCGTGACCCGTTGCGGAGTGAACCAGCCCTGTTCCTTCCCCTGCGCTCACCAAGTCTCCTGCGTCGACGACAACGTGATACTCGTCCAGGTTCTCCTGGGCCTTGACCAAGTCCTTTAGGGGATGCTCGTACTTCAGGTCGACTAGTTCCTTCCCCTTGAACGTTTTCAAGATCTTGTAATTCTTCACCTTCGCCTCCTTCATTACCTCGTTTACTCTCTTCTCCGCGATGATCAGCACTTCGCCGTTTACTTCGACCTCGGCGTAGTCCAGCTGACCATTGACCATGACGAAGACGTTCGCCGGAATAGTCCACGGCGTGGTCGTCCAGATCAGCAAGTACTTGTTCGGCTCACCTGCTACCTTGAATTTGACGTAGATTGAAGGGTCATCTAGTTCGGTATACTCCGAGACCTCGTAATCGGATAAGGTAGTTTCGCACCTGGGGCACCAGTGTATTACGTATTTCTGCCTCTTCAGGAGCCCCCTCTCGTGTGCCCTCTTGATGAGGGCCCAAGAGGCGGAGATGAACTCGTTCCTGTAGGTTATGTAGGGGTTGTCCCAATCCATAAAGACTCCGACGTTCTTGAACTCCTTCGTCAGTCCTTCCAAGTTGGCTGTCGCGAACTCCCTGCACTTATTTACGAACCTATCGACGCCGTAGGAATTGGTTATCTCCCCTTTCCTCTTAATCCCCAGCATGGATTCGACCTTAACCTCGATTGGTAGGCCGTGAGTGTCGTAGCCTGGCTGGTCGTAAACCCTGTAACCCTTGATTCTCTCGTATCTGAGAATGCAGTCCTTTATCGTCTTGTTCCAAACCGTGCCGATATGGGGCACAGGAGCGGAAGCGTAAGGCGGGCCGTCTATGAATAGGAACTTTTTCTGTCTCTTCGATACCTCCTCTTTCAGCTTCTCGTACGAGCGCTTCTCTTCCCAGAGCTTCAAAACGCGCTCCTCAACCTTCTTCGGATCGTAACCCGGCTCGATTACTCTAATTACGGTCATTGCCCTCACCCTAGGTAGTTATAAATAGCGTCTATCATTTCCGTCGTTTTCAGCCTTCCTCCTACGTCGGGCGTGACTTTCTCCGTCTCGTAAGCCCTCTCAATGGCCTTTCTAAGCGCTTCGGCGGCCTTCTGATACTTCATGTCCTTAGACCTATCGTACATCACGTCGAACATCATGGCGACAGACAACAGATAGGCAGTCGGATTAGCCATGTTCTTGCCCGCGATATCGAAGGCGGCTCCGTGAACGGGTTCGAACAGGCATTTCCCGTCACCTACGTTGGCTGATGGAGCTAAGCCCAAGCTTCCCGCTATTTGGCTGGCCTCGTCGCTTAGGATATCGCCGTAGACGTTCTCCGTCACTATAACGTCGAACATCCCAGGATCCCTGACCAGGTTCGCCGCGGCCGCGTCAACGTACATTTCGTTGTACTCTACCTTGCCCTTCAGTACGTCCCTACACGCCCTCGCGAACAGCCCGTCGGTCACCCTCATTACGTTGGCCTTATGCACGCACGTGACTTTCTTCCTTCTCATGAGCGCATACTTCAGGCCTACCTCTGCTATTCTTTTAGAAGCTTGATAAGTGATCACTTTCAGGCCGACTGCTGTGTCTTGCGACACCATGTGCTCGAAACCCTTGTAAAGATCCTCGGTGTTTTCCCTCACTATAAGGATATCAACGAAGCCGAACTTAGAAGGGACGTTAGGCAAACTCCTGGCTGGCCTCAGATTAGCGTACATGTCATACATCTGACGGAGTTTTACAACCACATCCGCCGCGGACTCGCCGACCGGGCCCTTAAGGATGAAATCTGAACCCTCAATGACCCTGAGGGACTCTTTCGGCAAAGCTTCTCCGTACCTGTTTAGCGCTGCGTCTCCCGCCTCTATCTCACGGTATTCGACGTTGAGGCCGAACAATTCGTTAAGCCTAGCGAGGATCTTCTTCGAATTAAGGACGATCTCTGGGCCTATTCCGTCACCTGGAATAAGGGCGACCTTGAAGGACACAAAATGACCAAACCCGTCAAGATTTAAAGGCTTTAAGAAGGTCGTTAACGATTTCGTCTACAACGTCGCTCAAGCTGGGATCCAACCTTTTCGCCGTAGCCAGCTCGTGATATATGAGCTGAGCCGCTATCTCTCTGCTGGCTCCCTCTTCGATGTTCAGCCTAGTTAAATGAACTAGCGCGTCGATAAGTAACGCGTCAGCTCTGCTGAAAGCTTGAATTAACGATACGTTCACGAACGTCCTCAGCGGTCTTACGGTGAACCTCGTCGGATTGCCTTCGATGCTTTTAACGCACTCCCCGAGGATAACGACTTCACCTTCGAGGTAAGGAATGTCGTCAGGTGTCACTTTAACTTGTTCGTTCATCCTCCCCCTTAAAGCGAGATAGAACTGCCTGGCGTCGTGAGTAACGGTGAGGCCACATTTAGGATGGCGTACGAGGTTCTCGTATGATTTAGTGCCCTTATAGAGAAGAACGTACATTTCCCCCCTAGTGAGTCTCAACCCGACAGGCGACACGTTCAAGTCTCGTCCAATTCCAGAGCTCAACAGAACTTCGTAGACGCCCTCCCTAGGAAAAACGCGTATATTGGGCAGAATCCCGTTCACCATTTACTCGATAGTAATGATCGTCGAAACGGTAAAGAGGTTATCAAGCTTAGGGGAGGCCATCGCTGGATCGAAGGAGGAGGAGAAACTAGTAAGGCTCGTCAAGGAAGTCTTAGAGGAGGGTTCGGATGAGGTAAGAGTGATTCCTACTGAGGTACTATCTTGGAAAGAGAAGGCCGTAACTGTTGGTTGTGACGCGAAGGCTGTGGCGTTGGCCTATAGTCCATCTGGCCGAGGTAAGGCAAAGATCGTCGAAGTAAGGTCGTTATTTAATATACCCAAGGAGTACATGAAGGCAGTTGACAGCGGTGAAGAGGCCGTATCCTTTACACTGAACGATGGTACTCTTAGGAGGTTCGCCATCAAGTACGGTGAGCTGCTTCAATACTCAGGCAAGCCTCCCCCAATACCTGCGGTCTTTCTGTCAAAAAGGCCGGAAAAGGAGGAATGCGAAATACAAGTCGAAACCGAGTTCAGAGTTAGCTACGGGTACAACGTAGAAGCCGTTAGGAACGGCAAGGGCGACGAAATCGTTTACGTGACCGCCCATCACGATCATTTCCTAAGAGGCGAGCACGACGACCTAGCGGGGGTCGCGATGCTTAAGGAAGTAATGGCGACTAAACGCACAATCAAGTTAGTATCGCTTACCGCTGAAGAGTCAGGATGCTTTTTCGACACGCTTTCCTGGGGTTGCGGGGCTCGTCAGTTCGTCCGATCAATAAAAGAGAAACCGTTGTTCGTGGTAGACCTGGATTTCCCGACTAAAGATTCCAGACTATTCGTTTCTCCAGGACTGTCCAAGTCGGTGAGTAAAATTGTCGGAGACACCTTGATCGTAGAAAGAAGACCCCAGGCTTACACTAGCAGTTACGCCTTCCTCAGGGCAGGTATACCTACTATAACGTTGTCGCCCGCGGAAGAAATGCCGTTTTACCACTCCGACCTAGACTCCGTGACTCCGGAAGAAGAGATGGCCTTCAGACTACAGGCCGAAACAGTCAGCAAAATAGCCAACGATGCAGTGATTGACGAAAGTGAAATACTAGAAGATGTAGTCAGTGTAATCGATGCTCTCCCTCTCGATCTTCGCTTGACGTTAGTAATGGGGTTGTCATTAGAGAAGTACCTCTCGACGTTCAGGATGGTTATGACGTCAGGCAGGGCAAGGGACAGACCGTTCGGTGAGGTTATCGGCCTGACAGCTTCGTTCTTCGATAATGTAACGATTGAGGGTCTAGGACACTTCAGCGTTCCCAGCGACGAAAAGGAAAGGATTGCTAGGTCAAAGCTCTTAGCTAATGTCGTTCACAAGTTGATTGAGACGATAGAGCGAAGAGATCACTACTGACATCACGAGTTGCCTTCAAAGACGTTGTTCATATATTTTAACACTGCAGGAAAAATTAGAAAATCTCACTGAGGGCTGACAGAGACGAAACAACGTAATCTGCGAACAGCTCAGCGTGCTTTACTTTGTTAGCCCTGTCTACCAATATCGCCTTCATCCCAGCTTTCTTCGCGGCAAGCGTGTCCTTTATCGGATCGTCTCCAACCATCACACACTCCGCAGTGTTAAGGCCCAGTTTCTCGCACGCTAAAACGAACGGTTGAGGATTGGGCTTCGGATTTATCCCGCCCTCTCCGCCTATGATAATTACATCGAACTTGTTTATTAGCGGGAAATTGCTTATGCGAGACCTCTTATCTGCACCCTCCCCATCACTGTTGGTAATCAGGCCGATCTTGTAGCCCCTGGCCTTGAGGTACTCAATGGCCTCTATAGCGTCGGCGTAAGGGTCATTCTTTCCCGCTATCGACCAATATAGTTGCGTCCATGCGTAAAGTTCTTCCGTGCTCGGCTTCACGTTGAACTTCCTGAGGGTTTCCGTCCACCACTCTCGTCTGTCGAACACTCCCTCTTCGTCTAGAGACTTGGCGACACTGAAAAGGACGGAAGTGAGTTCGTTCAAAGACACTTCGAGTTTGGGGTAGTTCTCAGTAAGGTAGTCAAACATATCCTTAGCGACTTCTACGAGTGCTTTCTGGGAAACCGAGTCGAATTCGACTAACGTGTTGTCGTAGTCGAAAAACACGGCTTTAGTGCCCTTGAAGGAATTGAACTCGCTCAACACGCATCACGATAGGAAGTCTTCTAGTTTAGGCAACTGCTTCGGCAGACCTTTCCTCTCCCTTATCTTCATTATGACGTCAGTCAAGAGCGAGTCCGGCACAGGAGCCCACCTGCTGAACTCTGTGCCCCAGAAAGCCCTACCGGCGCTTGCCGCCCTAAGTTCACTAGCAAGCTCGAAGGACTCGCTCACCGGGATCTCCGCCGTCACCCTAGCCACGTTGCCCTGCTGGGTCATGTCGAGGACCTTACCCCTCTTCCTAGTTATTACGGCAGTCACGTTCCCAACGTAGTCCATTGGAACCCTGATGTCTAGCTTCTGTAAAGGCTCTAGAAGCGTGGGCTTAGCGGTCAGCATACCCGCGAATATCGCGTTCCTTACAGCGGGGAATATCTGGGCTGGACCCCTGTGAGCCGGATCCTCGTGTATCACTGCGTCGTGAAGAACGACCTTCAAGCCCCTCACGGGTTCGTGAGCCAACGGCCCTTCCCTCATGGCCAGCCTAAAGCCCTGTATAACTGTGTCCATTACCTCCCTCAAATGCTGAACTCCAGAGGTCTTGTCCACGAAGACGTTCAGGTTCTCGTCGATGGCTATAATTCTCTTGCCTTCTTCGTAATCCCAGCCCGCCTCGTCCCTGAGTATTTTGGCCATCTCCTTCGGGTCCATGTCTTCCTTAATCTTGCCAGAAGCGAGGAGCTCAATTGTCTTCTCGTTCAGTGGCTCAACGCTTATGTAGAACTTGTTGTGCTTGTTCGGAGACTTGCCCTCGAACACTTGACTCGCTGCCCTCACGCTTTCTCTGTACACTACAATCGGCGGGGACGTGACTACCTCTACACCGTAATTCTCCCTCAGGAGCTGTAAGGACACCTCTAAGTGCAGGAAGCCCATTCCAGAGAGGAGGTACTCGCCAGTCTCCTCGTTGATCTTCACTCTCAGGTTCGGGTCTTCGATGCTCAACTTCCTTAGAGCGTCGATCATCTTCGTTAAGTCCTTCGGGTTCTTCGGTTCGATCGAAATTGTTACGACAGGCTCAGATACGTAGTGTAGCTTCTCGAACGAACCGACCTCCTTGTCCTTCAAAGAAGCCGTTATGGCCGTCTCGCCCGATCTGGCCTGATCTAGGCCTAAGGCTGCAGCTATGTTTCCAGCAGGAATTGCCTCCGCTAATTCCCTAGTGGCTCCCATGTAAAGGCTGACCTGCAGGACTTTCTGAAGCTTCTTCTCGTTGACCAACCAAAGCTCTTCCCCTGGCCTAAGGGTTCCAGAGAATACCCTTCCTGTAGCTACTAGACCGGCATGCGGGTCTACCCTCATTTCAGTGATCATAAAGACCAGAGGACCATTCGGATCCGCGCTCATCATTGCTTTGGCCACGTCACTGTCCAAATCGCCCTTCCAGATCTTCGGGATCCTGTACTTCTGTGCGTCGGCAGGGTTCGGAACGAACTTGATGACCGCGTCCAACAGTGCCTCATGGATCGGCACAGTCTTTGCCAGTTCTTCCACTTTGGACTTGTCTGACGAACTGTAAGCGTTAAAGACGTCCTTGAACGATATTCCTTTCTTTTGGGCCATAGGGACGCTGAAGCCCCATTTGTCTTTGGCCGATCCGAACACGACGTTGCCCTCAACGGGGTTGATCTTCCACTTGGACTTGAACTCCGGCTCTGCATACATCTCTATGAGGTTGTTGACTTCTGTGATCATCTGAGTCAATTTCTGTTGGATCTCTTGAGGGCTCAGCTTGAGCTCCTTGATTAGCCTGTCAACTTTGTTTATGAAGAGAATGGGCCTGACTCTCTCTTCGAGGCTCTGCCTGAGGACAGTCTCCGTCTGCGTCATTACGCCTTCAACTGCATCTATAACTACTATAGAACCGTCCAACACCCTCAGGCTCCTAGTTACCCTTCCGCTGAAGTCTACGTGGCCCGGCGTATCGATTAGGTTGATTACGTAACCTTTGCCCTCGACTTCGTGGTAAAGGCTCACGTTAGCCGCCTTGACAGTGATTCCCCTTTGCTGTTCAACGCTCAAGTAATCGAGCGCCAGTGCCTCGCCCGCTACTTTAGGCGAGATTATACCTGCGGCCGCGAGTAGCTGATCGCTGGTCGTCGTCTTACCGTGGTCCACGTGAGCAATAATTCCGATATTCCTAACCCTTGTTACGTCCTTCATTAAGGAGAGGACTTGCTCTACTGTCTTGTATTTAGGCAACCCCCATTACCCCTCTTAAGCTTACTGGCTAATCCCTAAATTACACCGTATTTAAAAGTGAGCATGCGTGAACACTCACTGAAACGGTTTCCTCTTTATTGAACGGGCGAACAGTATTGGAATTTAAATTTCAGGAGTTAAGTATTGAACTCCACATGAACGCAGTTAACGAGACATGGGACGTGATTATAGTCGGAGCAGGTATAGCTGGTTTAAGTGCAGCCCTGTATGCGTCGAGGCAGAAGCTCAAGACTTTAGTGCTATCCAAGGACTTAGGAGGGCAGTTAACGCTGACGGAGCTCATCGAGAACTATCCAGGGATCGAATCGACTGGAGGCCTAGCGTTAGCTAGGAAAGTCGAATCGCAAGCTAAGAAGTTCGGGGCAAAGTTCGTTTATGACGAAGAAGTCACAAAGATAGAGAAGGTTAATGACGGTTTCGTAGTTAAGGGCATACTCGGCGAGTATAAGGCCATTACTGTCATTCTTGCCTTCGGAAAGACTCCTAGAGAGCTCAACGTCCCCGGCGAGAAGGAGCTCAAGGGAAAAGGCGTGTCTTATTGCGCGATTTGCGACGCGGCCTTCTTCAAGGACCAGCCGGCCGTTGTTGTGGGTGAGGGAGAGCCAGGCCTTGAGGCGATTGAATTGCTCAGTAAATACGCGAAGCCGGCTTATTACGTTACGCGATCCAAGAGCCTCGTCGGGGAAGAGAACGTCATCAAAGAGGTGACCTCAAGGCCTAACGTGAAATTGTACTTAGGTTATGAAGTTGTGAGGATCCTAGGAAGCAACAAGGTTGAGGCTATTGTAATAAGGAACCTAGAGACGAAAGAAGAGACGACGCTCAACGTCAACGGAGTTATAATTGAGATGGGATACGTGCTGAAGACGGACTTCGTGAAGGATTTAGTGAAGTTGAACGAAAAAGGCGAAATCGTCGTGGACAGGGAAGGGAGGACGAGCGTAGAAGGCATATTCGCCGCGGGAGACGTGACGGACTCGAAGTACAAACAGGCTGTAGTCGCTGCGGCCGAGGGCGTTATCGCCGCGTTATCTGCTTATAATTACATCAGAGAAAAGAAAGGACTGCCTCCTGTTAACGTAGACTGGAAGGCGGAAAAGAAGAAGACAACAGTAAGCTTAAGGTTATGACATAAAGTCCTCTAAAGTGGACTTCTTGCTTTTACTTTCCGGACTTCTTATGTCCGCTCTTTCCCCTTGTTTCACATCCGTTATCTTCTGAGCCTTCCTCTCGTTAGAGGAGCTGTCGGCGTACTTGGAATTCATCAGTCTATAGAGATCCTCGCCTCTTTTCTCCCCTAGAACTCTCTGCAACTCCACCAGATCGGCGTCACAAATCGCTCTTATGCTGCCAAACCTTTCCAACAGTTTCTTCGCTAACACAGGGCCCACGTTAGGAAAGGCCTGAACTACGAACTCCTGGGCCTCCTTTATGCTAGAAATTTTTGGCTTGTTGACCAAGGAGATTGACCTCTTCTGCGACTCTTCGAACTTCTCGGCGAGCTTGTAAATCAGATAGGCCGTGTCCTTCACGTCAGTCGAGGTCAAAACGTTTATATCGAAGCTCACCTGAATCGCGACCAAGGCTCCCAAGACCGCATTCCAGTTCTCTACATATCTCTTCACTCGTTCAAGATCGCCCTCAATTATAAGGAAAGCCCTAGAGGACGACTCCTTTAGTCGAGAAACCTGATCAAACAGTCGCTTATCGAAAATTGACTTGACGAAATCGCTGACGGACTTCCTTTCTACCAGGATTCCCTCTCCAACGACGTAATCTCCGACGGATAAGTTCTCTAGAATTACCACTACTCCCAGGTCACGTAAAAGCTTGGGAACTCCGCTCCTCTCCTCGCGGTAGTCGGCATAAATCCTCATGCCTTAGCGGCTCCCGACGGCTGGGGATAATACTTACTATATAGTTCTTGTATTTTCTTCTGTAAGTTCTCTAGTTCAGTTCTGAACGTAGCCTCTTGCTTCTGGTAAGTTCTAGACCTGAGTTCCAGAATCTCCTTGCGGTCGTTGAGTTCCTTTTCCACCGTCTGCTTATCCACCTTAACCAGGAGGTTACCTACGATTTTGTATACTGTGGCGTCCTGCGGAATCCCGCCGAGTTCCTGGAGCACCCTGTTAATTTCTTTTAGCTCTGAGTCTATCACAGACCTCTCGGCCAGTAATCTCTGAAGCTTGTCCTGTAAGTCCTGGTATTTCGTGAGTGCGACCTTTAAGTCAGGTGGAAGGTTCTCTGCCAAGCTGTTCTACCTCCTTTATCGTTTGTGTAACGGCGTAAGCCGAATATAAAACTGAATTCAGTAACGCTCTTATCCTCGAGACGGACTGCGCGGATAGAACAATCTCTTTTTGTTCTTCGTTCACCTTCACGTACTTCCTATCCGCAGTCTCAGCCCTCAACGACGCTAGTAATAAGTCCGATCCACTTCCGCTGAATCTCACCGTCGCCCTGATCATGTGCCAATTTTATCACCGGCGGTATTATCTTTGAATTCCTGTCCAAGAACGTGAGTTCACAGAAATCCTCCTTCTTTTCAGCTACAGCATTTACGTCACAGTCCTCGAGCAACGAATAGCCCAGGTTCAGCAAGAGGTCGGTTACGTAAGGGCAATCGGACGACTTCACACAAAAAGCTCCGCTAGGTCTGGTCTCTGGAACAGTCCTCTTCATGTCGTAAGACAGCTTTACTCCCTTAATCCTGGCGTAACTTAGCAACTGGTAGTTGGCTACGTTGGAAACGAAAAGTAAGGAAGGGTTTCCCTTCCATGTGTAAACTAAAACTAACTTCTTGGCCCCTAATGAGCGTGCTTTTTTAAAGACGAAATCGAGCGAGCTTCGGCCTCTGTTTATCCTCATCGAGTTAGGAATGACAAACGTGAGCTCCTTAAGGAATCGCCTCGTTCTGTTGGGAACGTCGCGGGAAGAAGTAATAACTATTTCAATGGGGAGTGTAGGCAAGCCCTGCCCACTTACTTCCGCACTTCTTGCAATACCATATGCCTGCTGCCAGCCTCACAACCTTACCCTCGGTCTTGCAGTACGGACACACGTGATCTGCGTACCTTTTCTCCATTATTTCCTTCCATTTCCTCCTGAGCGACATCCCGTATCGGGCGCCAAACCTTCCAGCTATGCCGGTGACCTTCCCCATGGCTACGCCTCCTCCTTCACATCATTCCGAGGATGTTTTTAAGTTCGCTCAACAACTTGCTGGCAGCCTTTCTAGAGAGTTCTTCCATTTGAAGAACCTCGTTCACGCTTATCGATCCGCCCATGCTCTTCTGCATTCCGACTATCCTCAAGTCCGGCGTGTACGAAATGGACAACTTCGCGTCAGCGATAGACTCTTCGTCCAGATTGGGGTCTACAATGAGGAAGTTCTTGATTTTGGCGCTAGTCACCGTGACGACAGGATAGGCCAACGGCGTCACGTCCGTCCTCTCTGGGAGTACTTTCACTTCCTCTCCGTTGATCTCGACCTTCGGCAACCTAGTGTTATAGATTGCCGCCACCGCAGCTATTGTGCTGGCGTCTAATACGTTCCCCGCGTAATCGAAAATGTAGACGTCAACCCACAGGCTCCAAGCCTTCTTTCCAGGCAATATCGCCAACTTCGTCAAGTCGACTGCCTTCGAATCCCTAAGGCTTCGGTCAATCACTCTGGCCAGCTCTATTGCGTTCTCGTCAGGGGGGCCCGGTTCGAAGGACTCGTAAGCCAGGGGCAAGAGTTCTACATTAACTATTAGATTACCCTGATTAGGAGTGTCGGGATAAGGTTCGTCCAACTCCAGTTTGGTCCCCGCTAAAACCATCGTGTCCCCGAGCTTCACTAAGGCTGATCCGTCAGCCTTCTTGGCGTAGCCTAAGGTTATAGAAAGGTTACGATACTCATCGAGTTTCCTGTTGTCGAGCCTGACGCCCCTTTCTAAGGCCTTAAGTATGGCGCTTCTCTTCAGGTTTGAAACGATTGTTTGTAGTCTATTAGACGTGATTGACATAGTTCAACTCACCTCAACATAGCGCTCCTTCAAAGCCTTCTTCTCCAGCTCGTAAATCGTCTGTATACCTTTCTTGGCCAGCTCGAGGGCTTGTCTGAACTCTTCTGGAGTTAAATTGCCGTTTAACTGGAGCAGGACGATCTTGTCCAAAGAAGGCATCATAGCAACCGGCAGATCCGCCTCCCCCCACATGTCTTCCGGTTCGTTCAAGTCCAGCACAAGAACGCCGTCGGCTTTACCTACGGCCACTCCGGCGATTAAGTCCCTCATTGGTATTCCAGCGTCGGCCAACGCCATCGAAGCGGCCATCAAAGAGACCAACCTGGTCCCCGCGTCTGCCTGAAGCACTTCCATGAAAACATCTATTGTAGCCCTAGGGAACAACTCCGTGAGTATCACGCTCTCTAACGCTTCCCTTATGACTTTTGATAATTCTATTTCCCTCCTACTGGGAGCCGGATTCTTCCTCTCGTCCGTCGAGAAAGGCGTCATGTGGTATCTGACTCTCAGGACTGTCCTGTCTGGCAACGCCATATGCCTGGGGTGCATCTCTTTCGGCCCGTAAACTGCGGCTATTACCTTTGTGTTACCCATTTCAAAGATGGCACTTCCGTCAGCGTTCTTCAGAACCCCGAGCTCTATCTTTATAGGTCTCATTTCATCTGGCCTTCTGCCGTCCGTCCTAAGGCCCCTCTCGTCTATCAATTTAGGCCTCTGCTGAGCCGCCAGCATTCCCCTCACCCAACTTTGAAGATATGAACTGTTTTATTCTCTCCGTAAGCCCTTTCGTTTGGGACTCGCGCTCAATTATCGAAATAGCCTCCTTTAACACTTCCTCAGCGACTTGCGTTGGACACCTGACATGAATCATTCCGTTGGGATAAGCGTTAATGTGACATCCGGTCATTGTAGCCATCATGTTTATCATACTTCTGTTCTTGCCTATCACTCTCGGAATTTTCGCGGGAGAAACTTCTATTACGCTCCCATCATTTATCTTCCCTAGGTCGCTACCTTTTGCGGTGAGTATCGGACCCGTGGTTCTATCGTAAACTTCGATCTTAACTGCAACGTAGTCGCCTACGTCAAGGTACCTTCTCAAGTCCTCTCCAGGCGATACGGGTCTGTTCAATAAAGCCGACGCTGGTAAGTATCCAGGGTAAGGAGCCTTTATGTCGACGCTCCATCCGTATAGTTCTACCTCTTCGATTATTCCTAGAACCGTGTCGCCGACTTTAGGGAGGTACTTCGAACCCTTTAGGGGAATTACCGTGAAAGTCCCGTTCTTTACGTCTACTAGCCCGACTACGGTTGAATAGTACCTGTTCTTCTCCTTGTAGATATAAGGAGACCACGGGATTTCGAATTCTCCCTCAGCTAGAAGGTCGCCTGGACACACGACTTGCCTGTCCTCTACGAAAATTTGGCCCGGCAAAGCTCACTTCACCTGTAATATTTTCACTTCAACTTCCCCTTTAGTTAGTGAGTTCAATTTGTCTATCACTTCTTGTTGGGCACCCGCAGGGATCTCCAGTTCCGCAATCAGCGTTCCGTCAGAAAGCCAGTTGGTCTTTTTGACGTCACCTAGGGACGACAAAGCCGATTTCACTTTGGAGCTGTACTGCGGTGGGACTTTTACCTCTAACAGGGCTCTCGCCAGTTTTATGGGCATTACCTTCGCGAGCTCCTTAACGATCTGCAAAGCCTGCGCCTCAACGTCCTTGTTCGGGTCTATCTGGACTTTCGCCTGCTCCAAAGCCAGTTCGATTCTGGTTCTAGGTATTGGCAAGTGAGTTTTAGGATCTACAGCGTTCCTGGAGATGAAATCTATTATTTGCTTTCTCTTGTTCTCTATCAGTTCGCGTCTCTGCTCAGCTGTCATCGGTATTTCGCCTTTGATGATTATCGTTCTAGCTATCGTCTCGAAGTCCGTGGTACCGAAGACTTTCTTGAGGGCCGCTGGGGAGGCCTTAAGGCCCTTCTTCACGTCCTTATAAATCTCCTCGCTAACCACTACTTCCGAGATGCTTATCGACTTCCCGTTCCTCAGCTCGAAGGCCTCCTTTGGTCTCACTAAGATCTCGAATCGCTCTCCGCCCGCCTCGTATCTAGCAACGACAAAATTCTCCTTTGTCATCTCCTTATCCCATTGCCTTCTTTAATATGGATAACCTTTCCTCAAGGGTCATCTTTCTGAATACGGGCTTCTCCACACTGACATAACCGATTTCAATGCTCTGCGGCGACGTTTTGTCCTCAGGTTTCATTGTCGAAGACAGCGCTTTCACGCCGAGTATGATCGTTTCTTCGAGGCTTATGTCGGGTCTGTAATTCTTCTCCAAGTATTCGTTTACGACGTGCTCTCCCTGGCCTATAGCAACAGCGTAGTAAGGCATGTACTGCCCGCTGGGCTCCGTCATGTACAACTTGGGTACGCCCTTGTCGACACCTCCAATTAACAAAGCCACTCCGAAGGGCCTGACTCCGCCGTGCTGAGTATAAACTTGCTTGACGTCTGAGATCAGCTTAACTAGGTAGTCGATTGAGATCAACTCATCGTAAATTAGCCTGTGGTTCAGCGCCTGGTTCCTAGCGTAGTCTATGAGTACCCTACCGTCAGGGGCCAGGCCGGCAAAGCTAACTCCTACGTGATCGTCTATCATGAATATTTTCTCAATTCCTTCAACGTCGATAAGAGCCCTCGCCCTTCTCTTCTCGCTTATCAAGACCACTCCAGCGTTCGTCCTTATACCGAGTGTTGTCCATCCCTTCTTGACGGCCTCAAAGGCGTAGTCGACCTGATAGAGCGATCCGTCGGGCGAGAATATCGTTATGGCCCGATCGTATCCCATAGCTGCGGGACCAAAGGCCACTCTTGACCACTCAAAGATTCACAATCCTTTCACAAATTTAAAACTCATTAAGAGCGGTGTCGGTTCGTCGCAAGCACATCACGAGTCAGGCTGGAGCGGCGTCGTCATCCAAGACCGATTAGTCTCTTAGCTTTTTTAATGCTTCCTGTCGTCTTCCTCGGAACCACGAGTAGCTTGCGGTTGGTCACTTCTGGGACCTTCGGCAACGAGGCTAAGACGACCTTGTACCCTATCCTGTTCGTCGATATTATGCCCTTTCCCTCCATATAGTAAACCA
>JBAMMP010000022.1:50355-53810 GCA_039793765.1 Sulfolobaceae archaeon
CAAGAGCCTTAACGGAGAAATAAATACGAAATGGAAAGCGTCTACCTCACTGACGCTAAGCGATGTGAGCAAAGCCATTTTGGATAGAGGATGCCAGACCTCTAACCCGTCAGAGCACGACGATAAAATCACGTCGACTACGTATCGGGTCGACCAGGAAGTCACGTTTTTAATGATCATATAGTTCACAGCGTTCAAAGGTAGCTCGATCACTACATCGTATTGCCTGAAGAGGTTAAGTTGACCCTTTTTCATTAAACCATAATTGTCCGCATCGATTCTAATTATCTTTGCTCCCATATCTAGTGCTTTCTTGATTAAACTTCTGTTCATAGGCTTGATTACGGTGAGTCTCTTAGGGCTCAGCTTAAGTCTGGTAAGATCCCTTTCGCTCTTCAGGGTTACCGTGATCCTATTCGAGCTTACACCCTCTTCCTTAAACTCGACGAGAACTTCATCGTAATACCTTCGATAAACTTCGTATGCCTTATGATTCCTCACACACGGTTCAACGACTTTGTACAATTCTCGCCAGCTCCTCGTTAAGTTCGGTCTTGCCACCTGAAATCGTCACAGTGATTTTGATGACGTCGTCACCGTCCTTTATTCTAGGTTTGCAATCGGCGATTACGGCCTGTTTATCTATCCTTAAGTGAAGCCTACTCTTATCCATACGTTCGTCCAATGACGACATCAAGAAAATCAAGTCAGCCTTGTCGAAGCTATTTAGAATACTTTGGAAGAACTCTCGTGCTTTCGAGGAAGCTAACGTGGCTTTGTAAAGCTGAATTCTGTTACCGTGATGTCCTTCGACTACTTCCATAACGAAGTCACTAATTCTAATCCCTGGAAGGCATTTCTCTAGAGCTTCTAATATCCGTGAAGAGTCCTCGGTCTCATGAACGAAAAACATCACGTTTATGTTATGAATTTTCATTATGGCAAAAATCAACTGAGTTTGTCTATTAAGTTCGCCTTAGAGCTCTTTGAGCCTTCGTGGCGCTTCTTCTCCTCTCTTTCCCTCTGCTTCCTCTTCCACTTGTGCTTTACGGTACCCTTCAGACCACGGGACTTCAGCAACCCTCTCGCCTTCTTGCCCGCAGCGGTCAATCCCCTGAACACCCTCTTCCTGTTGGCGGGATTCAGTAACCAGCTGTAGTGAGGGTCATTAGCGATGCTCGGATGGTGAGGGTCTACGAGTATCACCTCGTAGTACTTATAAAGGCCGTCCTCGCCCACGTAATAGCTCCCTAGCACTTCCAGGTTAGGGAACTTCCTGGCCGCTTTCTCCTCAGCTATCCACCTGTAACCCTTACTGGGCGAGTAACCGTAGACGCCCATCCTCTTAGGCCTTCTGCCGCTGTTCGGCCTCGGCTTGTTCATCCCTCCCCTCCTGACCCTCATCCTCGCCACTACGAAGCCTTGCTTGGCCTTATATCCGATCTCTCTGGCCCTGTTGAGCCTAGTGGGCTTCTCTATCCTGACTACAGCGGGCTCCCTTCTCCATTGTATTAGTCTCTGCCTCAGTACTGTCCTCTTCCACTCGTCGCTTTGCCAGGTTTGCTCGATGTAGTGGTACATCGACAACGCCATGAGCGTCCGCTGGAAGAGCTTAAGGCTTCAGCGATTAATAAAAGTGTTTCCAGTTGTCACTTCGGAAAAGGAATTGATCGAGATAGGAGTCGTCGGCAAGACCAACGTTGGTAAGAGCACCTTCTTCTCCGCGTCCACGCTTGTTGAGGTGGAAATAGCGAACAGACCCTTCGTCACAATAGAGCCGAATGTGGGAATAGCTTACGTTAAGAACAGGTGCGTTCACACCGAGCTACACGTTACGTGTAACCCGAAGAACTCCTTTTGTTTGGGGGATTACCGCTTCATTCCAGTCAAGCTGATCGATGTCGCTGGACTCATTCCAGGCGCTCACAAGGGCAGGGGATTAGGCAACAAGTTCTTGGACGACCTCAGGAAAGCCGACGTGCTTATTCACGTAATTGACGCTTCTGGATCTACAGACGAGGAAGGGAGACCCGTACAGCCAGGCTCGAGGGACCCAGAAGAGGACATTAAGTTTATCGAGACGGAGCTCGACGAATGGTTTTATTCAATAGTATCAAAGGACTGGCAGAAGTTCGCCAGGACTGTTGACAACTCAGGGAAGGACGTGGTCGAGGCGTTACTCTCTAAGCTTTCGGGGCTTTCGATTAACAAGTACCATATAATAACGGCCTTAAGGGAGCTGAAGCTCGAGAACGTGAAACTCCTCCAGTGGTCCGAGGATGACCTACGCAACTTCGCCATAAAGCTAAGGCGGGTTTCGAAGCCTATGGTAATCGTAGCGAACAAAGCTGACCTACCTGAGTCCAGGAAATTCATTGAGAGGTTAAAGACGAAGTATCAGTACGTCATACCGGCCAGCGCGGAGAGCGAGCTTGCGTTAAGGAAAGCGGCGAAAGCCGGACTAATTGAGTATATTCCAGGCGAAAGCACGTTCACCGTAAAGGCGACTTTAACGGAAAAGCAGAGGAATGCACTGGACTACATTAAGACGCACGTACTAGACGTTTACGGTAACACGGGAGTTCAGCAGGCGATAAACGCTGCCGTCTTCGACGCGCTGGGAATGATAGTTGTCTATCCAGTTGAGGACGAAAGGAAGTTTACGGACAAGAACGGAAACGTGTTGCCCGACGCTTTACTAGTTAAGAAAGGGACAAGACCTAGGGAGTTGGCGGCTATGATACATACCGAACTAGCCAAAGGGTTTCTCTATGCGGTCAACGCTAAGACTAAAGCGAGGCTCGGCGAGGACTACGAGCTACGTCATAACGACGTAATAAAGATAGTTTCGTCCACCGCGAGAGGTTAGCCTTTGTAGAACTCGCCCATGCCTACGTCTCTGTTCACGACAGCGCCTGGATATATCCAAGCGTAAGCTCCTATCTTAACCCCGGGGAGGATGGTGACGTTTATCCCCGTTTTAGCGTAACCCCCTACAAAGGCCCCAAGTTTCTTCCTCCCGCTACTCTCCCTCTTTCCCTTTATGTTGACCTTGACTGGCTGTTCGTCGAACCTCAGGTTAGCGATTAGCGTGCCAGCCCCGAAATTGACGTGCTCGCCTAGCACCGAGTCCCCTACATAGCTCAAGTGAGGAACTTTGGCCCCCTCCATTAGCACGGACTCTTTGACCTCAACAGAGGCACCGACCTTTGCCCCCTCCATTATTACTGTATAGGGTCTCACGTAGGAGTTAGGGCCGACACTCGCGTTTTTGCCTATATAAACGGGGCCCTCGATATAAGTCCCGGACTTGATTTCCGCCCCTTCCTCGATTATCACTTTGCCCTTGATTACGACGTTCTGCTCCACCTTCCCCTCGATTTTGCCCTGAGACTTCTCGAGCTCGATCTTATTGACGTCTATGACGTGCCACGGTCTCGAAATGTCCAACCAAT
>JBAMMP010000022.1:53910-56655 GCA_039793765.1 Sulfolobaceae archaeon
AACTTCTCGTTGCCAACTACCACGATGTCAGACGACTTGAAACCTAACGCCAGAAGGTTCTCGATCGTTCTGAGAATGAGCGGTTTGTTGAGAACCGGAACGAACGGCTTAGGGCGAGTGTGTGTAATGGGCTCCAGTCTTTCACCAAGACCGGCAGCTAAAACGACTGCCTTCAAGTTCAGGCTGACGGGCTCTCAGGCACTTTTAAGACTTTCGACTTCTCGATTTCAACCTTCCTGAGCGGGTAAATCCTGTGAGCCTTATCGAAGATCTCGTTAGTCAATTCGCCGAACAGCATCTTATTAACGAACTCGTCGAACGTAAGCTCCGACGCGTACTTAGAGATTATCTCCTCCATTACTTTCCTTATCGCAGTCTTCTGCCCCCTGTGGCACCTGTAAGTGGTCAATGCGAGACCCTTTACCCTCAGTAAATAACCGTCTTTCGTGGTCACATCAATGACGTGACTCACCTTTGAACTCTTCCTCCTTATTATGGACCTCAGGTAATCCCTCGAGAGCTCGTGGCCCGCAAACCTGGTCACCAACGTGTCTCCTTCGTTGCCAATTACTTTGAAATAGAGATGAACGTGAACTTGGTTGAAGTCTCCTGTCAGGTCGTACAGGGTGGTCTCTATTTTCCTATTCATCGTGCCCTCCACGCTGTAGGCCAACGTTGAGCCGAGTACGACTTCTCCGAAGGATTTGGGAGCCTTGATGACGAACCATTTCTTCAGCTTCCACTTGTCCTTAATCTGGCCACCTGCGCCTTGAGCAGCCTTGCTGGACATTCTCCAATTCTCTGACGCCCGCTAGTTATAAATCCGACGTTCCTGGGCTTGCGGAACTCGAGCCCAAGAACTTACCCAAAAGCACGTTCACCTTCCTCAACACTCTTATGACAGTTCTGGCCTCCTCTTCGTCCGTTACGCCCCTGATCAAGGCCCTCTTGAGCGCGACGTACATTGCGTAGTCTTCAGGTGTCTTCTTTATCAACTCGTACAGCTGATACGAATATTTGTCGATTAAGCTGAACGCCTCAGAGCTTACGTTACGCTGCTTCCCTTCACCGCGAGCTTTCCAAAATTCATAAAGGACAACGCCTACAGCGTGGGACAGGTTCAGGACTGGGTACTCAGGGTTTGCTGGAATAAACAGCAGGAAATCCGCTCTAGCGATTTCCTCCCTCGTAAGACCGACACTTTCCCTTCCGAAGATTAGAGCTACTTTCCTAGACTTAGAGAGCTCGGCGGCTTCCCACGGCGTAATGGACTTGCGTAAAATATCGCCTTTAGTGTCGGCTATGCTCGAGGTAGCGATCTTTAAGTCCACTCCGAGTAGGGCCTCTTCGTATGATTCCACAACTTTCGCTTTATCCAGGTAATCTACCCCTTTTGCCGCGAACTCCCTGGCCTTGCTCAAATCTGCTTTTGGTCTTACAATGTAGAGCTCGTCAACCAGGAAATTCTTGGACAGACGCGCCACAAACCCTACGTTGTACTCTCCTTCAGGTTCTACCAGTACTACCCTTATCATGGGGCTTTACCTCGACTGCGTAGATCGTTTCGAAACCCACAGTTTTGCTCGCTACTTTCCTTATTTCAAAACCTCTTGAGTTAAAGTACGTTGTAAGCGAGTCGAAGTCGCTCAGACTCGAGTACACGACGTAATACCTAGAGGCCCTAACCGTATCGAAGAACCTCAAGAGCACGTCTATGCCGCTCCTTCCGCCGGCCCAGGCGTAGTCTATCCAAGACCTCACCTCATCCACGGGGAGGTAGGGCGGGTTGAAAACCGCTAGGTCGAACTTAACGTCCCTTAAGCAACTTACCATGTCACAGTTGATTACGTCGACGTCAATACCGTTCAACTCCGCGGAGAGTTTAGTCGCCAGGGTTGCCCACGGGTTGATGTCGATAGCAACGACTCTCGCTCCTTTCTTCGCGAGTTTAACAGAGACTACTCCAGATCCAGAGCCGATCTCTAAAGCGGACTCCCCAGGTTCCGAATCGACCAAGTCGTAAAGCAGCTCTGTGTCGTCCGAAGGCTCGTATACGTTCTCGTTCACGAAATAGCGAACCCCGCAGCAATCAGCAACTCTGAAACCTGACGTGGCGCGTACTCCCTGACCTTCCTTTCCGACGTCGCCTCCTTCCCGCACATCTGGGCTGCGTTCTTCAGCGCCTTGTTCCTGAACCTCGACACGCATTTCAGAAACTCGCATACGCCCTCGCTTACCACCCTTCTCCTCTCGAGGACAACTATTTGAGAGTAAACGCGGGGTTTGGGGCGAAACGCTGAAGGCGGTATAACAGAGCCGGGGAGCACATCGAACGCTAGATTGACTAGAAAAGAGATGTAAGTCGGATAGTCCAGTAGTTTGTCCACAACGTCCTTCTGTAACACGAGAACGGCCCTCTCAACGTAATTGTCCAGGGAAATCTGCTCGAGGAATTCGTAGGTAATGTAGTATGGTAAGCTCGATAAGACCTGCCTTGCCCTTACGGGCATGGCGCGCGCGTCGGCGAGTATGACATTGAATTCCCTGAGGTACTGGACTAAACTCGCGTCGAGTTCAATCACGGCATCCGGGTTTGAAGCCCTCGTCAGTTCACCCTTTCCGCCACCTATCTCTACCAAAGGCCTAACGCTATGGTCAATGAGAGAGACGAGTTCATTGACCCACCGTCTCTCTACTAGGAAGTGCTGACCCAGCCTCATGGGCCTTTAGCTTCTCCAGATACCC
>JBAMMP010000023.1:0-1809 GCA_039793765.1 Sulfolobaceae archaeon
TAAATCGGGACCTCGGGTATCAGCTTCCTCTTCATCAAGTCGTTCAGAACCAACATTATCTCTTGTCCCCTACCCACAGCAAGCACCGGGATTAGAACCTTTCCTCCCCTCTCGATCGTCCTCTTGACCGTCTCCATGAGCAGGGCTTCCGCTTCATCCCTAGACTGCTGGTCTGAGGCCCCGTAAGTCGTCTCCATGATGACGGCGTCGAGGCGGGGAGCTGAAAGCTCGTCGGCAGCCCTGTCCAAAAGCCTAGTCCTGCCGTACTTGAAGTCGCCAGTGTAGAGCAAGTTAACCCTCCCGTCCCTTATGTAGAGGTGCGCCATGGCGGAGCCGAGTATGTGGCCCGCGTTGTAGAACGTTATTTTTATGTCAGGAGCTACGTCCGTGACCTCGCCGTAATCCAAAGTGATAGTGTGCGTTAGCTGCTTCCTGACTTCCTTGGCAGAGTAGGGAAGGGGCCTTCCCTCCTTCTCGGCGACGTCCAGCGAGTCCAGCTGCATTAATGCCATTATGTCCCTCGTGGGCTCGGTGACGTAAACGGGGCCGTCGTAGCCGTACTTGAAGAGGAAAGGCACCATCCCGCAGTGGTCGAGGTGGGCGTGGGTGACTATGACTGCGTCGAGCTCCTCCAGCCTCAACTCGTCCAAGTCGAGCTTGGGGAAGAGGTCTTCGCCCCACCCTACCGAAGGGTTGAGGCCCACGTCAAGGAGAACCCTGCTCTCAGGTGTCTCTACGAGTATGGCAGACCTGCCGACCTCCTGGAACGCACCAAGGCCGATCACCCTGACGTCGCCCGACTTGTAAATTACGTCCCTGTGGATCCTTTCTCCGAAAGTCCTCAGGTTCTTCGCCCTGTCCTCCGTCTCGGAGTAGATGTAGTTCAGGATGTTGTCGATAGTCCTCGACTTGATGGGGGGCTCCCTCACTATGACAGGCCTCCACTTAGTCTCGGCGAATATCCTCTGGAGAACGGAGCCGCCTTTTCCAATCACTAGCCCCGGCTTCTTCGCCTTAATCAATACCTCGCCCAGCTCGTCGTCGAACTTGATGTCGACTATCTGGGCTTCCGGAGGTACAATGTTCCTGATTATTTCGCTCGCCTCCTTGGGGTCCTTCCTGACCTTCTCGCTCGCCTTGAGTTCGATCCTTTTCTTCACGTCCTTCGCTACCTTCTTTATTACGTCCTGGGGGACGGCGTCGGGGTTCTCAACGTAAACTGCGATCTTAGGGCCTTCAAAGTCTATCCTGACTATCCTCGCTTCCCTCGGGAAGTTCTGGTATATTGACGATACTATTTTCAGTCTTATTCCTCCCTGCTTAAAACTCAAAAACCTCACCTATTCTAAGGCTTGGGTAAGGAAACCCGCTAAGTCACTCCTAAAAGTTATAATATTTAAATGTTCTTACACCGCATGGTCGAGAGGAACAGCGTTCACGCGATAGATCTCCCCAAGAAAATCGTCGTAGGCGACGGCGTCATTGACAACGTAAAGGACTACGTTAGGGAGCTAGGCCTTGGAAACAAGAAGACGCTGATATTGACAGGTCCCATCGTCAGGAAGCTAGTCGAGGAGAGGGTGCTCAGGGACTTCGACATTTCGCATGAGGTCCTCGAAGTAATGAAGGCCGACGTAACTACGGTCGACAAAGTCGCAGACTTCGCTTCGAAAATTAACGTAGGTTCGATAATCGGGATCGGCGGAGGAACAGTAATAGACGTCGCCAAGTTCTCCGCCTACAGGCTCGGAGTGCCTTTCATAAGCGTCCCTACTGCTCCGTCCCACGACGGAATCACATCGCCTTTCG
>JBAMMP010000024.1:0-11740 GCA_039793765.1 Sulfolobaceae archaeon
CCTCCATGAGCTGCTGGGGCTAAGCCGACTACGACGAGCTTCGCTTTGGGGTCCCCGAAGCCGGGCACCGGCCTAGACCAATACTTCTGCCCGGCGAACTTCCTGCTGGGTTTAACCCTCGAGATGTAGTCCCTGAGCCTTGTGCACTTGGCACAGCTGAGCAGGTCGTGGGTTACTAACGTGCTTTCCACTTGATAGATACAATAATGGGATAAAGTATAAGCTAATGGGTTTTCTGTAGGAAAAGGTGAATGTTTAGACTAACTTGAGTTTTCCATTCGGTCTTCAAGATTTCTTCTTAACTCCTGTATTTCATAGTCTAGTTCTTTTTCTCCCTTGAATCGAATTTACATAGTTTTCTCAGACGAATCCTAACATCTTTACCGAGCTATATGGTACATCACAAGCTCTAGCATAGCTGGAATCTTTTAACTTCGCTCGATGAGTACGAGGAAAAACCCATATGCAGGTTTAAAATTTGGGGTAGTATAGAGTGTCGATGCTAGATTCGTGTGAATATTACCTAAGGGTTAGACATAACTGTGAGAGCTATGTCGAATGCGTTTTAAGAAGTAAAGGCTACCGAATAATATCTAGAGACCAACACGGTTACGATATTGAGGCATACTACCCGGGGGGTTTATATCTCTACTATATAGAGGTTAAATGCGGACCTGGAGCTACACTAAGCAGCTATCAAAGCCAATTTAAAATGATGATAGAGACGACTAGGGAAGAAGGAATTCGCTTACCTACGGACGAAGGTCGAGAGTTGGAACCAAAATTCGTCCTTTGCAAGTTCGATGATAAGTATCGGCTCATAGGTGATGAGAATTGCAAAAAACTTCTAAGATAATTGCTAACGCCTCATTGCTCTAATTATTAAGCGGAAAATAGAGACAAAGCTATTACTTATCCGGCCAAAAACTGTTTCTATTCTTATCTCCCTCAGATAGGTGTTTGCTCTATTACTAATAGGACAACACCCTCTAAACTGGGAAAAACTCGCAGTATATCGTTGCATTATCAGGATCAATAGCTCCCTATTACTTTATCCCGATAATAACACACTTTCCTCCTTTTACTCCCTAGCTTTCACGAATGGATCGCTCTTTATCCAATAACTGAGGCTTGAGAGAGGGTAATACTGCCGAGTAACACTTATAAATTGAGCCCCCCAGAATAATCTTAGATAACTCTATCCTCCTTAACCGAAAAGTTTAAATAGTGGAATAGCGCAAAGTTTAAAAGGTTAACCCTGGTGGTCGGCTTGACCGAGGCTTCAACCCCCTGTCCCCCCGATAAAATAATTTACGACGAGGAAAGGGGGGAGTACATCTGCACTGAGACCGGAGAGGTAATCGAGGAGAGGGCTGTAGACCAGGGCCCCGAGTGGAGGGCCTTCACGGCCGAGGAGAAGGAGAAGAGGAGCAGGGTAGGAGGGCCTTTGAACGACACCATACACGACAGGGGCCTCTCCACCATCATAGACTGGAGAGACAAGGACGCGATGGGCAGGACCATTAGCCCGAAGAGGAGGCTCGACGTACTCAGGTGGAGGAAGTGGCAGATAAGGGCGAGGATCCAGTCCTCGGCCGACAGGAACTTAGCGCAAGCTATGAACGAGCTCGAGAGGATAGCCAACCAGATAGGCCTACCCAAGAACGTCAAGGACGAGGCGGCTAAGATCTACAGGAAGGCCGTAGAGAAGGGCCTAGTCAGGGGCAGGTCGATAGAGAGCGTCGTCGCCGCGGCGATCTACGCGGCCTGCAGGAGGACTAAGATGGCGAGGACCCTCGACGAGATAGCCCAGTACACCAAGGCTGGTAGGAAGGAGATAGCGAGGTGCTACAGGCTGTTGCTCAGGGAGCTCGACGTCACCGTGCCGGTAAGCGACCCGAGGGACTACGTGGGCAGGATAGGGAGCTTGCTGAACCTCAGCGGGCAGACCATGAGGGACGCCATTGAGATCATAGAGAAGGCGAGGCAGAAGGGCCTCACCGCGGGCAAGGACCCCGCGGGGTTGGCCGCGGCGGCCCTCTACATAGCTGCCGTCAAGAACGGGGAGAAGAGGACCCAGAAGGAGATAGCCCAGGTCGCGGGAGTTACGGAAGTGACGGTCAGGAACAGGTACAAGGAGCTCATACACGAGCTGAAGCTCGACGTGCCGTTGGCGTGAAAACCTTTTTGCCTTTTTTGTGAACCCTCGCGCTTCTTTCTCTTCTCCTTACTCCAGCACTAAGATGTTGGACTCCGGGTAGCCCATCTTAATGAGCAGTTCCTTGACCCTCTCCCTGTGGTCTCCCTGGATCTCTATCCTGCCGTCCTTCACAGTCCCTCCAGCGGCCAGCTTGCTCTTTAGTTCCGACGCTACTTTCTTGAGCTCGGCCGGGTCGTTGCTGACCCCCTCGATCACCGTGACCTCCTTCCCGAACTTCCTTACCTCCAACTTGATCTTGATGTACTGCTCTTCCTTGCTTAACTGGCTGCAGAGCTCGGGTGGAAGTCCTCCGCAGATCGAATCTTCCATCTTTTCTATTGTCCTCTTCAGGGGAGCCCGCCTTTTCAGCTTTTCGGTCTTACTGGAGGAAAGCTTTTTACTTTTTGAGCCAGTCCTAGGTCGATGGCACTTTACAAGTGCGGCAGGTGCGGGAAGGAGTTCGACGACGAGGCCCTGAGGATCCTCCCCGGAGTGAGGTGCCCCTACTGCGGTTACCCCATAATCTTCATGGTCAGGAAGAGGACTGTGAAAATAGTCAAGGCGATCTGAAGGGTTTTTGAATTACAGGAACTTCGCCCTGTAAATCGCGGCGGATGTCTCGAGTATCAGCCTGGAAGCTAAAACGACAGTGACCCCGCTCGGGTCGAAGGGAGGGCTGACCTCGACTACGTCGAACCCTGAGAACCTCTCGTCCACCACGTTGTTTATCAAGTCCAGGACTGTAGTGGGCCTCAGCCCTTCGGGCTCGGGCGTCGCCACTCCTGGGGCGTAGGCCGGGTCTATGCCGTCCATGTCGTAGGTGACGTAGACCTCCCTGCACGGCTCCAAGGCTTTTGACACGAACTTGGTCAGCCAGTTCACCCCCATGCTCTCGGCCTGCAAAGACGTGACGTAAGGGATGTCGTTCTTCCTGGCGAAGTCCATCTCCTCCTTCGTGAAAGCTCTCACCCCCACTAAGACTACCCTGGCCCCGAGCTCGTGCGTCCTCCTCATGGCGCACGCGTGGTCGTACTTGTAGCCCATGTACTCCTCCCTCAAATCCATGTGGGCGTCGAAGGAGAGCACGCAGGGCGGCTCCTTGCTAACCCTCCTGAAGCCGTCGATTATCCCTGGAGTCACGGTGTGCTCTCCCCCTATCCCGATAGTCACCTTCCCCTTCTCCTTGAAGTAAGAGAAGACGTCGCTTATCCTCCTGAGGTTCTCCTCAACGTCCGAGGGGTGGAAGGCTATGTCGCCCGCGTCGTTGAAGCCGAACTCGGCAACGTCGACACCTCCCCTAATTGAGTAGAACTCTATGTTCGGGGCCGCCGCCCTTATCGCCTGGGGGGCGAACCTGGAGCCGGGCCTGAAGCTCGAGGTTATGTCCATGGGCAAGCCAATTACGACAAAATGCGAGGACTCCCTGTTGAAGCCCGCGAACTTCTGGGCCGACTCGTTGAGCCAGAGGAGCCTGGCGTCGCTCATATGGTCGGGACTACGCGGAGCTTTAAATTAGTGAGCCTGAGTTATGCCTAGATGGCCGACATCCACGAGAAGGTAGTCGAGCTGGCCAAGAGGAGGGGCATATTCTGGCCCTCCTACGAGATCTACGGCGGGGTGGCGGGCCTTTACGACATCGGGCCCATAGGGGTCAGGATAAAGAACAAGATAATAGAGCTCTGGAGGAAGCACTTCGTCTACGACAACGACGAGTTCGTGGTAGAGATCGACACCCCGATGATTACCCCCTCGAGGGTTCTTGAGGCGAGCGGTCACGTGGAGAACTTCACCGACCCAATAGTCGAGTGCACGAAGTGCCACAGGGTGTTTAGGGCCGACCACCTCATAGAGGAAACTTTGAAGATCAGCGTGGAGGGGCTGAAGCCCGAGGAGCTGACCAAGATCATTAAGGAGAAGGGGATCAAGTGCCCCTACGACGGGGGAGAGCTGGGCGAAGTAAGGCTCTTCAACCTCCTCTTCAGGACGCAGATAGGCCCCTACTCCAGCTCCGTAGGCTACTTGAGGCCCGAGACCGCCCAAGGCATGTTCACCTCCTTCAAGAGGGTCTACGAGACCTTCAGGCAGAGGCTGCCCATCGGGATAGCCCAGGTCGGTAGGGTAGCGAGGAACGAGATCTCGCCAAGGCAGGGGCTCATAAGGATGAGGGAGTTCAACATCATGGAGGTCGAGTTCTTCATAGACCCCGAGTCCCAGGAGATGCCCCCGCTCGACAGGTTCAAGGGCGAGAAGGTGAAAGTCCTCCCGGCCAGCGAGAAGGAGAAGGGGGGCAACCCGGTTGAGTACGGGATAGAGGAGCTCGTGAGGGAGAAAGTGGTCGTCAACCCCTGGATGGCCTACTGGATGGGCGTGGCTGGCAGGTTCGTGAGGGCCTTGGGGATAAACGAGTTCTACTTCGAGGAGAAGCTCCCCCACGAGAGGGCCCACTACTCGAAGCAGACCTTCGACCAGATAGCCGTAGTCAAGGGCGAGAAGGTCGAGATCTCGGGCCACGCTTATAGGGGCGACTACGACCTGGGGAGGCACTCGGCCTTCAGCGGGGAGGACTTGAGCGTCTTCAGGAAGTACGACAAGCCCAAGGTTGTCAAGAGGAAGAGCGTCGTGATTAACAGGGAAGCCCTCAACAAGGAGGGCAAGGACTTCGTCAAGGAGTTCATGTCGACGGTAACGAAGATGAAGCCCGAGGAAGTGGAGGAGGCCGTGAAGAAGGGTATGACGATCGCGGGTAAGCCGATAGCGAACTACGTGACTATAGTGGAGAGGGAGGAGAAGGTGCACGGCGAGAGGTTCATCCCGCACGTCGTTGAGCCGTCCTTCGGCGTGGAGAGGTCGCTGTACTTGACGGTCCTAAACGCCTACACGGAGAGGAAGGATAGGGTAGTGTTAATGTTGCCCAAGGAGGTAGCCCCCTATCAAGTAGCGGTCTTCCCGCTGTTGGAGAGGGAGAACCTGATGAAGAAGGCCAGGGAGGTCTTCGAGGAGGTCAGGAAGCACTTCGAGGCTATTTACGACGACGCCGGGAGCATAGGAAGGAGGTACGCAAGGGTCGACGAGATAGGCGTGCCCTACAGCGTCACTATAGACCCGCAGACCCTCGAGGACGGGACGGTTACAATAAGGGACAGGGACACCTGGAACCAGGTGAGGGTCAAGGAGCAGGACTTAATTACCGCCCTCAGGAAACTACTTTACGAGAACGCGAAGCTCGAAACCGTTGGAGTGCCGGTGAGTGGGGCGTATGAGTGAGGAGCAGAAGAAGAAAGAGGAGGAGCTGAAGAGGGTCTTAAGCGTCATCCCGCCCCCCTCAGCCCTGAGGGGAGAGAGGAAGACGGTCAGCGAGAAGAGGGTTAAGCTGAGGAAGAGGCCAGACGTCAACCAGGGGGTCATAGTAGTCCCCGAGAAGACGGCTAAAGAGCTCGGCATCAAGGACAAGGCCGAGATCTCGGTTAAGGGCAAGAGGCACGTCTTCGACGTCATCCTCCAGGACAAGATCCCGGAGTACGAGGTTTGGGCGAGCCCCGCTGACATGGAAGTCATGGGGTTAGAGGACAACAGCACGGTCACTCTGAGGGCAGTCAAGCAGTGAGCGAGGCGGAAGTACACAGGGCGTTGCTCTACCTGGAGAAGGTCGTGGAAGAGCACCACTTGTTAGTCGAAAGGCTGGAGAACCTGGTCGTACTCGATACTCCGAACGAGGAGGAAGTGCTGGACGTATTGAAAAGGCTGAGGTCTAAGAGGAAGGAGATCTATGACAACTTCAAGGCCATAGTGGACAACCTGGAGCACGTGACCTACAGGCCGACGAGGGAGGAAGCCCTCGGGATAATCAACTACTACTACGCTGTGATGCTACCGGACGAAAAGAGGGCCCTCGAGGCCATCCCCGCCAAAGTCAACCTCGGCCACTTGAGGGACGAAGTACAGAAAGACCTGGCCATGATTGATAAAATTCGGAATTTGATTACACGGTTCGTTTATTAACTGTGATCCTTTCAAATCCCAAGAATGCCGGACAAGATTTCCGAGATTAACATCGACGAGCGGTTCATTGAGATGGCAAACAACATACTCGACTCGATAAGGACTATCAGGGAAGCGGTTGCCAACGGCTCAGTAGGCAACACGTACCCCAAGGTCAACGCTATCAAGGACTCCGTGGAGAAGGCGAACTTCGAGTTGGGCTCCTACCTGGTGAAGCTCAAGGAGGCGTTAGAGGCCTACGACCTCTACATGAGCGTTGGTTCAGACCTGGAGAGGGTGGCCCAGAACCTCAGCGCCGCCGCTTACAGGATCGCCATAGTCATGAGCAAGGGCTACCAGATGCCGGAGGTGATCAAGGTCCTCCTGACGACCATGCTGGAGAAGCTCATCAGCCAGGCCATGACCCTGCTCGAGGGCTTCAGGATGCTCTCCGTGAACCCCACCAAGACGGTGGAGTACTTGAGGCAGGTGAAGGCCCTGGAGGAGGACGTGGACGACATCTACAGGAACTCCGAGCTGAAGCTGTTCGAGCACTCCGCTGACCTCCTGAACACTATGCTCCTCAAGGACGTCTTCGACAGGCTCGAGGACTCCTCCGACGCTATGCTTAGGGTTGCCAACTCTTTATACTACATATCCTACCTGAGGTCGTGAGATGAGGGCCGTCCTGAGGGGGATCCACGCGGTTATCGAAGACGTAGAGGAGGCCAGGAAGGTCTACGCCCTCGGCTACTACGGACGTCCGCTCACTTTAGGCAAGCCCAAGGGGCCTGAGGACATCAACGAGCCCCTCGTCCTCTCGATTATCGAGGCCGTTTACCTAGCTGAGCAGGGAGTGTTGGAGGTCTACGACGAGTCGGGGAGGAAGCTGAGCGTCGAGGAGCTGAAGGCCTGCGCGAGGAGGGAGATAGACAGGTTCGACGAGCTCTACGCAGTTTACACCGACTTGAGGAGGAAGGGGTTCGTAGTAAGGTCGGGGACTAAGTACGGGGCGGACTTCGCGGTCTACTCCTTGGCCCCGGGGATAGAGCACGCGCCTTACCTGGTTATAGCCCTGAGGTATGGACAAGAGCTGAAGCCCAACGAACTCCTGAGCTTCGGCAGGGTCTCCCACAGCACGAGGAAGGAGCTTGTTCTGGCGATAGTCGGGCCAGGAAAGGTTATAAACTACGTCTCGTTTAAATGGATTAAACCCTAAAAGATTCGGAGGGACGGAGGTCTTCCAGTTGAACGGAAAGGGAGGCCAGGACAGGCCTTACGGGAGGCGTTTCGACGACGACAGCGAGCCTAAGCCCCTCCCTCTGGGGGACTCGTGTAACCCGCTTTGTCCTTACTTCAGGTGTAGCAAGAAGGCCCTCAAGATCGAGAAGAAGTACGTCAAGGGAATGCTACAGAAGGTCAGCTACTGCATGTGGGTTGGGGACAACTGCATAGCGGGGCAGTGTCAGTACGCCTTTTGCGAGAAGAGGGCTTTACTTCCGGGCAACAAGTGCGCCTTCGCCATCAAGCCCAAGGGTAGGAGCGAGGACTTCGAGAGGGACTTGGCCCGGGAAGAGCAGGAGATGAGCAACTTGGCCTCTAGAGTCTCTCGCAGAGGCCTGGACTTGATCTGACGGACTCCCACCTTCTGTAAAGGTCGTTCTCAACACCCAAGGCATCGAGGGTTTTCCCCACGACGAAATCTACAAGGTCTTTCAAGTCCTTAGGGTTGTGGTAGAAGCCGGGGGAGGCGGGGAGAATTATCCCGCCCGCCCTGGCGACCCTGAGCGCGTTCTCCAACTCTATCTCCCCCAAGGGGGTCTCCCTCAGCACCAAGACCAGCCTCTTCCTTATCCTGAGGGCGGAGAGCGCGGCCCTAGTAATCAAGTCCTGGGCTATCCCGTGGGCTATCAAACCCAAAGTCTTCGTGCTGCACGGCGAGACTATCACGCCCTCGGTCTTCGCGATGTAGCTTGAACTGGAGGGAGGGGCCTCGATCTCGTTCTCCCTGTAGACCCTGAAGCCCTTGAGCATCTCGAAGAGGGACTCGCCGCACTCGTAGATCGAGACCTTCTCGGCCTCGAAGGAAACCACTACGTCGACATCAAAGCCCAACTCCTTCAGGGCCTTGGCTGTCCTGACACCGTAAATTACTCCCGAAGCCCCGGTAATGCCTACAACCGCCTTCTTAATTGCTCCTGGGCCTTTAGCCACTCCCTCTTCCAAGCCTCGTAGCACCTCTGGGAGCAGAACACCTTGGGCTTGTTGCTACAGCAGGTCTTCACTACTATCGGCTTCTCCTTTATTACTCCTCCGCACCAGGTGCACCTCTCGAACTTGACCTCGGTGTTCAGCTGGAAGGGCATTAAGATCGTTTCTTAATTGAGAAACAAACATATAAAAATAAGCTTATTATTAACTTGCTAATATTCGAGGCGATGACGAGGGTCAAGAGGGTTCCCGAGCGGAACATTTCCAAGTACATCATTGAGGAGACCATGAAGGACTGGCTCGAGATAGTCGACAGCGACGTGGTGATTGTGGGGGCGGGCCCCTCCGGAATGACCGCGGCCTACTACTTGGCCAAGGCCGGCCTCAAGACTACGGTCTTCGAGAGGAGGCTGAGCTTCGGCGGCGGGATAGGAGGGGGTGCAATGCTCTTCCACAAGATCGTGATCGAGGAGCCGGCAGACGAGGTTTTGAAGGAGTTCGGGGTTAGGTTAAAGCAGGTAGACCAGGGAGTTTACGTAGTTGACGCGGCCGAGTTCATGGCGAAGCTGGCTACTAAGGCGGTGGACGCGGGAGCTAGGATAATTCACGGCATAACCGTGGACGACGTGATTTTCAGGGAGAACCCTTTGAGGGTAGTCGGCGTAGCTGTCGAATGGACTGCGACTCAGATGTCCGGGCTACACGTTGACCCACTCTTCGTGAGCGCCAAGGCCGTGATCGACGCCACCGGGCACGACGCGGAGGTGATTTCCGTTGCGGCGAGGAAGATCCCGGAGCTGAACATTTCCATCCCCGGCGAGAGGTCGGCATACAGCGAAATAGCTGAGGAGCTGGTGGTAGAGAACACCGGCCAAGTAGCCCCAGGGTTATACGCTGCGGGAATGGCGGTCTGCGAGGTCAAGAACCTGCCAAGGATGGGGCCGATCTTCGGCGCTATGGTGCTTTCCGGCAAGAGGGTGGCCGAACTGGTCATTGAAGACCTTCGTAAGTCTTAAAACCTATGAGGACTTGGTAAGGGAGGAAGGGCCGGATGTCCCAGACGGTCAAGCTCTCGGACAAGCTGAGCGGCGTCGTGGAGTCCTTCAGGGACAACTCGGTAATAGGCAGGAAAGAGCTGGTGCTGAAGGTCTTCCACGTTGGTATCGGGACTCCCTCAAGGAAGGAATTGATAGACGGGATAGCCAACGCCTTCGGGGCCCAGAAGGAGCTGGTGCTGATAAGGAGGGTCGACACGGTTTACGGGGGAGGAATAAGCAAGGTAATTGCGGAGATATACAAGGACAAGGCGACCATGCAGAATTTCGCTCCTGCTCACTTGATCGGAAGGGACACTGGCCAGAAGGTGAAGAAGGGAGGTGGTAAGGGTGCCAAGCAAGGGTAAAGAGGGAGGAGTTAAGGCTGTAGTCAGGACTTACTACGAGATAAAGGACGGCAAAATAGTCTTGAAGAACAAGAAGTGCCCCAGGTGCGGGAGCGTAATGGCCCACCACATGAAGCCCGTCGAGAGGTGGCACTGCGGGAAGTGTCACTACACGGAGTTCGTAGGTTCTAAGAAATGATCGTTTTAGGGATCGAGAGCACAGCCCATACTTTCGGAGTTGGCGTAGTTTCCGACAACCCGGTCAGGATACTCTCCAACGTCAGGGACACTTACGTCCCGCCTCAGGGCGGGATGAAGCCTGGGGACTTAGCGAAGCACCACTCCGAGGTAGCCCCTACGATAGTGAGGACTGCCCTCGAGAGGGCGAACGTCTCAATTGAGGAAGTCGACGCCATTGCCGTGGCCCTGGGCCCTGGGATGGGCCCCGCTCTCAGGGTAGGGGCGGTTGTGGCGAGAGGCTTGGCCTTGAAGCACAAGAAGCCCATAGTGCCAGTGAACCACGGGATAGCCCACATAGAGATCGGGATCTTCACTACCGGAAGCAAGGACCCCCTCGTCCTTTACCTCTCGGGGGGAAACACGATAATCGCGACCTACTTCGACGGCAGGTACAGGGTCTTCGGCGAGACGCTCGACATCGCGCTTGGCAACATGATGGACGTCTTCGTGAGGGAAATAGGACTGGCCCCGCCCTACGTGAAGAACGGGATCCACATGATCGACATCTGCGCCGAGGGCGGGAAGAAGCTGATCGACCTGCCTTACGTCGTTAAGGGGAACGACATGTCTTTTTCTGGACTGCTCACTGCAGCCCTCAGGCTAAAGGACAAGGTGGACATTCACGACCTCTGCTACAGCGTCAGGGAGTACGCCTTCGACATGCTTCTGGAGGCGACTGAGAGGGCCTTGGCCTTGACAGGGAAGAGGGAGATCCTCGCAGTCGGAGGGGTTGCTGCTAGCGTCTCCCTCAAGAGCAAGCTCGAGGCTTTGGCCAAGGACAGGGGGGTCGAGCTCAAGATAGTCCCTCCGGAGTACGCGGGGGACAACGGGGCCATGATAGCTTACACCGGACTCCTTGCCTTCAAGGCCGGGCAGAAAGTTACTCCAGAAAGAGCCCTGGTGAGGCCGAGGTGGAGGATAGACCAGGTGGAGATTGGCTGGAGATAAGGAGGGAAATAAAGAGGGGAGCGGAGGCCGTAATTTACGAGGGTGACCTGAGGGGCCTAAAAGTAATCGTCAAGAGGAGGGTCTCGAAGCCCTACAGGCACCCCGAGCTCGACAGGAAGATGAACGAGGAGAGGACAGCGAAGGAGGCCAGGATGATGTACCTAGCGTTGAAGGCGGGGGTCAACGTTCCAGCAGTGCTGTTCGTCCTACCCCCAGAGTACACGATAATCATGGAGTACGTCGAGGGCACCTTGCTCAAGGACTACCGGGGGCTGAACAGGGGCATGGGAGTTGTAATAGGGGAAGCCGTGGGGAAGCTCCACAGTTCCGGCGTAGTCCACGGGGACTTGACCACGGCTAACATGATTTTATCACCGGATAACGAGCTCTTCCTGATAGACTTCGGGCTTGCCAGGAAGAGCGACGACGTGGAAGACCAGGCCACTGACGTCCACCTCTTCATGAGGGCCTTGGAGAGCGTCCACCCCCACGTAAAGGAAGAGGTGATGCAGGGCTTCGTCGAGGGATACTCGAGGCACGTGAGCTACTACAGGGACGTCCTCGAGAAGGTCAAGGAGATAAGGATGAGGGGGAGGTACGTTGAGGAGAGGCGTAAAGGTGCTAACGTCTAACGAGGGGAAGTTCAGGGAGCTGGCTGAGCTAGCGAAGGAGTTCGGCATCGAGCTGGAGTGGGTCAACGTCCCCAAGTGGGAGATACAGTCGGAGGACTTGGCGGAAATAGCGAAGTTTTCAGCGGAAATAGCCTTCACCATAGTGAAGTC
>JBAMMP010000025.1:0-11652 GCA_039793765.1 Sulfolobaceae archaeon
CCTTCCAGGGCCCGCTCCAGGTGCTCGGGCCTTAAGTAGGAGTTTGCTCCGGGCTCCACGGCTATCATGTTCCTGCCGTTCCTGTCCACGAAAATGATCGCCTTCCCGGTGGGGACTCCCTGGATGACCTTGACGTTCTTGACGTTCACCCCTTCCGACTTCCAGAACTCGACGGCCTTCCTCCCCGAATCGTCGTCCCCTACCGCCGCCACTAGGGAGACCTCTCCCCGCAACCTGCTGGCGGAGACGGCCTGGTTCGACCCTTTACCGCCGTGGGCCGAGAAGGTCCTGATCGCCCTGACGGTCTCGCCTGGTCTAGGGAGCTCCTCGACCAAGACGAAGTAATCGACGTTGTAGCTGCCGACCACGACGATCAAAGCTCTATCCCCCGTACCTTCCTCTCGAGGTCGCCCAGCCTCATCGCGAAAACTGTTACAGTTCCTTTGTACACCAAAGCGTCGCCGTAGAGCCCGGAAGCCGTCAGCTTGATCTTACCATGGCTCCCCGCCCTCAAAATCGCCTCGCTGAGGTTCGTAACGAAGCCGTAAGGGTAGCCCACCTTCTTCAAGGCCTCTATTCCCCTTACGGCTAGGGCCTCTACCCCCTTATGTTCGAACCCCTTGTGGGTTAGATGCACTAAGGCGAACGGGTGCTTGAAGGGCAGGTTGAGGTTCAACCTCTCGTCGAGTCCCATCACCTCTTCAAGGAAGTGGAAGAGGTAAATTTGGGGCCTCTCGATCCCCTTCAGCCTAAGCCCGTATATCGCTCCCGCTATTTCCCACTCGGAGAAGTCGCCCCTAACTACAAGACCCCTATAGCTGACCTGTCCTCCCTCGACGTTGACGCACTGGCTCCTCTTGCCGACGCAAAAGGTAGAGCTCCCGGTTTCAATTATGATCTCTCCCGATTCCTCCCTGGCCCTACAGTCGCTGTAGCCCAGCTCTCCGGCCCACCGGTAGAATTCCTTCGGACACTCCACAATTTCCGTTGTGTTACCAATTACCTAATTTCGGTTTTTCGTCAGAGGCCCCCTGACCTCTCGGTCTTGACCCAGGCCTTCTTGGCCCCGAAGACCTCCAGCATCACCGCCACGAAGTTGAGGCCAGCTATGACGTTCATGAGCACCGGAGTGAAGACGGCGAAGAACATCCCGACCATGTGCCTCTTGCTTATCAGAAGCGTCGCTACGAAAGTCATCAGTCCAGCGACCGAGGCCAGTAGCCACGCGTATAAGAGGGCCTGTAAGTGCGGGTAGAGGACTCCTAGAGCCGTTAGAGGCAGATAGAGCGAGAGCACTAGAGGACTAGCTAAGGTCAAGAAGGAGTCCACCGCCCAAGGAGTTAGCCTGTTCCGCAGGGTAGTCCTAATGAGCTCGAGGTTGCCCCTGTACCACCTGAGCCTTTGCCTAACCAGCCAGGAGAACCTCGGCGGAACCTCCCTCATAATAACCGCGTCGCTCGCGTAGTCCACTTTCATCCCCAAGGAGTAAATCCGAACTGCCAACTCCGCGTCCTCCGTGAGGATAGACTCGTTGAGGCCTCCCAGGGCTTCCAGCACGTCCCTCCTCAAGAAGCTCCCAGTGCCCTCGAGCCTGACGAACAGCCCCAGTCTAGCTCTCCCGATAAGCGAGTACTCGTACATTAGCTCCTCTATCGAGGCGAGCCTCGAGACTAGGCTCTCCCTCACGTTGTAAGGGACGACCTTCACCTGGACAGCGTGAGCGCCTTTCTGGAACCTTCCAGCGACGACGGAGAGCATGTGCAACGAGGGTAAAGAGTCCGCGTCGAGGATGCCAATTATCTCACCCTTGGCCACCTTGAGGGCCTCGTTTACCGCCCTGGACTTCCCGTTCAGGACGGGAGAAGGGGGGAGCTTCATGCACCTTATCCGGTCGAACTTCCTGGAGTACTCCAGACAGACCTCGTAAGTGTTGTCAGTCGACGAGTCCTCGACCACGATCACTTCGTAACTACTTTTGTCGTACTGCTGGTGGGCGAGCCTCTCGAGTAGCCTCCCCAAGACTTTGCCCTCGTTCTTCGCTGGGACTATCAGGCTGAAGGTCACTCCGGAGTAGGCCCTCGGACTCTTGTCCCTCGCGGCCAGGCCAAGAAGCACCAAGGAAGCGTTGTAAATGCTCCAGTCGGCGACGATGGCTGTCAACGTAACTACTAAATACTCGAGCATGAGTCTCCGTGTAACTCGGGATCAACTCGTTATAATATTTAGTCGGTCGCAGAACCGAGGAGAGTACTTAAACGCTTGATCCAGGGCGTGTTACCTTGACTACACGCTCTCTCCGAAATAAGCCTGCTCGTCAAGTTAAATAACAGGGTCGACCACCGTGGAGCACTTGCTAGGAGACCACGAAAAGAAAGGCGAGCTGCTGAAGGGGCTTGGGAAGTTCTTCATCTTCTCGCTAGACGATCCCTTCCACCTAACCACGCTAACTGGCTTGGGCTTCTACGCCGCTGGGAAGCTGAGGGAGAGGAGAACCAACTACGGCATCAGGATGCTCCTGACCGACTACGCGAAGGGCAAGCTGGCGTTGAAGGAGGCCTACCTAGACATAATTAGTACCAAGCTCTAACTTTTTCTTCGGAACTCCCTTGGAGATCGTACCCCTAGGTTTCGAGAGCTTAGGCGCTAGGTCTCAGGCCACGCTAGTCGAGACTAAGGACGTTAGGGTCCTGATCGATCCAGCCGTGTCTTTAGCCCCCAGGAGGTTCGGCCTCCCCCCGCATCAGCTAGAGGTGGACGCGCTGACGGAAATCGCCAAGAAAATCACCGAGGTGGCTAAGGACGTCGATGTCATTGTCATCACGCACTACCACTACGACCACCACGACCCGGGCTGGGTAGTCCCCAAGGAGGTCTACAAGGACAAGGTAGTGATCATCAAGGATCCCCAGAACATGATAAACCCGAGCCAGAAGTTCAGGAGGGCGCCGAGGTTCCTGAAGTCCATCAACGGCTTACCTAAAAGGATCGAAATAGGAGACGGGAAGGAGTTCGCGTTCGGCTCCACCAAGATCAGGATTTCAAATGCGGTGCCTCACGGCAACGACGAAAGGCTGGGCTACGTAATTCAGGTGGCAATAAGCGACAAGGACGGGACAGTCCTCTTCACCTCCGACATAGAGGGCGCTCCAAGGGATCTGCACGTGGAGTTCACGAAGGAAGTCAAGCCCAACTGGCTGATAGTGGACGGCCCCTTGAGCTACCTCCTGGGGAGGGCGCTGAGCGAGGAGGAGTTGGAGAGGGGCATAAGGAACCTCGAGGAGATGATGAAGGAGGGCCTCCAGTGGGCAGTCGTGGACCACCACGTCCTTCGGGACCCCAATTACGAGGAGGTGTTGAAGCCTCTGCAGGACTTCGCTAGGTCTGTGGGAGTCAAAGTGTTGAAGGCCTCAAACCTCCTGGGGGTGGAGCCTAAGCTACTAGAAATGCACAGGAGGGAACTGTTCGAGAGGGACTACAGGCCCGCAAAGATCCCGAGAGGGTTGGCCCAACTGCTTTCAGCTGGGGAAGCCTGATCACACTACGCCCACAGGGCCGATTATGTAGGACAGGGTAACTCCCACTGCGTAGCTTATTCCCAAGGCTACCGCCCCCGTACCTACTTGCTCGAAGGCCCCCCTCCACGGCTTTAGCCCCGTGTATTTCGTCGAAAGCACTCCGAAGAGCGCCAGAGTGGCTAAAGTGAGGGCTATAGAGACGTAGCTGAGGACTTGGACGCTGTTGTAGTTCAGCAAGTAGCCGAACACTATGGGAGCTGTCGGGATGAACCCTCCGACCAGCATGTAAACGAACATAATGAGACCTAACTTGGCCGGGCTCTCGAACTCCTCAGGGAATATCTTGAGCTCGTGAGTCAGCATCTCGTTCAGTACGACCTCTTCGTTCCTGAACAGTGCCTCCGCTATCCTTCTCGCCTCCTCCTCGCTGAAGCCTTTGTTCACGTAGAAGGTCTTGAGCTCCTGAAGCTCCCTCTCCGGGTTGTTCCTGATCTCCCTCCTTTCCTTGTTGACCTCGTTGTCGTAAATCTGCATCCTAACCCTAGTTGATATGAACTCGCCCACCGCCATGGAAATGGCACTGCCGAAGAGGGCTATCAGCGCCGAGATCAGGACTACCTTCAGGTCGCCGGAGCTGAAGCCTGCAGCCCCCATAACGATGGAAGCGACTGTGATCAGGCCGTCCTGGATCCCGAAAACGATCGTCCTGAACTTGTCGGCCTCGGAAGTGTAGTGAACCTCTCTGTCCACGCGTACGAGGAAGAGGTGAGCTATTAATGGTTGCCTTGGATTACGGAGCCTCGTAATTAAACTATCTTGTAGATCTCGCCCTCCCTCTTGAGTAGCTTGGAGTAGACCCCCCACTCCGTCAAGATTATCTCCAGGTCGTAGTAGCCCGACGGCCCGCTGTAGTCGGGGAACCCCTTCTTCTCCAGGGCGTCCTGAAGTTGGCTGACGGTGAAGGACTTAAGCTCAATTGCGGTCTTGAAGGGCTCAACGTACTTCAGGCTCTCCCTGAGGAGCTCCTTCCTCTTCTCTATGTTTCCCTTAAGGAACTCTATGCCCTTGTCGGTTATCGCGACTATTCCGTCACCTACCGTCACGAAGCCCATTGAGGCGGCGGCGTAAACTATCGGCATTAGGTCGTCGAGGTCCACCTCCAGCTCCTCGTCCAACTTGTAAATGTCCGCTAGCCCCTCGAAGACGTTCTGCAGCGTCAGGAGGAGCCCTAAGAGGTCGGCGACCCTCGCCTGGGGGTGAATGATCTGCTCAGGCATTATTGATCATGATTGACCGCGGCGAGAAAAAGCTTAGCTACTTGCCCCTCGACGCGAAGTAGGACGCGAAGAACAGGATGGGGAAGACGCCGAACGCCAGGAAAGAGAATATATCAAGCGCGGTGATCCACGCGTCCTGGCCGAACCTCTCATAAGCGCTTATGTGGGCCGGGCTGAAGAGCGTGGCGAACAGCAGAGCGTTGAGAATAACGGCGAGGTACTTGAATAGCTTCCTGGGGTAAAAGTGGGCCGTCACGATCAGAAGGGCGACCTCGGCGTAGGTCCCTATTGTTAGGGCGAGAGGAACGACGCCGAATAGCAACACCCCTCCTACCGCCAACGCTACTGCTGACCCGATCATTGCCAACTTTTCCAATCTCACAACCAATTCTATCTGATAGTGGTTATAAAATACGCCGGAGACAGCCCAACGATCGCTACCGCATAGTAAAATCTCATCAGTCTTGCCAGTTTACTGCTGAAGTTTCTTCGAACAATTAATCTTTTCTAAGATATAAATAATACCCAATCGATACTATATCAAATGTGATACTCTCTTTATAGTCATGTTTTACCGATAGATCTTAAAACGTAATACTTTTTCATTCTGACTCGTAATACTTTCAGTTAGACTTTTATAGATATTAAGCGGTGATTAATTTGATGGACGATACGACGGTGAAGGACCTCGTGGAGGACTACCTCAGGAAGAAGGAGTGGGCCACTTTGACGAGTCTCCTAAGGGCGATCGACGCTCCCGTCTTGGAGATCAACGCGGCCCTGATAGAGCTGATGAAGGAGGGGAAAGTCAGGAGGAAAGGAAAATATTTCTTTTACTCGCGAAAAATTGAATGAGCCGACTTACAGGCTCGGGTCCTCGTATTCTACGGGATCCTTCAGGCCGTTTATCCTGAAGGCCCACTTCCTCATGTAGCAGGGCCCGCACCTGCCGCAGTGCTTGTCCTTCCCCTCGTAACAGCTCCAGGTCAAGTGTAAAGGTGCACCTATCTCTACCCCCAGCCTCACTATTTCGTGCTTAACAAGGTTCCCCACCGGCATCAGGATCTCGACCCTCTTGTTCGGGCCGACGGCGTAAGGGGCGACCTTCGAGAGCATCCTGACGAACTCCATCTCGTTGTCCGGGTAAGCCCCGGACTCCTCGAGGTTTATCCCTGAGGCCACCGCGTCGAAGCCGTAAGCTTCAGCTATCGCAATAGCTACGGAGTAGAAGATCAGGTTCCTTGCGGGAACCCACTCGTGGGCGAACTCGGCCCCCTCCTCCCCTTTCCTCGCCTTCGTTACTTCCCCAGAGCCCTTCAGCAGGTTCGTGTGGCCGATCATCCTGAAGAGATCCGTGTTAATTTCTATCAACGGGACGTTCAGGTACTCCGCTATCTTCCTCACGGCCTCCCTCTCCTTCTCCTCGGCCTTGTGGTGGTAGTTGAAGTGGAGCAACGTCACTTCCCAGCCTTCCCTGAGGAGCTTGGTGGCCGCCACGGTCGAGTCCAAGCCTCCGCTCGCGATCACTAGTGCCCTCTTCACCTTCTTGTCTGGGAAGAGGCTGAGCGACCTGACGTTCTTTTGGGAGTCCACTTCGACAACTGTGTAGGGCTCGAGCTTGGTCACGTTCTTCGGCTCGTTGGGCTTGACGTCGAAGTACTCGTCGAGGGAGGTGAAGAAGAAGGCCTCCAGCTCTGGGTCGTACATCATGTAGAGGGGCTTGAAGTTCTGGGCGAGGAAGATCCTGTCGGGCCTCTTTTTATCAGCAATGACCAACGCGAAGCTCCCCCTTACCTCGGAGAGCACCTTCTTTAAGCCCTCGAGCGAACCGTCCCAGAGCTTGTCTAGAAGGGGAGGGAGGATAGCGGAGTCTACCCTCGTCGCCCTCTTCAGCTCGTACTTCCTCTCCAGCTCGCCGTCGTTGGCTATTATCCCGTTGTGGGTAACGACGTACCTCTCGCCCTCGAACGGCTGGATGTCGCTCTCCCTCTTGAACCTCACGTACTCCGTGGTGGGCTCGGCCCTGTTGTTGGCTACGACGACCCTAGAGCTCTCCGTGAGGAGTCCCCTAACCGAGTCCTTCTGGTCGGAGAACTTCCCTATCCTCCTGACGCTCCTGACGCTCCCGTCCTCCTCGATGACGACTACGCCGAAGCTGTCCCTCCCCCTGTCCTCAGCCCTAGCTAGGATCTCGATCAGCCTCTCCTCTACTTGTTTGTACTTCTTCGGGTTCAGCAGGAGGGCCCCTGATACGCTGCACACGTCGTTATTAGTCGTGCTGGCTTACTAAAAAGGGAGTTGGACGTACTGGAGACAGTAAGCGAGAGGCTGAGCTACTTCGGCGCGAAAATAGCGTGGGTTCACAGGGAGACCTCCCTAGACCCAGACCCAGGGCCAGAGGTCTCGGAGCTGAACTTGCACCCCAGGCTCAGGGAGGCCTTGGAGTCCTTGGGCATAAGGAGGCTCTACAGGTATCAAGCTGAAGCCTACAGGCTGATATCCGCGAGGAAGAACGTCTTGATAGTCTCCGGTACGGGGACTGGGAAGACAGAGGCCTTCCTGATCCCCCTCATGGACTTGGCCTTGAAGGAGGGGGAGAGGAGCGTCCTCGTTTACCCCACGAAGGCCTTGGGGAGGGATCAGCTCCAGAGGGTGAGGGCGATCGCCAGGAGGCTCGAGGTTTCGGTGGGTGTCTTCGACGGGGACACCCCCCAGGAAGAGAGGAGGAAGCTTGCCGAGAGCCCTCCCGAGGTCCTGATAACCACCCCGGACATGCTCCACGTAGGTTTACCCCTGAGCGACAGGTACAGGAGTTTGGTCAGGTCTGCACAGCACTTCGTGTTCGACGAGGTCCACGTCTACGAGGGGGTTCTGGCCTCCCACCTCAGGGCGCTCTCAGACAGGCTCAGGACTTTCGACGAGGCCCACATAGTCGGCTCGAGCGCTACGATTGGTGTAACCGAGACCACGTTTTACGAGCTCTTCGGAGAGGACGGGATAGTCCTCAAGGGCTCCCCCCGAAGGAAGGGGATGGCTGTTCACGCCCTTGTTAACATCGGCCCCGCCAGCAGGTGGACCGTCGCGAGCTTCCTTGCTGCCGTGCTAATTAAGGCCGGCCTGAGGACGATAGTCTTCGTCGACTCCCAGCAGATGGCGGAAGTAGTCGCGAAGATGCTCGAGAGGTATGGGATTGACGTTCCAGTGCACAGGGCTGGGCTAAGGAGCGAGGAGAGGAGGAGCATCGAGGAGGGGCTGAAGCTGGGCACCATACCAGGAGTCGTGGCGACTCCCACTCTAGAGCTCGGCATCGATATCGGAGACTTAGACGCTGCGGTGATGGTGACCAACCCGCCAAGCTACTCGAAGTACCTCCAGAGGGCTGGCAGGGTGGGGAGGAGGGACAAGGTAGGTTACGTGTTCACCGTCTTGGGCGACGACCCTATCGACAGCTACTACCTGAGGAACCCCCAGGCCTTCTTCCAGAGGGAGCTACTCCCTCCCAAGGTCGAGACTTCCAACGAGGAAGTCCTGCAGGCCCACGCCGCTGCCTACCTCGCTGAGAGGGTTAGGCTGAACCTGAAGTCCTTGCCCCCGGAGTGGGCTCAGGCGTTGAAGAAGTTGGAGAGCCAGGGCCTAGCGAGGATCCAGGGGGAGTTCGCGTACTCCACGCCGGCAACCATAGCCTACGTCAGGACTTTGAGGTTGAGGGGTACAGGCCCCGTCGTGAGCCTATACCACGGCGACAAGAAGATAGGGGAGAGGGAACTGCCAGTAGCCTTATACGACGTCTACCCGAAGGCCATCTACTACTCCAACAAGAAGACCTTCGTGGTAAAGTCCGTCGACCTGGACAAGCTCACCGCGAAGTTGGAGGTCGCCGGCGAGGTGGACTACTACACCAGGCCGATGTACTCCCTCCACTTGGAGGAGGTTCACCCGATAATGGAGAGGAAGACCAAGGACGGTTTGAAAATAACTTACGCCAAAGTGAAGGTCAGGGAGGAAGTCACGGGCTTCTACAAGTACGCCATCGGGGGAAAGACGGAGAAACCCAGGGAGGAGGAGGTCTACGACGAGCCCCTGACGTTCTCTTATTACACGAAAGGGATAGTCACGGTCTTCCCCTACCTGGAGGACTTCAACGAGATAGACGGGATTGAGGCCTTCCACGCCACTGAACACGTCCTGATTTCGGCAGCCAGAGTCGCGGCCGGGGCGGGCCAGACCGACCTCATGGGGATCAGCTATCCTTCGGGGCACGTGGCCGTAATGGACTCGTCTGTAGGAGGCTCTGGCGTTTCCAAGCTCCTCTACGAAAGGTTTGAAATAGCTACGAGAGTGGCAATAGACATTCTCGCCAAGTGTACCTGCGAGGACGGGTGCCCGAATTGCGTGTACTCGCCCTATTGCGGTAGCGGTAACAGGTTCCTTTCCAGAAAGAAAGCATTAAAGCTCCTTACCTCAATTAAGGAGGAAGGTAAAGAAGAAGAACCGTGGGGTAATCCGGTGGTATAACTTGGCAGTTTATACTGACAACGCAACGAGGTCTTTTTATGCTTTACTGACCAGAACGAAAGTGGGTAAGCTTCCCAACAAAGTGATTGTCGTTAAGGACGAGTCCGAGCTACGTGAACCTGGAGTTCCGAAGTTCGAGAACTTCAGAGGGGCAGAAGGGGCCGTAATCTATGACCTTAGGGAGTACAAGGGCATAGTACGCCACGACGACAACACCGTTACCGTGAGGGCCGGAACTACCTGGGGGGAAGTTTACGAGCGTTTCCCCGACGTCATGGCCTTCTCGGTACTCAAAGACCTCACAGTAGGTGGGTCTTTGTACTTCGGCGACCCATTCTTCGGCCTGAACGAATTCAGGACGCTGAAATTAGCTGTCCAGGAGGCCAAGTACTTTAAGGACGGCCAGATCAAGGTCGGCCCACTGGAGGACGGTTCAATTCCACTAGAAATTACTTTGAAGAGGAATAAGGTGGAGCTAGTATGGAAGAAGCTCGAAACTAATGACGTAAACGAAGTCGTACTGCACCTTGAACAGATAGCCGCAAAGGGGTTGATTCCGTTCAGGCACTTCGAGGTCAGGAAGCTGGAGTCTGGGTTCGAGGTAGTCGCGGTGTACACTAAGCTCAGGGAGGGCTTGGTTAAGCCCGTTTTGGACCCACTCGGCAATTGGTCTCCGACCAGCCCAAGCGGGCCAGTTTCGCTCGAGTCCCTGAGCTGGCCCCTCTACATGTACTTCGGAATTATTGAGGGAAGACACGTTGCTAACCTGAAGCCGATCCTTTCCGACCCAGAAGTGAAGGCCATGATAACCCTTGAAAGGAGCAGATTTTGGGTGTCCCTCTTCTCCAACAAGCCCCTGAAACTTCCCTCGGACTTGGTGCTATTACCGTATAGTGACGCTCCCGACACCGAGGCCATTACCAGCGGCTGTGTCCTTTGCGGGAAGTGCGTCGACGTTTGCCCGCACGTAGAGCTCAAGGGGAGCTTCGCTTACTCCCCAATGGGATTCTTCGCGGGTCAGACTTTCACGGACGTCAGTGAGATAGCCACCTGCGATTTCTGCGGGATATGTGAAGCCGTTTGTCCGGTGAAGCTTCCCATCTTGGATTCCTTCTCGGTCAAGGCGAAGTTCTCCGTCGAAGCCCAGGCCCTACAGGAGGAAGGACAGGTTACGGATCAGATCCTTCTGATAACGGCCGACGTAAAGGACGTGGTGAAGGACGAAGTGTCCTACGCTGTTATTTTCCTAGCGACCAAGGGCGAAAACGTCACTACTTACGTAATCCCCGTCTCGCTCGCGGACTTGGTCAAAACTAGGGACTTGCCTCCAGACATTAAGCTGAAGCTCGAGAAGGCCAAGAAAATCTACGTAATACTTCCAGAGATGTACAAAGCGTTGTCTAGGGTTTTGGACAGCTCGAAGCTGGTCTTCCTAGAAGAGGTGGCGCTGTCCGAGCTAGAGTCTAAGGGAGCGAAGTATAGGGTTCATTTCCCCTGCTACTTGAGGAAGGAGAAAGGCGAATGCTCTCACGCCTTCTACGACTTGACCACGAAGTCCAAGACCCCCGTGAAGCTCGACTATGAGGTCACCCTGTGCCCGCTGACGTCCGCTAAACTGGGGATCCCTACACCGATCTCCATATTGGGCAAAGAGAACTCCGAGTCCGTAAGGTTAGTCGCTCTAGACAACGAGATCAAGGCGAAGTACGCGGACGCCGTCACGGAAGTTTTGAAGGAGGACATAGACTGGTATATGGGGCTCTCGGATGAGGCTGTGAATCAGGTCAAGCTTGAGGCCATGTTGATGGCAGTTAAGGGCGTCCCTAAGGAGGACTTGGAGAAGCTGAAGACCTTCGTGCAGGTGACCGACCAGAGTAGCGAGACCACTAGGCTGCTTCATCAGACTCTGAAAATGTTACTCTGATTGTCCGTCATTTGTGCGACCTGATTAGGAAAACTAAATGGCCTGCCTCGGGCAGTATTAGCTTTTCCAGTGCTAACCTAACGGCATCCGGCGACCCCGGGAGAAGGTAAATCAGTTTCCCCTTTATGATCCCGGCAGAGGCCTTAGTCAGGTAGGCCGCGCTGCCCACTTCCCTCTCGCTGTAGAGCCGGAAGAGATCCGAAAAGCCCTCGATATGCCTGTCGAACAAAGGCCTAATTGTCTCCACAGTTACGTCGGTAGGGCTGTAGCCCGTCCCTCCCGTGCTCACTATGACGTCAACGTCGTCTCTGTCGAGGGCAACGGCGAACGCCTTAAGGATCTTCACCTTGTCGTCGGGCACCAGCTCGTACCCGACCACGTTCTGACCGGCCTTTATCAGAATCTCTTTTATGAGGTCGCC
>JBAMMP010000026.1:0-11424 GCA_039793765.1 Sulfolobaceae archaeon
GGAGCTCCTGAAGCCTCGACAGCATGATGTTTATCAGCCTGTGAGTGACCTCGTGTAGTTCACCTTCTCTACTCATGGCGAAGCCGTCTATCTCGTCGATCAGGACGACTACAGGTGCAACCAGCGGGATTTGGTCGAAGAAGGACTCCATCAGGTACTCGCTCTCTCCGTACCACTTGCTCATCACGTCCCTCGCCCTTAGCTCCATGAACTTCCAGCCCAGCTTGTTCGCTAAAGCCTTCGCTATCATCGTCTTGCCCGTTCCTGGAGGGCCGAAAAGAATGACCCCGTAGGGCTTGTTCCTCACCTTCACCCATTCAGCGATTTCGAGGAGCCTCCTCTTGACTTCCTCCATGTCGATGACGGAGTCCCAGGGCACAGGCGGTGGAAGATAGACCTTCCTCTCTTGCCTCCTACCCATTCCTAGGCCCACTGTCATCCTGGTGCTCATATAGACCATGAGGAGGAAAGTGGCGATGAAGAAGAGGTAAGGGAGTAAGTTTAGAATGAGAGCTAAAGTCGGCGAAAGTCCAGGCGATGTTTGTACTATGCCCGTTGAAGTATTACTGTTTACCACACTTTTGTGTCGCTCGTAGATTTTATAAGGATGTTGATCGCAACGGAAATTCAATTTATCTCATTACACTTATATTATTCGACCGATATCTGTACGAAAAGTCGCTCCTATAGGTAAGTCAACTATAGGGCGACTCGCCTATCTTCAGGTAAAATCATGAGAAGTTGCCCAGAAATACTTGAGCGTATAAAGAGTGCGGCCGCCGGGATTTGAACCCGGGACCTCCGGCGTGGCAGGCCGGCGTCCTGATCCAGGCTAGACTACGGCCGCGAGTTTATCTCTTCCTCTAATTCCTTTAAATCTTATCCGCTCACACGGTCACGTTGTAAAAGCCATACCCCACTACTAGGTTTCCTTGGTAGATCGTGAAGTTCAGACTAAACTGGCTCTGTGAAGTTACTATCGGAACTGTTATAGTCTTTCCTGGAATGATTGTGACCTTCATTTGAGGAGCTATCGTTGTGTTGAGCGCAATCGTAGAGGTTCCGTTTATCGCTATACCTCCGTTCTGTAAGGGATAGAACTCCATATTAAGAGCATAGACCCTAGTGCCGTTCGGGTAATAAGTGACGTTCTTCAGGAATACGGAGAACGTGTAGTACATGGGATAACGTAGTTGAGTCTGTTGAACGTAACCTCCCTTGAGGCTCGGAGGGTTCAACCCTTGAACTCCTTGAATCAAGGAGTTCTGAAGCGATAAGACTAGGTCTGTGAAGTCCTTAGAGAAGCTGTAGTCATAGATCCCTTGGCCGCTCACGTGGACTCCAGATATCGACAAATTTAGAGGGACGACTATGATAACGCTTTGAGATTGACCTCCTCCCACGCTAACGCTGACGTTCTTGTAAAGCTGATGGGTCTGGTAGCTAACCTGGACAATGTAACTGCCAGAGAACGGCAGCAAGCCTCCGTTATGGACTGTGAAGTTCAAGTAGGCGTAGCTCGGCGAGTTGAACCCGATCACGATTTTACTGACGCTCAAGGACACACTGACGCTCGTGACGGTCTGATACATTAACGCTCCGATTACGACTATGACGACCAAGAAAGCGATCGCGATGATCGTTGTCTTAGACAAGGCTACTAAGCCATGAGAGGGCTCTTTTTAAAAGTCTCTCCACTCACCCTTTGAAGCCTGCTGGCAGGATTTTCCCGTGTTCTACTTTCGATTTGGGCGAAATTAAGGCCCCCAGCTTCGCCTCCTTCCCTCTTACTGGCCTCCCTGGATAGCTGACGGTTATAACTGAGGCTCCCACCTCCGCCTCGTCTCCGACCACCGTGTAGCTCAAATACGTTCTCGATCCGACCTTTGCCTTCCTGCCCAAGAGAGAATGGGCTACTTCGGCGTATGCCCCAACCTGAGAACCCTCTTCGAGCGAGGAGAAGCTCCTAACTAGAGCGAAGTCCCCGACGTAAGCGTTCCGCCCTACGTACGAGTTTTTGATCACTGCATAGTTTTCAATCTCAGCCCCCTCTTCTATTACGCTGTTCTTGACTACCACGCCCTGGCCCAGCTTCGCGTCCCTGCTTATCACGCTGTCCTTACCGTCTAACAACTCCTGAATGGCGACTATGAGGTCTTCAGGATAGCCAATGTCCAGCCAGACTCCCGACCACACGAAGAACTCGACCCTTCCCTCCTTCGATAGTTGTTCGAAGAAGGAGTATATGTCGTCGAACTCGATCTTTGGCAAGACGTAAGCCCCGCCTAAAGCCAACTGCGACTTCCCTATCCTGATTTGACCTCTCTCAACAGTAACGGTTCCATAGGTCTGTTCGCCCTTGACAACCGGAACTAAGGAGACGACCGCGTCCTTTCCTGACGATAGGGCGTTGATCAATCCCTTGTAAAATTCCTTGGGGGCAACTATGTCCCCGAAGGCTAAGACGTACTGGTCGCCCGAGACCTTCTTGAGGCCGTCCTTCACCGCCCCCTCTAGCCCTGGGGACTTCTGCGTCACCAACTCGTAGGAAACGTCGAGTTCTTCAAGAATCTCTTCTATTTGAGACGCCCTCTCGTTGGCGACCACAACGAACTCTGAAACACCAGCCTCCTTCAGACCTACGACTGGGAAGCTTATGACCGCCCTGCCGGTTACCCTTATCGCTTCCTTCTGGACGTGTAGTGTGTAAGGTAGTAAGCCCTCACCTCTTCCTGCGGCTAAGAGCAAGGCCTGCATAAGCTACCACTGCGACTATGATTACCGCTACTGCGTAGTATAAAATGGAATTCGATGAGTTAGAACCCAAATTAGAGGACGAAGTCGCCGTAAGACTGAAGAACGACGTAGAGTTGGGGTACTTGAACCCGACTAACGCAAGTATGTTGCTCTTGTAGTTCGGGTAAACGTAGGTCTCACTCGGGACTTCGAAACGCCCCTGACCTGTTGTCACCACCGTCAAATACTGTTGCTCGTCGGGATAAGCGAAGTATACGACCCAGTACCCGTCGGTATACTTGAGGCCGAGGAACTTCAGCGGTGAGTTCCAGGATAGGTTGAGAACGGTCACATAGCCTCTCGGGGTCAATGCCTGTAATACGAGACTGGTGTTGGTGGAGCTCAACTTGAGGGGCTCGCCCGTGTTAAAATGTGCACTAGTACCGAAAGGCTCCACAACAGTGGTTCGGTTCTGCTGAACCCCGTAAATGAGGACGTTCTTGTAGTAAAATACCCTTAACGTGCCATTTAGTTCGAAGCTGAAAACAGTGCCGTTGGCGAAGACCAGAGAGTAGCTCGACTTACCGGCCTGAACAACGTAAAACGGTGTGGAATAGTTGACTAAAAGCACCGGAAGTCCTTTGATCAGGTGAAGCCCGCCGTTGAAGAAGACCACTGTCTCGTTTGCCGTAACGTTATAGCCCATGAAGTAGGGCTTCCCGTTCAGGAAGCCGTAGACCACCGGGATTCTGTAATCCGTGTAAACGTGGTGAAAACGGTAATTACTCAAGTTTAATGGACTGTTGAGGTCTCCCTCGGCGAAGGTGAAAATGTACTCTCGGTAGTAGGGCGAATTAACGTGGGTGACGAAGAGGTAGTTCAGGCTACCGTTTACGAAGGCCGTGTAGTTGTTGAAGAACAGGATGTCCTTCGGTATCCCATAAACCCGTACCATGTAGTGGGACTTGGGCGTCCACACCATCACTGACCCGTTCTTTAGAACTGCCCAAACGTAGTCCTTGTAGGCTCCACCTTTTATGAAAAGCCCCGTGCTCTGCATGACCGGGGAGCTGTTGAGGTAGAAGTAATAGCCACTCCCGGTCACTAAGCCCAGAGATGAAGGGTAAAGCCCGAGGAACCTAGAGCCAGAGACTAGATCCTGTCCGTTAGGTTGGAACACCGTAAAGTTATTCCCTGCAATCACCACGAAGTACGGCGTGCCGTTCACTATGTGAACGCTGTAAAGCCCCTCGAAGGCCAGAACGCCTTCATTAACGTAATGTGGAACCGTGAATATCGAGGACTCTACGTTTATTTGTACGAGAAGAAAAAGGGACAGGATGAGAACCGCTGAATAGAAAGACCTCAAGTGACTCGAATTCGTTTCGTTCACTCTACAGTCACCGTCTTGGCCAAGTTCCTCGGCTTGTCGGGATCGTGACCCCGTGTAACTGCCGCGTAATAGCTGACCAGCTGAATTATCGGAGCAACCCCAAACGGTGCCAGGAACTCCGACACGTCGAGGATTATCTCGTGATCCGCTCCTAGCTTCATGTTCGCGCTCACCGCATAAGTCTCTGCGCCCCTCGCCTTCATTTCGGCCAGGTTGTTTAAGAGTAGGTCGCCCTTGTCCACGTTGATGATGAAGACGGGGAAGCCCTGTGTCACCAAAGCTATCGGGCCGTGCTTGCTCTCGCCCGCGGGATAAGCTTCGGCGTGTATGTAGGCGATCTCCTTGATCTTCAGAGCTCCCTCCATGGCCAAGGGAACGCCCAGACCTCTGCCTAAATAGTATGCGTTGTCCTTCTTGGCCAAAGCCTCTCCCCATTCCTTAGTTAAACCCTCGTAAGCCTCTATAGACCTCTCGATTACAGACCTGACCTTATTTATCTCGTCTTTCATAGTGCCCGTGAGCTCGGAGTAGATCAGCGCGAACGAGGCGAGCTGAGAAGTGAAGGTCTTCGTCGCCGCGACGCCGATCTCTGGGCCTGCGCGCATGTAAAGCGCTACGTCGCTCTCCCTGGCCAAAGCGCTCCCTATGACGTTCGTCAAGGAAATTACTTGGGCCCCCTTAGCCTTGAACGACTTCACGGCCTGAATGACGTCCAAAGTCTCGCCGCTCTGGCTCACCGCAACGACCACGTCAGAAGGGGAGGCCTTGACCGTGTAGTATTCCGAAGCGATCAGGGCGAGCGAGTTGAACCCTTCGGACAGTAACAACTCGTGGAAGTAAAGCCCGGCGTGGAAGCTCGTCCCAGAGGCCACAATTATTATCCTTCCGGCGTCGCTCAGCATCTTCACGGCCTTTTGCAGGACTTCCCTGTCGCTCTTCAGACCGTTAATTGTGTCCTCAGCAGCGACAGGCGACTCGTGTATCTCCTTGAGCATATAGTGGGGGTAACCGCCCTTGGACACGCTTTCCGATTTCCAGTTGACCGTCAGGACTCTCGACTTCGCGTCCACCGGTTCGCCGTTGAGGGTCTCTATATAGACTTCCTCAGGAGTAACGTAGCCCAACTCTCCGTCCTTCAGGACGATGACCTTATTCGTAGCGTCGAGGAAAGCGGGTATGTCGCTTGCGACGAAGTTCATCCCGTTACCTAAGCCTATTACGAGCGGGTTGTCCTTCTTAGCGAAGAAGATCCTTCTCTCCCCCTTGATTACAGCGAGAACAGCGTAGCTCCCCTGGATAGCTCTTACGGCGGCCTTGAAGGCTTCAAAGGGATTCATCCCTCTCTTCATGAACTCCTCAATGAGGTGGGGAATCACTTCAGTGTCAGTCTCGCTCGAGAACTTGTGACCTAGAGACTCGAGTTCTTCCCTTAATTCCCTGTAGTTCTTTATGGTTCCGTTGTGTACTACGGCCACTTCCCCTTTACAGTCGGAATGGGGGTGAGCGTTCCTGTCGCTCGGAGGGCCGTGCGTGGCCCACCTAGTGTGGCCCAGCATGATGTAACCGCTCAGCTCGGGGATCCTCTTCGACCTAACTACTTCTTCCACCTTCCCCTTGGCCTTCCTTATCTCAATCCCAGAGGAACTGACTGCGGCGACTCCAACGCTATCGTAACCCCTGTACTCGAGTTTCCTGAGCGCGTTAACAGTGATCTCAGCCAGCTTCTTAGACTCCTGCAGAGCCACGACGCCGATGATGCCGCACATATCAGCGGAAACCTGAGGCACAATCTGTTCGTCATATCAGAAAAATGTTATCGAAACAAGGAATCCTTGAGAACATGATCAGTTTTCAAGGACTTTGACTCCTTCGCGACTCGGCCTAGCGTCAACTAACGAGGCTCCGAATGCTCTCAACAAACTTTCGGCTTTCTCGTCATTGGTACACACAGTCAGCCCGCCTCCCCCGCCCCCGCTCACTTTGCAGCCCTTGACGCCGAGCTCCCTGGCTCTGGAGACAAGCTCGTCCTGAACCGCCGTGCTGACCCCTATGGCCGTGAGGAGGGAGTGGTTCAGGTACATAAGCTCGCCCAACGAGTCGATGTCGCAATTACTTAGAGCCTTGAGTCCCTCATCGGTGATCTCACCTATAAGGTCGAACACCTTCTCGACTAAGGGCTTCCTCCTGTCCATAAGGGCCTTGACCAGCTTAAGCGTCTCTGCGGTAGTCCTCACCCTCCTGAAGTACCCAGCGACGAACTCGATGCCGCAAGGCTCGACCCTCCGAACTTCGCCGTTCCTCCCGAAATAGACGAAACCCCCAAGTGATTCGGTCGTCGTGTCCATTCTGCTGCCGAGCCCCTGCACCCTCAGCTCGACTTCGTGAGCTATCCTAGCTATTTCCTCGTTGCTCAGTTTCTTGCCCAAAAGCCTCGAATAGGCTGCCACAGTCCCTACGACTACTCCTGCGCTCGTCCCCAGACCCACGGAGGGCTCGACTGGAGACTCTATCTCCACCTTCACGGGGACTTCCGCGCCGAAGTACTTCAGGGCCTCCTCAACGTAGCGCAGAACCCTCCTCGCCTCATCGCTGTAGACAGTATAACTATCCAGGGAGACCCTGACGCCCTTGATCACCAGGTTCTTAGAGATGACCTCGAACCTGTCAGACCTCTCGACCTTCACCATCATCTTTTCCGATATGGTAAAGGCTATCGCTGGCCTCCCGTACACGACGGCGTGCTCACCGAAGAGCGTAACTTTGAGCGGGACTTCTGCCACTATCATTTCTGCAACCTCAAGCTCACCCTGACTGGTATGGGGGAAGGCGAGAGGGGCTCGTTGCCCTTCAGAAGGCTGAGGAGCTCATCCAAAGTCATTTGCCTTTGCTCGTTCTTCTCCCTTATCTTTACCGTTAGGTTGCCCGTCTCGATTTCCCTTTCCCCTAGAAGCACGACGAAGGGAACCCACTCGGTTCCCGCCCTCGCGACCTTCTTACCAAGCCCCTCCTTCGTGTCGTCTACGTCGACCCTGTATGGGGACAACTTGGAGGCGAGCTCTAGGGCCTTGTCGACGAACGTCTCCTTCACCGGGATGATCCTTACCTGAACCGGGGACAGCCATATTGGTAAAGTTGGTGGACTCTTCTTTTGCGCCTCTAGTAGGTGGAAGTAAACGAGTGCGTTGACGTTGATCTCGTAGAAATCGTCCCCCGAGGTCAGAACGGGGACTTCGTTCTTCGAGTCCCTCACTACCTCGGGCAACCCCTCAGGTTTGCGCTTTGTCCTAACGAGAATTAAGGGATCCTCATTGAGACAGGGGACTCTCCTACCCTTGGGGTTAGTGTAGATTATCCTCAAAGTCCTCTCGTCGAGGTTCCCGTCCCCCTCCGCTTCTAGCTCGTGGGGAATGAATTTCCTGAGGTAGTCGACCGCGGCCCTCTTCATAGCGGTAGCTAAGGGCGACCCAGGGAACCCGAACTTCTCGCACACCTGCATCTCGTCCGTTTTCTGGTATTCTGGCTCGTTCCTTATCCTCCTCGAGAGCTCGCTCAGCGGGTGGCCGTAACACGAGACCATGAAGCTCTTGTACCAACCGAAAGGGGCCCTCACGGTTTGCACGCGTTTCGAGAGCGACTCGGCGAAAGCGTCGAGGATTTTAACGGCCTCTGCGGGCGAGGCCAAGTTGTCGGAGAGGTGAGCGTAGGGGTAAACTACGACGGACGAAGCCTTCACGTTCGCCAGGACGTTCAGGACGTCGTTTACAGCCCTTTCGACTACTTTTTCGTCGTCACCCTTCTCTACCGTCGTGAACACGACCAAAACGTTCTGACCCTCAAACTCGGGAACCTTCGGCTCCTCTGGGTTCTTTATTGCAGGCTCCTTGACCCTATAAGAAAACCTCTCGGCGTGAATCAGTAACGTTATCATAACTTGATCTCTTGACCGCTCTGGGGTATAATAACGTCCACTCCAGTCTCCTCCTTTATCTCCTTGCCGAAGGCCGTGAGGTTGTCGGGAGAGCCGTGAACCAGGATCAACTTCTCCAGCTTCTCAGCGCTCTTAACGATCTTCTTTAGCTCCTTCTTCCCGGCGTGACTCGAGAAGTCGAACAATTCAAGCCTCGCTTTCAGTAAGGGAGAGTACTCGTCGAACTTGCCTGTCTCGAGTATCCTTCTTCCCGGCGTGTTCTCTGCCTGGTAACTGACCAGGAAGACGGCGTTCTTCGGGTTGGACGATATCTTCCTGAAGTACCAGACCGCCGGCCCTCCCTTCAGCATTCCAGCGCTTGAGATGATCACTCCTTTTTCCTTGACAGCCTTACTCCTCTCCTCCCAAGTACTCACGTAGGTGAACTCGTCGTAGGCCTTTTTCAGGGAGTTCCAGTCGTTGATGCTTTCCTTATGTTTGATCATCAAGTCCATGATTTCCCTGACCATCCCGTCGTAAAAGACCGGGTACTCGAAGCCGTACTTAGCTAAAACGGCCAAGAGCTCCTGACTCCTGGCGAGGCTGAAGGCCGGCACTAGGACTGTCCCTCCAGACTCCACTACTTCCCTCACAGCCTCCACGAACGCCCTTTCCGTTTGCTCCCTCGCCGGGTGGTTGAACCTCCCGTACGTCGTTTCCATCACTAGGACGTTGACGTCCCTCAGCGAGTTGAGGTCGGCCGGCTTAGTTAAGGCGGTGTTCATTAGGTTTATGTCCCCGGTGTAAGCGACCGTATGAGTCGAGGTATGAACCTTGATGATCGAGCTTCCTGGTATGTGGCCCGCGTTGCTTAATTCAACCTTGAAGTTACCGATCTCGAAGGTCTCGTAGAGCCTCTTGGGCTTCCAGTTGTCAATGACCTTCTTGACTTCGACCCACTCGAAGGGCACTTTGGAGCCGGAGAGCTTCAAGAAGTCCTTGAGCATGAGCTCGGCGATCTCCCTGGTCACTTCAGTCCCGTAAACCGGGATGTCCGTCGAGACTTGGTAGAGGGGCAAAGCCCCTACGTGATCGAGGTGAGCGTGAGACGCGACGAAACCCTTTACTAGGCTAGGGGTTTCCTGGAGGGGGAGCACCGGGTTGTCGTTCTGGTCGAAGTTAACGCCGTAATCCAGAATCACAGCCTCGTTCCTGTCAAAGACTTCGATAGCCGCCCTGCCTACTTCCATACCGCCGCCTAGTACCTTTACTGATGTCATATGCGAACCTGGGTACAAAACTATTAAGCGTTAGATCCTAGAGAGCCTTGTGAAAATAGACCAGAAAGCCTTCTCTAAGATGCTCGAAAGGATGGGCGTAAGGAACGAGCAGTTGAACGCGGTAAGGGTGATAATTGAACTCCCGGACAAGCAACTCGTCTTCGAAACGCCCGTCGTCACTAGGACGTTCTTCCAGAACCAGGAGTTCTTCACCGTAATGGGCAAGTACTCGGAGGTCAAGAAGGAGGAAAAGCCTCAGGGGCCTGAAATAAGGGAGGAAGACGTGAAGTTCGTCGCGGAGCAGACAGGCAAGAGCCTCGAGGAGGCGAGAGAGGCCTTAGTTAAATCTAACGGGGACGTGGCAAAGGCTATCCTGTTGCTGACCGAAGGCCAAGGGACTTGAGGGACTCGATGAGTCCTTTCACGGACTTCTTCGTCGATACTATGAGCGGGACTCCCGACTTGATGGTCAAAATAAGCGAGAGCTGATCGAGGCTCCTCGGCCTGTGGACAATGACGGCTCCAGGCTTCAGGGGGGTCAAAGTCACGCCTACCCTGAGGGCTATAATTGGAGAACGGCCGGTGCTGACGTTGGTAAACACCAGGAGTTTTCCTACGGAGTTTGAAAGTAGCTGATAGTACTCGGGCCCTTCGAGGGAGAGGATCGCCTTTATGCTGTCGATCACCAACCAACCGTAGACGTAGGTGTTGGGCACCTCCACGTCCAGCGTGTACCCCACGTTCCTGATAACCTCGTCCAGCCTAACGGGAAACGAGAACTCACCCACGGCAATCATGTAAGGGGCTAAGTTCGTTAAACCCCTAGAGAGGTTCTTGACTATAGGGAAACCCCTAGAAGCGTCTATCTCAATCAACGCCTTGACCATCCTCTTGAGGAAGTCCACGCCGGGTTTCCTCTTTCCCCTCTCGTAGTCCGCTATGACGGACTGATGGACTCCCATCTGTTTGCCGAGTTGAGCCTGCGATACGTTGAACGCCTCCCTCCATCGCCTTATTTCCTGGCCCGGGTTCTGGCTCCACACCAGGTCGACCAGGATCCTCTTACTTACCGCCTCTATCACGTAGTCGTCTACCATAGCTCAACGCACCCCCTGCGTTCGCCAGGGCCACACCCCCAACGACCAAGGCAGAACCGATTACCTGAGAGTATGTAGGGACGTCCCCCAAAATTAAGAAAGCGAAGACGTAGGACATGGGAGGCACTAACAACCCTAAATTGCTCATAGTGAACGGCCCGAAAGCCTCTACTCCCTTAAACCAAGCGACGAAGCCTACGGCTTGCGCAAGGATCCCCGAAAGGACTGCGTAGACCACGCCGATCGTACTGAGCTCGAACCTGTGGTCGAAGACCAGGAGGGGACTATCTATAAGCGCGGAGGAGAAAGCGTAGTAAACGTTGAGCTTCAACAGGTCTTCTTTAGCCAAGTATTTCCTATGGTAGAGGGTTCCCAGAGCCCACACGAACCCCCCAGCAATGGAGACCAGCGACCCCAGGTCGAAGTTCACGCTGCCCGCAGAAACGACCGCCCCCGCCAGGGCTATCGCCGTTCCTAAAGCTACAACAACGTTGACCGTCTCGCCAGAAAGGACGCTCAGCACTATCACGAAGGCCGGCTGAGTGTATATCAAGACAGCGGAAAGGGCGGGGTTTTCGGAGAGCTGGACTCCGAGGTTGAGCAATACGAGGAAAAGGGCGACGTTAAGCAAAGCGGAAACGGTCTCCCTCTTACCGAGAACAACTCCTCTGGCGACGGCAAGGAGGATCAGACCTCCCGTGACGAGGCGCATCTCGAGCAACGGTATCGGCCCCATGTAGTCTAGGGCCAGCTTGATGATTGAGTAAGAAACGCTCCAAGCCAATATTGTCGCCAGAGGCCAAACGAAGCTCTTGTTCACGCTCCACGTAAAGGTTTAACTCGGCTAATCAATTCGAGGTCGAACCGAAGTGTGGTACACGGGCGCGGGAGATCAGGGCAAGACCAAGATACCCTCGAAGGGACAGGTATGGAAGGACGACCCTTTGCTTGAGGCTTTGGGCGACCTCGACGAGCTTAACTCCGTTCTTGGTATAGTGGGCTCGGCTTATC
>JBAMMP010000027.1:0-10621 GCA_039793765.1 Sulfolobaceae archaeon
AGAGAAAGAGCTACCGAACCTATGACCCTCGTCGTGTTCAACGAGTTGCCCTTTGAGCCCACGATAACCGCGTCGAACTCCCCCTCGTCTAACGCCTTCAGTATCTCGTTGACTACGCTACTGTCGCTCGGATCGAAACGCCGTACAGTAAACTTAACCTCGCTGAATATCTTAAGCGCCTCCTCCTTGACCCTCTCAGCGTCGTTGCAAACGTCACATACGTAAATAGCGTGAACCTCCGACCCATATCTATAGCTGAAGTCCTTAGCTAAGGCTAGGGCCTTCTTGGAAAGACCAGAACCGTCAAACGGCACAAGGATTTTCCTGAACCAAAAACTGACGCTGTAAGTTGGTTCCTTTAGCTCCTCCTCACTCAACTAATGCCCCCTTCATTATTTGGAGCGTAGCGTTTGTAATCTTTATGGACTCCTCGGCCGACGCCAACCCCTTTACTGCCCTTATGGCGTCTATGTTCTCGGGCACGACTATCGACTCCTGGTGAACGGCGTAAATGAGGAACAGCTCGTTGTTATTGACATAAACGGAGTCCTCGAACACCAGGACTTCTGGCAAGTCGTTCCTATAGCGTCCCAGATCCCTGACGTACTCTATCGCCTCTGCAGTAGAAGAGATCCCCGCCTTCTTCGACTGGACAGTGACTATCCTCGGCGTGTTCCGCAGAGCGTCTATTACTTGCTCCCTCTTGACCGGGCCGGAGAGCGTGATGTTCATTGTGTGGACGTGCATTAGTGTCGTAGGGACGACTACGGCCATCGTTATTATATCGAGGCCCTTGAAGACCGTTTGGACGTCCTTGGCGTGATGACTCGGAATGGAAGTCGAGTCGAGGACGATCGAATTGATCGGCCCCCTCTTGACTTCCTTGGGGTCAGCGGCTCTCCTGACCACCACTCCCCTCGCCTTGACCACAGGGGCTACCTTGGAGTTTAGCGTGCAGAGGATCCTCAGCATTCCGGTCGTGTTGCACGAAACGACCCTCACGTAGTTCTTGTTCATCGCCTCGTCGTAATTACAGAGCGCGGAGAACGAGACTTCGGCTACGTCAGCCTTCTCGCCTCCTTGGAATATGGCCTTCTTGCCCAACTCGACGTACTTAGGCTTGTACTCCGCTCCTACTCCGTTCGGCGTGGCGTCGACTATTACGTCTGCTTGTTTGAACATCTCTTCGATAGTTCCAGCTACTGGCACCCCAACCTGCTTGAATTTCTCAAGCTCCGAGTCGGGGACGTAGAGCTTTATTCCTTTCTTAACGGCACTCCACGCCTCGTAATTGGGGCTAGTCTTCGAAACGCCAATTAACTCCATGTCGGGCTGTAGCCTTACGGCATCGGCGACCCTCTTGCCGATCGTCCCGTAGCCGTTAACGGCTACTTTGACCTTCACGCTCTCATCCTCTTAGCTGCCATATTTAACGCTACAAGGCCCGGTAACTTGTCACCAGCGAGGAACAACAGCAAAGCTCCGCCACCTGTTGACACGTGAACCCTCCTCGAATCGACCGACATACCCTCAAGCACGCTGATCATGTGGCCTCCACCGATTATCACGAATGCCCTGCTTTCTAGCGCAGAGTTCAGAACTCTCTTGCTTCCTTCCCTGAACCTCGGGTCTTCTATCACGCCCATCGGCCCCCTCAGGACTACGACCTTCGCGTCCTTAACCTCTTCCGAGTACTTCATCATGGTCTTCTCTCCTATGTCCTTAATGACGCCCTCTACGTTCGTCAACGGATAATCCGAAACGACGCCGTCCTTCTCTGTCCTGAAGTCCACTGGGATCTCGATTACTCCCCTACCCATGGGCAATATTTCCTTGGCCTTTTGAACGAGGGACATAACTCCTTTGCTCTCCAGGACTCTCATGTTCTCTTTGCCCAGCTGGTAGCCTTCGGCCAGGGCGAAAAGCTCAGCCAAAAGTCCGCCCGTCAGTATCTTGTCTGCGACGTTCTTCCTGACCAAGTGCTCAACTATCTTTATCGAGTCAGCCACCTTCCCTCCTCCCAGCACGAAGATCTTCGGCCTGTCGGGCTCGTTGAATATCTTACTTAAGGCCGAGACCTCCCTCTCCATGACCCTACCGGCGACGGAGGGGAGAACCTGGGGGAACCCGACCAGCGAGGGCTGACTCCTGTGGGCGGTCGCGAAGGCGTCGTTCACGTAAACGTCAACCAGAGGGGCTAGCGTCCTGACGAGGAACGTGTCCTTTTGAACCTCAATCGGGCCTTCCACGGTTTCCTCGGAGATCAGCCTCAGGTTCTGCAACATTATCGCCTCTCCGGGCCTCAGGGCCTTTATCCTCTCCCTGCTGTAAGGGCCTATCACGTCGTCCACGAACTCTATTTCCTGACCTACATACTTCGACATGACCTGGGCGTGCTCCTCGAGGGAGATGAAATCGTCGTCCCCAGGTCGACCCTGGTGGGAAATAATTACGACCGCAGCCTTCTTGTCCAAAAGCTCCCTGACGGTTTGTGAGTGGGCCTGAATACGTGAGTAATCCAACAGCTTTTTCGTTTTCTTATCTACAGGTGAATTTATGTCAACCCTAACTAGCACCTTTTTTCCAGACAAATCAATGTCGTCGAGAGTCAATATCTCCATATCCAGGACACGAATCAAAAGGGAGCCACCGTGAGTATCTCGAACCGGGGTAAAATATATTTTAGGTCAGCAAGTTGAGGGAACCTTCGAGAGCCCGTCCCAGACTATCGGGTAGATTCGCTCTTTTCTGACGTTCTTGACCCTCACCTGCAACTCCTCATGGGTCGGCTTATGGAGGTTCACGTAATGGGGGTCGACGAAATACGACAGCACCTTTACGAAAACGGGGACGTTCGACTCTTCGAATTTGGCACACCTCGCGTTAATGATCAGCTCGTCGCCGACCCTACACAGTCTCGAAACGTTACATTTGCCCAGCGCGGATATCAGCGCCTGGAAGAGCTCGTGGACTTGATATGGGATACGCTCCCCGTGCACGTTGAGGGGATAAAACAGGTTGTAGAAGGGATCCTTATGGGTGCCGTTCGAGGCGGCAACGACGTCGACGAACCAGTACACCATGCCGCCGTCCCTTATCGACCTGAACTCGCGGATAAAGGACTTCTCCAGCGACGAGGATAGTACCTCGTGGACGTCCTTGAACTTCCTCACGAAAGGCGTCGCTATTAACGCCTTAAGTTCCGTTAAACCGCCGAACTCCTCGTCGGTCTTGAAGTAGAGCGAGTAGGTCTTCAAAGGGTCCAGCCTCGCCTTCCTGAAAGCCTTGTCGACGATCCTAAGCAACCAGGAGACCCTGGGGTTAGAGACGCGTATCCACTCCCCCAGCTCGTCTGAGACGAATGTAGCGTCGTTGTCCGCCTGTCTCTTCCTGAACCACCACAAGGCTTTCAAGATATGGTGGGAAAACGTGTTTTTTACTTTACTTATAGAGAAAGCGGTGGCTCAGTCTCGGATCGTCCCGCCGAAATGGTACTTCCTCTACCCCGAGCTTACAACGCTTGGGCGAAACGGTTCTGCCTCTGTCAGTACATCATGTAAACGTGGCGTGGCCCGCTCCCTCCCCACGTCGGGCACACGTTCTTGAAGGCGCCGCTGAGGAGCTCTTTAGCCACCGTCTGAGGCGACTTGCTGAGGTCGTCCCAGACCGGTTCCCACTCCTCCGCGACCTTGTCGGCGCACTCGTCGCCGGCTATCGCCCTGATCTCCTGGACGACCGCGTAGAAGAAGGCCGTGAGCGCTATGACCTTGAAGAAGATGTCGAGGCTGATCCCTATGCTTTGGGCCCACGACGCCAGTCCCATCATGCTCCAGTCGCTGGGCGGAAGCTTGACGTTGAAGAAGGCCAGGCCTGGGGAGATGAACTCCTGGTTAGACCCCGGCGGGACGCCGAACCTCGCCCTAAAGTAAGCGGTCTCCTCGGGGCTCTGCACCTTCCCCGGGTTTAGGACGACTTGGACGCCGTCTACGAAGCCGTAAAGCATTGGCCTCGAACAGCCCCCTGAAGCCTGGACAGCGTAAATCGGCGCCCCTATCAGGGCGTCGTTGAACTGGATCATGGCGAGGGGCCTGTCGAGGCCGAAGAGAGTCGTCGTAACCATTTCCTCGAAGTTTATGACGTTAAAGGAGTCCGGCGTCGCTGGCCCCGCGAGTACCTTCTCGTTGAGGGCCAACCCCATTGCCTGGTTCAAGTAGGTCGCGCTCAGGGATGGCGTAGGCGTAGTGAGTTCCGCATTGGAGTAGAACTGTAAGGATGTCGTAAGCGCTCGCTCGGCGTAGTAATTACGCTCCTGCGGAGACTTTATGACTAAAGGAATCCTTACCCCTTTAAGTAGTAGTAGGGCCAAGTAAAGTGAATAATACAGGTTGTAAATGGAGGCCAACCTCAAGTAGTTCGCTGTCGGATCGCTAGGGAAGATCTCGGGGTTTACGTAGCACGTGAAAACATCGTGATAGGGGTAGCACGTCATGCTTGAAGGCCACAGTGGCAGGAACGTGAAGCTCTTGCTCAGCAACGCGTTGCCCAGAGTCCTCCCGAACGGCTTGGCCCTGAAGAGGAAACCTCCTTGAGCAACGTTGACCTTGTCGTACTCCTGTGGGTTAGGGGGAAGACTGCCCACATAGAAGAGGTAAGTGCCTGGGCTGACGGGCTTACCCACCCTCTGCGACACCTCTTTAGCCTCCGCGTCGCCTAAGGTTAGGCTAACCACGAGACCGTGGCGGAACATAAGGCCCACGATCCGCTCGAGGGGCTCCGAGCCTCTGGTCTGCAGGGCCTGGTTCCACATGCCCTCGAGCCGTGAGCCGTACCCTGAGCTCATCCTCTCAGGGTAGGCCACTGCGGGCAGGTACTTGTAGAGGGGTCTGTCGTAATAGTGGTTCTGCACGATGTTCCTGTAGTTCTGGATCTGGCAGTCAGACTCGCTAGCGACGCTCACGTCAGTAATGGCTGATGTCGATGGTTCGCCTACTACAGGACCGTATCTACTAACGAGGTCGATCATTTTTCCGAGAATTTCCCAGAAGGTATTGTCACTTGTTTTAGGTCTAATTGTCACGACGAGAGAGAAGTTGTGTTACAATCTTATAACAATTTAGAGTTTTCCGAAGGTAAATTAGTAAAAACAATCGTATAGGATAAGTTAATAGGACGCGATTTTAAACGGCGAACGCCGATCCATAAGGCAAAGAGACTCAACCAGATTTCAGGGATTGGCAAGTAAGCTTTAAGAGACGAGGTCTCGAATTCTCTAATAGCCGGGTCGTCTAGCGGTCAAGGATCCAGGGCTCTGGCCCCTGGGACCCCGGTTCGAATCCGGGCCCGGCTACCTAAATTTAATTTATTTCTCTTATGATGTAGATTTACAACACCTAACCTCATTGCGTCCGTTACGGCCTTGCTGTCTTCGCGGTAGCTCATCTCAGTTCTTAGAAGACGGCTTAGGGCAACGAAACACGCAGGCCAACCTGTGAAATTATCCCTTAGACTCGTTACACTTAATTAGGTTTAACCGAAGTTTAACACAGATGAGGTATAGGGTAAAAGTCCACAGGAAGGGAATAATCGTGCTACCGTCGGAAGTAAGGAACGCCCTTAACGTCAAGGAGGGGGATTACGTGGAGATAGTGTTGGAGAGCGGTCAAGTGAGGCTCGAGAGGCCTACTTCCCTACTAGACCTGTTCGGCGTCGACGGGGAAGCGGCAGTAGAGGTCGCTAGAGCCGTCGTAGAGGAGAGGCGGAAGGAAGTTGAAAAGGAAGTTCGTAGTTGACGCGGGGCCACTAGCGTTGTTCTTCGCGGGGCACAAGGAAGTACGCAAGTACTTCGAGATGATGTACTCCGGGAGCGCGGAGCTCTACGTCAATGAGGTCAACCTCGCCGAGTTCTTCTACAACTACATACTGAAATTTGGCAAGGAGGTCGCGCTAACTAGGTACAGACAAGTGAGGAGCTCCCCCATAAGGGTGGTCTCACCGGACGATAAGCTGACCGAAAGGGCGGCGATGCTGAAGGCCAGCCACAAAGGGCTGTCTTTAGCGGACGCCTACTTGATAGCGACAGCAGAAGAGGTGAGTGGCGAAATCGTAACTACCGATTCGCTAGTTAAGGAAGTGAGCGGGGTCAAGACCGTTTTAATCGAGTTCTAATCATAAGGTCGGAAAACTGAAAACGCGATAACAGGTTTGTTCGTATCAAAAGATCGAAATAAATTAAATTTAGGTAGCCGGGCCCGGATTCGAACCGGGGTCCCAGGGGCCAGAGCCCTGGATCCTTGACCGCTAGACGACCCGGCTATTAGAGAATTCGAGACCTCGTCTCTTAAAGCTTACTTATCGTCAAGCACGCACTTCTCATCCTTGTCCGCAATGACCCGGATTTAACGATAGTCGTCTAAGTACCTTTACTCGTTCCATATCCGTCGTGCTCACGGGCAAAGTGCCACTCGCATAAACTTTACATTAGGAAGGCTCTAGAGCGCAATTAGTAGGTGACCGGAACTAACATGACTTCTACGTCTAAGGACTCGGAGGAGAGCCGAGCAGAGGAGAAACCGTTCGATTGACTTGTCGACTAAAGACGCCGTAATTTTTTATCCGCGGGTTTCGTAAAATTTATCGCCGCCGTAGCTCAGCCGGTAGAGCGCCGGCCTCGTAAGCCTCACTCAAGGATCCAGGAAAGCCGGCGGTCGCGGGTTCAAATCCCGCCGGCGGCTTCCTTCAAATATCTCTCGATGGCTTCCCTGATCACGTCGCTCCTAGAGAGCCTCCTGTTTATAGCGTAAATGTCGAGCTTCCTCAGGAGGTCTTCATCGACCTTAAAGGTGATCACCCTCATGACCTTTCCCTGAAGAAGGTTTAGAAGAGAGTTTACTTGAGTATTACCCGCTAGAAGGTATTATCGGGGGGTAAACCGAAACTATTCAGAGTACCTTGCTCAGGAGGCTTTCTATGAACGCCCTGACCTCTTCGGTGTCGTCTGGACTCTCCATGAACCCCCTAAGGATTATCGCGTTTGCCTCCCTCCTGTCGAACCCTCTGCTCTGCAGGTAGAACAACAGGTCTTCGGGAACCTTCATCGCGCTCGCCGAGTGCTTCGCCATTTTCACCCTACCGGTCTTCACTTCGAGCATGGGGACTACTATAGTCCTCGCCCCGCTGCCTTGGACGTAGGATCTGCCTATGATTGACGTGCTTGAGTCGTAGGCTTTCTCGAGGATTGAAGCGAGTCCCCTGACTGCAACCTGGGCGTTGCCGAACGCGGCCCCCTTGAGGGTTCCGTCGCTCACGCTCTCCGGGCCCTCGTGATAAACGTTCACTACGTTGTCCACGGTGCCCTCGATCCCGATGGACCTGGCGAGGAACTTACTGCTAGCCCTCTCCATGAGGTGAACGTCAGCCTCGATCCTAGCCGCCTTCGCCGCGGAGCTGACCAGGTTTAAGTTCAGCTCCCCTTCGTTGTGTATCCTCAGCCTGGCGTAGACAAGGGAGGAACTGTCGGAGTCTACTATTACGTTGACTTTTGCCGTGACGCCCTTAGGGACGTGAATGCTCACCAGGAACGCTGAGAGGGATCCCGACCTCGAGTTGGCCCTTAGAGTCAGTTGGCTGCTGTCCGTGAGTTCGACCTCGAGGTTCAGCGGGACTAAACTCCCGTCCCTGGCCTCGATCTCTACCCTGCCTTCCCCCGAGTGTACAGCCTTCCTTTTCACCGACAGGGCCTCTATTAGCGGAACCAGTTTCGTGTCGTGCGGGAAACCCGAACTCAGGTCGTTGGCCTCGCTGAGCCCGTTCAGCTTTACGCTAACTCCGTCCACGTTTAGCCTCAGCTGGGCCGACTCGAAGGCGTTCCAATCCGTGTAGTGCTTAACCGTCGGCGAGTCGTTTATCCTCTGATATGGGAGGGTCTGCGATTCTTCCAGGAACTTCTTCCTCTCTGAGGAAAAAGGGAGGGAGTTTATCTTCTCGATACCATCTATTTTCAAGCCACAGCACCCAGCTTCTCCAGTTCTAGCTTGATGACCTTGTTCAGCATCGCCGCGTACTCGAAGGGCAACTCCCTCATGATGTCGTCGATGAAGCCCAGCACTAGTAGCGAAGTGGCCTCCTTCTCGTCTATCCCCCTGGTCATGAGGTAGAAGAGCTGATCCTCGTTCATCCTGAAAGTGTGGGCCTCGTGGGCCACTTCTGCGTCTTCCTCGAACACCTGGTTGTGCGGGTAAGTGTAAGCCTTGGTCTTGTCGTCAAGCATCAGTGAGTCGCACTTCACGAAAGCCCTCGCGTTCTTGGCTCCCTTGTTCACCCTTATCAGGCCTCTATAGACGTTCACTCCGCCGTTGAAGCCTATGTTCTTGTTCACGACCTTGCTCCTCGTGTTGGGGGCGGCGTGGATCATCTTGGAGCCGCTGTCCTTCCACTCGTTCTCGCCCGAAGCGAGGGTGACGACCAAGCTTGTAGAGGAGGCCCCTTCTCCCCTCAGTATGGTCGAGGGGTAAACGAAGCTGTACTTCGAGCCGAGAGAGCCCTCTACCCACTCCACCGTGGCCCTTTCGTCCGCCCACGCCCTCTTGTTGTTGAAGTTGATGACGTTCTTGCTCCAGTTCTGTACCGTCGTGAACTTTATGTAAGCCCCCTTCTTGGCGTAGAGCTCAACCGCTCCGTCGTGGAAGGAGAACTTCTTGAACTGGGGAGCGCTGCAGCCTTCTATAAAGTGGATGTACGAGCCTTCATCAGCTATGAGCAACGTGTGCTCGAACTGGCCCTCCATTTCGCTGCCTATTACGAAGAACCCTTCCACGGGGTAGTTGACCTTAACGCCTTTGGGCACGTAAACGAAGACCCCTCCGCTCCACAAGGCGGTGTGGAGGGCCGCGAACTTGTGGTCGGACGGAGGGAAGATCTTGGCGAAGTACTCCTTGAGCACGTCCCCGTACTTGTGGAGGGCCTCTTCCGGTGGCATCATTATCACCCCTTTCTTTTGTAGCTCGGCCTTCACGTTAGCGTAAATTGGCTCCGACTCGAAGACCGCGACCAGACCACCGAGGTACTTACGCTCGCTCTCTGGGATGCCCAACGCGTCGTAGTACTTCTTTATCTCCTCGGGGACTTCGTCCCAGCTACTGACCCTCTCGACGTCGGGCTTCACGTATATCTCGAGTTTAGAGATGTCCAACTCGGAGAGCACTTCGGGTAGCCAGTTGGGGGTCGGGAGCCTCTCGAAGAGCTCTAATGCCTTTAACCTCAACCTAGTCATCCACTCGGGCTCCTTCTTGATCTTCGAGATCTCCTGGACCACGTCTTTCGTGAGCCCGGACTCGACGACCCTCCTCCTGAACTCGACCTGGTCTATTACCTTGTTCTTAGCGTCTATCGCCGCGTTGATTATCTCGTTCAGGTCTACGCTGTACTTGGCCTCCTTGCTCATCCCTTACACCTCCTAACTCTTCTTTAACGGAGTTAAAGTATTAAAGGGGGCGATTATACGACACCCTTCAGGAGGGATTCGTAGCCTTCCCTGTCTATCTTCGCGGAGAGCTCTTCGCCGCCGCTGGCGATTATCTTGCCCTTGTACATCACGTGAACCCTGTCTGGCTTGACGTGCTCTAGGATTCTCCTGTAGTGGGTAATTATCAGGAACCCTGTCTTCGACTCCTTGAGGAGCTTCGATATGCCCTCAGCGATAACCTTCAGGCCGTCCACGTCTACGCCCGAGTCTGGCTCGTCGAGCAACGCGATTTTCGGCTTAAGCAACAGCATCTGGGCGATTTCTGTCCTCTTCTTCTCTCCTCCGCTGAACCCCTCAAAGGCGTTCCTGTTAAGCAGGGCTTCGCTTAACCCTACCTGCTTCGCGACGTTCCTGATAGTGGAAATCGTGTCTTCAGGCCTCATTGTGCCGTAAACTTTGTTCACCTCTAACGTCAGCAGCGTGGATAACCTGACTCCGGAAAGCTCTATGGGGTTCTGGAAGGCCAAGAAAAGGCCCCTCTTAGCCCTCTCGTGTGGCTCGAGACCAGTTATGTCCTCCCCGTCAAGGATTATCCTTCCCTTAGTGACCTTGTACCTGGGGTGGCCCATGATGGCCAAGGATAAGGTCGTCTTCCCACTGCCGTTAGGTCCCATTAGGACGTGGACTTCCCCGCTCTTGACGGTCAGGTTAACGCCCTTAAGCACCTCTCTGCCTTCTACCTCCACGTGCAAGTCCTCTATTCTCAGTTCGGACAAATCCGACACCTCACACGTTCAAGTGGTTCGAATCGTTTTCTAAGTTATAAACGAATTTTTCTAAAAGTAAAATATTGATTGAATTCATTAGACTTTCATAAAATAGATCGTTTATTTTCTTTAAATTCATCGAAACTTCTTGGGGAATCGTGCTAAGATAGGATTCGATCTCCGATAATGCCGAAAGCCCAACGTTTATTTTCTTTACACTGCTCAAGAGCACGCTCATTATCACCACGTCCTGGACGTCGTTATACTTGTTTATTATACTGGAGAGAACGGCTTTCTGTTTATCGTCCAAATTGGCCTTCGCGATAGAGGCTTTCAAAGACTCCAATTCGTAAAAGACCTCCCTAATCTGAGTCAAAATCAGGAGGGTCAGGTA
>JBAMMP010000028.1:0-10586 GCA_039793765.1 Sulfolobaceae archaeon
GCGGGAAACGCGGGCCCGGGGGGATTTGAACCCCCGACCACCGGCTCCGCAGGCCGGCACTCTGTCCTGGCTAAGCTACGGGCCCATGTGGAATTACGAAACTTAACTAAAACGTTTCACACCTCACATTCTCCTCAAAGGCTTGATCCCCAGGACAAAGAGGCCGTTGTGCAGAACCCTCTCGACGCCCTTGACTATCAACAGTTTAGTAAACCTCTTGCCCTTATCGGGCTCTTGTAAAACCCTTTCGTAGTTGTACAGGTTGTTGAACAGGTCGGCGACCTCCCTTAAGTAAGCGACCAAATCTTCTGGCCTCAACTCGTCGCACGCCTTCCTCATTACCAGGGGGAACCTGGCGATTAGCATGAGCAGTTTCCTCCAATTGCCCTTGAGGTAGTCCAGGTCGGCCTCCTCTACGGTAGGCGACTCGGTCGACTTGTCGAGGATGTTGTAAGCCCTCGCGTAAGTGTATTGCAAGTAGGGGCCGCTGTTCTGCTCGAAGTCCGTCACAACCTTAACGTCGAAGTTCAGCTGCTTGTTTGGCGAAACGGCAGCTATGGCGTACCTGATCGCCCCTACGGTTATGTCGTCTACTGCCTCAGGATTGCCTCCCTTTTCCTTGACCTTCTGCTCCACCGCTGTCCTCACCATATCGTAAAGCTCGTCGAAACTGACGTACTTGCCTAGCCTCCCGCTCATCCTAGAGCCCTGGAGGCTCACCATGGCGTAGGAGTAATGGATTAGGTTCTCGGCCTCCTTCCTGTGGTTCAGTAAGTAGAGGGCCGCCCTGAGCTGCATTTGAGGCACGCTCTGTTGCTCCGCAATCACGTTTATGACCTGGTCGGCCCCGAGGGAGAACTTGTAAATCGTGTACGCTATATCCCTTGTTGTATAAAGTGAGGTACCGTCCGATCTCACTACAACTAAAGGCGGGAGCTCGAGCCCTTTGGGTATCCTTAACCTCTCCCTGGTCGCTTGGTCTATGACATTCACGTTAAGCGCTGTAGTCTCCTTGTAGAGGATCTTGTAAGGTGAAGCCTCTATTTCCTCGACGATTTTCCTCACGTCGCCCCTCCACAGGAGGTCGCTCTCGTAATCGAATGCGTCGAACGTTATACCGAGCTTGTTAAGGCTTTGCTTGAAGCCCTCGAGCGCCATGTCGACTATTTCCCTGACTACCTGAACCACTCCCTCGTCGGACTTACCTTCATAGGCCCTGACTATTTCGGAGATCGCCTTCTCAGGGTCTGGGTCAGCATTAATCGCGTCGGCCAATGAATAGAACATCGCTTTGTCCTTCTCCTCTAACCTTGCGGCCGCCGAGACTAACTCGTCGAGTCTCTTGGTCAGCTCGGGCCTCTCCTCGTCCCTAGCGGTCTTAAGCCTCTCCTTGAGATCCCTGATCTCGAGAATCACGTTGGTCATAGAGTATATGAGGCCCAACCACGAGTCTACTTTGACGTTCCTCGGCGGGTCTGGCCTGTTGAGCTTAAGGTAACCGTAGACCAGTATCGCAACCTGCCTGCCCGCGTCGTTCACGTAAAACCTCCTGTTTACCTTATGACCTCTGCACTCCAGCATCCTTGAAATCACGTCCCCCAGGACGGCGTTGCGCAAGTGGCCTATGTGGAGCGGGTGAATCGGGTTGGCACTGGTGTGCTCGACTATCACGAAGCGGGGCTTTTCCGCCTTCGTTATTCCGAAGTCCGGCCCGAGCTCTGTCACGAGGGCCTTGAAGACTTCCTTCTCGTTCAGGACGGCGTTGTAGTAAACCTTCTCCTTCTTCACGACGTTTACGAACCTCTTGCCCTCAAGGACGTCGGGTAAAGCCCTGACGTCCTTCAGCCCTAAAGAGGGCAGAGCCACGCTGAGGTCGCCGTACTCCTCCCGTTGGGCAAAAGTAACTTCCTGTATTACTTTATTAACCCCGATCCCCGTGGCGTTAGACACAATCTCGGCGAACTCCGATATCGCGTCCTCTAATACTGTCACAGGGATTCATGGGCTTAAGCTCTTAAAACGTGTAATGTCCTAAGCTTTTGGATTCGATGAAAAAGGTCGAAATCCTGGTCGTGAACTCCCTCGATAAAAGCGTCCCAGAAGAGCGGGTTAAAGAGGCTCTGGCGACTCACGGTGAGGCCGACGTCTTCAGGCTCCACGTTCCGGCCACGAGCGATGAAGTGGGTGACCTAATCGGGGTTCACGTGATAGTGAGGGAAGTTGCAGAAGCCTAAGAGTTGCCCATATTATAAGTCAGGATTCTGTACGTCACCTATTTTAGATACGCCTTCGGATTACGTTACAGATCCTTCGAGGTGCTTGGGGAACTTCGCCACATGCAGGTACTACCCTGGAGGTGAAAAAGGTACGTCGGGCAACGGCGGTCTCGCTAACTTCATCGAGTCCGAGGAAGCGGACAGGGAGATCAGCTATTACTCTGCAATTAATGTCTTAGATTCGCCCATAGACAGCGGGTGCAAGTACTTTCACGTGTTGAGAACCTCAAAGGGCCTGGTGGCTAAATGCGGCGTCCAGAACAGAATACTAACAAAAAGTCAAGCCCTACTTTGCGCGAAATACTATAACAGTTGTCCTTTCGCTATCATATCAACCTAACTTGACGTATTTCCCGTCGTCCATGAGGGCGATTTTCTGCTGTTCCGTTAGGTCGGTTAAAGCCCTCCTTATTTTGTCCTCGCTGGCGATCCCGGAGAGATGGGAATGTAGTTCCTTCAAGTTCATGGGCTTCTCCTCAAGGAGTTCAAGCAATATTTCCTTAAGCTCGTCCTCGTTGGGTGCAGTCATTACCAGAACTTCCTTATCGTCATAAACTACTTGCAACCTGCTCTCGACCTTTGAAAGGCGAACACCAGAGTCGTTTGAGGAACCGTCCCTAGAAGAGGACCTCGAAGACCTCCTCGATCTGGCCATGGCGAAAGCAATTTTATAATGGCTCGATTTATTTTTAAGCGTTTCACGTGGCTCTAAACTCTTTAAAAACGCGACGCGACGTTCTCCGAAAGAATTACTTATATGGGTAGTGTAAGTATCTTCTTAAAGGCGAGTATTATTGAGCTCTAAGGGGGAAGAGAAGAGGGAGTACCCCGACTTCCTAAGACAAGTCGTAGTTAGAGTATTAACTCCCAACAAGTTAGACCCGAGCAAGCTTGAAGACGCAAGGAAAGTCTTGGGCAAGGCAGAAACTAAATATAAGTTCTCTTCATTCGGCGGGAACCCCCAGAACTTGGCCAACTTCCTTTTAAGTCCCGACTTCACTGACCTCGTGTTAATCATAGGGGTACAACTTGCCCTCAAGCTACTTGACGAGATCGACAGAGAGTATGACATCGAAGAGGTGAGGGAGGCAGTTAAGAAAGTTAAGGCAGAGCTTACCGGCTTCGAGGATTATGCGTCGAACGAGAAAATTACGTTGAATCTTTAATTTTGTAAAAATTTGCAAATTAAAAATAAAACTAAAAAGTCGCTTCATTCGGTGGAGGAGCCACTACCGCCTTCCTCTTCTCCGCCCTTCTTTTCCTCGCCGCCCTTCTTCTCGCTCTTCAGTGGAGCTGCCGCTATCAGGTCGTCGATCTTCAGAATCGCTGTAGCGGCCTCGGCTGCGCTCTTGAACACCTGAGCCTTCACCTTAATGGGCTCTATCACATTGAGGGCCGCCATGTCCTCGGCAATCTTACCCCTTATTACGTCGACTCCGGCGTTCACTAGCCCCTTGCTGTGCATAGCCCTCAGATCCATTAGGGTCTGAATGGGCTCCATTCCGGCCGTCTCGGCGAGTATCATGGGTATCTCCTCAAGTGCCGAAGCGAAGGCCTCGATCGCGAGCTGCTCCTTGCCGCCGACAGTCCTGGCGTACTCTCTCAGCCTCATCGCTACCTCTATCTCGGTCGCGCCTCCGCCCACGACGATCTTGGGCTCCATCAGCACGTTCCTGAGGGCGTAAAGCGCATCATTCACGCTCCTCTCGGCTTCATCAAGGGCCATGTCGTTGGAGCCCCTCAGCAAGATGCTAACGGCCTTCGGGTTCTTGGCCCCTTCAATGAAGACCATCTTCTCGTTGCCGACCCTCCTCTCCTCTACTAGCTCCGCGTAACCGAGGTCCTCCGGAGTGGCGTCCTTGATGCTACTGATTATCCTCGCGCCCAAGGCCTTCTCAAGCTTCTCTATGTCGCTCCTCTTCACCCTCCTGACCGCAAGTATGCCCCTCTTGGCGAGGAAGTGCTGGGCGATGTCGTCAATGCCTTTCTGGCAAATCACGACGTTCGCGCCGATTGAGGCCAGCTTGTCGACCATCTCCTTGAGGTACCTGGCTTCCTCGTCCAGGAAGGCCTTGATCTGCTCCGGGCTGGTGATGCTTATCTTCGCTGAGATCTCAGGCTTCTCGACCTCAAGCGCAGCGTCAAGTACGGCGATCTTAGCCTTCTCTACCCTCCTGGGCATTCCTGGGTGAACGACCTCCTTGTCTAGGACAATCCCGTTGATTAACATGGAGTCTTCAGCAGATCCGCCCTTCTTCTTATCGATCTTGATCAGGCTCAGATCCACGTTGTAACCGCCGGTAGGCATGGGCTCGGCTACCCTGGTAACGGCACCAATCACGATGTCGATTATCTTGTCGAGCTCCGCGCCCTCTGCAACGAACTTGCTCGACATTGTGGTGTAGACGATCCTCTTGAGCTCCTGCTTGGCCGTCGGGCTGTTGAGGTCCTTAAGGTCCAAAGGCTTCGCTATCGAGTTCAGGATCTCGAGAGCCTTGTTCAGGGCCTTCTTGTATCCCTCTATAATTATCGTGGGGTGTATGTTCTGGTCGAGTAAGTCCTCCGCTTTCTCAAGTAGCAGGCCCGCGAGGACTACGGCAGAAGTGGTTCCGTCACCGACCTCGGCGTCCTGAGCCTTCGCAGCCTCAACCAAGAGCTTGGCAGCTGGGTGCTGGATCTCCATTTCCTTCACAATAGTCGCGCCGTCGTTCGTTATCGTGACGTCACCGAAGCTGTCGATGAGCATCTTGTCGAGACCCCTCGGACCGAGGCTGCTCCTTAGCATCTCGGCCAGAGTCCTAGCGGCGAGGATGTTGTTCCTTAAAGCCTCCCTACCCGCACTCCTTCTCGTTCCTTCTTTGAGTAACAAAACTGGTGTGGACATCGCTACCACCTGAGCTAAGGTACGTTGAGATCGGTTATATATAAAGCTTGTGAACCGTCAAACTTCCTAGCTTACGATATTTCCTTTACGTCGGGCTTTGGTTCGGAGTCAGTTGGTAGCCTAATGCTGAAAGATACAATTTCGTATTTCTCGCTATAACAATAAAAACTTCGAAAATTTCGTTTATATGATACATCATAAATTAACATGATAAATGCAATTGTGCGTTTTTTAACCAGAGCGTAAGTTACGTAAGGCTTAGCCCTCGGGCACCGGAAGCTTTATACGTTAAGGTAAAACAGTGTCGGAGTAAAGCTCCGTAGCGATGCTCTGTGTATCCTGCAACAAGAGAGAAGCTACAGTGAGGGTAGGAGGGAGACAGCTCTGCCCACTTTGTGCGAGAGACGAGATCCAATCTAGGGTCAGGTCCGTCCTTCACAGGTCTGGAGCATTGGGGTGGAGAAAGACAGTGACCTTGGTCGTTCCCTCCGAATGGCTCCCGCTTAAGGACGTACTTTCCCTCCTCGTCAAGCGTTCTTGCCTAACGTGCGAGATGAACTTGGAAGTTCGCGAAGTAAACTACGAGAGCTTCGAAGACCTAATCTGGGATCTTATCGACCTTTCCATCAGCCTCGGGAGGCCGGTCATTACGCCATTCACGGCCGAGTTTTACGTTTCATATTCCTTATATTCTATGATTAGCGGAGACAAGGACTACCTCTTGTTCAGCCCTCCCATTTACGAGTATTCAGGGTCTAAGGTAGTTTCGCCCCTTTCGTCGTCAACTCTCGCCGAGCTGGAGGCCTTCGGCCACTTCTCAATAAGCTTTCGCGATCCCCTCTTCGACGAGATCTTCCGGTGGGCCCTGAGCTACCTAGCGGACAGCCCTGAGCAGGCCAGGGCGTTTTGGAAGTCTTACTCGCTCTTCGAAGGGAACAGGTGTAAGAGGTGCGGGGCCCTCATCCCTGAGGGCCTTGAGCTTTGCCACCGGTGTAGTAGGGCTTGAGGGCCTCCTTGTCCGACTTTGACAGGACGATCTCGAAAATTAACTCCCCGGTTAATCCCCTAGCCCTGCTAGGAGGGATGATTCCCTGCCAGCCGTAATAGAAGTAGCCGGCTGTGTAAATTTCCCTGAACCCTGCCGGATCGATCTTGGAGTACTCTATCAGGATTTGAGGTACTCCTATTTGGTTCTTGACCTCCCTTTCTGGGACCTGATAGCGGCAAATGTAACAAACGTAGTCGGGCATTACGGCCTGGAACCCGCACCTCGGACACTTAACCGGGGAGTTAATGCCGAACTGCGACCACTTCGCCCTCAGGTAATCGATTAAGTCCTGCCTTTTTCGCTTTTTACACTCCTCGTATAACCTCGGCCCGAGGCCCTTTATCGCCTCTTTAACATAGAAAACAACGAACTCCAGCTGGGCGTCGTTCATCTCCGAGGGATCCTTCATGGTTGCCAACTTAGTGGCTAGAACCGCGAATAGATCCTCTCGATTAGCGTTCAGCCTCCCGATTATTGTGGAGACCTTGGGCTTGGTCTTGACCTCCCCTACGGCCCCAGAAAAGGGTTCCTTGATCAATTCCTTGTATTCCTCCTCCGTTAACCCAAGGGAGCTTAATCCCAGAGCGTTGATGACGTCAGACCAGTACTCGTTAAGCAACTCAATAGGATCAACGAACTTTTCTTTCTTGGGCCTGGCTTTCCTCTTCTTCTCCTCAGCTTGTTGATCGGTCTCGGCTTCCTTAGTTTTCCTCGTCCTCGGCAAGCCTGCTAAATAATTAGATCATGGGATTTTTAGATCGGCTGTCCCAAGTCGAGGAAGTCCATAGGCAATAGTTTCTTCTTGGACGTGTACTCGTTGTATTTCTCCTCTAGGTAGTTGATGAAGACCGGACAGTTCTCGTACTTACCGTCCCTGTTGCACTTGCTTCCCACTTGAAGGAAACACTGGTTTGACTTCCTGTCGTAATAGGGACAGAGCTTGTAGTAAGACTTGGCACTCTTGAGCATCCTCTCTATCCACTGCCTCTTATGGTCCTTCTTTTCGGCCTCCTTTTCGGCCTTCGCGAGTATCTTGTTCATGTCCTCTTCTGAGATCTTCAAGGACTTCCCTGAATCGGACATTAGGCATCGCCTGACGGTTTGCTTACCCTATTCCTCTCTAATATAGATTACTACAACGTCTACTGTGACAAGAGTCCAATGCTTCCGACAAAATACTCAGGCGTTTGTATAATGTGTGTAGCTGGAATATTTAATTTTCAATCAATTAACTATGTTTCGAACATATATTCGAAATAAAAATATGAACCGAGAGTGACTGGGTCTAAACCAGACCTTGGGACAAGAAAAGAAGGGACTGTAGTAGTAATTATTCATATAACATTCGGGGTGTTCACTTTTTGCCAGACGAGCAACTCTCCAACAAGGTCTTCACGTTCTGCGTGAAACCGACCCTAACGCCCATCTTAGGGTCGTGGTACAAGTAGAGGAGTTTCTTGGTCTGCAACCTCCTGAGGACTTTGAAGAGCCAACCCACGTCCGCTCCGGTCTCTTCCTGTATCTGATCCAGGTACAGGTAGGTCGTGTTCCACTGCATATATTTCGAAAGTATGAAATTCATTATCTCTCTTTCATCACCGTCCAGCTTTTCGAGTATTTCCTTTAGACAAACTCCTGGGTCACCCTTTTGTGTTTCTTTGTGGTCAGATTTGGTTTGATCGACAAAGAACGACAAAACTGCCTGGGACAATTTTTTCGACTCTTGTTCACTCTTGTCATTCTTTGTCTGGCTATCCGGTTTGGCCATAATCAAACGAGCTAAGGCAAGGAACTCGTTGAACCTGATGTTGTTTACGGACTCGATGACCTCCTTCGCGATGGCCTCGCCCTGTTTGGTCAAATACCAACGTCCGCCCTCCTGATAGACGAGTCCTTTCTTGCGCCAGTAGCTCATGTAACTACTGATGTATTTGGACGAGTGGCCCAGGTGGGCTGCTATTTCTGAGGTTCTCAAGGGGCGGGCGTAAAGGAGAACTAGTATAGCCTCCATAAGCTTAGAACGGGGTCCCGATTTCCCTAAGGACTCCTCAGGACGAGCGCTGGTTATCTCCTGAAAGTCAGCATCGTCGCTAGGGTTCATTACTGGCTCTTACACCTGGGCTCTTATATCACGAAAATGAGTATGACATGTATTAACGTTCTTTGAACCGATCAGTTGTATTACCCACAGGACGGGACGGCGTAAAATTCGTTGTAACCCGTCAGGACGTGGTAGATGCCCGAAAGGGCCCTGTCGACCTCCGGGTCTCCCGTGTCGATCCTCAAGCAGTCGAAGGTCTTCAGTTTGCTTTTGGAAGAGACCACGATTATCCTTTCTTTCCCTACCTTCTTCAGAAAGTTGGGCCCTAGCTCTTGGTTCCCCCTGCCGAACAGGAAGCCTTGACCGCCGATGGGAGTGACCACGAGAATTAACTCCCCGGTTAAGTTCATGAGCTGGTCGTAGGTCGCGTTAGTTATCTTCAGCTCGCCGTTCACTATCACGTCTGTAGACAGGAACGGTCCGGAGACTGAGAACAGAGCCCTCTCAACGTACTTAACCGTACTCCCGGGGCCGAAAACGTAAACTACGCCCTCTCTCAAGAGGCTGTCCCTGAAGTAGGCCGCCATCCCCTCAAGCTCCTCTTCTTCGTAGGGAACCTCTATTTTTGACGGCACTAGGCCGCGGCCCTTTACGGTCTTAACCAAAAAGTACCTCCTGACGGCGTAGACGCCCTTTCTATAGAGCTCTTCGTCCAGATCGACGATTTCTGCGGGGCCGATTGAGGCCTGTCCAGTAACGTAGAGGGCCAGGAGTTCTCCTGCCGTTTCCGGGGTCTCTGCGAAGACCCCACTGTGCATCTTCACGCCGGTAGGGACTCCGAGGATCGGCACATCGCTATTCGAATCCATGAGGGCCTCCGCGACGTCCCTAGCGGTTCCGTCGCCCCCGGCGAAGACTATTATTTCTGCCCCCCGCTTAACGAGGTCCTTAACTGCGACTATCGTGTCATGCCTCGTAGTCCTGACGCTCTTACCTATCCCAATATCGACGAAGTTGAACCCGGGAAAGGCCGAAAAATAGTAGCTCCCCATGAGGTTGGACGCCGTGAGGTAAATAGCTTCCCTAGGAGCCTTAGATAAGAACCTACGGACGCGCTCTGGCGTCTCCGGGTTAAGCTCGCTTAGGTCGTCACTACCCTTATGCCCTGTCCTGCCCCCGGAGCCCGCATAGGGGTTCACCAGGAAGCCGACTTTTTTCAAAGGAGTTTCACGTATGATAGGAGGACTCTCGCCTGAATAACCTTGTCGCAGGGCTCAACTAGCACAAGGAGGTCATTCTCACCGAGCTCGAACTTCTGCGACAGCTCCCTCCTTATCGCCTTCACCTCTTCGGTCTCGTTGAGGGCCTTCGGTGGCATGACCAGTTCTCCACCCTCTTTGACTAGGATTAGGACACCCTTAGCCCCTTCCGACACGCCGAGGTCCCTGAGTTCCGAGACCTTGACCTTGGTCAGCAGAGAGCCCCCACCTCGAATAACGGCCGCGGCGACCTTCCAACCGAGGGTCTCAACGAGCACACAGTCCTTCTTAACTGAAAGGACGTCCTTTAGGGCTGAGACTACTTCTTTCCCTCTGTTGGTGAGCGACAGACCGAGGAGCCTATGCGAGCTTACTAAGCCTAATTCCTTCAGTCTCTTGATCAGGGTCTTTACCTGGGCCTCGTGGAGGTTCAGAGCCTTCATTAGGCTTGGTCTACCAACGCTTCCTTCCTCATCTATTGTCATTAAGGCCAACATCACCTCTGCAGAGCTGAAGGACGGCCTCACCCCATGCTTGGGCCTCGCAGTGGTCTCCAGGATCTCGACGGCTTCCCTCAAAGCAACCATTATTATTCTCAACCCTATCCATCCCTCGAGTAGTTAAAAATGAGTGAGGCGAAGAAGAGCCTGCTCTGCCTCCTCGACTTCTCGAGGGAGGAGGTCGAGAGATTCATAAGGACTTCGATCCTCATGAAAGACCTCTACAAAACCAACGCGCTCCCAAAGCCCTTGTCTGGCAAGAGCGTCGCCCTGATTTTCGAGAAGCCCAGCACGAGAACCAGGGTGAGCATGGAAGTCGCGGTCAACGCGCTTGGAGGGCACCCGATCATCTTGAACAAGAGCGACATTCAACTGGGGAGAGGGGAGCCCGTAGAAGACACGGCCAGAGTCCTGGGGAGGTTCGTCTCAGCCATCGGCGCGAGGGTGCTTAGCCACTCTACCCTGGAGAGGCTGAGGGACTACTCCGGCGTTCCTGTGATAAACCTGTTGAGCGACCTTTCCCACCCGCTTCAGGCCCTAACGGATTACATGACGATCCTCGAGAAGTTCGGTAAATA
>JBAMMP010000029.1:0-10373 GCA_039793765.1 Sulfolobaceae archaeon
ACTGCCGAATACCATCCCCTTCAGGACGAGAGCACGGTTCAAGGCATAATGGAAATGATTTACTTAATGCAAAGGTGGCTGGCCGAGATAACTGGGACTGACGAGTGTAGCTTACAGCCCCCAGCCGGTGCGGCCGGAGAACTCACGGGCCTCCTCATGATGAAGAAGTACTTCGACGACAAAGGTGAGCCTAGGGACGAAGTCCTGGTCGCCGACACCGCCCACGGGACTAACCCGGCAACGGCCGGAATGCTAGGGAAAAAGGTGATATACATAAGGTCTAATTCTGAAGGCCTCCTAGACCTCGAACTGCTGAAGAAGACCGTTTCAAACAGGACTATGGGATTGATGCTCACAAACCCGAACACCTTGGGCCTCTTCGAGGAGGAGATCGTTGAGATAGCGAAGGCCGTCCATTCGGTAGGCGGGCTCCTTTACTACGACGGGGCTAACCTCAACGGCATCCTGGGCGTTGCCAGGCCAGGGGACATGGGCTTCGACCTGGTGCACCTGAACCTCCACAAGACGTTCGGCGTGCCGCACGGAGGCGGAGGCCCAGGGGCCGGGGCCATCTGCGCGAGGGGAGAACTCGTCGATTACCTGCCCTACCCTGTAGTGAGGAAGGAGGGCGACTCATACGTGTGGTATAAACCTAAGAGGAGCGTGGGGAAAGTAGCGACATTCTGGGGCAACATAGGCAATGTGGCGATCGCGTTCGCTTACGTCCTCGGATTAGGGCCTGAAGGGCTGAGGAAAGTAGCGGAGCAGAGCGTCTTGGCGACTAACTACCTGATTGCGCTCCTGAAAGGCGTTAGGGGACTCTCGCTCATTGCGCCCAACAGGCCGAGGAAACACGAGGTCGTCTTCAGCGCGTCGCAACTGGCGAAAGAAACTGGGGTCACGGCGAACGACATAGCTAAGGCCCTCTTGGACAGGGGGTTCTACGCTCCGACGATTTACTTCCCGCCGATCGTTGAGGAGGCGCTCATGATAGAGCCTACAGAGACCGAACCGAAGGAGGTTTTAGACGCTTTCGCGACCTCTCTCAAAGAGATCGTAGAACTCTCCTACAAGGATCCAAAGTTGGTTCAGGAAACGCCGAAGAACACGAGCGTGACGAGGATTAACAACGTTGTCGCTAACCACCCGAACACAATAACCCCGAGTTCGAGGGTGAAAAGGCTTAGGGAGAGGGGAGCTCTCGGCCCGCTGAAGTGAGGGTTTAACCAGAAAAGAAGATGGAAAGGTAGCCGAGGTAGGGAATTGCGAAATAATAGTTACCGTTCACCGAGGCCACCTGTCCTATGATGTCGCTGAGCGTTATCCCGCTCCTCGGCTCTATGCCCAGCACGTTGTCCGGTAGGTTGTTTGTGTAGGGATTGACGCCTTTCGTAACGAAATACCCATTCGACTCAGAAACCACCTCGTGAATAACGTAGTTCTTGCCGTTGAAGTAGATCACTATCGTTCCTGGATGGACTGACGTAGGTTTAGAGTAAAAGACAAGATAGCCGTTCTGGAAAATAGGATACATCGAAACCCCTTCGACGCTGGCCGTCTTTAATGTGCCCGTCAGCACTAGGGCGTAAAAGACGATTAGCAATCCCAAGAGTAAAAGATCAACTTTCTTCATCTTCTAGATCCACCTTATCTATATCGCTCAGATCCAACTCTATAACCTCGGCCCTGTCCTTGTCCTCTTCACTTGACGCTACCACTTTCTTCACGCCCTTCTTTCCCTCGACCTCAACGCCTGATCCTCCCGCCCTGATCTTCGAAATCACCGCCCTCCACTTGTGACCGTTGGGACAAACGAAGGACCCCATCACGGTTATCGTTATCCTGCCCTGCGCGTCGGGTAAAGGAGAGATTAACTGCCAGGTCTTTTCAGGCTTCTCTACCCTGACTCCGCACGTCGGGCACACGTAAGGGTCTTGCTGTTTCTTTCTTGGCATCAACCGTTTCTATACTCTATAGTATAAAAACGCCTCCAAGACCGATAGGGCGAGTTCGGCCAAGAGGCCCAGGCGTTTGTCCAAGTAGCTATGATCCTTTATAATGAAGAAATAGAGAATCGGCAACGACAGGACAAACATTATGATGAAAATGACTAGGTCATAGGAATAGGCCCAGATGACGAGTAACGGAGCTAAAAGCCACACCCTCGTGAAGAACCTCTCGCTTGACAGCTTACCTTTCAACGCTTTACTGTAGGCCGGATACGCTACTAAGTAAAACAGGCTAACAAAGATGGGGATCAACTCAAGAAGTCGCATTTATAAAACTCCTAAGGGTTAGATGTTTTTAACTCATCCATGGGGAACCCCTACGCGATTGCGAAAGTCCGAGGATTTCAGATAATAAATTCCCGTGGAAATCCTACGCTGAGAGTCCAAATAGTAACTGAAAACGGAATACAGGGCTTCGGAGACGCGCCCGAAGGCGCTTCTAGGGGAGAAAAAGAGGCCGTTGAAATAAGGGACAAGGACTACAGCGTGAGGACTGCAGTAGACATAGTGAACGCCGTTGTAAACGAGACCCTGAGGGGGTTTGACGTCAGGAATCAAGTCGCGATAGACGAGACCCTCATAAAGCTGGACGGCACAGAGAACAAGTCGAGGATCGGAGGTAACGTCACTATAGCTACGTCTATAGCCGCCGTTTACGCAGGCTCAAAAGCGGTAGGCGAGGAGCCATTTAGGTACATAGGTGGAGCAAGGGTTCGCCATATCCCGGTCCCGCTACTTAACGTGATCAACGGCGGCAAGCACGCCGGCAACGAGCTGAAGATTCAGGAGTTCATAATAATTCCAGTAGGGTTCTCGACCTTCCAGGACGCCATAGAGGCCTCCACGAAAGTGTACAGGAACCTCAAGAAGGCCATAACGGAGAAATACGGCAAGATTTACACGGCAGTTGGGGATGAGGGCGGCTTCTCTCCCCCTCTCAGCAAGACGAGGGACGCCCTGAACCTCTTAATGGAAGCGATAAAGATGACCGGCTATTCCGAGGCGGAGTTCAAGCTCGGCCTTGATGCCGCTTCGAGCGAGTTCTTCGACCCCCAGAAGGGCACTTACAAGCTCGACGGACAAGAGCTTACCAGAGACCAGCTCCTTGAGTTTTATGTTAGCATAGCGAACGAGTATCCGCTATTGTACCTAGAAGACCCGTTCAACGAGAACGACATGCAGAGTTTCTCGGAGCTACAAAGGAGAATTCCCAAGGTCGTAGTCACGGGGGACGACCTGTACACGACCAACGTCAAGTACCTCAAGAAAGGGATTGAAGTCGGAGCTACCAGAGGCGTGATAGTGAAGCCCAACCAGATAGGGACCGTCACGGAGACCTTCGAGTTCGCCGAAACGGCGAAGGCCAACTCCATAAAGACGGTGGTAAGCCACAGGAGCGGCGAAACGGAGAGCGCTTTTGTCGCTGACCTCTCTGTGGGCCTTCAGTCGGACTTCATAAAAACGGGGGCGCCGGCAAGGGGTGAAAGAACCGCCAAGTACAACAGATTAATAGAAATAGAAGTTCTATATGACTTGAAATACCTTGGGGAAAAGGTTCTCTCCTGATTTTTCAGGGTAGCAACACTCCTAGGACAACCATGAAAGCGGCTACGGCCAGCACTAGGAAGACGAACTGTTTAAACGGCATATTGGGTATCTCTCTAGCCGCCTTGACTACGGCATAAGTACCGCCAACGACCAAGGCGAGAATTAATATCGAAAGTCCGAGAACTATTAGCGATACCGAGAGGGAGTTCGTGTCTATATGAAATAGCTGTCCCCATTGGCTGGTTATGTTTAATAGGGCTTGTAGCGACATCGAAAAGGTTACTTATGGAGCCAATTTCATTTAAAAACTTAAGCCACGTGATATCGCTGGATTCCTCCCTCCTATGATGAGGGTTAAAAGCGCTTAACGGTGCTGAACCCCTTGCGTCTGAGGGGCCTTTCCCCTTTTAAAGGATCCCATACGCTAGTATTACCTTCGAGGTATTACCATGGCAATACCGCCTGAAACCCTGATCAAATCGGTGGGTCAAACGATTAAGGACATATACGGCCGCGAAGTCGGCCACGTAGTGAACGTGAACAGTGACGTAGATGGAACCGTGACAGAGGTCGCAATCGCGAGAGACTCAACTATTATCACGGTGGATCCCGGGAGGTTTAAGATGGAAGGCGACACGTTGGTCCTTCTCCCTGAGTGGAAGGCGGAGGTCACAAGATTGCTTAGCAATTTGGATAAAGTCAGAAGGAGGATGAAGGCGTTAGAGGAGTTATATAACAAAGGTGAAATCGACAAGTCCGACTACGAGGAGATGAAGAGGAAACTGAGTAGCGAGAGCAATAAAATGAAGGAGAACGTCGCTAAGCTAAGGACTGCTCTGAAAAACAGATTGTCCGAAATCGACGAGCAGATCATGAAGATCGACAGGATCATTATCGCGCTGAAGATGAGTTATCTAGCCGCCGAAATAGATGAGAAGGCCTACAAGAGCTCAAACGAACAACTGAAGAGGATTAAGGAGAGCTACTTGCAAGAGAAGGAGGACATTAGGAAAACGCTAGACAAGTTGGACAACGTCGATAAGGAGAGCACTAGTGAGTTGAAGCCTGTAACACCTGTAAACCTGTCCCCAGAGCCCGTACAGTCGAGCAGTGAAAAGAAGGCGGAAATACCAAGCGTCGTGTCGGTAAAGGTCTTAAATACGTTGTAACGCGATAAGTAACCTTTTTGACAATGCTTGACAAAATTAAATCTTACGATGACAATTTCTTGAGGCGACTGTTCACTCCTTTTAGCCACAAAGACTCTAGAAAACTTAAGGATAAGATTAATGACGTAGTCTTCAAGATAAGGGAGCACGAGACAAAACTCGAGGAACTTATCAGTCAAATGAGGAGAAGAGGGAAGGACCTGTTCGACGCCGTAGTTAGGGCCCAAAGGGAAGGAGATAGCGGTAGGGCAGCCATTTACGCTCAAGAGGTCGCCGAAATAAGGAAGATCGTAAACGTGCTAACCACAGCCAAGCTCGTGCTGGAAAAGGCGAGACTGAGGTTAGAGACTGTAAGGGACTTAGCTGAAGCCGGTGCCGTACTACCCGCATTAGTCGGCGCTTTCCGGGCCATACGGGACGAAGTGAAGCCAATAGCCCCGCAGATAGCTATTGGCCTTGACGCTTTAATGAACCACGTGAACGTAATGGCCGCGGAGACCTCGGCGCTAAACGGGCTAGCTTCGAACTACAGCCCCACTATAACTGAAGACGCTAAGAAGATCCTAGACGAGGCGAAGCGCGAGAGCAACGAGAAGTTAAAGACCGAGTTCCCAGAGCTGTCTCCCAGCGCGCTCCTTGGACTGCCGATGCCGCCGAAAGCTGAGACCTTTGCCCAATCAGCGTTGCAGAACCAAGCTAAAGCCGTAGATTCTAGGAAATTGAGCGAAATTGTGTTGGAATACATACTTCAGAACAACGGGGTCATTGAGATACCATACGTAGCCAAGCGCCTTGGGGTCAGCGAAGAGGACGTCTACAACGCCCTAATGGAGTTAGCGAGGTCTGGAAAGATCGCACTAGAAGCTTGAGGTGAGTTCGGTGAGTGCGGCCGTCACTTTGGAAGAGCTAGTAAGGAACTACGCTATCAGAGCGGTTAAGGCAGACAAGGAAGGAAAGAAAGACGAGGCTATTTATTACTATAAGAAAGCGATTGAAGGCCTTAGCCAGCTGATCGTCCTTTATCCGGACTCGCCCTTCAGGCCTGCTTACGAACAGATGCTCAACGAGTACAAAGCTAGGGTCGAAGCGCTTCAGAGGATGGTTCCGGTCAACGGTGACGGGGACCAGAACGGGGCCAACGTTGAGGACTTCATAGTCAAGGAGAAACCTAAAGTCACGTTCGACGACATAGTCGGCCTTGAGGAGGCGAAGGAGGCGCTAAGGGAGGCCATTGTGTATCCGACCAAAAGGCCCGACCTGTTCCCGCTGGGCTGGCCAAGAGGGATACTGCTTTACGGCCCTCCAGGTAACGGCAAGACTATGTTGGCGGCAGCAGTTGCGAACGAGATAGACTCCGTCTTCATGCAGGTCGACGCTGCTTCGATAATGTCCAAGTGGTTGGGCGAGGCAGAGAAGAACGTAGCCAAGGTGTTCAAGGTCGCTAGGGAAACTTCCAAGAAGGAGAACAAGCCGGTCATCATATTCATAGACGAGCTAGACGCCCTGCTGGGCACGTTCACGTCTGAGAACGGCGGAGAGGCGAGGGTGAGGAACCAGTTCTTAAAGGAGATGGACGGACTTCAGGACAAGTCCGAGAACTACAGAGTGTACGTAATCGGAGCGACCAACAAGCCCTGGAGGCTGGACGAGCCCTTCTTGAGGAGGTTCCAGAAGAGGATCTACATACCTTTACCTGACGAGAGGATGAGGCTATCGCTGTTAAAGCACTACACTCAGAAAATCCCCTTAGACTCATCGGTTGATCTGAACGAGTTAGCCAAAAAACTGGAAGGGTACTCGGCCAGCGACATAAAGGACGTAGTCCAGGCCGCTTACATGAGGGTTATCAAGGAAATGTTCAAGAATGGTGCAGACAAGCCGAGGAACGTCACAATGGACGACTTCTTAGAGGTTCTCAAAATCAGGAAACCTTCGTCTAGCCCAGAGCTGATAAAGGCCTACGAAACTTGGAGCCAGAAGCACGGAGCGTTGTGATCAGATACCCCAGGGCTGTCCTCACCCGTCAGCTGGCATGACTCTCATCAAGTCCTTTACGTATTTTCCCACGCTTTTCGACCTTAATAAAGTGGAGAGAGCCTTTCTCCTTTCTATTCCCCTCTCCTCCCAGACCTTCAACGCTTTCTCTAGGTTGAGCTTTGCGACATAGTGGATCTCACAGAGGCCGGAAGAGTATTCGGGGAGGTCGCACAGCCTACACTTCTTGGTCGCCGTGAAGTTGAGGTAGGAGGCTAGAGTCTCTCCCACCTTCAGCTTGTACTTGTTATACTCGTCGAAGAGCTCCTTCAATAGATCGATGGTCTCTTTCTCGACTTCGGTAACAGTCCTTTTGCCTCTCCGAATGTCGTCCAAGTCCTTCTCGAGTTTCCTCGTCAGCTCGACGCTCGTCAAGTGGCCGAAGTATTCTTTGAGAACCTTAGAGACAGCGATGCCCAAAGGCGTTGGCCACACTTTCCCGCCGTTTACCTCAACGTATTTCCTTTCGAATAGAGTCTCAATTATCCTACCTCTAGTCGCCTCCGTGCCTATCTCTACGGACTCCATCCACCTTAGCAACCCGACCCTGGAGTACAGCTCGGGCGGTTTGGAGAGGACAGTCTTTACCTCGGCTTTCTTGATTAGCCCTTCATCGCCTTTCTTCACTTCCAGGAATTTATCGGTCTCATCCACGCTCCTATAGGGGTAAATCAGGAGCCACCCCTTGAACGTGACCTTCCTGAACCTGAGCTCTATCTTATCCCCAGTCTCCGCCTTTAGCGTGACAATCCTCGTTAGTGCTTTAGCATCTGCACTCACTGTAGCTAGGAACCTCCTTACTATGAGTTCGAATAGCCTGTACTCGACCTTACCCAGACCCTTAGGCTTCTCTCCCGTAGGGTAAATCGCCGGGTGGGCGGGATCCTCTTTCTCGCCCTCCCTCGGGATCGGGTTACCCTTATTCAGCTTGTAAGTGAGGTCGACTAAGCCGGAGAACGTGGATCTCAGTCCCTCTAGTATGCCGTGAACGTTCAGCCCCTTGGGCAACTTCTGGCTATTTGTCCTCGGGTAGCTGATTAAGCCGTCCAAGTACAGGGACTCCGCAACCCTTTCGGTGCGGTAAGGAGACAGCTTTAGGACTCTCCCCGCTTCCTCCTGCAGGTCGCCCAGATTGAATGGGGTAGGCCTCGGGATAACGCTCTCTTCGTCATTTACTTCAACGACCCTTACCTTTGAACCTACGAGAGTCTCCTTGACCCTGTTGGCGTCGTTGAGGTTCTCGAACTCCCTGTCCAGAGAGGCCTTGATCTCTTGACCGGCGATAGCTATGACGAGCTCGATCCTGAACTTAGGCAGAGGTACGAAGGTGAGTCTCTTGAAAGCCGAGTCGACTACCTCCTGTAGTAGCGGACTCTGAACCCTACCCGCGCTCAGAATAAGCCTCTTTCTGGCGACGTTCTCAAACGACGCCATTAGTGCCCTACTTACGTTTATCCCCCAGAGCCAGTCCACCTTGTGTCTGGCTATTCCGGCGTTCACCATTTCGTAATCGGGCCCGCGAAGGTTCCTGAACGAGCTCTCCAGTTCTTGTTTAGTTAACGAGGAGAACTTCGCCCTCAAGTAGTTTGAAGTCCCCCCTAGGTACTTAATGATCATGTAACCGATAACCGATCCCTCTACGTCGTAGTCGCACGCGTTAACGAACCTCGACGCCTTACCGGCTAGGGACTTCAGGACTTCGAAATACTTCCTTGTATAGTAGGACTTCTTGTCTATTTCCCAAAGGGGCTTCCATTCGGCTTCAAACACCGGAAACCCAGGAGGTCCGTCAAGCCCGAAAAGGTGACCGGCAGCTGAAGCCACCACGTATGTCTGTCCGTCTTTATTGAAGACCCAATACTTAACCCCGTTCTTTTTGCACTCCCTAAACGTCTTAGCTAACGCCTCTACGATCTTCTTGGCGCTCTTAGGTTTCTCGGCAATAACGAGAGTATAGCCCCTCGATGGTTCACAACTCATTGTTTCTTCAACGATACCAGCTCAATCCTTCCGTTAGGATAGACCCTCCTGATCGTAATTGGAAGGACTCCAGACTCTAACTCTGCCTCGGCGATAGAAAAGACGTCGTCCTTCTTCAGAGTGCTGACGTCTATGAAAGGTGGCGCGCCCATAGCTAGCTGAAGGGCCCTCGCCCCTATAACTCTCGCCCTTTCGTACTTAGTCAGCCTGTTCTTCCATGCCTCAATGAAGACCTTGTTAAAGTTGAACTGTCCAGACACCGAACGACATTTACTTAGGGTAGTTAAAAAATTCCCGCCACTTCACCAGGTCACTTCGCTCCTTAGCGGCTCTGGCAACTCGCACTCCTTAGGTATCGAGTAATCCACCTTCTTGCCCAGAACCTCGAAAGTCGCCTTGAACAGTTTATCGACCGCCCTGTCGTCCACTACCCCCAGCAGTCCGACCCTGACAATTCTGTCCCTCAGTTCGCCCATTCCTGGCGAGATCTCAATCCCTTTCTCCTTCAGTTTCTCCCTGAAGTTCTTCGCTGGAGGCTCGCCAGCAACGACCGTGTTAGAGAAGGTCTCGTCGTTGCCGAGAAGGTTGAAGCCCAACTCCGAGAAGACCTTCCTGACAGTCAAGGCACAGGCCTTATGCCTTTCCCATCTCCTTTCCTTCCCTTCGATAAGCATGAGTTCGCTCGCCCTCAGGGAAGCGTTGAAAGCTCCTACAGCCGGCGTGAAAGGAGTCTCGTTCTTGTCCTGGAACTTGAGGTGTAGTGAGACGTCGAGGTAGCTCGGGAGGTCTTCAGTCACCAACTCTTGCAAGGCTTCCTTGCTCAACGCGACAAACGACGCTCCAGGAACGGAGGCCAATGCCTTCTGGCTCCCTGTGGCTACTGCGTCTATTCTCCACTCGTTGACGAAGAGCGGATACGCGGCGAAGCCGGAAACGGAATCCACGAGGATCTTCAGCCCTCTCCTCTTGACCTCCCTCACTACATCCTCTAGGTTCCTGAAAGCTATCCCAGTGCTCGTCTCATTATGGACTAGGGCTACTGTAGTAGCGTCCTTATTTTCGTCCAGTGCCCCCTTTATTTCGTCCAGAGTGAACCACTTTCCTTGAGGCTTCTCATAGACTCTTAGGTTAGTCCCCCTCCTCTTGAGGCTCTCCATAAGCCTGTTCCCGAACTCGCCGTAAGTGAAGCCTACTACTTTCTCGCCCCTTTTGGTGAGCGAATAAACCATCGCCTCTACGGCCAGAGTTCCGGAACCCGTGAGCAGTGCAACTCTCTCGGCGGAGAAGAGCTTCTTTAGGTTGTCCTCCAGGCCCCTCACTATAGTCCTGAACTTCTCCGACCTGTGGTTGACCAGGAGGGTGGAGGCCTCAAGGACGCTCTTCGGAACGTTTACTGGTCCTGGGATGAGCATCATATTAGACCCAACTCCTTCAGTGCGGTTATGAGGTTGTCAGCCGTCATCTGGGCTACCCTCAGTTGCGCCTCTTTCGTCTGTGCGCCTATGTGAGGCGTCACTATCACTCTCGGGTGCTTGAGTAGCTCCCACTCCCAGGGCTCTTTCGGCGGTTCGTTCCAGAACACGTCTGTCGCATAAACGCCGACTTTGCCCTCGTTTAGGCTCTTGAGTAAAGC
>JBAMMP010000030.1:0-2472 GCA_039793765.1 Sulfolobaceae archaeon
GAGTTCTCCAACAGGCCGGACAAAGTCCTAGTCCTGGGCGCGGGTGGCTTCAGGATAGGGGTCTCGGTGGAGTTCGACTGGAGCACCGTCCTCACCAAGGACGCCCTGGAGAAGTACTACGGCGAGGTCATGATGCTGAACTACAACCCCGAGACGGTCTCGACGGACTGGGACGTGAGCAGGAAGCTCTACTTCGACGAGATAAGCGTTGAGAGGATACTGGACATCTACAGGAAGGAGAGGCCGAGGTACGTCCTGACCTACGCTGGAGGACAGCTAGGGAACAACGTGGCCAAGAAGCTCGAGGACGCAGGAGTCCCCCTGTACGGCACTGCAGGCCACGCTGTGGACAACGCCGAGGACAGGGAGAAGTTCTCGAAGTTGCTTGACAGGCTGGGCATCAGACAGCCGCCTTGGGTCTCAGCGAAAAGCGAGGAGGAAGTCAGGAAGTTCGTCAACGAGGTGGGCTTCCCAGTACTGGTCAGACCGAGCTACGTGCTGAGCGGAGCCGCGATGGACGTAGTCTACAGCGAGGAGGAGCTCTGGGCCTACATCAGGAGGGCGACAGACGTCTCGCCCCAGCACCCCGTGGTGATCTCGAAGTTCTTGGATAACGCCATAGAGGCCGAAATAGACGCCGCCAGCGACGGCAAGGGGGCGGTCGGCACAGTCCTGGAGCACGTCGAGGAGGCGGGAGTCCACAGTGGCGACGCCACTATGAGCATTCCCCACAGGCTCCTCAGCGACTCCGTAGTCAATCAAATGAAGGAGATCGCCCTTACCTTGGCCAGGGAGCTAGGGATAAGGGGGCCGTTCAACCTCCAGTTCGTGGTCAAGGACGACGTGCCCTACGTCATAGAGATGAACCTCAGGGTCTCGAGGTCGATGCCCTTCACGAGCAAGACCATAGGGATAAACCTCATGGAGAAGGCCGTAGAGGCCGTCGAGAAGGGCTTGGGGATCGACTACTTCTACCAGCCGAACATCAAGTGGTGGGGAGTAAAGAGCCCGCAGTTCTCATGGGCCCAGCTCAAGGGCACCTATCCCTACCTTTCCCCTGAAATGAGGAGCACTGGGGAGGCGGCGAGCTTCGGCTACACCTTCTACGACGCCTTGCTCAAAAGCTGGCTATCCGCCTCACCCAACAGGCTACCCAAGGAGGACGAGTACGTGATAGTCTACGGCAAGAAAAATGTAGAGAGCCTGAGGCAGGCATACGAGACCTTAAGGAAGGCTGGGTACAAGGTCTTGACTGTCAAGGGACTTGAGGCGGGAGACGATGCGATAGACTACAAGGAAGCGGTGAACCTGGTGAGCTCGAGGAAGGTCGGCCTAGTCATAACTGACGGCAAGATGCCTGAAGTGGACTACGAGCTCAGGAGGACTACGGTCGATATGAACGTCCCGATAATACTCAACGGCAGGCTAGGGAAGGAGGTTGCCGAAGCTATAAAAAGGAGAGAAATGAGTATTGTCGAGCTCAGGGAGCTAGGGGCAGGTATATGAGAGTCGCCCTTATCGTCGACCTCGTGAGGGTCGAGGAGAAGTTAATAATTAAGGCACTGGAGGACAGGAAGGTCCCCTACGACATAATCAACGTCTCTCAGGACCCCCTGCCCTTCAACAGGGCCCTCAGCAGGTACAGCGTCGCGGTCATCAGGCCTGTCAGCATGTACAGGGCCCTGTACTCTTCGGCCGTGCTGGAAGGGGTTGGAGTCCACACGATAAACTCTGCCGACGCGATCAGCGTGTGCGGCGACAAGATCCTGACCTACTCGAAGCTGTTCAACGCTGGGATCCCCATCCCCGAGTCGATAATAGCCATGTCACCTGAGGCCGCGATGAAGGCCTACGAGCAGAGGGGCTACCCGCTCATAGACAAGCCCCCTATAGGCAGTTGGGGGAGGTTGGTCTCCCTCATAAGGGACGACTTCGAGGGGAAGACCATAGTGGAGCACAGGGAGATGATGGGCAACTCCGCCCTCAAGATCCACATAGTCCAGGAGTACATACAGTACAAGAACAGGGACATCAGGTGCATAGTCATTGGGAACGAGCTGTTGGGCTGTTACGCCAGGAACATACCCCCCAACGAGTGGAGGGCTAACGTGGCCCTCGGCGGGAGCCCCTCGCCACTGGAGATAAACGAGGGGTTGAAGAAGATAGCCACTGAAGCCGCCAAGACCGTGGGCGGGGAGTTCATATCCATAGACATCCTCGAGCACCCCTCAAGGGGCTACGTGATAAACGAGCTCAACGACGTCCCCGAGTTCAAGGGCTTCATGGCGGCCACAGGGATTAACGTTGCAGAGAGGCTGGTAGACTACATAATTCAGAACTACTCGAAGTAGCTCACCTGCTTACCTCCGCTACGAAGAGGTCGTGGTGGGTCTCCTCGAGCATCTTCCTCATGTAATCTATTTTCTGCCTCAGGTTGGGCACTAACGCCTTGGGGTACTCCAGCTCCCAAAG
>JBAMMP010000030.1:2572-10234 GCA_039793765.1 Sulfolobaceae archaeon
CCCACGTCCCCGTAAAGCAAATCAGGGAAGGCCCTGACCCTCTGGTTTATCTCCTCCAGCTTCGCCTTGGCCGTCTCGAACTTCTTCAAAGCCTCTTCCTTCCTCCCCTTGTGGGAGAGCGAGATCGTTTCGCCAGAATACCTGATAACCTCCCTCGAGATGAGGAGCAAGTCCTCCCTGCTCTGGAACCTCTGCTCAAGCTTGGGCAACATGGCCTGAACGTAACGCCTCAGATCCTCGGCTAGACCCGGCATGGCTTAAAATGGTTCTAATTAGTTTAAATCGGTGGCTCCCTTGAGGGACGTCAGGAAGGTCGCGGTAGTAGGCGCAGGAGTGATAGGAGCAGGATGGGCCGCGTTGCTCGCAGTTAAGGGCATCGACGTGGTTTTTTACACTGAGAAGAAAGAAACTTTGGATAAGGGGATGGAGAAGGTCAAGTCCTACCTCACCGTGCTCTACGAGAACAAGCTCGTTGACTCCCAGCCTGAGGCTTACCTCAAGAGGATAACCGCTACCACGGACTTCTCCCAGGTGACGGGCAAGGACGTGGACTTCGTGCTCGAGGCGATAATCGAGGACTACGACGCGAAGAAGAAGCTCTTCGGCGAGCTCGACGAGAAGATGCCCTCCGACGTAATTCTCGCCTCGAGTACTTCCGGCCTGCTGATGACGGAGATACAGAAGGCAATGAAGAGGCACCCCGAGAGGGGAGTCATTGCCCACCCGTGGAACCCGCCCCACTTATTGCCTTTAGTCGAAGTCGTCCCAGGCGAGAAGACTAGCCAGGAAGTGCTCAACGCGACCAAGGAGTTCATGGAGAAGAAGCTGGACAGAGTTGTAGTTGTACTGAAGAAGGAAGTCCCAGGCTTCATAGGGAACAGGCTCGCCTTCGCGTTGTTCAGGGAGGCGGTTCACCTAGTAGACTCAGGAGTAGCGACGGTCGAGGATATAGACAAGGTCATGACGGCGGCCATCGGCCTGAGGTGGGCCTTCATGGGGCCTTTCCTGACCTACCACCTGGGCGGAGGAGAGGGAGGGCTCGAGTACTTCTTCTCGAGGGGCTTCGGCTGGGGGGCCAACGAGTGGATGCACGACTTGGCCAAGTGGGACAAGTTCCCCTACAGCGGCGTCAGGAAGGCGGTCGAGCAGATGAAGGACTACAGCTTCATTAAAGGCAAAACGTTCCAGGAGCTATCCAAGTGGAGGGATCAGCAGCTAATCAACGTCATCAAGCTCCTCAGAGGGAAGGTCTGAGGGAAGGTAAAGATGGAGTGTTTTTTCGTCGAGCAGGACAGGAAGTGCGTCGAGATTTGCGGCAGGGTGGTTTGCGACGAGGAAACGGTCAACGACTACGTAAGCCTGTGCGAGCCCTGCGCCAAGGGCGACAAGTCGAAGTGCCTCGAGCTCTACAGGAGGTACGGTTGCCAGAGCGTCACGGGCTGGTGGATCTAGGGGGGCCTGAGGAAATAAGCCAGGAGGGCAGTTATAGCTCCCGCTCCTACCATTATCGCAATCGATTTCAGCCTCTCCTTTACCTCCCCCTCGTACATGAAACCCAGCGAGGCGACCGCGGCCAGGCCGGTCACGGCGGAGTGAACTAAGTTCTGAGTATAGAGGTAAACGAAGACCACCGAGAGGCCGATCAGGGGAGAGAGAGCGTGTATGAGCGCCGAAATCCAGACCGTGTACCTCGCGGCCCTTTCGTATATCGTGCCCTTGAGGGGCCTAAGCATGTGTCTTTCTAACCCTTTTAGCTCCAGCTCCTTCTCCCTGCTCTCCGCAACTATTGTGTTCCAGAACGAGGCCGCGCTAACTCCGGCGATTCCCGAGAGGGCCGAGTGGAAGACTATGTCGGGGTTCTCTATCACCCCCAGGGTTATGACGAGGGAGAGCCCCACGATTAAGCCGTCAAAGGCCCCAAGCACAGTGTAACGCCTGAAGTCGTCCTTGTCCTCCTGCCAAGCTAATTTCAGGGCCTCCCAGGACAAAGTCGAGTAATTGTAATTCGCTTCGCGACTATTTAACGGTTGAGTCAAGGCTCTTGACAACCTTTTAATACTCGCCCCGAATCCATGAGCGGTCATGAAGAAGAGCCTCGTGCTGGCCCTCATGGGGCTTGTCCTCGTCCTGACGTTGGCGGGAGTTTACGTGGCCCACGAGGGCTACAAGACCACTATCACGGTCACTCAGCTGAGTGCCCAGCAGAAGGACGGCTACTACGTGCTCTACGTGAAGGAGGTGGTCAACTACGGCTGGTTCGGCGGAGAACAGCCCTTGTCCGACGCTCCAGTTTGGCTCTACGTTGGCACAGCGAGCAACCACGCCTTCTACGCGATGAACTTCACTAACGCCAGCGGAGTCGCTACTTTCTACGTGAAGCCCGGGACTTATTACGTCCTGTTCAACACATTTAAGATGGGGTACCAAGTACAGGTCGACGGGAACGTACTGGTGACCCTGAACGTAGCTTACCTCGACAAGAAGTTCGTCCCGTGATGTGAACGGGAGTACAACTGAGAAGTGATGAGGTGGTCCTTCGCTGACGAAAGGGTATTAACTCCTTGTTCGAGATACACTTGATGTCGGTGAAGATCGACGTAGTGAGGATCGAGATCCCACAAGGTACGAACGTGATCATAGGGCAGTCCCACTTCATAAAGACCGTCGAAGACCTCTACGAGACCTTGGCTTCTTCCAGCCCCCACCTGAAGTTCGGGATAGCCTTCTGCGAGGCCAGCGGGAAGAGGCTCATAAGGTGGGACGGGAACGACGAGGAGCTGATCCAACTGGCGCAGAAGGCGTGCCAGTCCATCGCTGCTGGCCACGTCTTCGTTATCTACATAAAGAACGGCTATCCCATAAACGTGCTGAACAGGATAAAGAGCGTGGAGGAGGTAGTTCGGATATTCGCCGCTACAGCGAACCCGCTTCAAGTCTTAGTTGCCGAGACCGACCAGGGCAGGGGAGTAATTGGGGTGGTAGACGGCCAGACCCCGTTAGGCGTGGAGAAGGAGGAGGACATAAAGGAGAGGAAGGAGTTGCTCAGGAAGTTCGGCTACAAGAGGTGAAGGCTCAAGTTTTTTCCCTCCCTTCTTCACTCTTTCGCGGGTGTAGGTCATTTTCGTGAAGTACTACGAGGACGAGGAGGAAGAGGACTACGAGACCAAGGAGATACTCCCGTTCGACGTCGCCCTAGACGTCATTTCTGGGCTTCTCAAGGGGACGGACTTGACCCCCTTCGACGCCATAGACGTTTACTACAGCGAGATAGAGGTAGAGGGGACTAACGAGGAGAGGCAGGCGATTGTCCTCGACTTCATCCCCATAAGCGGGAAGAAGGACAAGGTCTACCTGGTCTACCTCAAGGACTACGACGAGAGGATGTGGGAGTCCCTGAGGAAGAGGGTGGAAGAGCTCCTCAAGGATCTGAAGGGGTTCAACGTCTGCGACGAGGACAAGGAGTTCCTGTCGCTCTGCAGGGTTTACGAAGGTTAATTACGGAGTTCTACGAGTCTTATCTCTGATGTCCAAAGAGGCAGTGCTTTACAAAAAGGAGGACAGCAAGGTCAGGTGCCTTGCCTGTGCTAGGAGGTGCCTGATAGGGGAGAGGCAGATAGGCTTCTGCGGGGTCAGGAGCGTTAGGAACGGCAAGCTCTACCTGGACGTTTACGGGAAGGTCGCCGCCATCCACGTAGACCCCATCGAGAAGAAGCCCCTCATGCACTTCTACCCCGGAAGCAAGGTACTCTCGTTCGGCACCTTCGGCTGCAACTGGATGTGCATGTACTGCCAGAACTTCGACATTAGCCAGAGGAGGAGGGCCGAGGGCTACGAGATCTCGCCTGAGGAAATGGTAGACCTGGCAGTAGCTCACGAGGCCGACGGAATAACCTACACCTACAACGAGCCCATCATCTTCGTGGAGTACGCCCACGACATCGGCGTTTTAGCAAGGAAGAAGGGGCTCTTCAACACCATGGTCACAAACGGCTACTGGACTCCAGAAGCTGTGGACTACGTCAAGGACTTCCTGGACGCGGCGACCATAGACTTCAAGGGGAACGGCGAGCCCAAGTTCATGAGGCGTTACACGGGAGCTTCTGGGCCGGAGCCGATTATCGAGACGGCTGAGGCACTTAAGAAGATGGGGGTTCACGTGGAGATCACGGACTTAGTCGTCCCTCAGATCGGGGACGACCTTAGCGCGGCTGAGAAGCTGCTGAAGATAATTTACGACAGGTTGGGGCCTGAGACCCCCATACACTTCCTCAGGTTCCACCCCGACTACAAGCTGAACTACCTCCCCTGGACTCCCGTTGAGACTTTGGAGAAGCACTACGAGCTGGCGAGGAAGATGGGCTTCCAGTACGTCTACCTGGGCAACGTTCCGGGACACCCCTACGAGAACACCTACTGCCCCCAGTGCAAGACGTTGCTCATTAGGCGTTACGGCTTCGACATTCTGGAGTACAACCTGACCGAGGACAACAGGTGCCCCAAGTGCGGTTACAAGATAAACATAAGGGGGAAGCTGTCGAAAAACGCGTTTAAGGACAGGTTCCACCCGCTCTACATCACTTAGCTTCCCTTGAAGTTCGGCTCCCTCTTGTTCAGGAAGGCGTTCACTCCCTCCTTTTGGTCCTCTGTGCTGAACACCACTCCCCAGCCTAGGCTCTCCATTTCTAGCCCTATGTCCTGGGCGGCCTCCGCGCCCTTGTTGACCATGAGCTTGATTATGGCTATAGAGACCGGCGGCTTCTTGGCGAGCTTCATGGCCAACTCTCTCGTCGCCTTCTCTAGTTCAGCCAGGGGGACTACCTTGTTCACCAGGCCTATCCTCTCAGCCTCCTTGGCGGGGATCCTGTCGCCCGTCAGCATCAGCTCCATCGCCCTCCCCTTGCCGACTACCCTTACTAGCCTCTGCGTGCCGCCGAAGCCAGGGTAGATGCCTAGGTTGATTTCGGGAAGGCCGAGCTGGGCCTCCTCAGCCGCTATCCTTATGTCGCAGGCTAAAGCAATTTCTAGGCCTCCTCCCAGGGCATAGCCGTTGATCATTGCTATCGTGGGCTTGCTCAGACTCTCTATGAAGTCCATCAGCCCCCTTCCCTTCTTGGCGAACCTCCAAGCGGTGTAGCCGTTGAGCTGTGTGAACTGGGTTATGTCTGCCCCAGCGCAGAACGCCTTGCCCGTGCCGGTAATTACGATGACCCTCACGTCCTGGTTGTTCTCTAAATCCGTCAAGGCCTGCCTCAGCTCGTCGATCATTTTCTCGTTTATCGCGTTGAGCCTATCGGGCCTGTTCAGGTAGACCCAAGCTATTGGGGGTTCGAGCTTTACCTGGATCGTCTCCATCTCGGGGAAGAGAAAGCCTCAGAATAAAACCTTGACTAGTTAGAGGCTCAGCTAAGTTGAAATTTGTTGAGTAAAACACGTCGATTAAGCAAATTGTTGAAAATTTTTCATCGAATCGATACATAACACTCACGGAAATAGAACTGATTATATGGAATTCTTTACAATAAGCTGTACTGATAAACCTTTTTAAGGTCGGTATTGCATGAAAGTATTACAATGGTCGAGGGAGAGAGGAGACTGGTTGCCCTGTTGGCTTTGTCCCCGGTTCCAGTCGTGGGCACTTCCCTGCCCAGCTTCCTTTACGTAAGGGCTCTCGGGGGGTTGAGGAGGGCCCTTATCATGGTTATAGCAAACTTGGGCATTTCGTCCGGGGTCTTGCTCCTCCTCTCCCACCTGATTCCCGTTTCCCTGGCTTACGTCCTGGCTGGGACTAACTTAGTGGCAGGACTCGTGGGGGCTTTGCTCGGCTACAAGGCCTCTTCGCCCAAGACCGTTGTGAAGGACGGCTACCTCGAGATCTGGATCCCCGTTTCTACGTTCGGGGTTAACGACGCGACTCCAGAAGAAGCTTTCCAAAAGCTAGTCGAGAGGGCTGAAGAGTTCGTGTCCCCATACTACAGGGAGTACATCAGGAAGGCCATGGAGTGCTCCGCCAAGTTGAGGGTCATAGTGAACTCGGGCGAGGATGAGATGAGAGTCAGCAAGAGGTGCAACGACGTAATAGTCAGCGTGAGGAGGAGAGGAAAAAGGGCCTACGTCCTGGTCACAGTGCCCTACTAATAATTATGGTCAGCAGTAGGATGGCAAGGTATGGCGAGGAGACCTTAAAGGATCTCCAGGCCTCCTCTTTGGTCGGATTCTTGTAGAGCCTGATCGAGAAATACATCAAGACTCCCGAGGCGATCGCCGAAACTAATAGGTAAACCGTGCCGAACCATATCCCTAACGCCAGGGCAAATGGTATCATCGCCGCGTTGCTCATTGCAATCGCCCTAGACGTTACCTTTTCCCCGAACACTACGGGCAACATCGGATAACCAGCCTTCTCGTAGTCCTCCTTGAACCTCAGGGCCAAGGACCAGAAGTGGCCGGGGGTCCACATGAAGATCAGGATCCCTAGGAGGAACCCTGGAGCGTCGAGGCGACCTAAGTTCGCCGCGTAACCTGCCCAGGCCGCTGCGCTTCCCGCGAGACCTCCTATCACGATGTTGCTCCAGTGCTTGGGCTTGAGGAGGAAGGTGTAAACGAAGACGTAGAAGAGGGCGCCGAAGGCCACAAAGACGGAAGTCAGCAGGTTGGCGAGGTAGGAGACCGCGACTCCCGCTACGATCAGGGCGGAACCGATCGCGTAAATACTCTTCGTGCTGAAGGCGCCTTTCGCGGTTGGCCTCCAGGAAGTCCTCTCCATCACGGCGTCCTTAGGGGCCTCGTACGCCTCGTTGACCATCATGGCCCCCGCTGAGGCGAGGGATCCGCCTACGAGGACGAACAACAGCGGGAGAACTTCCCTGAAACCCGCCGCGAAGTAACCCGCTAACGCCGCTAAGTCTAGGAGGGCGATCACCCTGGGCTTGGCCAACTTGAGTAGCTCAGCCGGCCTTATTGACACGCGTTCTCAGTTTCTCTCAACCTATTAAAAACCAGAATATGTCGTTAAGGTAAGATAAGGGCCCCACGCTTGAGGAGTATTAAGTCGCTGAAGGCCCCGAAGGCCGCCTGCCTCGGGCCCGCCCCTGGCCCCCTTATCGTCACGGTTTGTACCTCGTTCTCTATTGACAGGGCGTTCTCGACTCCATCGACGGTGTAGAGCGGGTCTTCCTTAGTGATGAACTCCACCTTTACCCTTGCGTTCACCCCGTCAGAGTAGGCTATCAGCTTCGGCTTCTTGCCCTCTTTCAGGGCCTTCTTTACGTCGTCCTCGCTTATCCCCGCTATGCCCTCGAACTTGACGTCCTTGATGGTGAACTTACTCCCGAAGGCGAAGTCGCTGAGGATGGTGAGCTTTGCCGCGGCGTCGAAGCCATTGAGGTCTAAGCTCGGGTCTTCCTCAGCGTATCCCTTCTGCTTCGCCTCGGCCAGGGCGGAAGTGAAGGGGATCCCCTCGGCCATCCTGGTCAGGACGTAGTTCGTCGTGCCGTTCAGTATCCCCCTAATCTTCCTCACCTTGACCCCCGGCATGACCCTGAGCAGGTTTATCGAGGGAGTGCCGCTCATCACTGTGCCCTGGAAGCCCAGGGTGACCCCCCTCCTCTTGGCCTCGTTCACGATGTCCCAGAACCTCAGTGCCAGAGGGGCCTTGTTCGTGGT
>JBAMMP010000031.1:0-125968 GCA_039793765.1 Sulfolobaceae archaeon
AGCCCGGAGCAAACTCCTACTTAAGGCCCGAGCACCTGGAGCGGGCCCTGGAAGGAGGGAGAGTGCTCCTAACGCAGCTCGAGATCCCGGAGAACACGGTCAGGGCGGCCTTGGAGGACTTTGACGGCATCAGGATACTCAACCCCGCGCCGGCGACGCTTAGCGACTACTCGATACTCAAGCTCGCTGACGTGATCACCCCCAACGAGATAGAGGCGTCTCAATTAGCTAAAGCCAACGACATACCCACGATCGTCGAGAGGCTGTCCAAGATGGTGAGAAAGGCGGTGGTGATCACCCTCGGGGACAAGGGCGCCCTATTGGTCACGAAGGACGGGAGGAAGAGGCTCTTCGAGGCTGTTAAGGTAGAACCCGTCGACGAGACAGGGGCTGGGGACGTGTTCAACGGGGCCCTCGCGGTCTTCCTAGACAGGGGCTACGACCTGGAGGTGGCCGTAAAGAAGGCTAACATAATAGCCGGCATCTCTGTGAAGACTTATGGAGCCCTCGGCCCCAGGTGGGAGGAGGTCGAAAAGGAGGTTGAGGCTGGAGACCCATAGCCACGAGGGCCACGAGTGCGCGGGGCTCTGCGACCTACCGGACATAAGCGAGAGGGACGACATGTGAGGCGGTTGTTATGGAGATCCTCTTCCTGGGAACGGGGGCTGGCGCAACCCTGGGCACCAAAAGGTTCAAGGCAGGGATAGCCGTGATCCACGAGGGCGTGAAAGTCCTCTTAGACATGGGCTCGGGAGTCAACTACAGGATTGAGGACTACGACCTGGTGGACTTCGACGCCTTATTCGTGACCCACCTGCACGTCGACCACTTCATAGGACTCTTCGACCACCTGGTGATTAGGAAAATGAAGGGGATCCCTACCCTGAGAGTTTATTCCACTCCGGGGCTCTCCCAAGTCCTCGACTCCGTGGTAAAGGCCGGCAACAGGGTTTCGGCAGAAGTGTATGAGTCCCCCCTTCCCAGAGCGAAGGTTGGAGAGCTCGAAATCTACTCGGTTGAGGCCTGCCACACCGTTCGCGCGGTCTCTTACGTGGTTACCGACGGGAACAGGAAAATCTTGTACTCTGGCGACACGCTGGAGCCCTGCGAGCCCGTCCTGAGGGAGGCAAGGGACGCCGACCTGGTGATCCACGAGGCCTCCTGCATTACTGGTTGCGAGCAGTGGGGCCACACGGAGCTCCCCAAGCTCTTGAGCCTTATCCCCACGAGCAAGCTCGTCATAACCCACGTCCCCTCGTGGCTCGAAGCGGAGATCTACGCGAACTCGAAGGGGGCCAGAGTGGCCTACGACGGGATGAGGCTGAATGTGTAGGCTGTTGGCCTTCAACGTGGAGAGCTTCGAATTCAAGTTCGTTGATGCCCTCAGGAAGGCGGCTAAGGACGACCCTTTCTTCTCCCTGGGCACACATGACGACGGGTGGGGTGCCTCCATTTATTACCTCTCGAAAGGCCAGTGGAGGTTAATCGCGTACAAGACGAAGGTCCCGATATTCGAGGACGAGACGCTGGATAGCCTGTTCTCTCTGATCGAGGGGAAGAGGGCGGTCGGGGTAGTCCACGCCAGGAAGGGAAGGAGGTTCCTCTACGCCTTGCCCAACAACCACCCCTACCACGCAAGGGTCAGGAACTACGACCTCCACTTCGTCCACAACGGGTCGATAAGCAGGAAGGCCTTCCCAACCCCCGACTATCCCGCAACGGACAGCTTCCTCTACTTCGCGGATATCGTGAGGGAGGTCGAGAAGGGGCAGACCCCCTATGAGGCCTACAAGTCGGTCACCGAGGCGCTCAAGCCTTTCGCTTCTAGCCTTAACTCTGCCCTACTGGCTTACGACGAGGTTCAAGGCCCGTCGCTTTACTTCGTGAGTTACCACAACAAGGCGAGGGCAAAGGAGGTGGAGGAGTACTATAGGATGTATTACTACAACGGCTACGTTTTCTCCTCTACAGTTAAGCATTACTTGGGCCTCGGGGAGCCCGTTGATGAGGGCCGAGTTTTAGAACTCGCCTGCTGTCCTCAGGTTTAAACTCGCTTAAACATTTGAACTGGGTCTATAGAGACTACGGCGGTCGAGTTTAAATATAACGGCTCGGATTAAGACTCAGAGGTAGAGAAGTATGATACTGGAAATACCGGAGAAGTTCGTGAAGGCCTTCGACGAGTACGGCAGCGAGGTCAGCAGGGAGAGCGCCAAGTACGTAGTAACAGAAGCGATCCTGCCGCAGGACTCGGTGAAGGTCGTGAAGGTCTACGAGAAGGTCGACGGCGAGCTCAAGGAGAAGGTCAACGTGAGCACCATAGACACAGTCCAAGAGAGGGTCAAGGCGCTAGAAGGGCTCCCGGTACAGGTCGCTACTCTCGTGCTGGCCAGGCTTAGCAAGGTCTGAACTTAACCACGAAGGCTTTTGAACAGTTTTTTAGGTTATATTGTAATTATTTGTTTCATGAAAACGAGGTTATTCGAGTCTAGGATAATCAGCCTAGGCGAGCTGGAGAGGATAAGGAGCGAGGTTCTATTCGCTCACATGTACGTTTCAAGCTTAAAGAACAAGGGGTTGCACGTCGGGCCTCCTCCCATCAACGTGCCCAGAGGGGTGTTTTATCAGGCTTTGTCATCAGACAAAGTGAGGATCGGCCCGGTTGAAGTGGTAAAGAAAGGGAGTCATTACGTCCTGAAAGGGCTGAACGCCGAAGTGGAGCCCCCAATAGAGGGGGAACCTCTGCACGCTATCGCGGAAGTCGGCAGGGAAGTGAAGGTCTACTTGGCTTACCCGGTCGAGCAGAGCATTGTAGGGGTCGACGTTGGAGTCAGGCACTTGATAACAGTCGTCGCGATTGACAAGTCCAGGAAGGTCATAGCGAAAAAGTACTTCGGCACCGGCCTGATCTCCGAGGAGTTCGCCAAGGTGGTCTCCACCGCTGAGGGCATCGCGGAGATCAACACTATCAGGAAGAAGGTGGAGCCGGTCGTCACTAGTGCGGTGGACTTCATAGAGAACCTAGACCCGAAGGTAGTTGTGCTGGAGAACCTCAAGCACATCGACAACAAGATAGCGCTAGTCCTGAGGGCCGCCACCGACGCATTGCAGAGGGAGCTCTACAGGAGGGGCATTAAGTACAGGTTCGTGAACCCCTCCGGGACTAGTAGGATCTGCTCCAACTGCGGCTACAGGGAAGGGGAGCTAGTGGGGAGCACCTTTTACTGCCCCAAGTGCGGGCTTAGGATAGACAGGGACTTGAACGCTGCAATAAACCTCGCCATGAGGTGCTATTACGAGTGCTAGACCTTCCAGTAGTTCCTGAGTATCCTCTTCTCGTAGGCTACTAAATCCCTGAAGGAAGTCAGTAGGCCTGCGGGGCTCTCGTTGACCTTGTACTCTATCTCCACGCCGTTGAGGGCGTCGTAGAACGCCTTCGTACCCCTCTTGAGCCCCACGCTGTAACCCCCTTCCAGGACGGCGTAAAACCTCTTGGCTTTCCTCGCCAGCTTGCCGAAGTTATAGAACGTGAGCTCCGTGGCCCTGACCCTCGCGAGCCCGTCCCCCTCGAAGGCGTCGAAGCCGGCGGAGAACGCTATGACTTCGGGCTTGAAGTCGTCGAGTATGGACTCTATAATGGGGAAAAGCTCCAAGTAGGCGTCGTCCCCCGCTCCAGGAGGGAGGACTAAGTTCACCTTAGTCCCCTCCGCCTCCTTCCCGCCTACGTCTTCTGGGAAGCCTGTGCCGGGGTAGAGGGTTCTGGGGTCCTGGTGGACGTCTATGTGCAGGACGTTTGGGTCGTTCCAGAAGATCTCCTGAGTCCCGTTGCCGTGGTGGACGTCGAAGTCTATGATCGCTACCCTCTTGAGGTTCAGCTTCCTGATGGGGAAGGCCACGTTGTTGAAGATGCAAAACCCGAGGGTCGGCCCCCCTAACGCTTTCCCTGTTATGCCCGAGTGGTGTCCCGGCGGCCTTACGAGGGCGAAGCCCTGGAGCTCGTAAGCTAGTAATGCCCCACCGAGGGCGTAGAGGGCGGCAGTGAAGGTCTTGTCGTTAACGTAAGTGTCTGGGTCCAAGTGGGAGTACTCGAACCTGCTCTCCTTCTCCACGAGCTCGACGTAGTCCGGGTCGTGAACGAGGAGGACGTCCTCCTTCCTTACGGGCTGGGGTTCGACGACGTTCTTGGGCTTTAGGGCTTCGAGGACTAGCCTCACCCTGTCCGGGTTCTCGGGGTGATAGCCCGGAGCCCTGTGCTCCTCGTAAATCGGGCCGTAGATTACGGGGACTTCCGGCATTACGCGATAAAATTCTTAGAGGGGCTTTATCTTTAGAATGCTCCCCTCACACCTTCAAGTAGTCCAGGCTCTTGGGCACGCTGTCCAGGGGTTCAAGCTTGTCCTTTAGGACGAAAGTGTCCTCGATTCTAATGCCGAACTTGCCGGGGAAGTAAACGCCGGGCTCGAGCGTGAAGACGTTGCCCTTCCTCAGCTTGTAGTCGCTGTCGGGCGAAATGTAAGGTAGTTCGTGCACGTCCAGGCCTATCCCGTGGCCGAGCCTGTGCGTGAAGAACTTGCTGAGACCCCCCAACTCGTCCCTCGCGACTTTGTCCAGTTCTTTAGCGGTTCTCCCCTCAACCGCCTCAGCGACCGCTCTCGACTGTGCCCTCAGGACAGCCTCGAAGGTCTCCAGCTTATCCCTCTCTAGCTCACCCACGAAGAGGGGCCTCGCTATATCGACGTTGTAACCATACAACCTGACCCCGAAGTCGAGCACGATCACGTCGTCCCTCCTAATCTTCCTGCTCGAGTGCCTGTGGTGGGGCAACGCAGAGTTGGGCCCTGAACCTACAATTGTCTCGAACGCGATTTGAGCCCCCAGAGACCTGACCTCCTCCTCGTAAATCCTAGCGATCTCGTCCTCGCTCATTCCCTCCTTCACCTTCTCCCTCACCGACTCGAAGGCTCTCCTAGCGATCTCGCCGGCTTTCCTTATCGCTTCGACCTCCTCCTCGTCCTTCACGGCCCTCAGCTCGCCCAGCAAGCTCGACGCCATTACCACCCTCTCTGGGTTGACCTTTTCGAGGATCGGGACAGCGTGTAGCGACCACATCTGGTCGTCGACCGCCAAGACTTTCGCCCTCAAGTCCAGCTTGGAGAAGGGGTTCTCCCCGTCTAGGTAGTAAACGGCCTCGAAGCCGGAGGGCAGCATGCCCTCGTACATCTTTGGGGCCAGGAAGAACTCGGACTCCTCTGTCACGAAGAACAACAGGGGCCTCTCCATTTGCTCTTCAATGAACCCAGTCAAATAATACATGTTCGAAGTGGTAGAAAGCACTACCAGGTCTACGCCTTTAGCCCTCATCAGCTCCCTTAGCCCCTCCAACCTACGCCGCGTCGACACCCTCCTTCAGCCTCCTCACACCCTCAGCTATCTTCTCCTCGGTCTCGACGGCCACACTGAGCCTTAGCATCGTGTCGCCTCCCCTCAGGAAGAAGGGCTTCGCGTCGACCACGCTCACCCCCCTCTTGACCGCCTCCCTGAAGACCCTCTGGGAGTTCTTGTGAGTGTCAAGCAAGAGGAAGAAGCCGCACCTCGGCTCGTTGTAGTCCTTCAGACCCCTCGACGCCAGCTCGTCCTTCATGACCTTCATCTTCCTGCCGTAGTACTCGTAGAGTTGCCTCCTCCTGGACTGAGGGACTTTGGTCTCCAGGAGCCTGGCGACGACGTACTGGTTGAGCGTCGATGTGGAGAAGTCCATCTGCTCCATGAGGGCGACCTTGTTCGCTATTTCCTCGTTAGCAATGAAGAACCCAACCCTCAGGCCGGGGGCTATCACCTTGCTGAACGTAGTAACGTAGACCACCCTCCCCTCCCTGTCGTAGTTCTTGATAGGCTCCCCCAGGTCGCAGGCAATTGTCCTGTACGGGTCGTCCTCGATGATATAGAAGTCATACTTCGAGGCTAACTCGACTAAGTGCTTCTTCCTCTCCTCGTCGAGGTTCACCCCAGCTGGGTTGTGGCAGTTGGGGATAACGTAGACGAAGTCTATCTTCGTGAGCTTGACTACCTGCTCCAGCTCCTCCACCCTCATCCCCTTGGAGTCCACGCTGATCGGGAACACCACCGAGCTCAGCAACTTCATCGGCTGGAAGGTCTCCACGAAGGTGGGGTTCTCCACAGCAATCCTCCCGTCGCCGTCGAGGAAGTAGAGCGAGAGGAGCTCGATAGCGTGCTGGGCACCGCTCGTGACTACAAGCCTGTCGCCCTTGTTTCGCTTAACCCCGAGGAACTCGGCGTACTCCCAGGCCCTCTCAATGAGGACTTCCTGCCCGCCCGCCCCTGGGTAGAATAGAGACTTGGCGCCGTAGTTCTCTATCACGTAATTGTACGCCTCCTTAATCTCCTTGACCGGCATTACCCTGGGGTCGGGAGAGCCCGAGGCCAGGTTTATCTCGACCCTCTTGGCGGTTTGGGATCCTAACTCGACGGGAGAGAGCTCTACTTCCCTGCCGATTCTGGAGACCATCTCAAGTCCAGGGGCAATTCTCTTCCAGCCCCATATTTTTTAGCCAGCTCGTAGAGCCTGAGCATCACTCCCAGGTCGAGGAGTCCGATCCCTACTGACTTGAAAACGGTCAGTTCGTCGTCGCTTTTCCTCGTCCACTTCTTTGCCACCACTCGCGAGAACGGGACTATTTTGCCCTCGTCGAGCATGCCGAGCTTCTTGGCCAGGATTAGGTCTCCCGCCTCCTTCATGGCCTGCTCCACGGACTCCACCGCGATGGTAGAGGCGCGCTTTATCACGTCGGCGAACAGCTCCACCCTTTCAGGGAGGTTGCTCCCCATGGCGTTCACGTGCGCCCCGGCCTTGAGGCTCTCCGCCTTTAAGAAGGGCTCCTTCGAGGTGGTGATAGTCGTGACGACGTCAGCGTCCTTCACGCACTCGCTGAACCCGACTACCCTGGCCCTCGCTTCGATCGACTGTAAGTTCTCGACTCCCCTCTCGATTCCGCTCCTAGTCCTCGCGGAGGCCTTGGGCTCAATCCCTTTCAGCTCGTTGAAGGCTTTAACTGTGAAGCTCCCCTGCCTCCCTAAACCGACTACGCAGATCTCCTGGTAATTCCCCTTCATGAGGTCTGATGCCAATACCGCTAAGGCTCCAGTCCTCATTCTGGTCAAGTAGTCCGAGGCCGTGAGCATGACCGCGTTGCCCTCCCTGTCGAACAGGACTCCCATGAACGAGCCGGAAACGAACACCTTGAAGCCGAAGAAGCCTTCGGCAGCCGCGGCTTGGTAAGTGAGGACAGACCCGTGGAAAGGCGTCCTCACTCTCTCCGTGTTAGCCGCGAGACCCTGGTCTTCGAGTAGGAATATCCTCCTCAAGGCCTCGTATACGTGCCTGAAGCTCAAGATCGTCCTTACGTCCGACTCCGTCAGGATCAGCACTGGGTGTAATACGGGAGTCCTCCGTTTTTAAACTGAACAACGGCTAAGGGGCTTAACGTGGAGCTTTCTCCCCGCCTTCAGGAGACGCTCTCGATTATTAAATCGCACGGAGAGGTCGAGATCTCGGATCTCGCTCTCGAGCTGAAGGTCTCCTACAAGACTGCCAAGTCTTACGTGAAGGACTTGGCGAGGCTCGGTTACGTTGAGGAGGTAGGAGAAGACAAGGTGAGGTTCAAACAACCTGACGGCATGGAGAGCGTAGACAAGCTGAAGAAGGTGGTGGAGCTACACGACACGGAGCTCTACGCCCTGAGGAGGGAGCTTGAGGCTCTGAGGCAGGAGGTGCTGAGGCTGAAGAGGTTCGCCGAAAGGGGTAAGATCTGAAGGAGTCGTTCAGAGCTTCCCCCTGCACATCTCCCAGATGTCGTCGCCGATGTGGTGCAGGTTCTCCCCGAACTTGCCCTTCCTCTCGCTCTTAGCCTGTTCCGCGCTCATTAAAGCCCTCATGACCGCGACGGGGATCCCCGTCTTTGTCTTGACCAGGAAGTAGTCCCCTTCTTTACAGTCGCAGTTGTACTCCACTATCCCCGGAGCGAAGAGGTCCGCCCCGTTGCTCACGGCCTTAACGGCCCCCTCGTCGACGACGACGAAGGGCATGTTGATGTTATACTTCATGGCCCCGCATATTGTCGGTAAAGGAGGTTCGTTGAAGAAGGCTAGCAGACCGTTGACGAAGTAGTAAACGCTCTTCTTTTCCTTCCCTATCTCGAGTTGACCCGATAGTTCAAGCCCGTAGAGCTTCTTGATTTTGTCGAGGAACTCCTTGGCGTCCTTCTTCGACATCACGTGCCTCTGCATGCGCTCGTTCCTATACCTCTCAAGAGCCTATAATCGTTAACTGAATAAGGGGCGTATTCAGGGGAGTTGCGCGGCCCTCGTGGCGAACTCGACGGCCCAACTCTCTAAAGCTTTCGCGACGTCGATAATGTAGACCGTTACCTCCACGGGAGAGTCCAGCGTCATCACTTGTAGGATAGCCTGATCCCCTTCGAGCGAACCCTCGTTAGTTAGGAACCAAGCCTTAGTAACCCTGCCTTGGTTCAGGACCATATAGCCCTTGAGGTCGTCGCCCTTGATCACTATAACCGAGTACTGAGCCTTCTTCGCCGTCCTCAGGGCCTCCGGGAGAACCTCGTTCACTTTTCCTATATTGGAGAACAGCGCTTGAGGCTCTAACTTGGGGGCGTCCTTTCCGGCTTTCTCCCTCTGCTCTGGGAACTTTATTGATCTAATATATAGTTGAAAGTGGGGAACAAGGTGCTTGTTCACTATATTCCGAAAGAATTCATCAATAGGGACGACCGATAGCCTCGTCAAGAAGGATACTTTTGTGGTATACTCCAAGGTGATTGAAAGGCCCGTTTGTCCAGTCGCTTTTTTTGAGAGGGTGAACGTTAAGGTGATCTGAATTTTCCCGTCGTCCCAAGAGCCGCGGTATGTGGCGTTCACCTGATAAGTGTCGAATTTGAGGTCTGGCCCCTCGAATATGCCCTTGAAGACCACCATTTGGGTTGGTTTGTCGCTCTGGGGGACGAGAAGTAAAGAGTGGAACATTCTGTAAAGTTCCTCCGTCGAGATGCCCGAAAGAACCTCAAAGGTACGGTCGTCTATGGCGTGTGTTAGTGCGATGTGACCAGTGGCCCCGGCCACCGCGAAGGGGTTCAGGACGATACTCGACAGGAGTTCAATGCTTTGCGGTAGCAATATTTCGCCACTAGTCACTCTTCGCGAGTCGCTGGAAGGCATAACCACCACTCTGCCTTCACGTTTGTTTAGTGTATTTTCTCAGGCATGACTTAAATAAATCTTAAACGCGACTCACCGCCGTTTCCGAGTACTAGTCTTTGTGAAGCAGTTCGACCAGTAACGGCCCGTTCTGAGAACTCTCTTTAACGAGTTGTCGGATCAAATACAAGTGTCGCTCTTAAGGGTCGTCAAGTCCCAGCTGGCGTTCTTCACGGTAGTTCCAGTCAAGGCCTCCTTCGAGGACGCAGTCAGGTATTCGGCTTTCGCCCCCCTAATCGTTGGCCCGATAGCGGCCCTGTTGGACTTCGGATCATTTTACTCGCTCTCGCTGCTATCGCCTTTAGCCGTCGTCGCGACTTTAGCTGTAATAGAGGCATTCAGGGGCTTCAACCACTTAGACGGCCTGTTGGACTTCGGTGACGCGCTCATGGTCAAGGGGACTAGGGAGGACAAAATAAGGGCGCTGAAGGACGTCCAAGTCGGCGCGGGAGGCATGGGTTTGTTCCTCGTTTACTTAGTATTGTCAATCGCCGCCCTGACTTCGGCCAGGGCCGACTTCCTCTTGTTCCTGAGCGTCGAGTCCTTGTCCAGGGCATTAGGGATAGCCATAGCTTACTACTCGAAGCACATGCCGGAGAGCTCGATGGGCAGGGCGTTCAAGGAGGGGGCGATCGTGAAGCCCTTAGTCCTAGTCTGGGTAGTCCTCTTCGGCTCCCCGCTACAGTGGGCCACGTTCCTACTCATGTTCTACGCGTTCAGGACCTACTCGGAGAGGGCCTTCGGGGGAGTAAACGGCGACGTGTCAGGGGCCGCAATAACCCTTTCTACGCCCCTCCACATGATAGCACAGGAGGTCGGTGAGAGATCTGGCCTTGGCTTCTCCCCGCTGTCGCTCTCGCTCTGGCTCTCGCTGTCGACCTTACCCTCGGCGAGCCCCCCGTGAAGGTTCATCCTGTAGTCTGGACGGGGAAAATTGCGGAGAGGCTCACGAAGCCGTTCGCCTCAAGGAGCTACGGGGTGGCACTGTGGTTCGTGAGCGTCGTCCCAGTCCTCGTTCCCCTTTCCATGCTGTGGTTCCTGCCCTTTCCCCTCTCCTTGCTCTCCGTTTACCCGCTCAAGGCTTCGTTTTCCGTTTCAATGCTGTACTCGCTCGTGAAGAAGAGTGTGCCCTTCAGGGAGGAGTCGAGGGCTTTAGTTCAGCAAATGGTTAGGAGGGACGTCACTAAGGCTGAGCCCGAACTCGTGAGGTCTGCCGCCATTGAGTCCCTGTTCGAGAGCGCGGTTGACGGGATAATCTCCCCCCTCTTCTGGTTCCTGCTGTTAGGCCTGCCTGGGGCCCTCTTACAAAGGCTCGCAAATACTATGGACAGCATGGTCGGCTACAAGACGCCCGAGCTCAAGGATCAGGGCTGGTTCTCTGCGAGGTTTGACACGGTGCTCAACTACGTCCCCGCCAGGCTCACCGCCCTCCTCCTTTACGCTTCAGCGAAACTCCTGGGACTGAACGCTCGTATCAGCCCAGAACTTAGAAAAGAGGCCCTGAGAGTGGAGAGCCCAAATGCGAGGGTGGTGTTCCTTGCCGCCTCCTCCATCCTAAGGGTCAGGTTAGAAAAGAAGGGTCACTACGTGGTCGGATCGGTTTTTCCTTACCCTGGGGATGAGGACGTACTCGTCGCCCTGAAGCTGTTTAGGGTCGCTCTAGCCCTGTTCCTCGCTTTGGAGTTCGTTGGGGTGCTCCTCTTCTCCTACGTTAATCCACTATTAGCACCTTAATTGCCTCTCCGCTCTCCGCCACCTTGACGGCCTCCATGAACTCGTCTATCCTGAACCTGTGCGTCACTAGCCTCGCGACGTCTACCTTCCTTTCGGCTATCAAGCCCAGGGCCTCCCTCGTGTCTTCCTCTACGGCGGCGTTGCTCGGGATTATGGAGATCTCGCTGTTCAACAGCTCGCTGATGTCGTAATCTAGCACAGTTCCCTTGTACGGCACGCCGAAGAGCAGGACGGTGCCTCCTTTCCTGACAGAGTGGAGGGCCGAGAGGATCGCGGCTGGGGCACCGCTGGCCACGATAGCTATGTCGACTCCCCTGCCGTCGGTCAGCTTCCTGGCCTCGTTCGGCACGTCGTCCTTCTTAGGGTTGAGGGCGTAGTCCGCCCCCACTTTCAGGGAGAAGTCGGCCCTGAAGTCGGAGACGTCCGACGTTATCACCAGGGAAGCCCCCTTGGCTTTCGCTAACATTACGTGCAACAGCCCCATGGGCCCTGCTCCTACTACTAGCACTGAGTCGCCTTTTCTCAGGTTCGCCCTCCTCTGAGCCCTGACCACAGTCCCCAAGGGCTCGACGAAGGCCCCTTCCTCGAAGGTCACGTGGTCTGGCAGTACCAGGATCCCTCCGTTCCTCACGTTGTGGGCGGGAACCCTGAAGTACTCGGCGAAGCCTCCTGGGTCTAGGTTGGTCTTCCTGTACATCGGGCACATCGTGGGGGAGCCGTGGGTGCAGTAGTAGCAAGTGTAGTCAGGAACATGGTGGTGGGCGAAGACCCTCGTCCCCTCCTTCAGCCAGTCGACTGTGCTCTGTGCTATGATCCCGCTCGGCTCGTGGCCGAGTACGGGCATTGAGGCAGTGTATTGGCCGTGGATCTTCTCCAGGTCAGTCCCGCAGATGCCGCAGGCCTTCATCTTGACCAGGACGTCCCCCGGCTGTAGCTTGGGAATAGGGACGTCCTTGATCACCACTTTCCCGTTCTCCATGAGTATTGCCTTCATCGCGGTTCAACTGGCGAATAGGGAAATAAAGAGCGAGGCTCAGCTTATTGCGACTGTGAACTCACCCTTGTCCGACTTCACCGTAACAATGTCCCCTCTCTTGACCGGTACAGGGCCCAAGATCGCCCCAGTCGCCACATAGCCGCTGAACCTGCCCAACTTCGTCGAGAGCCACTTCAACATTGACTTATATGTTCCGTAAACGTAGAAAGGCGCTCCTTCGCCCATTTCGCGGTCGTTAACCAGGAGAGCGACCCGCTTGGGCTCGGAGTCTACCTGCACCCCCAGGAAGAGCCTCCAGGCTATCAGGTTGTCGGCGATCAAGTGGTAAGTCGTGAGCTTGTTGATGGGCTGTTGGAACCTGGTCGCAGGGATCTCGAGGCCTAGCCTTAAGCTCTTGACGCAAGAGTTCACGCTGTTCACGTCGCAGTTCTCGACTTCCGCTATCAACTCCGCCTCGACGTACGTGTAGGTGAAGGGGCTCTCGATAGACCTGTGTTCTGTGACCATCTTGCTCGTGAGGACTGCGAACTCCGGCTCGTCTAGTCCGAACTTCTTGAGTGACTGGTACGTTGTGAAACTGAGCTTATAGCCCCCGAACCCTTCGTTGTTGACCAGGATTTCCTGGAACCTCTCCTTAATCAGCTTAGCCTCGCAATAGTCTCTGACCTCGAACGGCATGAAGTCCGTTCCGTACTCATAGGCTCGATATAACGTCTCGGCCTTCTTCTTCACCTCGCTGAAGGGGGGATCGTAAGCCATCTCAGGTGAAGCTAGCTCTAGAACGATATAAATCGATTAGCCTCAAAAGGAGAAGTTTATGTACTCAGTTACTTTAAGCGTGATCTGCACAGTCTCTCCGTTTTCGGCCCGGAATTGTCAGCCGAAAGCCTAAGCACTTGTTAAGTTCGGGCTCTACAAAAACGCCTTAGGTCAATAAAAACCGCTTACCTTCCGATCATTCTTCCTCTCAGCACCAATATAGCGAACCCAACGACGGCTAGCACGACGATCACTATGATTACTTGAGTGAAGTTAACGCCTCCTGTCGGCGTCGTCACTACTGGGAGCGCCGAAGAGGTGGTACTACTCGACGTGCTGGTCGTTGTTGTCGTAGTACTACTCGTTGTAGTCGTCGCGTTGGTCGCGCCCGTCTTTACAGTCTTAGGAGGCGTTACGGAAATTTCACTGATGGTACCCGAGTTCTGGTTGGCGACGTAGACGTTGCCGTTCTTTGTGTTGACGGCCAAGAAGACAGGGTTCGCTCCGACCGCCAATTTGCCCACGGTTTGGAAGTTCGTCGAGTTGAGAGCTAACACCACGTTGTTCGAGAGGCTCACGTAGTACAACCCGTTGACCGGGTCGTAAACTACGCTGGTCGGGTTCGCGGGTAGCGAAATGGCCCGCTGGCTAGAAACGTTGTTCGCCTTTATCAGCAACAGTTGGTTGGGACCTCCCACTATTAACGTGACGTTGTCGTTGCCCAAGGTCAGGAAGGTCGGGTTGAAGTTCAGGTTAATCGTGTCAACGACTTGATTACTGCTGGCGTTTATGACCCAAATGCTCTTAGAAACGTAGTTAGAAACGTAGACCATCTTAGTAGCCGGGCTGAACACTATTCCGTTGGGGCCTAGCCCGGCCTGGATGTTCATGACGAGCTGTCCCGTCTTCACGTTGACGACCGACACGGTGTCTGACTGGTAGTTGGCGACGTACAGGTAACCGTTAAACGGGTTGTAAGCCATAGAAGTGGGGCCCTTCCCCACGGGGATGACCGCCGTAGTGTTGAGGGTGGCCGGGTTGATCGCGGAGAGCGTGAAGTTCCTGAAGTTCGCCACGTATATCATGCCGTTGCTGGGGACAATTGAGATGCCCTGAGGCAGTAGGCCCGTATTGATGAATTTCACGATTTTCATCGTGGAGGCGTCGATCACTGCCACGGAGTTGGCCGTGGTTAGAGTCACGAAAATGTAGTTGTTGACACTGTCGTAAACCATGCCTCCTGGAGTGAGCTGGCCGACGAAAACTCCCATCACGAAGTTGTCGGGAGGGAAGACTACGTACAGTGGGTTGGGGGGTCCTGCTGTGATGTAAACGTAACCCGTTACAGGGTTCACCGCTAGGCCATTCAGGTTGCTCTGGGGCAAGGGCACCTTGGCGAGCAACGTGTGGTTCCCTGGGCTTATGACGTAGAGAACTCTAGCGTTGTTTGCTCCCACGCCGATCGCGTATATCAATCCGTTAACGGGGTTCCACACGCTCATGTAGGGCACATACACCGGGCCTACGTTCAAGGTCGCTACCAAGGAGAGGTTCTTGGCGTTGACGTACTGGATCAGGTTGCCCTCGAGGAAGTATATCATTCCGCTCTTCGAGTTCACCGCGATCGAGTTAACCCCAGTGCTGTACGCGGTGGTGAACGACGAGTACTTTACGACTTTCATGGTATTAGGGTTAATTGAGAACAGGTGCACGACGGTCTTGCCGAAAGCCGCCTGGATGTAGACCGCGATCAGTTTGTCTACGGCCGGGTTGTAGAAAATAGTGGTTAGCGACGTGTTGAGTTTAAACTGGGCAACGGGTTTCGAGGAGTTGGGGCTGAGGACTATGATCTGACCCGTGGACGAGTTGGCCACGTAGACCAATCCGTTGTTTGGGTCGAGCGTCATGAGGTTAGGCCAGTTGTAGGTCTCAATAACGTTCAGCACAGTGTTGTTAGGAGCGATCACAGTCACGGTGCCGCTGCCTTGATTGAGGACGTACACGTAGCCCTTGTTCGGGTCTACCGCGATAGCCGAGGGGTTAGGCCCTACGTATATGTTCTTCAGCACCGTGTAGTTTTCAGCGCTCATAACCTTGACCGTCATTGAGGAGACGACAGCCGCGTATATCTCGTTGTTAACCGGGTTGTAGGCGATTGGGCCCAGGGAATACGAAATCTGGCTGGGCACGAAGTTCCCGGGCATCACTGTGTTGTTGAACAGCACTAACGTCCTGTTGACCACACCGTAAACAGGGAAAGTGGCGTTGGACTTGGTTGCGGTTTGGTTCGAGCTTTGGGCGTAAGAGGGTGAGAGGGTAAGGACGACAAATCCTAGAGTCAACCCCAGTAGCACTAGGGCGAGTAGGATAGGCGTTGATGCCTTCATGACCGCCCACTACTAATGAACGACAGTCCAAAATATCTTTTTAGATTTCGTAACACTACGGCCCGTCTCTAGAATCATTCCCTTTCCAGAAAGAAAATCCTCCTTGTTGTACTCTGGTCGCCTGTAGAGCTTTTCACCTCGCTACTCAATTGGTCGCACAGGCTTGCTGTTAGTCGCCTCTACCACGAGCGATTCCGGTAAGTCGACGATAGTCTCGGCCCTGGTCAGATACCTCAACGCCTACCCCTTCAAGGCCCAGAACATGTCGCTCAACAGCTACCCCACTAAGGACGGAGGCGAGATAGCCTTCATCCAGGCCTTTCAGGCGATCGCCTCGGGTAGGGAGCCGGAGAGGGGAATGAACGCTGTCCTCTTGAAGCCCTCCGGGAACGGGAGGGTCGAGGTAGTCCATTACGGGACCCCCCTCGGGACGTTCAGCTACTCCGAGTATTACGACACGATCCTACCCAGGATCAGGGAGTCGATTAGGCTGAGGGACGACATGGTCGTAGAGGGGGCTGGGGGGATAGAGCCGAACTTCGTGGAGCGGGACTTGGCGACCGTGGAGGTCATGAGGAGGGGCGTCCCAGCGATCTTGGTGCTCAATATAGATCCCGGAGGGGCCTTCACCTCCGCTTACGGGGCCTACTTGGCGTTGCCTCCCTCACTCAGGGACAGGCTGAAGGGCTTCGTGATAAACAAGCTGAGGGGAGACCCCAAATTCCTGGAGTCGGGAGCTAAGTGGTTGGAGGAAAGGACGGGGATGAAGTACTTGGGTTACTTGCCCTATTCCGACGAGCTATCGATAATGCCAGAGGACTCCATGAACCTACAGGACTTCGGCGGGGGCGAAGTCGAGGTAGCGATAGTCGCTTACAACTACGTGAGCAACTTCAACGAGTTCTGGGCCCTTAAGGGGAGCGAGGTTTCGGTCAGGTTCGTGCGGAGCCCCAGGCAGTTGGCGAAGTCGGACTTGGTCGTGTTGCCCGGGGCGAAGAACACCTTGGAGGCAATCAAGTGGCTGAGGGAGAGGAGGTTCGAGGACCACCTTAAGGGCAAGAAGATCTTCGCGGTGTGCGGGGGTTATCAAATCCTGACGAGGAGGATGACGGACGAGTACGGCCTCGAGTTCGGTTCTATTACCTCAGTTTCAGGCCTTGGTCTCATCCCTCAGGAGGTCGTCTACAAGAAGGAGAAAGTGTTGGCCATAAGCGAGGCAAAGCTCTCCAAGTACCGCCTTGAGGGCTACGAAATAAGGAGGGGGAGGATAGTCGGCGAGGAGTTCCACGGCGAGGTAGTCAAGAGGAACGGGGAAGAGGTCTCCGTTCCAGACGGCTACTACGACGGGAAGGTCTTCGCGACCTCCCTCCACGGCTCCCTGTTCTCCGAAGGAGGGAAGAAGGCCTTCGAGGAGATGACCGGGGTCGAGGTGAAGTCCGGGAGCTTCGAGGAGGAGGCCAAGAAGACCGTGGAAAGAATATTGAAGGTGATGAGGGAGACCGTTTACTTGGACGAGATAAGGGAAATCTGGCTCAACGGCCATTAACTCCCACACTTTTTAGCTTGTACTAGTAAAACCCTCCCGTGAGCTTAGCCTTCGACCCAGCACAGTTCGTGGAGGAAATAGCGCCGAAGCTCAGGGAGGCGGTGAAGGACGGCGTCGCTTTAGCCGCTGTGAGTGGGGGAGTGGACAGCACCACAGCCGCTGCACTGGCGTACAAAGTCCTGGGCCCTGAGAAGGTAGTCCCCGTGATGATCGACACGGGCTTCCTGAGGCTGGACGAGGCGAGGAGGGTCAAGGAAATGCTGAAGGGCGTTATGGAGCTGAGGATCATAGACGAGTCAGAGAGGTTCCTTAAAGCGGTGGAAGGGTTGAGTGACGCCGAGGAGAAGAGGAAGGCGTTCAGGAAGACCTTCTACGACGTACTCGCCGAGGTGGCCAAGGAGATAGGAGCTAAGTACCTTATTCAGGGCACTATAGCCGCGGACTGGGTCGAGACCCAGGGAGGGATAAAGACGCAGCACAACGTCCTGGTTCAGGTTGGCATCGACCCGGAGAGGGAGTGGGGCTTCACTGTTGTAGAGCCGTTAGTGGATCTGTACAAGAACGAGGTCAGGATCCTCGCCAAGTACTTGGGCCTGCCGGACGAGATAGCGTTCAGGCAGCCCTTCCCGGGCCCCGGGCTCCTAGTGAGGACTGTAGGACTTGTGACTAGGGAAAAGCTGGAGGTCGAGAGGATGGCGGATTGGGAAGTGGAGAACGGGCTGAAAGGCCTTAATTATTCCCAGTACTTCGCCGTGACCTTCGACAGCTCGGGCCGATACGACGAGGCATTGTCTAGGGAGGTGAACGCAAAGGTGTTCGTTTACGACACTAGGGCGACGGGAGTTAAGGGCGACGTGAGGGCTTACGGCAGGATCGCGCGAGTAGACTCGGATCTGGACTACGACTCCTTGAGGGAGGTCGTAGCCAAGCTCACTAAATTCGACATAACGCACGTGGTCGTCAAGGTTAAGGACGGCCAAGCTGACGGCAAGTACTCGGTAGCGATAAGGGCGGTTATAACTCAGGACTTCATGACAGCAGATTTCGCCCCCGTCCCCAAGGACGTCCTCTACCGCGTGGCCGAGAGGATAGCCAGGATCGACGGGGTCAAGGAAGTCCTGTACGACGTGACTTCCAAGCCTCCTGCGACGATAGAGTACGAATAAGAATTTTTCATTGAATTTAGAAAAATAGGGAAGAAATAAAAACCGCCTCAACCTACGATATATTTGCAATGTCTGAGTCCACAGTTAAAGAATACATGAAAACGAACGTAATTACAGCCGACAAGAAGGCCACCTTAAAGCAGGTCGCCGAGATCATGAGCAAGAGCAACACGGGATCTGTCGTCATAGTCGAGGGCGGTAAGCCGGTGGGGATAATAACGGAGAGGGACATAGTTAAGGCGATAGGTAACGGCCACGGCCTTGACGTTCCTGCCGAGAAGGTAATGACGTCGAAGCTCTACACCGTCAAGGAGGACACACCGATTTCCGGAGCGCTCAGCGTAATGAGGACGTTCAACATAAGGCACTTGCCCGTGGTGGACGACAACGGCTACCTGAAGGGCATCATTTCGATCAGGGACTTGGCGAGGGCGTTGGACGACCTCCTCTCCGGAGAGTACTCGGAGTGAGTTTTTCTTCCTCCCCCCATCACTTACACTGAGATTTAACTTAGGGATTGCACTACACTTTGTGAGGCTGAAGGGTAGAACCGTATTGATAGCGGGCGCCAGCAAAGGTTTGGGTTACGCCGTCGCTTACTTCGCGATTAAGGAGGGAGCCAGGGTCGTCCTCAACTCGCGGAACGAGGCTAAGCTTAAGGAGATGGTCGAAACCCTCGGGAGTAACGCGTCCTATGTAATTGGTGACTTCTCGACCCCACAGGGAGCGGAGGAAGTAGTACGAAAGGTTGGGGACTTCACCGACCTAGTCGTAACCATAGGAGGCTACGTTGAGGACACAGTCCAGGACTTGAGCGGGTTGGACGAAATGATAAGGAATCACGTGAAGGCACCGCTTTACATGGTTAAGGCCTCTTTAGACAAACTGGGCCAGGGTTCTACGATCGTCCTCCTCTCGGCGACTAGGGGGCTCTTCACTCCCCTGCCCAACCAGCTGTCCTACGGCCTGAGCAAAGCCGCGTTGGCCAAGGCCGTTGAAGTCTTGGCCTCCGAGCTCCTAGACAGAGGGATAAGGGTAGTGGGCGTCGCCCCGAGCGCGATAGATGGGGAATTCGAGCCGGGAAGGGACTGGAAGAAGCGGAGGAAGCTTGGAGACCCCAAGGCCCCTCCCGAGGACTTCGCGAGAGTGATAGTTTGGCTACTCACTGACGAGGCGGAGTGGGTGAACGGCGTGGTTATCCCAGTAGACGGAGGGGCGAGGCTTAGGCTGAGGTAATCCCCTCGATTACTCGAATCACACCCCCATTAAACGGCGGCTTTCTCCCTCCATCTGGGCGTCTCGTTGCGGTTAATTACATTTTGTTCCCCTAACCATACTCGGCCAGCCGTAATGAAGGAGAAGAGGACTAGCGTGGTAAAGGTAGGGCTGATAAACTTCTCGCTGAGGCTGTTAGGGGCCCCAATCTCCTTCGCTTTCTCGTATATAGTCGCCCACCACCTGAGCGGGATCGACCTGGCCCTTTTCGGGCTCTGGCAGAGCGTGTTCGTCTACATCACTGGGCTATTCTCTATTCCCGCCAGTTCGATCAGCAACGTCACGTCGAAGTTGGCCGCCGAGGGGAAGGGGGTCGGGGGCCTTATCCTAATCAACTTAGCTATAGGGGGGATAAGCGGGCTGGCCTACGTCCTTTTACAACCCTACCTGATTCCTGCTTCCTCGAACCTCGACCCTACGGCCGTGGAGTTGGCGGTGATAATGCTAGTCGTTTACTACCTGCTGACCTCGTCTAACGCCGTCGCGAGGGGCAGGACGCCTACGGTTGTCGGGGTTTCGGCCATAACCTTTCAGCTTGTGAGGCTGGGCTTCCTACTTTACGCGTTCTTCGTGCTGAAGATGACGATTCTGGGAGTGGTTCTCGCCTACACCCTCGGTTACCTCTCCCAAATCGCAGTAAACATGGGCTTCGTCAGGGCCAACTTCTCTTTGGATAGGAGGTCGACTATTGAAGGCCTGAAGGCCGCCCTAGTGCTGAGCGTGGCTTACGTTCAGTACGTCCTCGAGGCCTCTCTCGTTTGGCTGGCGAACTGGCTCGCCCAGAGCACTGTTCCGGCCAGCTACTTCGAGTCAGCCATTATAGTCACAAACATAGTCTTCTGGGCCGGCTCGCTGTCCGACGGCTTAATTAAGAGATTCACAGAGTCCAGGGATCCCTCCAATCTGACTATAGCCCTCAAGTTGCTCGCCTCTGCGGGAAGCCTGGTCTTAGTCCTAGACCTAGTGGGGCTCTACCCCTTGCTTTATTACATTAGGCCCGAGTACACCGCGTCTCTCGTCATTGCGGTAATACTGGCCCTCTCCAACTTCGCCAGGATGACGTTCATGGCGTATTACAACGCCCTCGTCGTCCTGGACACGACACTCGGCAAGAGCCTGACGGGCCCCATGGGTAGGATGCTACTATACAACGTGATTTTCGCGATTATCCCCCTCTCTGTGGCTTCAGTCCTGCTCTTCCTCGTGTCGAAGGGTTTCTTCGAGGTGAGTGGTCTAACGGATCAGCCCTGGTTTTACGGCCTAGTGATGGCCTCGGCCATGCTGACTAACTCCGTGTTGATGGTAGTCAACGCGCACCAGGTGACTAACAGGATAGTCAAAGTCGATTTCCCAGGCAGGAACTTCGTGAACGCCTCTGTCGCGGTCGCGATAGCGGCTGGCGCTTTCCTTCCCTTCTCGTTCGTGAGCTCCGTGTGGAAGGCATTCGTTGTAGTCCTCTCCGCTGGCGTCCTCTACCTCTTGATCTCTTACCTGATAGACGACTACACGAAGCTCCTCGTCGCGAGGACGCTACAAGAGATCAAAAGGGTAATATCTAAGTGAGCCAATAATCATTCGACTCAAATGATCGTGAGAGACCTCGTCAAGAGAAGGCCCGTGACGGCCTCGAAAGAGGCGACTCTGAGCGACCTGGCCAGGCTAATGAAGGAGAACGAAGTCGGCTCCATAGTCATCGTGGAGGACGACAGGCCGATAGGGATCGTCACTGAGAGGGACCTCGTGATTGCGATAGCCGACGGCGTTAGCCCTCAGACCAAGGCGAAGGACTTCATGTCCTACGACCCGGTCAAGGTGAAGTACGACACCGACGTCACAGCCGCTTTGTCGATAATGATATCCAGGAACATCAGGCACCTCGTGGTCGTGGACGAGAACCAAAGGCTAATTGGAGTAGTGTCTTCTAGGGACTTGCTAAAGGCCGTAGGGTCCATAGCCCTGGACTTGGCTATATGGTAACCTGAGGACGTCGCCTGACGGGTTTATCAGGACTACTTCTTTCGGCTCGCTCCCTTCGAATAATACTATTCCCGCGCTCTCCCCGTGGTAAACGCTGGAGAAGACGTTGATCACCTTTCCCTTCATCAAGACCTTCACGCCGTTGGCCACCTCGTGGCCCCTTATCACTCCATTGAGGTCGTTCTCCTTCAGGAACTGATCGGTAGGCCTCACGCCGAAGTAGTAGATGCCGTCGCCCCTCATGTTGGGCAGGAAGTCGTACTCCGTTATCTCCCTTGGGTCGTTCCATAGCATTTGCATGGCAATCGCGTTGTCCGGGTTCTCGTCGGGGAGCTTGACCTTCTCGTTTATCTCGTCGACTTTCTTTACTGCCAGCTCCATGACGCCGCTCTCGTTCGGCAGGCCAGGGAGGCCACCGTGAACCGCGAACCACCCGTTAACTACCGCGCTTATCGGCATAATCGCGAAGAAGTCCTTGAACTTCTCGTATGAATCCTTGCCTAGCTTGACAACTACCTCGTCGTAGAAGCCGTAATAGTAGTTAGTCAAGGGGCTCTCGTGGTTCCCCCTCGTGAAAATGACCTTCTCTCCCTTGGAGTCGACGAAGGCCTTCAGAATAGCCAGCAAGTTCTCGAGCCCGTTGGGAGGTTCCCTGTCCACGTAGTCCCCCAGGAAGACGACCAGGTCTACTTCCTTCGCGATTCCTTCTAGCACGAACTTCGTGACCTCCTCGAAGGCGCCGTGGGTGTCGCCCACGAAGGCTACTCTTTTGACCTCAAAGGGGCCGATGTGGGGCTTCCCCTTGAACAGGTCTAGCATGAGGGCTCTCGCGTCTTCGAGGATCTTGAACGCGTTTTCTCTGAGCTCGCTGGCTGTTACAGTCACACAATGCAGAAAAAACCTCAGGTAATAAAGAGTTGTATCAAGAGGAACAAGAGCCTCCAAAGGATCATCAACGGGCTAGAACTCTGATAACTGACGCTAGAGAGGCCGTAACTCACCGAGACTTGCTGGTCTTTGTAAAAACCGGTCAGGTTGGTCGTAGAGTTCTGATAACCGACCAGCTTTACTGACTCGTCGGCAGTGAAGCCGTAGAGGTCAAGGTGTGCTTTCAAGCTCTTCGTAGTGACCGCGTAATTAGAAGTCAACCTGTCCAGGATCGCGCCCCCGTAGTCGTTTATAACGGTGACAACGCCACTGAAGCCGCCGACAGCTTCGACGGCCTCGTCGATCCTTACCTCCTGCGACAAGCCCTTCGCCTTGATCTGGCTGACGTAGTGCGTGGTAAACTTAAGGCTCCCGTTCTGAACATAGGAATAGTTAATCGGTGGCACGACGGAAGACGAGATCCTCGCCGCGAAGGCGGAGAAGTCCAGGGCAACGGCGTTGTTGATAGAGCTGGTGTAAGAGAAGTTGAAGAGGCCCTTGGAGGTATACGATATCGAGTTGCCCTTATTAAGGACGGCCTTTATGTGCTCCACGTTGAACACCTGGTTAGCGTTCGTCGAGCCAGAGGCCGTGTAGGCGGCGACTATAGTCCCGCCCTTGTAATAGAGCACAGTCTCGTACTCTATGTGAAACCTCGCCCCCTCGCTGTAACCGTATCCATAGCCTGAGACCCCCAAAATCGGGCCGCTGTCGAGGTAGTAGGTATTGGACTTGACGAAGGTCGCGTTGACCAGCGGATCCGAGGAGTTCCAGACAAGGATGTAGCCGGACACGTCCCACTTCATCAAAGTGCTCCCGAGTACCTTGGAAGAGACGACGAGGTTAGGTACTTTGACGGTCAGGTTGCCCTCGACCCCGGAGGCCAACAACGGAGTCAGCGGGACGTACTGGGGCATGTGGAAGGACAGCGTGTTGATCGAGGGCACAGGTTTCCAGTAGAAGGGGTTTATCCCGCCAGTGTAAATGACGGGATAGGGCTGAACCACTCCCGCCAGGTTGCCGTTGTAGTAAACGAGGAAGTCCCTCACTGCAGGCAAGGAGGCGTACCAGAACTCGTCGTATCCCCCTCCCTTTAAATACAGCACGAGCATGGCGTTGTAAGTACCTCCTGGGAACTTCACCGCCTCGGTCACGTTCGGACTCTCTGGGGTCAGAACCCTCAAGGGGTAGGTCAGGCTTGAGTTGTAGAAGAGCGGGATTACGTAGTTAGGCAAGTTGGCGGGGGGCTTCCCGGGGTAGAGCAAGAGCTTGACTGTGACGTTGTAGACTCCCGTGAGGTTGTACTTCTTGGAGTAGTAGTTCGGCAACACGATCTTGAAGGTCACGTTGCCCTTGAGGAAGTTCTCGAGGAAGGTGAGGTCGACCTCGGCCGTCGAGTTCAGGATCTGTTGCGTGGAGCCCCAGAACACGGTTATGTTGTTGGCGTAGATGTAGATTGTCCTGTCGTACTGACCGCCTCCCTTCTCGTCTATGGTCACGTTTAGGAGTACCATGCTGTAGTCCCCTGGGGGCACGTAGACCGTTGCGTTGTATGGCACGAGGCCTGTGTCGTTGAACACGGCCCCCTTGACCACAGTTATGACTATTGGCGTGACGTTGGGATGGGGATACCGCAAGGCCTGGAACGAGTAGAAACCGCTGAAGCTCGGATCGTCGAAGCCAGCGAAGTGTAGCAACAAAGGCCTCTGGGTCGCTAGAATAGGGCTCAGATGGCTCCCGCCCTGGGCCAGCGAAGTCCCTGTACTCAACGAGTAGGCCAACATCATCGTGAGGACTAGTAGAGAGACTATGCGAGTTCTCACCTCGCTCACCTCCTCTTACCGGCTAAGATTAGGGCGATCACTGCCAAGACCAGTGCGACCGCTCCTATCGCTAATCCGAGGTCAGTCCTCGCGCCTATCGACGAAATCTGATCCTCTGGGTAGGCGATTACCTGGCCGTTGATCGAGGTTACTTTCGTAGTCACGTTCACGAACTGATCGTTGACCAGTAACACCTTTGAGTCCTTGGCCACGACTCCCACGGGACTGTTCTGGAAGACTGAGTTAACTACGGTCGCGTCACCGCTCTCCACCACTAGGGTGTTCATCTTCGAGTTCAGAATAGTCACGCTGGAGTTCCTCACCACGAGGACGTCGAAGTCAGAGTCCTCGATGGTCAGCGCTTTCACGTTAATTATGGTCAAGCTGGGTGCGGAGACTCCTCTCAGTAGCCCATTTGTCGTGAACGTGGCCAAGTTCTTCGGGGATATGACTGTGGTGTAGAGGAATGTGTGCGGGAAAACCGTTACTGGGACGTATTGGTTGACCACACCGTACGGCGTCACTCCCAAGACCTCGACGTACCACTGACCGCTGAGCGAGTAAGAGTTCCCGCTCAAACCGGTTAAGCTCTCGTTCAGCTGGGACGGGAACGTCACGACTCCCTGCCAAGTCCTGGTAGTCTCATTGAAGGATAAGGGAACGAGGTTGTAGACCTCGTACTCAATGGCCCGGCTGTACAGGTTCGCGGGCACGAGGTTCGCTGCCAGGTTGCCCTCTTTTATCAAGGTGCCGTTGGGCAAAGTCAGACTGACGTCTATTAGCACGGTTTGTCCTGTGTTCACGGGGCCAATAGGTTTCACCTCGACTCTGGGAGTCGACGGAGTGTAGTAGAACCAGAGGGTGTAGTTCCCTATCTGCGTGCCAGAGGTCGAATCGTATGTCCCGACTATTACCACCTTGTACCACCCCGACTGGTCGAGGTTCAAGGTCACGTTCGCCTCCTGAAGGCCGAAGGCGTTTATCACGCCGAACTGCGTCGTGGCGGGAGCTGGGGTGAGCCTCGTCGTTTTCACTAGCTTGCCGTCCGGCGAGTAGATGTACGCCGTTACGTTCGTCGTGAAGTACCCTCGCATCGTGTCTGTGGCCACGGACAGCGTGAACAGAGCCAGGTTAACGCCCCTGGACACCATCACTTCGGGGCCTATGACCTGAGGGAGGGCCACGGCGAGCAAGTTCAGCCCGAAAGTGGCGTAAGTGAAGACTGAGTAGCCAGACCCGTTCACGAAGAGGAGGTAAACGCCCTGAGGCATGCCCGTGATGATCGAGAAGCGAGCTACGTACAGCCCTTCAGGCGAGATGGGCAACCCGATGTCTCTCGCTGTGGCTTTTACGAAAGTGAGGTTGAGCAACACTTTGCCGTTGTACACCAAGCTCCCCTTCAAAGAGGAAGCGTTGATAGGGGTGCCGTCGACGTTGTACGCCAACACCAGGGAGGAGAGCGGTAAGTTGGGGGGTAAATAGTAAAAGAAGGGGAAGGGCACTGGCGTCAATATCGCTATCGCAGGGCCTACGTCAATCAGCGAAGCTCCCGAACCGGCGTAAGCTCCCGAGGATCCGTTCACGTAAATTAACCACTCCCCGCCAGGGGTAATGGGCAGGATCGTGTACTCCCCGACCCAATACGTGCCGTTGAACCTCAGGTCGACCTTCGATATGAAGCCCTTATCGGTGTAGAAGTAAGCGGCGAACTCCCCGCTCCTCACAATCGAGCCGTTGGGGTACGTGATGTATGCCACTATCTGGAACGTGGTGTTGACGTTGTACCAAGGAAGTGAGTGGCCGTTGGCGAAGGTGGTCACGGAAACCTTCAGGGACTGCCTTTTCAAGGTCTCGTTGACCGCCTTGAGCAGGTTATAGTAGTCGGGAGTGCCCAGGCCAGTCACCAGGTTATATCCCTTGGACGCGTAGAAGGCCCCGTTGAACCCGAAGGTTATCTCGTGGAAAGCCTTCTCGTACAACTCCTTGTTTGAGTATATCTCGTATAACACGGGCAGGAACCAGCCGAGGTTCCTTTGCAGGGTCGAGATAATGTCGGCGGCGATCCCAGCCCAGATCGGTGCGGACATACTGGTGCCTCCTATGAGGACCTTTGTTCCGTAAACGGTGATGATGCCTCCCGTGTAAGGATTGCCGTCGGCCGAAACGTCTGGCGTCACCCTAGAGGTGTAATTGACGGGCTGGAATGGCAACTTGGGCTCGTTCGCCGATATCCCGCCACCCCCGCCGAGTATGGGGAAGTTGAAGGACTGAACCGACCACGCCGTCTCGTATGAGTACTTCACGATTGAGTTGGGGTACCCGTACGAGCCGTTCACGAGGGCAGGGTAGAGCGAGGTTCCACCTACCGACACGACGAAGGGGGAGCTGGAAGGCCAACTCGTGCCCCCGTAATGTGTCATCGTGTACGAGAAGGCCCCTCCGTCGCCGGAGGATGCGAAGAACGTGATCCCCAAGGCATTGCCTATCGCGAACCAGAGGTCGAGGTAAGGAACGTTGGGGAAGGCGTTCCCCATGAAGTAAATGAACATGCCGTTCGCTGCGATTAGGTTGTTCGGTAGCCCCCAGCTCATGGAAACTACGCTGACGTTGAGGGCCGACACCACGTAGGGAATTGAGGCTAACAGGGCCTCAACGTTAGAGGCCACTACTAGGTAAATATGGGCATAAGGGGCCACTGCGTGCACAGCCTCAACGTCTAGCGCCGTTTCCACTGCCCAACCTGAGGCGATGCCGAGCTCGGGCTCGTAAGGACCTAACGGAGCTATCGTCAAGTTGGCCGGCGGTAATTTGTACTCCTCGTCGAAGGCCTTCAAGTCCTGGTAGATAGTCGGGTCGCCATACATGTCGATGATCGCGACGTTTACCCCTTTACCGCCAGGAGTAACGTTGTAGGCCTGGGCTATTTGGGGCAGGGTCAAGGGCAAGTAAGTCAGATGGAAGTTAGTTCCGTTCAACGCAGGGACGAACCTGTCCCCTGAGAAGTAGCCCAACACAGTGTGGTGGTACATTGGTCTGATCTTAGTGAAGTTCGTCAGACCGAGCACAGTCACGCCGTTCAGCTGAGGGATAAAGGACGGCTTGGAAGTGGGGGCGTAGTAAATCAAGCCCGAGAAGTTGTAAAGATGAAGGCTCACTTGGAACGCCTTCTCCACCACGTAAGCGGGGGCGTAGGCCACCACCATTATCGCATTAACGTACTGAACGGTAAAGCCCTCTGACCTCAAGTAGCTCGCCACCTCCTCGGCCTTCTTCAGGTCGCCGTACTTCTGGAAGAGCTGGGCCTTCGTCACGTTCAGTTGGCCGTTGCCTATCATCTGGGCCTCGAGGTACAGCTGTTGGTAGTCTTTGATCGGCATCAAGGCCACGACCGTAACTGTGGTCGCTGGGTTCAGCGGGCCCAAGTCCTGGCCGGAGAGCTGAGGGCCTACATAAACCACGTGGGGAGTAATTTCAGGTGTGACGGGCGATAGGAGCGAGAGCGTTAAGGCTAGAGGTACTACAAACGCGAAGAGTTTCCCCCCGAAAAGGGACATATCGCCGAGTATTACTCCCTGCAAATAAGCCTTCTCATAAGCGTGTCATTCGGGCGTCATGAACTTCTCCGCGACAATCGAACCCAGGATCAGGAAAGTGGCCGAGAAGCCCAAAAGGCCCAAGAAGTAGCCCATGTCGAAGCCTCCCGACGCCATGGCTGACCTCCCCAATTCCGCTAGGTAAGTTATGGGGTTAACGTCGCTGATGACCTGCAGCCACCACGGGAAGAAAGTCTTCGGGAAGAGGGCCGTGCTCGAGAACATGAGCGGGAAGGTTATCAGGTTCATGACGAGTCCCGGCCTCTGCCAGTCGGCTGAGGTCGCGTTGAAGATGAAATAAATGGAGCTGAAGCCCATGCTCACGAGGTAGAGGGCTACCACCCACAGGACGAGGTAAACTGTGAGCTTGACTTCGGCCCCCATGAGGTAACCCACAATTAGCAGGACGGGAACCTGAATGAGCCCCCTGGTGGCCCCTCCTAAGACTTTAGCTAGGAAGATCACGTACTTCCTCGTTGGGCTCACCATTATCCTCTTCATGTACCCTAACCTCTTGTCCTGGACGAGGGACATAGAGGCCATCATCCCCATGGACACACTGGAGACGGCGAGCTCTCCAGGGAGGAGGTAAGTCAAGTAGTTGGTGGTGTGGAAGAACTGCTCGAGGAACTGCCTGGGGAGGTTGGAGAGTGAGCTCCCGAAGAAGACCACCCACATGAGGGGCTGAACGAAGGTTATGATGAGGGTGAAGTAGGACTGGTAGATCTTGCTCACTTCCCTGAAGTAAAGGGCCCCCAGCTGTTCCAGGGTCCTCATCTCCTCGCCCTCCTGAGGATCATTTGCAACTTCCTCTCGTCGATCCCTCCGGCCTCCTCAATTGACAGCCCGGTCAGTGCGATAAACACCGAGTCGAGCGAGGCCCTCTCGACCTTTATCCTTGTCAAGTTCTCCGCCCCGACGCTCGAAATGAGGCTGGGCAAAACCGAGGCCGCGTCCCTCACCCTTATCCTGTAGAGGTTGCCGTCGCTGTAAATCACGTCATAACCGTCGAGCTTCAGGGGAACTTTGGACTCAAGCTCTATCACGTCGTACGCGTACTTGTTCTTTAGCTCCTCGGGCGACCCCTCCGCGACCTTCTTTCCCCTGCTAATAATCACTAACCTGTTGCAGAGGCTGTCCGCCTCCTCCATGTAGTGGGTGGTCAGGAGCACCGTCACTCCCAACTCCCTGTTGACCTGCCTTATTACGTCCCAGAGGGCCTTCCTCGAAACCACGTCGAGACCTACGGTAGGTTCGTCGAGCAAGAGGATCTCTGGAGAGTGTAAGAGGGCCATGGCGATTTCGAGTTTCTTCCTCATCCCCGACGAAAAGCCCTTGACCTTCTTGTCCTTGTGCTCGTAAAGGCCGAAGAACTTCAACAGCTCTTCCGCCCTGGCCTTCCAGTCCTTGACGCCGTAGAGCTTTGCTTGTATCCACAGGTTCCTCATGGCGGTCAGGTCGTCGTCGAGGATGACTTCAGAGCTGACCCAGCCGAGCTTTTCCTTGACTTTCATCCCTTCCTTAGCGACGTCCAACCCGAGGACGGTTATCCTCCCGCTGGTCGGCTTCAGGAGGCCGGTGATCATCTTGATCGTGGTCGTCTTTCCGGCGCCGTTAGGGCCTAGGAGGCCGAAGACCTCGCCTTTGCTGACAGAGAAGGACAAGTCGTCGACGGCCGTGAAGTCGCCGAACTTCTTGGTGATGCTGTCGAGTACTATTGCGTCCACGCCATGACTTGTTTGGTAGACCTATTAAAACAGACTTATCGATATATCGATTAACGAAAAACGAAAAAACGCTCACTTAACAATAAGGACGGGCACATGGCTCTTCGCTACTAGGTCGGAAGACACGCTCCCCATTATGGCCTTCTTTAATCCGGTTAGGCCCCTACTCCCTGTCACTATCATGTCGCAGTTCACGTTCCTGCAGTAGGAAATTATTGCGTCGGCGACGACGTTGGACTCCAGGACTTTAGTAGTCACGCTCTTCACCTTAATAATGTCCTTAGCCTCCTCGAGGAGCTTCTTTGCCTTCTCTTCTGACTCGATGATGACGCTCTCGGGGCTCCTGGGGGCCTCCTTGACTACGGTGACTATGTATATTTCGTCCTTGTCGGTCAACAGCCCAGAACCGAAGATGAGGGCCTTCTTAGCCTGATCCGACCCGTCGTAAGCGAAGACTACTTTCATAAAATTACCCCCTATGTTATATTTTCCACACGTATTATATAAAGAAATGTCGTGATAGTTTTAACCGAAGAGCGGTACTTTACTCCTCTTCGGCGGCCTCGGCAACATGGCTGTCAAGGCGGTTGAGAGTACTCCCAGGATAGCCATCAGGTAGATCGAAGTCGGAAGTGACATGAAGGACAGTAAGAAGCCCATAACTATCGGCCCTAAGGCGCCGCCGCCTGTGACGCCAAGGCCCCAGACTAACGAGTTTGCGAGGCCCGTTGATCCCCTTGGGACTAGGTCGCTAGTTAAGGATAACGTGAGCGGGAAGGCGCTGAGTAAAAGCAGCGAAGGCCAACTGCGCCGGGCCGTACTTAGCGTATTTGAATATTGACATAATAAAAAGTAAATTTTTGGTTTAATAAACCTTGGTAAGGGCTTTCGAGAGTGGCCCCGTTTTAATAGCCCGTGAGAGGAATCGAGGACGTGAACTTCGAGGAGCTCTGCGGAAAGAACGCCTTGATCTCCAGGGATCCCAAAGCGCTAGAAGGCCTGAAATACGAGTCGTTTGAGAGGTTCGGTGAGCTTTACGTCGCTGTTCTGAAAGACGAGGACTTCGCGAAATTAGGTCTGCCCAAGGGGGTACCCGCCTTGCTGGAAGGAGGGGAGTTCTACCTCTTAGAAGAATGCTACGACTTCTGCGAGGGCAGGTTCTCGTGCGGGGAGCTCAGCGTAAAGGGGGTGTGCAACGTGCTGGCCACGGACTCCACGCCGTTCATTATGACCGACTTGAAGGGGCTGGTTGAGATAGACAAGGCCCTGCCGAAGCAACCGACGAAGGTTTACAGGGTGAAAATGAAGGGCTTCAGCGTGTTTCTCGTAGGCGTTATGGATCAGGGCTTGAGGGAGTTCTGGAGGCAGTTCGGGAGAGGGCTGGAGTACGGCAGCGTTTACCTGTTCACGGAGGGCAACCTAACCCAAGTGAACAGGGAGTCCTTCTGCGCGGGCCTGCTGGCTTCTTCAGCTCACTTCGCCGAGGCCAGCAATTTGGACAGCGACTCCGAGTCGTAGACTGGCATGCTACACGACTTCCCGGTGCAGACGAACGCCCTGGTTCTCCTCTCGCCGTATTTGGCCATTTCCCTAACGTCCTTGGGGATCTCACCCCCCTGCTGTACCTGCTCTATCACCTTGAAGGGGTGGTAGGTCAGGAAGGCAGTCCTCAGCAGTTCGTTTAGCTTCCCGTCGCCCTCGTCTATGATCACCACGTGGGCCCAGGAGCGTCTCTCGACTATTGCCCCGAGCCTGATGAGGCCCGCTTGGAAGGTCGGCTCGTAGGGCATTAGCTTAAGGTAGTCGTAGTTGATGTCCTCCCCCGCCATGATGGTGGAGGTGAGGTAGGCCCTCAACGCCAGGCTCCTCTGGGACTCGTTCGGGTTGTCGGCGCTCGTGAGCCCTTCCATCGCCGAAAGCAACTCAGACACGAGCTCCCTACCCCTCTCCCTGAACCTGACGTCGCCCGTAGCTGAGTAGACCGAGAATGCGAGCAAGGCACAAGACGCTAAGTCCTCGGGCAGAGGCTCCTTTCCCGAGTCCAGAGTCCTCCCCGGCCTGGAGCCCAGCAGCCGGTTCGCGACCTTCATGTAGTAGTCCTTCAGCCCTCCGACAAGGAAGTCGGCCTCGACCAACGCCGAGGCCATTAGGCACTGCGGGTGGGAGTAAGCGTTTGGGTCCCTGAAGGGGAGCTTCCTGTTCCTGTCTCTAGCTTCTTTCAGCAGTCTGACCCTCTCCTCTAGGGCGCTTATCGCGTTCATCTCTGGGACTCCCGTTACCTTGGCTATCTCCTCCCTCCAGCCGACCCTCCTGAGGACTATCCTGCCCTCCACCCTCTTAGCGTTCCTGACGAAGACCGTGGCCCACTCCCTGCCTAGAAGGCTCAGTAACTCGTCGTAGTCCCACGTGTAGAAGCCTCCCTCCACGCCGTCGGAGTCGGCGTCGATGCTGTTGAAGAACGAGTCGGCGTTCCAGAAGTAGTCGATAACGGAATTTACCGTCATCCTAAGCGTGTACTCGACCTCCTCGTCCTTGGTCATGGTGAAAGCGTGGATCAGGTCTGAGAGCAGTTCCGCGTTGTCTACTAAGAGCTTCTCGAAGTGGGGAGTGCCCCAGTCCCTGTCGACGGTGTACCTGTGGAACCCCCCGCCAACCTGGTCGAATATTCCTCCCCTGCTCATCTGCCTCAGCGTGAAGGTCGCGTACTTCCTCCCAAGGTCGTCGCCCGTCAAGAAGGAGTGGGCCAGTAAGGCCTCATCTACAGTGGGGTGGGGGAACTTCATCTGGTTACCCAGACCACCGAACTCGAGGTCGTAGCTCGCCGCGACCTGGTTCATGAGGGCCTCTAGTGAATTGTAGTCCGCCAGGCCGATGCTCTGGGACTTCCATTCGGCTATTGCCCTCTGTAACCCTTCTGAGATCTCCCTGACCCTGTCCCTCTGCTCCTTCCACATCTTGAGAATCACCATGAGCACCTTCTTCATCCCCGGCCTCCCCATCACGTCCCTGGGAGGGAAGTAAGTCCCTCCGAAGAAGACCTTCTTGTCGGGCGTCATGAAGACGGTCAAGGGCCAACCAGACTCGTTGGCTATCGCCTGAACGGCCATTTGCAACTCCCTGTCCAGGTCGGGCATCTCGTCCCTGTCCACCTTGACCGGCACGAACTCCTTGTTTATGATCTCGGCTATCTCGGGGTCCTTGTAAGTCGTCTCGTCCATGACGTGGCACCAGTGGCACCACGCCGCCCCAACGTCAACTAGAACCGGCTTGTCCTCCCTCTTGGCCTTCTCGAAGGCCTCGTCGCACCAGGGCCACCAGTCGATAGGGGAGTCCGCTGACTGCCTGAGGAAGGCGCTCTTGCTGTCCTTGAGCCTGTTCATGTCCTTCGGCGGGACTCGATTTCGGGCTAATAAGTCGGCAATTAATCCAACTAATTTGACAAACTAGTTCACGCCGACGGGGAAACGTTTAAAGACAAAGGATCAAAGCTTAGAATTGCGGGGGTGCCCGAGCCTGGCCAAAGGGGGCGGACTTAAGGCCTCCTGGTAGGAGATCCGCTGGCGTAGGCCTGCGTGGGTTCGAATCCCACCCCCCGCACTACCAATTTAAGGAGTTAGGCCGTTCGGGTGCTTGAATTAAGCTTTTGATCGGACAGTATTACCACTGGCTCGATGAACGCCAGAGTAACGGCTTTGGTAGTCCTTCTTTCAATCTCAGTCCTAACGTTGGTTAGTCTGACCTCTCAGGCGGCTTTCACGCAAAACGGCGTCACGATTTACAGCCCGCCATATCAGAATTACGTGTATAAAAGCAACCAGACCATCGTGCTAAACTTATCGGCGCCAAACTATCCCAACGAGGGCGTGACTATCGTATTGTATTCGCCAACAAACACCATAAAGGACTACAGATACGCACAAACCGACTCCAAGGGCAACTTGTACTTCGTCCTGTTCAAAGTTCCGTACGCGAACGAAGCCAAACAGTACGGGTTTACGAACGGTACATACACTATTGCTATACTGATCGGACAGTCGGTCGGAGTCTCAATCCGGGTAAATATAGAAATCCTTCCGGCACCAAGCACCACAAGTACATCGATTCAACTAACGGTGAACTCGCAAATCCCCTATTCAATAAATGGGACACAGGAGTCTGGCTCCCAGACGTTCACGTACAACAGCCCCGTGACGATAACGTTCCCCTCGGTTTACACTGCTCAGCCCGGTATGGTAAGGTACCTGGTGACCGGGATAAACGTCAACGGGAACGTAATTAAGGGCAACAGCGTCACGATAAGCCAGTCCGGCAGTTACACCGTGTCCCCAGTATACGTGGTGCAGTACAACGTCAGCTTCCAGTTCCCGGTAAAAATAGGGATAAACGGGCAGAACTACACGGTATCTTGGCTGTGGGTCAACCAGAGCCAGGCAATAACGATCTACCCGCAGATCGTTCAAATCGCTCCTGGAGTCGCCTATTCCGTCTCCGGCCAAACGGTGACCGCGAGCTCTGCGGGACAGGTCAAGCTGACTTACACTACTAACTACCAGGTCAACTTCACTTCGCCCGTAAACGCGACCATCAACGGAGTGACTCAAGTGGGGAAGAGCTTCTGGGTGCCCGCAGGCTCTACGGTGACGGTGAACCCCTACGTTTACGTCAACTCCACTTACAGGATCCCGGTGAACGTAACCTCTACTACGATCCAGGTGAACAAGCCGGTCACAATACCGAGCAGTTACGGGACTCCCCAGTACCTGGTCGAGATACCGTACGGCAACACGGTTTATCCGTACTGGGTAGACAAAGGCTCCACGCCTCCTCAGGTAATTCCCGTCTCGCCGTACGAGAGGCTCGCCCTAGTCACGCCCGTCACGGTCAACGGTCCTATACCCGACATCGCGAAGTATTACGCCCTGCAGTACAAGGTCGTGGTCAACGGGAACGCCAGCTGGATGACGAGGGGCTCCACGCTGAACCTGAGCGCTGGTGACAATCCATTAGTCGCCTTCTTCCTGCCCACGTACTGGCAGGGCAACTACTCCGGCCCAGGGCCAGCCCAGGTGCTGGTCTACGGCCCGCTGATGGAGAACTCCTACCAGACGCTAGACATCTTCCACACGCTGCTCGTCGTCCTGGCTGTTATCGTGATAATCCTGATCGTACTCTTGCTAAGGAAGCCGAAGCCCTACGCCACGGTAGCTCAGCCGGTCCAGAAGAGCGGAGGGCCTCAACAGCCCACGCAACAGGCTCCCACGGCACAGCCGCAGACGACCGTTCAGTCCCCACCGCCAGCCCAGCCGACAGTTGCCGCTCCGCAGCCTCCAGCTACAACTCAGCCCCAGTCCCCACAGCAAGTCCCTCCGCTAGACGTCTATCAGGACAAGTCCGGAACCCTGACCCAACAGGGCGTCGCCACGTTTACTCTTGTCTCTAACAAGCCCGCTGTAATAACTTCCGCAGTCCTCCTGTTCAACAACGCCCAGGCTTTCAATTTGCCTATCCAGTTAGCTCAGGGGAGCAATCAGGTAGTGCTCCAGTTCGGCGCAATTCAGAACTTCCTTAAGTTCGTGAGGTACGAGATAGAGCTCACAGTGGTAGACCCGCAGCTAAACGTAGCTAAGAAATTAAACGTGAGCGTTTACGGTAGCTGAATCAAACCTTTTTTAGCGACGAATAGGCCCTCTCGACGTACTTCCCAGGGTTCATAATACCCTTAGGGTCGATGAGCCTCTTAATCCCGTACATTATTTCGAGCGCCCTCTCTTGTCCCCTAAGGACGAACTGTTCGGCCATCAGGTTCGCCTTCTGGAGACCAATTCCATGCTCCCCTGATATGGTACCACCGAGCCTTATCGCGAGCCTCGCCACCTCCTCGAAGAGCTTCTCCGCGTCCTCAGTCCTGTCGAGCAGGATGTTGGGGTGCAAGTTCCCGTCGCCTATGTGGGCTATTACGGGCATCCTCACGTTGTACTTCGCCTCTAACGCCTTTAGCTCCCTAATGGCCTCTATCAGCCTGGAAATGGGAACCACTATGTCCTCGACGTAAACGTACTTCGCCTCGGCCTTCAGGGCTAGTGCGCCCATCGCCCTGTACTTCAACAGCTCGTCGCCCTCCTCTCCTCTAGCAACAAGGACTTCCCTTGCCTTCCCCTGCAGGAGCCTCAGAACTTTGTCCTTTACCGACTCGTCCCCTCTGAAGAACAATAGCCCCCCGTCGGTTTCGGGCAAACCGGCGGAGAAGTGCTTGTTGAGGGCCTTGACGACCTGGTCGTCTATGAACTCCGCGAGGTCGGGTAGAACCCTCTCCTTCCTCATTGAGTAGATCACTTCCCCTGCCCTCTCCAGGTCGGGCATTACTGCCATTACGGTGTAGAGCTCCCCCTCGGGCTTCGGGATAAGCCTGAGCCACACCTCAGTTATTATTCCGAGTGTGCCCTCGCTCCCCGCGAAGAGGTGGACTAAGTCGTAGCCAGCCCTGTTCTTCCTGAAGGGCTCCCCTATTTTCACCACGCTACCGTCGGGCAAAACCACCCTCAGAGCCAAGACCCACTCCCTGAAAGTCCCGTACTTCAGCCCCCTCATTCCCCCCGAGCTGTTGGCTATCGCTCCCCCTACAGTGCACATGTAAAAGCTGGCGGGGTCTGGAGGGAGGAAGAAGCCCCTGGACTCCACGAACTTGAAAAGATCCTCGAGGATCACGCCGGGCTGAACCCTCACGTACCACTCTATCTCGTTCAGCTCCAGGATCTTCCTCATCCTGCTCAGGTCGATCAGTATGCAGCCCGCGCACGATATGTGGCCGGAGAGGCTAGTCCCCGCCCCCGTCGGGACGACTGGAATACCCCTCTCGTAGGCGAACCTCACGGCCTTAACTACGTCCTCCTCCGACTTCGCCAGGACAACGGCTAACGGTTCGGCTTTGAAACCGGAGAAGTCCTCCCTGACCTCTTGTACCACGTCAAGGCCGAGAGCCCTGAGCTCGTCGATTACGCTCACACGGAGTAACTGGTCTCCCGAGAGAAAAGCAGATATGGAAACCCGTCGCAGACTCTTCCTTAATGTGCAGACTGTTGGCCTTCGCGGGGGACAATTACTCAGAGTTCAGGAGGCTCTTCAATTGCCTCAGGAAGGTGGCCGAGAACGACCCCCTGAACCCTAAAGACCCGGTGCACGGCGACGGGTGGGGGTTCGCCCTAGTTAACGAGAAGGGGATTGAGTATTACAGGACTCACAGGGCCATTTTCAAGGACACGCTGACGCCGCAGTTCGAGGGTTATTCCTTGATAATTGTGCACGCCAGGCAGACCTCTTTCGAGGACTTGGTTTCGAGTAAGCACTTCCACCCGTACCATTACCTCACGCCTTTAGGGGAATACTTCTTCGCCCACAACGGTAGCGTCGATATGGAGGGACTCGCCGAGTTGCTGGGCATCAGTGACCCTAAGAGGTACGTGGACTCGGAGCTGGCTGGGATGATAATAGCCCAGAGAGGGATCGAGGAGGGATACAAGCTGGTGAGAAAGTACATGAGGACGTCCCTGGACTCCCTCGTAATCCACTTGGATCTGGAAAAGAGGGCGAGGCTTTACTACTACGGTGACTACGACGTCGAGAGGGTGAAATCGAGGGGGTTGCCCCTCGACTACTATCAGCTTTACAAGGTAGAAGGTGACGGCTACGAAGCGGTGGTCTCCAGCTCTCTCTTGAGGGACACGGAATGTTCCGACCTGAAAGGAGTTCAAGTTACTAATGGCATCATCTCTACGTTGGGAAAAGAAGTCTCGGTTAAGCCAGAAAACTGAAGAATTCAAACACTCTTTCTCCGAGAATCTTTATAAACTGTAGGGTCAGTCTTTAGTTTCAATGGCAAATAGGGCCCTTGGTTCTCTGGTTCTCTCCCTCCTAGTTTTGCTGTTGATCTCGACCATAGGTTCATTCAACCTGACCACCGAAGTCGTGGCCCAAACTGGAGGCAACGCGCCGAGCAAGTACCCGGTCACGCCGACCATCTACGTAATCTCTTACTCTGGCCAAGACCAGAACGGTATTGAGGCGTTAACTCGCCAGCAGATAGCATTCTACGCTTACCAAGTCCCCGTGAGCCAACTGTCCTCAATACCTTCTAACTTCGAGTTCTACTATGCGCCCGCGCTCCTCTACAACGTGTTGTTGAACCCGACAAACACCAGTTTCGGCTTCAACCCGTTCATGTTCCAGGAAGTGAGGTACGCCATGAACTTCATCGTAAACAGGAGCTATTTCGTAGACTCCCTACTAGGAGGTCACGGAATCCCCTCAATCACCATGTACGCTGGAATGCCCGACGCGGAGTACATTCTCCCGGTAGTCCAGCCCTTGAAGATCAGTTACAACTTCACTTACGCTAACTTGACGATCTATAAGACGCTGACGGCGGCTGGGGCTCAGTACGTCGACGGGAAGTGGTACTACAAGGGCAACCCCGTAAAGGTCTACGTCTTCGTGAGGACTGACGACCCGATAAGGGGTTCGTACGCCAAATACCTAGCTGGCCAGTTAGAGAAGCTCGGGTTCACGGTGGAGCAGATCCAGGGGAACCTGTACAAGCAGATCTCCCTAATTTACGGCAGCGACCCGGCGAACTCGACGTGGAACGTGGCCGTCGAAGCCTGGGGAGGAGTTTACGGCTATTACGATGAAGGACTCGCGACGTCTTTCATCGCTCCGGTTTTCGGCAACTTACCCGCGTCGTCGAACGAAAGCCTAGCGTGGGGCGCGTTCAATACTACGGCTTACCAGTCGCCCCAGCTGACCAAGCAGCTCAGCGTGGCTGACCAAATAGCCTTGAAGTTGGCCACTACCAACTACACGAGCTTCCAGGAGAGGAACCAGCTGTTGCGCCAGCTGATCGCGATAGGCCTGAACACCTCGATAAGGATCTACTTAGGGATGGGCCTGCTACCTTACGTGGCTATCCCCAACGTTACCGGGATCGTCAACAACTTCATTCAAGGCCCCCTGAACTCCATGACTTACCTTACTATCAGCGACGGTAACCCCGTGCTCAAGATAGGAGTGAGGCACCTCAGCCAGGGAGCGTGGAACCCGGTAGCCGGCTTCCAGGACGCCTATAGCGTTGAGCTGGCCGCGGCCACCGAGTACCCCTGGTTCTGGTGGTACAACGGTAACGGCTACCCGGCGCCCACTGGAGTGGTGACGTACCAACTGCTTGCCAACTCCCCTGAGGCCAAAGTGACGGTACCCAGCGACGCCATATGGTTCAACCCGAACACCGGGAAGTTCGAGTACGTACCTAATGGGACTAAGGCCAAGACGGCCGTGATAGTGAACTTCGCCCCGCTGTTCGAGTACCTGAAGTTCCAGGACGGGCAGAACATAACTATGGCTGACCTGCTGTACCAGATTTACATCGCCTACATGGCCGCCGTCTATCCAAACAGCTCAATCTACGACAGCTACGCCAGCTCGATATATTCGACGTACCTGACACAGGTCGTCGGCTTCAAGGTGCTGAACAGCACGGCCATCGAGATATGGACTAGCACCTGGTACCCCGACGACACTGAGGCCGCTGTGACCGCGATAGGCAGCCTATTCCCATTAGGCGCGGCGTTGCCTGGAGGCAACATGCTCCCGTGGCCCGTGTACAAGGCCATGGCAACGCTGGTGGCCGAGAAGAAGGCGGCGTGGTCGAGGTCTGCCGCTGCCTCGCTAGGAGTCAACTGGTTAAGCGTCGTGAACCCCCAGGACGTCGAGAACTTGTTGAACGTGCTAGAACAGCTCAAGGCGAACAACACGATCCCCGAAGGGATAGCAGAGATGGAGAAGCTGACTAAGATGACCTTATTGACGCCGGAGCAGGCGGCGAAGGACTACCAGTTGGCGATCGACTTCATCAAGAAGTACGGCAACGCTATGATAGGAGTAGGGCCCTACATACTGACCCAGTACTCGACCACTACGAGCCCGCAGTTCGCCGTGCTCAACGCCAGCCCGTACTTCAACCTGCCACCTAAGGAGATACCCGCCGACGTCCTCCAGAACCCCGTCCTCCTGACCCTGTCCTTCACTCCTCCCGCCACCGCCACCAACACGACCCCGTTAGTCATTACCGGAACCGTTGTGGGAGTGCCTTCTGGGACTTCCCAGAGCGTGCCAGTTCAGGGAGCTAACGTCACCGCCCTGATGTTCGCTGACGGCAAGCTGGTGGCCAAGAACAGCACTCTGAGCGGTCCCAACGGCGCGTTCACCATAGCGTTGCCCACGACTGGTTTGCAGAACAAGGTAGTCACTGTCACGCTCTACGTGAAGAGCAACACGTCGATATTGATCAACCCGCAGAGCTTCACGGTGCTGGTGACTCCTTCGAATGTCACTACGACCGGTACTGGTGCCACTTCGGTAGCCGGCGGTGCCCCATCAATGCAAACTGAGCTGATAGTCGGGGCTTTAGCCGTGATAATCATTGTAGTCATAGCTGTAGCCCTAGCGCTCAGAAGAAGGAAGTGAAACGACGTGGGATATGTAGCCTTTACTATTAAGAAAGTAATTGCTTATTTTTTAGCTCTTATAGGCACGATGGTAATCATTTTCATAGGGACATATCCTGTTTATCAGAAGGTGATAGTCACATCCGCAAACTACTTCGCGGCAGAACAGGTTAGGATGATTGCACAGAAGCACCCCGGTATAGACCCACAGGAGCTACGCCAGCTGTTCATCCAGGCTGAACAGCAGTTCATATCGGCCTACGGCTTGGATCAACCTGTCCAAGTTCAGTTCTTCTACTTCTTGAAGAACCTCTTGACGTTCAACCTGGGCTACGGCTACACTTTCGCTCCCATCACGAGCTCTACTGGGTCTTACGCAGTCGCAGACATAATCGCGAGTTACCTGCCCAACACCATCCTGTTGTTCACGACGGGGACGATCATAACCATAATCCTAGGCCTAATAATCGGGCTTCTAGCGGCCAGGTACGCGGGGAGCTTTTGGGACAGGCTAGTCCCCGTAATCGCTGTCATACACTCAAGCCTCCCTACCTGGTGGCTGGGCTTCATGCTCATCGTGGCCCTCGCGTACGAGGTCAAGCTCTTCCCGCCCGGCGGAATAACTAGCGTCCCTCCGCCGAAGGATCCCCTAGCCTTGGCCCTGGACGTACTCCGTCACATGGCTTTGCCCCTGATCTCGATAATCATTGTGGGGGTAGGCGGATTCGCCTACGTTGTGAGGAGCCTCGTGATCAGCACCATGAGCGAGGACTTCGTCGTAGCCTTGAGGGCCAGGGCGGTTCCGGAAAGGATAATCCTCTTTAAACACGTGTTGAGGGCTTCTTCACCCTCCATTGTGACCCAAGTCCTCCTGGCCTTGACTGTGTCGATTACCGGATCGCTCACTACGGAGGTCGTGTTCCAATGGCCTGGCATGGGTCTGCTGACTTACGAGGCGATACTAGAGAACGACGTCCCAGTAATGCTGGGCGTGCTTTACGTGACTACCCTAGTCCTGTTGGCTGGACTGCTGTTGGGAGAACTCATATACGGCGTTCTAGATCCCAGGATAAGGGTGGGCGAGGATTAGCGAGGAGTTCGGTCTCAAAGCGATAGCCAAGAGCCTCCTGAGGTCGAGGCTAGTCCAGGTCGGCTTAGCTTGGCTACTAGTCCTCTCAGCCCTAGCGGTCTACGCCCAAGTCGGGATCCCCCAAAGCTATTACCACGATTGGTTCAACCCAGGGGCCTGGGTGAATTACCCAGCTCATGTGCCGCCATATTGGATAAACTACTTCAACGGTTTCAAGAACCCGCCGAGCGAAGTCCTGAACGTTCCCCTATCGTTGACGGCCCAATCCGGCGGGGTTTACGTTTACTCAGGGGAGGTAAAGTACCAGTTCGCGTACTCAGGCTTCCCGTCCGGGCTCGTCATCACGATCTCTAACGCCTCGGGGATATTGAACGCTTACTTAACGATAACGAAACCGGACGGAGTGCAGGTGTCGATCTCCCTGGGCAACTCCTTCCCAGTCCTCGCTACATCCCCCCAGGTAAAGAACGCGATTGCTGGGCTCATATACAAATACACGGGGGCTTACCCGTCCCAGGTTACAGCTCAGACTGTGGTCGCGGGTATCTTCGGCGTGGACAACGAGAACATGCTAGACCAGACCCTACAGGGGACATACACTTTCAGTGTGGTCGTTTACTCCGCCAAGCCTCTTAACGGCTCCACCATAACGATCAACCTCCAGGGGAGCTCCTATGGTCTGATGGGTACAGACGTCTACGGCAGGCCAATAGACTTAGGGATCCTGATGGGCCTCCCGAGCGCGTTGCTCTTAGCGGTGTTGACCAGCGTGCTCTCAGTTGGGATCGGCGTGCTCTACGGCGGCCTGAGCGGGTTCCTGGGAGGTAGGAAGGACGACGTTATGCAGTGGTTCATGTTGGTGGTTCTGGCCCTGCCAGTGCTCCCCTTCCTCGTAGTCATGAACTACGTGTTCGCGACCGGCATCTCGATTCTGGCGGAGATCCTCCTCATATCGTTGCTCTCCTGGCCGGGTTACGGCATTATCGCAAGGGCTGCTGCGATTTCGGTAAGGTCGCTTCAGTTCGTTGAGGCCGACCAGATCCTGGGGGTTCCAAAGTATAGGTCGTTCTTCACCCACGTGGTTCCCAGGCTCTTGCCCTTCGCGATCGCCTACACCGTGCTCGGGATCCCCGCGGCTATAACTCTCATCGAGACCCTCGCCTTCCTCGGGGTCTACCCGCAGGACTTGGTGAGCTGGGGCGAGATGCTGAACTCCGCTGAGGCCAACCAAGCCCCTCTGAACGGCTGGTGGTGGTGGATCCTGTTCCCAGGGCTCATGATAGTCGTGACTTCCGCCCCCTTCGTGATGATAGGCTACGCCATTGACAGGGTAGTGTCGCCCAGGGTGAACGTCAGATGATGAAGGTGGAGGGCCTCAAGATCTACTTCGATTCGCCCAAGGGATTCGTCAGGGCAGTGGACGACGTCAACCTCGAGATAGAAAAGGGGGAAATAGTCGGCCTTGTGGGGGAGAGCGGCTCGGGGAAGTCGACGTTAGGCCTGGGCATTATGAGGCTCATCTACCCGCCGGGCAGGATAATGGGCGGGAAAATAATATTCGAGGGCACGGACGTCCTATCTCTGTCGATCAACGAGTTCGTGAGGAACTACAGGTGGAAGAAGATAGCCATGGTTTTCCAGGCGTCGATGAACTCCTTCTCCCCAACGTTCAAGATCAGGGATCAGTTCTTCGAGACGCTGAAGGTTCACGGCTATCAGGGCGACTACTGGGAGAGGACTAAGGAGCTACTGCAGTTGGTCAACCTAGATCCTTCAATAGCAGAAAAGTACCCCCACGAGCTCTCGGGAGGGCAGAAGCAGAGGGCGTTCATAGCGTTGGCTTTAGCAATGAAGCCCAAGTTCCTCATAGCGGACGAGCCGACCACTGCTTTAGATGTGGTAACTCAGGTTCAAATCCTCAGGCTATTCAGGAGGCTGAGGGACGAGGAGGGGATTACGATAATGTTCATCACCCACGACATAGCCCTGCTTTCAATGATAGCCGACAGGCTCTACGTAATGTACGCGGGCAAGATAGTAGAGGGAGGGCCTCTCGAAAGCGTCGTGAAGACCCCGGCCCACCCATACACGAAGGCGTTAATGGAGGCCGTCCCGACCCTGGACAAGGACAGGGTCGTTGGGATCCCTGGCTCTATGCCCAGCCTGGTAAACCCACCTAAAGGCTGTAGGTTTGAGCCAAGGTGTCCCGTGAAGATGCCCGTGTGTGCGGAGAAGGAACCGCCCATGTTCAAGACGGGTGAGAACCACTATGCAGCCTGCTGGAAGCTCCAAGCTAGTTGAGGTAAAGGACGTAAAGGTATACTTCAAGAAAGGCTCGATATTGAGCGGCAAGAGAGTCGTCATAAAGGCGCTGGACGGAGTGAACCTGACTGTTCTTAAGAAAGAGAAAGTCGCTGTAGTAGGCGAGACAGGGAGCGGGAAGACGACTCTCGGGAGGGTCATAGTTGGGCTTCAGAAGCCGACCTCAGGCGAGGTGATAGCCTACTTCGACGGCAATCCCGTGAACCCCTACAAGCTGAGGGGCAAGGCGAAGAAGGAGTACATGAGGAACACCGGTATGATCTATCAAGACCCGTACTCGGCCATAGACCCCCTCATGAGGGTCAGGGACGTGCTGAGGATACCCCTGAACTACGCTGGGATCAAGGGGGAGGAAGCCGACAAGAGGATCAGGGAGATCATGGACAGGGTCTCGTTGCCCTCGGACTACCTCGGCTACTACGTCTTCCAGCTGTCCGGCGGGCAGAGGCAGAGGCTGGGGATAGCGAGGGCTTTACTCTTCCAGCCCAAGATCCTCGTGGCAGACGAGCCGGTCTCCATGTTGGACGCCTCGCTGAAAGGGGAGATAATCGACCTGCTGAACTCGATCAACTCCGACTTAGGAATAAGCGTCGTCATGATCACCCACGAGCTGGCAGTGGCGAAGGTCTTCGCCAACAAGATCTCCGTCCTATACCTGGGCAGGGTAATGGAGTCCGCCTCTTCTGAGGCGTTCTTCTCCGAGCCTTTGCACCCCTACAGCCAGCTCCTCATAGCCGCGTCGCCCGACCTGAAGCACCTTAAGACGATCCCCGAACTGCCGATAAAGCGGTTCTCCGAAATACCCAGCTCGGCGAAGATCCCTCCGGGCTGTAGGTTCCACACTAGGTGCCCCTACGCTTTCGACAGGTGCTATAAGGAAGAACCCCCACTTAAGGAAGTGAGGCCCGGACATGAGGTTGCCTGCTGGCTCAGGTAAGTTCGTTTTGCAGGCGATAGTTGGAATCACAATCCTAGTCGCGACCTTCGTTATGACCGTTTACGGCGAGGCAATGGGTTACGGCCTTGGGTATTTCTTCGCGATGACCGTCCTCGCCATCGCTGGATCCTTCGTCGGGATAAGGGGGGCGATGGAGTTCGTCAAGGCCGTCATAGAGGAGATAGAGCTGAGGAAGGCCAGAGAGTGAACGGGGAACTTGAGGCTGAGGGTCTGCCTCAAAGGAGGCAAGGCATGCGGTGGTTACAGCAAGGGGGTCTGTACAGACGGTAGGAGCTTGGTTGAGTCAGAACTAGCTAACTGCACAGACACCGATTTCAATGTGAGGGAGAAAAGGCTCTACTTCAAGGACCTCTACACTTTCCTGCCCTATGACGAGACGATAAACAATGCCAGAGCAGTTCTGGTAGCGTTGGGGGAGACTAAAAACGAGGCCTTCTTTTATGGGAACGCCAAGGTCTTCGTGAAGCCCAAACTGTTTCAGGTGAGCTTCGAGGGCTTCAAGAAAGTTTACGCTAAGGAGTGCGGGGAGTACGGGTCGGCAATACCGCACTACTGCGTTTACAACGAGTCTTTCTATGTCCTCTCCAGGAAGGCGAAGGAGGCTGAGGAGGCCTTCGCCATTTTCAGAGAACTCGTCGATTACGTGAAAAGGTTGAGGCTATCAGTGGGTTGCGGCCTGAACCCTTGCTTCTAACCTGTAGTTCTTTGTGAGAGTAGCGAAGGCTATGGCGATCGCGGTAATGATTATCCCCGTGGCGAACAGGGCGTTGAAGGAGTCGTTCCCGGGAAGGATCTCCACGATGTAGGCATTCCCCAGTTGAGTGACGTAGGACGATTGGAACGCCGTCATGATGCTCGAAGCTAAGACAGGGCCTATTGAAGCCCCGATCTGCCTGATGAGCGTGTTCACCCCCATCCCGACTCCCCTCGCCTCAGGGGGCAGGGAGACTGCGACCATGTTCACTATCGGCAATATCATCATCACTATCCCGATAGTCGTGACGAAGCCGTTGACCGTCAGGTCGAAGAGGCTCGACCTGTGCACCAGGTTTAGGAAGAACCCCAGGCCCAAAACGAAACCGCCCGATATCAGTATGGGCTTAGGGCCGACCTTGTTGAGCATTCTGCCAAGAATAGGTCCAACAATCAGCATTCCGAGAGTGCCCGGGGCAAGGGCCATCCCGGCGCTTATCTGGTCTTTGCCCAGCCCGAACGGCCAGGGCAACTGGGCGTAGTAGATGACCCCGAAGAACAAGAGGAACATAGCTATTCCCGATATCATCCCGACCACGTTGGCCACGGCGAAGTTCCTTATCCTGAACAGCTCGAGCTTGATCATGGGCTCCTCCGCTATCGACTCCCACATAGCGAAAGCGTAGAGCAAGACCACTCCCAAGGAGAGGATAACTATTTCTGGCCCCGAGAGCCAGCCCCAGGAGGTCCCCTCACTGATGTAGAGGAGAATTAAGCTCGAGCCTGAAGCGACGAGTGCCATGCCGACCAGGTCGATCTTCTCCTTCAGCCTCTTCCCCGTCTCCGGGATGACTCTAGTCGCGACTAGAATCAACGCCAGGGAGCCCACGAAGGCTATGTGGAAGGCCGTCTGCCACCCCAGGTTTTGGTCTATAATAGCCCCTAAAGAGAGGCCGGCGGCGGTGCCTATGCCGAAAGTCGCGCTCAGTATCCCCTGGGCTTGTGCTATCCTTTGTGGAGGGAGTAGGTCTGAAATAATCGCTATGGAAATGGGGAAGGCGGCGAACCCTATCCCCTGGACAGCCCTCGCGAGTATCAGCACGTAAACGTTGGGGGAGACCCCGGCGATGAAGACCGCTAAAGCGTAGGCGAGCAGGACTGCCATAAGCGTCTTCTTCTTCCCGTGCACGTCGGCGAACTTCCCCATGATGGGGGCGGAGACCGCGGCAGAAATAGTGAAAGCCGTAGTCACCCAGGAAATGGTCTCCTCGTTGGTGCCGAAGTCGTTCTGGATCGTGGGGAGGGCGGGGGCGACCATCGTCTCAACGTAGTTTATCAAGAGGAGGATCAAGAGGAGGGTCAGCAGAACCTCAGTCTCCTTCCGCAAGCCAGGTCTTTTCGATATATCTATTTCACGTATTTAAGCCCTCCGAATAGAAATAAAAGGGGTTAAGATTTCACGATCCCGTGAGCTTCCTGGACGCTTTCCAGCCCAACTATCTCGAGCTCTTTCTGCTGATGGTCGTCGAGGGGTTGGGGGGCCCGATCCCGAGCGAGGTCTTGATGCCGTTAGTTGGGGTTTGGGCCTCTAGCGGTCAAATGGACTTCGTGACGGGAGTGCTCGTCGGCACTTTGGGGAGCCTCGTGGGGTCATTAGTAGCTTACGGGATAGGGGCCTTCTTCGGCTACGAGGTGCTCGAGAGGTACGGAAAGTACGTCGGGATAACGAAAGAGGAGCTGAACTCGGTCAAGGTATGGTTCGCGAAGTACGGGACTTACGCTGTCTTCTTCCTCAGGTTCGTCCCCGCCTTGAGGGCGCTGATCTCCTACCCGGCGGGCGTCGGCAGGATGAACCTGGCCCTCTTTGTAGTACTGACTTTCCTCGGCCACACGATATGGGACACGGCTCTGGCCCTCTTGGGCTACAATTACGGCCAGAGAGTCATAGCGGTCATAGAGTCCGACGCGAGGTACCTCTATTTGGTCGCGGCGGTAATCGTAATTTACTTCGCGTATAAGATCTACAAGGCGATGAGGCGTGCTGGAAAGGGCCATTAAAGTCTTAGCAGTAGCGAGCGGGCTGGTGATCCTGTTCGTGATCCTGGGCCCCATGGCCCCCGTTAATGAGGCCTTGGTGGGCTACACGCCTTATGGGGTTATCAGCCTAGCTCCCCCCGTTTACCTCTCCTTCTCGGCCTTCCTGGCCCTGATGACCTTCGTGATAACTTCGGTGCTCTTCTGGGGTAGCAAGAGGCAGTGGCTGAACCTGCTCATCGAGGGCTCGGGCTTCGCCTTCGTGGCCCTCAACTACCTGAACTTCTTTGCCGTGTACAAGTACTGGCAACCCCAAATGCAAGTCATTCCCTTCTTTATAGTGGTCACTTACCACAACGCGGGCACTACCATAAGTAGCCTCAACTTCGACTTCGGACAGTTAGTCCTCCTAGTCCTAATCGCGAAGTACTTGGGCGAGTGGAGGAAGAGAAGGATAGAGGAAAGGAAGAGGAGGTTCGAGTCCTCACTAGGGATCGAAGGGCCTCAGAGCGGTTAGGCACAAAATTTCTTATTTAACCGATCGGTGAATCCCGCCGAGTGCGTAAGGGCTTTTACGTCGCAATAGGCCTGGCCTTCATGCTCTACAACTCGCTCTACCAGTACAGCTGGAACGCGGTCTACCCCCTGCTACTGCAAAGGTTCGACAGGCTCGAGCTCTCTGTGATATTCTCCACTTTCGTCGTGGTCTCTAGCGTGTCCCAGGTCCTGGGTGGTTTCCTTGCGGACTACCTGAGCGTCAGGAAGGTCTCGATCGCCTCAGCCCTAATGGCCTCGTTGGGGTGGCTCCTGAGCTCCGTAGCTTACGACTACGCTCTGTTCTTAGCGGTTTGGTCGGTGGGGAGCTTCGGGGAGGGAGTCCTCTACGGCGTTGCCATCAACCTCGCGAGCAAGTGGTACGTGGAGAGGAGGGGCTTTTACGTCGGGCTTGTCTCCCTGGGCTTCGGCCTGGGAGGGTTCATAGCTAACCCCTGGATACTCTCGCAGAAGGACTACCACTTCGTCGCTCTTGTCCTCGGACTAGTAGGATTAGCGATATTGGTGCCTTTGTCCTTCCTCGTGAGCTACCCTTCCGGTTTGACGGGTAAGTCACCGATGAGGACGGTCGCGGAAGTGAGCTTTTGGCTCCTCTACTTCGCCTTCGTTATCTCGACGTTGCCTCTGCTCCTGCTCTCCTCCTCCCTTTACCTGTTAGTGGAGGGGACTGGAGTAGAGACGCTCGCTATAACCGTGTTCCCGCTGGCCAGCGGCTTGGCTAGGCCGATTTTCGGCAGGATTTCGGACACCCTGGGGAGGGCGAAGTCGCTGGTGATCGCAATGGGGCTAGAAGCGGTGGGAGTACTGAGCCTCTTGGGCCCCGCGGAGCTCAGGCTTCTCGGGGCTGTACTCGTGGGACTTTCGGGCGGGGCTTTGCTCACGCTCTTCCTGACGTTCGTCACAGACCTCTTCGGAGCCAGGTACTCTACCTCCAACACCGCCATCCTTTACACGGGCAAGGCCGTCACCGGAGTCGTTCTGGCCGGTCTTCAGGCCATCGAGTACCCGGTGACTTGGTACTTCGCCTTCCCGCTAATCGGAGCATTCCTTTTGGTTAACGCGGAGCGAACGGCCAAAGCTAGGGCTTAACTCCCTTCTTTAAACCCACGTAGGCATAGAACAGCTTCAGGGCCTTCTCCTCTACCATCTTCAAGTCCAAGTACTTGGAGGCGACAGTCACGTAATAGTCGTTCGTTTTGTTCTTCTTGGCGTAAATCTCGTATATTTTCTCGTAATCCTTTGGGTTCGCCCCGCCTAGACAGGCCAACTTGGGCATGACGGACTTTAGGTAAAAGCTCAAGTAAGCCCTTAGCAGACCCTCCTTCGGTTTGCCCATAGCTATCACTCCTACGACATTCCTCGATACTCTCACCATTTCCTTAACGACCGCCTCGTAGTCGTCCGCCGCGTGCAAAGCGAACGTGCTTACCACCACGTCAAAGCTCTCGTCCCTAAAGGGCAGGTGGTCGAACGATGCCAGGACTTTGTCGTCCTCCACTAGCGCGTTCTTCAGCATGTTTTCCGAGTAGTCGATTAAGACATAAAACGCCCTGACCCCGAGCCTCTGAAAGACGTAGGTGGTCTCCCCCTTCCCTGAGGCCAAGTCTAACACGGCGGCCGGTTCGTTTTCGAACTTCAGCACGCTTTTCGCCAGCTCTACCCTCCACTTGACGTCTAGGCCGAAGCTGATCAGCCTGTTGGCCCTGTCGTAGCTTTTGGGAATTTTGTCGTATACTTTCCTGAGCTCTTCGTCTGTGACCCCTTCAAAGCGGTCGTATGAGTCCAACGAGAAGTAGTCTAGCAAGCAATTATGTAAATGTTATTTCGAGTCGGGCGGAAGGTCGGGTATCTGTACGGCGGCGGAATCGGCATACGCGGAACTCACATTAACAACACGCCGAAGGGCGACTTCAGGAAAGATCGTTCTAAATATGCAAAATTTCACGTATGGATATGATGTCCATTTATTAACCCCTTCTGCCTTTCCCTTTATCGGCGAGTGTGGTATGGCGGGAAGCTCAAGAGCGAGGAATTTCGCCCCTCTAATAGTCTTTTTCGCGGTAGAGGCCGTAATAACTGGGCTCTTGTTCCTCTGGCTAATGGGGCTGAGCAGTCAGCTAGGTACGGTAAACTACGAGGGACAAGCGGTCACAATCGTGACGTTGGGAATTCTGGCCTACACTTTCGGTCTCAGGCACGCGGTAGACGCAGACCACCTGGCCGCCATCGACAACGCCACTAGGAAGCTCACCCAGGAAGGTAAGGACGCTAGGTTCGCAGGGCTCTTCTTCTCCCTGGGACACTCGAGCGTCGTCATTATTCTGTCCGTACTCCTCATGGTGAGCACGAGGGCTATCGAGTCCTACATACCGCAGCTCCAGGCCATAGGAAGCTTGGTAGGCACGTTGATCAGCGCTGGGTTCCTGTACGTGATAGGCCTCCTGAACTTCCTGGTGTTCTTCGAGATCTACGAGATATACAAAAGGCTAAGGACGGAGGGCCTTAGGGAGGAAGAACTCAACCAACTGCTGTTGAAGAGGGGGTTCATGGCGAGGTACTTCGGCAGGCTCTTCAAGATAGTCGACAAGCAGTACTACCTTTACCCCATCGGCTTCCTCTTCGGTTTGGGCTTCGAGACGGCTTCCGAGACCGCCCTTCTGGCGCTCTCCGCAATAGCCTCGGCCACAACGTCAGTGCCGCTCTACAGCCTACTAGTGTTCCCGTTTTTGTTCGCCGCGGGGATGACCACGCTGGACACGGCGGACGGCTTCTTCATGACCTCAGCCTACAGGTGGGCCTTCGACAAGCCGCTCAGAAAGATATGGTACAACCTCACCATGACAATAATCTCCGTTATGGTAGCCTGGGTAGTCGGTACCCTCGAAACCCTAGGACTGATACAGAGCGAGTTCAACCTAAGCGGCGGACTTTGGGACTGGGTTGCGACGGTGATGGAAGTGTGGTGGCTGAACTTAGGGGTGATGATAGTGGCCCTGTTCGCGGCGACCTGGGCCGTCTCGATCGCCGTTTACAAACTGAAAGTGGAGAGGTCAGAGGGCTTGACCAAGGAGCAGAGGCTCTGATCTTTTCAGCTAGGAACTCCAACTACTTTTTCCCCAGAGTCACTTTCCGCTGAACCCTTTCGACCCGAACTTCGATATTGGGATGACGAAGGCGAGCTCGGCGAGCGAGATGGCGGTCGCTAGGGCGAAGGAGCTCTGCAGGTCTATTCCTGCCAGCGCGAACAGGGCCACCCCGCCGAGGATTTCCCCCGAGTTTATTATGGCGAGTCCTAACGTGCCCGACCTCTGGCCGGAAAGGGACAGCGTGTAGGCGTATATCACGCTTATGGCCATCTCGTTGAAGAAGCCCAACAATAGGAGGCCTATCGCCCACAGTTCCTTGAAGTATATTAAGACCGCGGGTGCAACGCCGAGGGCGGAGACGGCCAGGACTTGTAACGGCCCGACGAGACTCTTCCTGGACAACAGAAGGGAGAACCCTCCGGCCGCCGAAGCCAACGTAGCTAACGTCTCGATCAGGGAGGACTCGGAAGGAGGGACGTTGTAGGCAAGGTAAACGTAAGTAGGGAACAGCTCCGTCACGAGATAGTAGACCCCCCAGACTCCGCTCGTGGCCAAGGCCATGAGCGCCAAAGCTACCGCATTCCTCCCCCTAGCCTCTGCGAAGTAGTTAGGATAGTCGGAGAGGAGGTTGAGCAAACCTAAGAGGGCTGTGACGGAACCCACTATCACCGCCACCGGGCCGAACCCGTAGAGCGTCTCGAGGGGGCCGAGGAGTAGCCCGAAGGTACCGCCGACTGAGAAAAGGGCGTTGTAGAGCCCCATCGCCTTCTGCTCCTCGCCCTGGTTCAGCCTGGCCAGAGTTCCGCCGGCTGAGGAGAAGAAGAGGCTCGCCCCGACTCCGGTGAGGAAGTAGAACGCCAATACTTCAGTAGGGCTCCTCGCCAACCCTAGGGCGGTCTCGCTCGCCCCGATGATCATGAGCCCAAGCGAATAGGCCCTCTTAGCCCCGATCCGCGCAGATATCAGGGCCGAAGGTACCTGCATGAGGCCGGTCGCCACGAAGAACGAGGACACTACAAGCGAAGCGAAGGAGCTCTCCAGCCCGTACGTCTTGAGCATCCCCGGGACTGCCGGGGCTACAAAGAACCAGGCTATGGCGTAGACCGCCCTGGAAAGTAGGATGAGCTTCCCCTTCATATCACTACCACTATCTCGTAGTTGCTCGCCACTACTGAAACCTGAACCTGGATAGTGACGTTACCGTGGGGCGGTATCACCACGGGCGTCGAGGGGATTGTCTGCTCCGTGACGCCGTTCACCTTAACGTAGTACACCACTACCGAGTAGTTCTCGTTGTTGTGTAGCGTGATTTGGGCGAACGCCCCGGGGTAGACTATTGGGGGGAAGTAGGAGCCCACGACCTCGACGTTCACCGGGTACTGGTAGGACTCCAGCTTGACCTGATAGCTACTCAGGAGCGCCGAGGGCTTGAAGAGGATGACGGGGCTCAGGAGGAGAAGGGTCAAAGCGGCCACAGCGACTAGCGAAACCCTCAAACTGCGAGTAGTTACCGATATCACATTTTAACTCTGTTCGCCGCCAAGCTGTTGCCTCAGGTAGACTTGGCTGATCCCGTACTTAATGGCCTGGAAGGTCATGTTGTGCCTGATGGCCAGGGCGAAAGCGACGAGGCCTATAGCGGATAAGGCGAAGGAGGCCTCCCTAAAGAAAGGCCAGGCCACGTTCGAAACGAGGAGGGAAAGCACGGAGACCAGGTGGAAAGCCCCGTCGAAGTTGTACCTCGACGTGCTGTAGACTATGCAGTTTACGAAAGAGACCAGCATGAACCCGATGGCGAACGCGTGCACGAAGTCGAAGTCCAAGAGGGAGAATATGCCAGAGACCAAGAACGAGACGACGACGAAAGCGGAGGTAGACCTCAGACTCCCGGCCCTCAGTAGCATCACGCCCGAGTAGACCAAGTCCAAAAGTCCGAAGACCTGCGGGATAAAGGCGAAGGGCGCCAGTGCCAACAGGGGAGCCTGCCTCCACCCGAAGAAGGGCTTAGTCCTTAAGGTCGCGGCGAAGATCCCCACGTTAATGCCGAGGACGTAGCTCACCAGCGGGGGAAATAGCAATGGGTAATACCCTGTGAAGAGGAAAGCAGTCCAGAATATCACTGCGAGTACCGGCGAGGCTAAGACTAGCGCATTCACGGGGAACTTGCTGCCGTAACTCTTCACGTCCTTCAAGCCCCTGTACATTAAGTAAGCTAGAAGGACTGCGGAAACCACCTGGGACTGAGGGAGGGGTATCGCCATCGTGATCAGTATCGCGACGTGCAACCAGATGTACTTAGTCGCCGGGAAGAAGAGCCTGAGGAGCATGCCTTCATATAGGGCGTAAGCCCCAGCAATCATGAGGTAGCCGTGGTCAAACTGCCTCAAAGTGAGGCTGAGCCCCCCGGCCGCGAAGTAGACTGCCGCAACAATAAGGAAGGGTACGTTGACGCCCCAGGGTTGGAGCTCTATCGGCCGCTTCGGCGCTTCTTCAGCCAATTCCCCCTTGTCTTGAAGGCCTTCCTAAAAGGTTAGATCCTCACTTGTTAGGGCCTTCCCTGCCTAGGAGGCGAATGAGTGCCAGCAACCCAACCAGCTTCACGGAGTCCCCTATTATCGAGAGGTAGCCGAAGTCGTAGAGGTAAAGCGGCAACCCCGCTGTATAAGCGAAAGCCCCGAGGATGAAGAGGAGGCTGGCCAGGCCGTAGTTCTTCACCGTGAGGTAAATGCTTATCCCGGCGATCGGCTCGAAGATGTAGCCCAGTATTATCAGCTCGAGACCGAAGAACGAGTTAGCCGAGAATAGGAGACCTAGCCCGATCCCTGTGATAACTACTGCAAGGGGGGCGAACGTCCTGAGTATCCAGGACTTCGAAAGGCTCGACCTAATGTAGAAGTACGTCGCGGGAATCGCCAATAACCATATGACGAACATCTGCAGCTTACCTGGTAACGAGAACGCGTACTCGTAGCCTAGTGCTTGCAACTGTACTAAAAGGATTAAGATCGCGACAGCTGCCACGACGCTAACTGCGAGCCCCCTCCAAAGGTTTAGCTTATTTACAACAGGTTTCTCTCCCACGAGTGTAATAATCTCATTTCATCTATTTAAAAGGATGTATAAAATTGCGAGCGTCGGGCGAAGGGAGTTCGAGGCGACCTACCAAGTGAACCTCAGCTAGAGCGTTTGATCCAAAAGCTGGTGAGCGAAGAAGTCAGCACTTCAGGCTCTCTGATGAGGTAGAACGTTTTTCAAGCCAGTAGGCGACCAGTGCTAAGGGGCGACCCGGGGGTAGGGGGAGTTGAACGAAGAGGAGCTTAGGAGAGTGCTAGGAGAGGAGTGGCGAGAGCTGGCCGACGTGATCCTCGACCGTTTCGTAGGCGACCTACGAGTTGAGGGGGAGAAGGTCTTCGAGGAAGGGGGGATTTCGATCTACCAGGGGGCCAAGGGGGTTTACGTGGTCTTCCCGCCCTTAGTCCTTTGGGTAAGGATGTTGAGCGGGATCGAGCTGAACTCCATTACGTACGCGCTACAGAAGGCCAGAGACAAGAGGAAGGCGTTCGCCGACCTCGTTGTAGAGTACTTAATCCTCAAAAAGGAGGGTTTTTTTGGGCGAGATCAAACCTTGACTTTGTAAGCGACTGCCCCGGCTAAAGCCCCGTTGAGGACGTTGGCGGCGATTAATAGGCCCACGAAGCTCTGGGGGTATTGGCTTACCGCCTCTGGGAAGGCGTAGGGCAACAGGGAGAAGAACAGATAGCCCACCGTCGCGAACGTCACGATAGACCTCGCGTTAGTCAGTTCAGCCCTCAACGCCGTTACGGGAGCCGAGAACGCCCACATCAGCCCTAGGACGATTATCTGGACTACCCCCACAGCGGGCGAAACGAACAACTCCAAAAGCGGCGCTATCCCGATCTGGGAAGGCGGGTAAAACAGTTTAACGACTGCCGAAACCACGAAAGACACGAAGGTCAAGACGAAGGAGTAGCCTATCCCAGCGGCTATGCCCCAGCTGAGAGCTCTCACGTTACTGCTGCTCACCCTGCTGTCCCTCCTCTTCCTCGGCCCTCTTCTGTACGGCCCTCAGCAAGTTGAACTGATCCCCCAGCGTGACGATGGTCGACAAGTTGGGGTAGTATGGCACTCCCAAGATCATGTTGACCGAAGCGGGGTCGCTCTTCTCCGCCATAATCCTAGCCAACCCGGCCCTCACGGCGTCGTAGACTTCGAGGCCTAAGTCCCTCAGCTGGATTATCCTCCTGAGCTCTGGGTCTTGCGGGACTAACCTGGTCACCCTAACGGAGAACAGGTCTATCCCGATCTCCGCTAGGAACTGCTTCAGCGCTCCCGTGACAGCAGTTGAAATGTCGGCGAACTTCTTGAAGACCTCGGTGAGCTTGACGTGGTTGAGTATGGATGAGACCTCCTGGTCCACTATGGGCGAAATGTAGTTCGCTAAGTCGGCGTCAGTGAAGGTAAGCCCGGAGAACTGAATGTTAGTGACGAAAAGCTCGGGCTTGGACACCCTGAAGTAAGCCGCGACCTCGTACTCGAGGGGGACTAAGTCGTCGGTCTGAGAGACTCCAGTAATCCTCACTTCGTGCCTCGTAGTGGAAACGAAGTAGACTATCGTGTCGTAAGGCAATTGGTTGTACCTCAACTGCGAAAGGACTGCGGAGAGCGGGTTCTGAGGGGTCTGTATGTTGTGGGAACCAGGAGGCAACACGGCCCTGACCTGGCCCTGGATGACTACAACTGCCATTTCGGTCGGTTGAACGATAATTATGGACTTCGTTGTTATGTACTCTCTAGGGTACCTGAAGACGAGCACGTTGGAAGCCATGTATGAAGTGCCGTCCTCTTTCTCGGTGGATATTACTTGTCCTCTAATTGATATGGACATAGAATACTCAAAAACGTTCTATGTCTCGGTCTACATTAAAGCTTTATCAAAATAGGTCAAGTCCTAATGGCCAGCTAGCTCTGGAGGGTAGAAGAGTTTAGCCCTGTCCCACCATGCCTTCCTCAGTAAATCTAACGTCTTCGCGATCGAGTCGAGGTCCCTGGATTCGGAGAGCTTCTCCACCTGCGAGGCCAAACCCACGAGCTGAAGGTCGTACTGGTAAATTTGCTCTAACTGCTCCGCGTGAATCTTCCACCTCGCGTAAACGTCGACCCCTCCGCTTTGAGCCGAGTTGATCTCCCCTACTATTTCCCTTATCTTGCTAGTTAGGTCGTCCAGCAATCTCAGCCTTTCGTCGAAGGGGCTCCTCCTGGCTATCTCGGACATGTACTTGGCCAAGTTGTTGTTGGCGTTCTCGAGCCTGTCGATCATGTAGCGCCTAACTAGTATGTCGTCCTGCCAAATGAGGTCTTTGACCTTGTAGCCCCTGTACCCAGGGATCATTAACTGGAGCTGTTCTAATGGTGTCAGCTCGCGGGGCATCCTTGCTCATAACTTCATCCTTTTCCGCTTTTATAATCCTATTCAGAGGCCCTTAGACTTTCTTCTCCCCTACGAGTTCCCTAGCTACCCTCACCGCGACGTCCTCCTGGACTTCCCTGACCTTCTCGTAGACCGCGAGGGCGAGGCCGATTTTCCTGAGAGCTTCGTTGATCGAGTCTTTCGTCAGGGGCCTAGCCACCTTGACTGCTATCGAAGAGTAACAGTCCTCTTCCCTGCGGATTTCGATCCCTTCGGCCTTCAGGAAGGAGTTGACCAAGTCCTGCCCCGGGAACCACTCAAGGTTCAGACTGGGAAGAGTCACAATCTCGTCTCCCCTCACGATGAATGATACGCTGTCGTAGAAGAAGTTGGGCTTCATCAGGCTCGGCCTCAACTCGTCCAGGGTGTCCAGGCCTTCTGATAGGGACTCCAAGACGTCAGGGTCGCTGTCGTAGTCCACCACGATCGCGTAGCTCTTGAACTCCTTCGTGTAGAACTTGGAGAAACCCTCAACTACGCTCCACTCGTTCATATAGTCGACCAGTCTGTACCCCTTCATTACCTCTCTGTAAGCGGGGATGCTGAGGAAGACCTCTACCTCGTTCTTCATGAGCCTTTTGCAATTATTTAGGTCACTCTCGACCTTAAAGTGATGAGCGTCAGGGACCTCGTCAGGAAGGACAAGTTCGACAAGCTCACTGCTGAGGACTTCGGCCTAGTGCTCTCTTTGGTCAGCGACCAGGGCCTGAGGGAAAAGGCGCTGAAGGCAGTCAGGTCGCTTATCGAAAGGTCGTCTGGCAAAGAGGCGACTATTATGTCCAACACCTTGCTGACCTTCATCTCTTCGAAGCCAGACGGGGCGACAGACCTGATCGCACTAGTGCCGTTAGCCGTAAAGAAGGCCCCTGAAACGGCGGCCTACGCGGTCTCAACGCTTACCCAGTTGCTGGACGACAACAGCTTGAGGATGAGAGCTATCGATGCCATCCTGGAGATCTCGAAGGACTTCCCTCAAGCCGCGAGGCTAGCGGTTTACAGGATTAAAGCTATGGGGATAGAAGACCCGAGGATAGACAGCTTAGGGGAGAGCGCGATACTAACTAAAGGAATCTCGGCGAAGCATAAATACGTCGACTTCACGGACGCGTTCACTACGAGGGAGAGCTTGAGGAAAGTGTTCAAGCTTTTGGACTTAGGTCCCAGCTACCCTTTGGCCGACGCGGTAGTCGCTACAGCAACGGTCAGGCCCGACGCGCTAGTCGACTTCCTCGCAGACTTAGTGAGGCTGATCGACAAGTACTCCTCGACCCTTCCCGACATTTCGATTAGGCTACTCGACGCTCTCGAACTCGTTAAAGTGCCTGACTTGGAGATTTACGTCGAACCCCTAAAGGAAACGGTAAAGAAGGCGAAGACCGAAGAGTTGAGGAGGAGGCTAGAGTCCTTCCTGGCGAGAGTTCAACCGAAGAAATGACGCACAATACGTTTCTTGCTTCGTGGTGAAAGATTTTTAGTTAGGTGGATAACTGAATAAAATTAAGAGTTGTGAAAGACACGTTAACGTAAACTCCGTTAAAATCGCGTTTCGAAGAAGTGCTCAGTTGTTTCAACAAGTTTCGATAAAGTTTATAATCAACTAAATCAAAAATATCTCATGGTGGGGAAAATGAAAAGGGTAGAAATAGAGAAGAAGCTCCCCAAGGTCTACGAGGATGACGACATCGAGGTCGTTATAGCTCCCAGCGAGGAAGAGGTGAGGGAGTACATCCTTGACCTCCTCAGGGAGGGGCCCAAGGACATAAAGGAGATCCACGGAGTCCTCTACAACCTGGCGAGCGACGAGAGGATCAGGAAAATACTCTACGACCTCAAGTACAAGGGGATAGTCGGGGAGGACAGGAAGACCAAGAAGTTCTACCTAGTCAGGAACTGAAAAAGTCAAACCCTTTTAGATTTCAGCAGGTTGTCAATTAAGGTAGTCCCTTTCCCTTCCTTTTCTATTTCTTGTAAAGCCGGAGGGTACTCCATGTAGTTCTCTATGTACTTACTAAGCCTGTCCTCGTACGTTTCCTCGAACGGGTTCTGGTAGAACACGCCTATAGGGATCCTGTCCCCCCACTCGTAGGACTTCAGTATCGCCTTCAGCGCCTTCTCTTCCGCCTCTTCAGGCTTCCTCACCACGGGATCCCAGTCCTTCTGCTCTTCAAGCTTGTAGACCCTCTTGTCGTACCACTCCTTGGTGTTCACGTCGTTGTACGTCGGGCATGGCTGGAGGACGTCTATCAACGCCATTCCCTTGTGCTGAAGGGCCTTCTTTATGAGCTCCTTGAGGTGGTTCACGTCGTAGGCGTACCCTCTGGCGACGAAGGTGTAGCCAGAAGCTATAGCTACGGCTAACGGGTTGACGGCCTCGTTGATGTTGGGCTTGGGCAACGACTTGGTCTTGACGCCCTTCCTGAGCGTCGGCGAGGCCTGGCCCTTCGTCAGCGCGTAGACGCCGTTGTCGTGAATTATCAGCGTCATGTCGACGTTCCTCCTTCCAGCATGGACGAAGTGGCCCATGCCTATTCCCAGGGCGTCGCCGTCACCAGCGTTTATGATAACTTTCAGCTTCGGGTTGGCCAACTTGATGCCGGTAGCGAAAGCCAAAGCCCTACCGTGAAGGGTGTGAACCCCTCCTATTGGCAAAGACATGAAGTGGGGGAGCTTCCCGGAACACCCAATGCCGCTGACGATAACGACGCTCTTCGGGTCTAACCCCAGCTCCCTTATCGCCAGCTCCTCCGCCCTCAGTATGCCGAAGTTGCCACACCCAGGGCACCAGTCGGATACCATGGGTTTGTGCTCACGCGCCTGCACTGAGCACCACCCTCCTCTCCCCGTTCAAGGCCCTCTTAACCCCCTCGAGGAGTTCGTCCGATGTCATAATCCTACCGTTGTATTTTAGCACATAATGGGTCGGGAAGATCCCCGTTTGCTCCGCCATCACCTCGGCCCCCTGAGCGGAGTAGTTGCCCTCAACCGCTATGATCGCCTTCTTGTCCTCTAGGAGCTTCTTGACCAACCTCTTCGGGTAGGGGTTGAACATCCTTATCTGGATCGCCATGACCCCCATCCTCTCCAGCTCGTCTAGCACGTCGATTATCGCCCCCTTGATGAAGCCCCAAGTGATTATAGCGTAGTCGCCCTGCCCGAAGACGTTCAACCTCTTCTCCTCCGGGATCTCCCTGTCGGCGGTCTCCAGCTTCTTCATGCGCTTCTCGTACATCATCCTCCTATTTGTGCTGGCCTCCGTGATGTGGCCCCACTCGTTGTGCTCGTCCCCTGTATAGAGCACGCCGGCGTCACCCAGCCTTACCCTAGGCGAGATCCCGTCTTCGGTGAACTGGAACCTCGGGAAGAAGTCCGTCGTAGGTTTGAGCAGCTTGCCCCTGTCGATCGGGTAGACTCCCTTGAAGTTGGATTCTTCCGTAACTACGTAGCTGTTCGCCAAGGCCTTCTCCAAGAGGTGGATCACGGGGGTCTGGTACCTTTCCGCCAGGTTCAGGGCCCAAATGGCGTCCCAAAAGGCCTCCAAGTGGTCTCCTGAGGCGATCACTATCCTGGGGAACTCGCCGTGGCTCACGTTCAGGGCGAACTTTAGATCAGCTTGTCCCGTCCTCGTGGGCTGGCCCGTTGAGGGGGCTCCCCTCATGTAGTACGTTATGACGACCGGCACCTCGTTCATCCCCGCCCAGCCTATGCCTTCAGCCATCAGGGAGAAACCCGGGCCCGAAGTGGATGTCGCAGACCTAGTTCCGGTCAAGGCAGCCCCCGAGGCCATGTTTATGGCCGCTAACTCGTCCTCCGTCTGGACAACGACGACGCCGCCCTTCTTGAGGACGTCCACTTCCATTTCCACAACTTCGTTGGCCTCGAGGTAAACCGACTCGTCTGCCGCGGGGGTTATTGGGTAATAGGACTGGAACCTGAGTCCTCCAGCTAGCTTTCCCAGAGCGACTGCCGTGTTGCCGTCTATCCAGACCCTGGGTTCGCCCCTCTTTATCGGGGTCAAGGAGTAGACACTGGGGACTTGGTCGTAGGCTAGATGGGCGGCCAAGGAGTTCATCTTCACGAATAGCTCGTTCTTGAACGTGGTCTTGATGGCCTGGTCGAGGTAATCTATGGGCAACCCTAACAGCTTCATTGATGCGCCGACAGCCGCCACGTTCTTTGTCCTCTCAGCTACCGACATTGGAACCTTTAGCTCCTCCGAGACCTTCGTCACTATGCTCTGGTAGTCGAGCTCTATAGCCCTCGCTCCCCTCTTGACGGCGTAAGCTACAGCGTCGCTGAGGGTCGTCCCTAGGCCTTCCCTCTTCAAAATCTCCTCCTTCTCCTCGGCTATCTCCGGCTCCATCATCCTCAGGAACTGTATGCCCGTTCTCGAGGTGGAAGGATCGTAAACTATCACCTTCCTGACCTCGTCGAAGTGCTGGAAAACCGTTTCGGCCTCGAACGAGACCAAAATGTCGGCGTAAGAGACCACGCTGTGAACCGGCTTATCGCTCACTATAGTCTGAAAGTAGCTGTGCCTCCCCTTGATGTTGGAGTAGTACTCCCTGTTGCCGAAGATGTAGTAGCCCGCCTTGGCGACCGAGAGGCCGAACAAGTTCGCGGAGGTGTCGACGCCCTGCCCCTGTGGGCCACCAATAAGCCAGCTGATCCTGAGAGCCATATGTTACTTATAACGCTCTTCATCATTTTTATTTTGAAGCTATAGAGGGGGAGTCACTTCTTCAACGTCTTTACGGCGAGGAAAATGAGAACCGCCGAAAGGGCTAGAGCCAGAGCCGAGAGCACAACGAAGGCGTCCGAGCCCTTACTCGCGGGCGGTTGATACGTGTAAATGGTCAACTCCGCGGGGCCGTAGGCTATTATCGTAAGCCTCCCGTCGGTCTGGTTGTAATACAGCACGCTACCTTGAGGCTGTGACGTGACGTTGACGAACTTGCCTAATGTTGGGATGTCGAGGATAACCGGCCCCTGTGACGTCACGTTAACGTAGAGGACGATGTAGTCGCCGGACGGCGTTGGGATCGCCGAACTCGTGACCTGTGGGATAACTCTCGGGGGCTTGAAGACCTTCCCCGAGAACACCAGGTATTCCGACCCGTTGGCCTCGATGATAGCACCGTAGGGCAACTTCGTGACCGTCTTGTACGGCACGTTGCTGAGGATGGAGCCGTTGCTGAGGACGGTGAACTCCACGCCTCCGAACCTCGAGGAGCTCACAGATGGCGGGAAGCTGGGAGCTTTGACGTAGACTACCGAATAGGACGTACTCTGGTTCTCCACGATTAGACCCGCGATCGTCCCGTTCAAGCCATACAGGTAAGCGTAGCCCTGCCCAACCAACGCCGGGACTAAAGCGTTACCCACTTTAACGAAGGAGTAATTACCCTTCAACGGCGGCTCGGGCACAAACAACGGCTTCATCCCCTTGTTCTCGATAGGGCCTACCGAGTACACCCTGTAGACGTAACCCGAAAACGTGACCGAGGAATTGGTCCCCTCCACCACTGGAACCTTGAGGACGAAGTAGCTCGTCCCGTTCAGGTAGTACAGCGTGACGACGCCGCTGCCGTTTATGTAAGCTGGGACCTTAACCGTTATCGGCAAAAGCGAAACGCCGCTCCACACTATGCCTGAAAAGCTCCCCGACGAGACGCCGACAGCGAATAGCTGAGGCACGGTCGAGGTGACCGTGAGGGAGTAGTTGGAGTAGTAGACTGTCGCTACTCCGCTTACATAACTCAGATAACCCTCGTAGGAGTACGGGTAATACGTCGTCATCAAGTACGTGCCGTTGACTGAGTGGAAAACGACTAGCGTGTTGCCGGAGAGCAGGAAGCCGTAGGCACTGAGGATCAAGAGCAACGGTAGCATTAGCCTAATGACACTGGGGGCGTACTACCTTAATAATTAATAACGTCAACCGCAAAGCGCCCAGGGCTTCACGGGCACTTCGGTCAGCCTTTTGTTCATTGCTTTCTCAACGGCCAGCGTCCCAGCCGCGAGCCCCGCGCTCGTCCCCGCCTCCCCGATCCCCCTGGCTCCCCCGAGCAGGGAGGTCGGGTAGACCTCCAGCGGGTAAACGTAGACCTTCCACGTCACGTCGGCCGAATAGGGAACGCCCTCGTCGTTTATTGACGAATACATGGGGTTACCGTTCTCGTCGAACTCAGCCTCCTCGTACACCACTTGAGCGAGGCCTTGCGCCGCGCCTCCTACAATTTGGCCCTCCACTTCGCTCCTCAAGAGCACCTTTCCCACGTCGAGGACTACGTGTAGTTCCTTGATCACCGGTTTGCACAGTTCCGGGTCGTAATCGGCGTAAGCGACGGCCGCGGCCGGAGTGAGTATTGAGTCTGCCTTGGCGAAGACCTCGTAGGAGATCTCCCTATCCGAGTCAAGGGCTTCTCGCAAGGAAATTCCCCTGGACTTCAGCTCTTCCAGGAGGCCCTTCACTGCGCTCAACACCGCGTTGACCCCAGCGCTGGAAGTCCTGCTCCCGAACGAACCTACGCCCTCCTTAATTATCTCGGTGCTGTTCAGCTCCACCTCGACCCTGTCCTCGGGTAGATTAAGGGCCTCACTCACCACTTTAGCGAAGGTCGACCAGTGGGCCTGGCCGTGAGGGCCGCTCCCCGCGTAGACCTTGACCCTCCCTTTGCCTATTACGACTTTAGCCCCCTCGCCGGGCGGGTTGCTGACGTAGTTGAAGAACGTTATTAGTACAGGCTTCTTCCCTTCGGTTTTCAGTCTCCTGTAAATCTCCCTCGCCTTCTCGAACACTTCCCTATAGCCCGCCGGATCCGCTTTGAGACCGGAGGGCAAAGTGTGGTGCTTACCTGACTCTATCAGGTTTTTCTCCCTCACTTCGGCCGGATCCATCCCCAGCTCCTCAGCCAGGGCCTCCATCAGGGACTCGTGGAGGAGGGCCGCCTCCGGCCTTCCCGCCCCCCTGTAGGCCCCATAAGGGGGCTTGTTGGTGTAAACTATCGACCCCTTCACGTCGATGAGCCTCATCTTGTAAGGCCCGGGCAGCATGTTGCCTATGAAGGAGGGGAATATGGGGCCGATCCCCACCATGTAGGCCCCACCGTCGATCACGAACTCGCCCGCTATCCCTAACGCAGTCCCGTCCCTCTTCGCGTAGAGCTTGAGCTTCGCCCACATCGACCTCCCCTGGATGGGGCTCACCAAGTGCTCCTGCCTAGTCTCGATCCACTTCACTGGCCTCCCGAGCCTCTTCGAGGCTAGTACCGCAAGGACGTACTCAGGGTAGGCCGATATCTTGTTCCCGAAACCCCCGCCGACGTTGGGGGCTGAACTTACGTGTATCCTCTCAGGGGGCAAGCCCAGGGTCTCCTGGAGGTCGGCCCTCACCCTGAAGGCCGACTGGAACGAGCCTATGACGTAAAGGTCGTCGCCCTCCCACCAGACCAAGACGCCTTTTGGCTCGATCGGGTTCGCTACTACCCTGTGGAGCCTGAACTCCCTCTCCACCGTCACTTCGGCGTTGTGTTTTTGTTCCAGCTCCCCTCCCCTTATTTCGGCGGTGGCCGCCACGTTTGACTCGCCGTGGATCGGCTCGCCGTTGAGGGCCTCCTCGATTGTTACGATCGGCTTCAGGGGCTCAATTTCGGCCCCGCTCTCCTCAAGGGCGTCCTCTATCTCGTACCTGTCCTTAGCGACAAAAGCGAAGATCGGCTGTCCGACGAAGTTTACCCTCCCGTCAGCCAACACGGGCATCCTGACTATGTTCCCCTTCTCGTAGGCCCTCACTGGCAAGTAAGCCCTCACGTCGTCCCAGGCCAAGGTAAGGAGGGCATTCTTGGGAGGCATCACGGACTTAACTATCCCCCTAGCGACGGGAGACCTGTAGACGCCCAGGTACACGGTTCCCCTCTTCTCTATGTCGTCGACGTAAACGGCCTTCGCGGTGACCACTTGCAAGTGCTCTTTGAGCATTGAGTGATCCTCGGAACGCGTAGTATAAAGCTCCGTAGTGGTAAAAAGCGGGATCGCCTTGCACGACACCATTACGATTAGGCTTAATTAAGCTAGGGACTATGCCGACTTAGCTCATGATCCAAGTCGAGGGCATAACGAAGAGGTACGGCCACTTCGAGGCGGTGAAGGACATAACCTTCGACGTTAGGGACGGCGAAGTAGTCGGCTTTGTGGGGCCGAACGGGGCAGGGAAGACGACTACAATAGAGATCTCCGTGGGCGTCAAGCTCCCGACCTCTGGGGACGTCAAGCTGGACGGCTACAGCATAACAAAGGACAAGGTCAAGGCTTCTTGGACGTTGGGTTGGGTTCCGGAGTTCCCCATCTTCGACCCGGACATGAAGGCCCTCGACTACTTCCTTTACGTTTGTGGACTGAGGGGGCTGTCGTCCTCGGAGGCCAAGAGGCTGGCCAAGGAGCTCTTCGAGGAGGTTGGTCTCAGCGGTCAGGAGGGAAAGAAGATAAGGCAGTACTCCCAGGGGATGAGGAAGAGGCTGGCCTTAGCGATCTCGATGATCCACGACCCCAAGAACTTCTTCTTCGACGAGGTCCTGAACGGCCTAGACCCCGAGGGGATCAAGTTCTTCAGGGACACGGCGTTGAAGTTCAGGAAGGAAGGGAAGGCCGTGCTATTCTCGTCTCATATACTATCTGAAGTGGAGGCCCTCGCTGACAGGGTTGTGTTCATATCCAAGGGCAGGGTCGTCAAGGTGATGACGATGGACGAAATAAGGGCGATGAGCAGGACGAAGGTCTTCAGGGTCAAGTTCGCCAGTGAAACCGCTGCCTCGTCGATGCTGGAATCGATGAAGCCGTTCGGCAACCCTAGAGTGGACAGAAACTCGATCCTAATCGAGGACTTCAACGGCGACATCGAAGGGGTAGCGAGAGCTGTCAAGGGCTCCCCCGAGTTCGTCGAAATGGGCTGGGTCATGAGAACCCTGGAGGACCTGTTCTTCGAGATCGTGGGTGAGAGGAAATGAACCCCGTCCTTTTCGACTTCCTCCGGCAGTTCAAGAGGTGGTACAACCTACTCGTCGTCGCCCTTTTCTCGCTATTAATACTCGGCTTAGCGGGGCTAGCGGCCTTCGTCGTTGGTTCGAACCTGTCTTACACGGGCGTCTCTGGCGCTGGTGGGTTCGCGGTCTACGACCCAAATACGGGGAGGCTGTTCGGCTACGTCTTCGACTCCAACGGAGATTTGACGCATTACAGTGGCGTTCTGTACTTGTCAAACAACTCACAAGTGCCGATCAGCGGGAACGGCGTGATGAGCCTGAACTTGGGACCTAACGCGCCGACTGTAGCCGAGCTGAACACGAGCGTAGGCAAAGTGGTCATGCTCTTCCGCTCAAACGTAGCATATTCCTCTCCCACTTTCGTTAACGGGTTCGCTAACGGAGTAATCCACGTCGGCGACCGGACAATTCACTACGTGATAGTGCTGACTCAGGGGGTCGAATACGGTCAGTCCCAGACGGCAATAGTGGCTGCACTGTGGGACAACGCGTCGCCCGCGGAACTAACGGTCGAGTCGGGGGGCTCGACGATCTCAGTCACTGGGATAAAGGGGTTCAAGGTTACAGCGGAGCCGACGGTTAACTATCACGTCTACGTCGGAAACGTCCACGACCTCGTTGCTGTGGCCGACTTAGTGCCCAACCAGTTAATCGGCCTCGTGTATGGAATTGTACTCTTCGCTGGAATCTTCTTGACCTTGAACGGCGTCTACCCGCTCGTCGTGTTCTACTCCATCCTTACGAGCTTCGTGAGGCAAGTGGAGAGCGGCTCCCTGAAGTTCGTTGTGGCCCAGCCAGTGACGAGAGTCCAAGTCCTCCTCATACGGTTCCTCTCCAGCTCCCTGTTGGTCACCGTGGTCGCGCTAGTAGCGGATTCAATCGTCTACGCCGTCCTTTACGGCTTACTCACCCCCTACGGCTTCCCAGTGCCTCCTTCAGTCTTTCTGGGTTTAGTAGTCGCCACGGTTCCCGTGCTCGTCGCCTTCGTATCGTCGCTCTTCATGATAGCCTCCTTCGTGAACCGGGGCTGGCAGTTCTCGCTGGTCTCAATAGTCTTCTACGTAATGGTCTACTGGGCGATCCCCGCGTTCGTAAGCTTCGAGCAGTCGTTAGCGCGGTTCAGTGGCGGACAGAGCCAAGTCGAGATCCTCAAGTACCTCGCTTTCCCGTCGTTGGGAGAAGAGATACTGCAATACTTCTCGCCCATACGTGCGTCTAACGTGAACTTGGTAGCCGACGCAGTGGCCCTGGCCTTGTGGGTCGTCGTGCCGTTAATCGTCTCTATCTACAGATTCAGAAGGAGGGACTTCTGAAGCATGACGATTTTTTAACGCCGGGACTCCACTCCCTTGAGCGCTTTCGTACCACTTCTGCAGCCTCAAGGCTCACAGGAGAGCCTCCCACCCTCCTACCACGACTCGTTATTCAAATTCACTCAATGGATCCGCCCTGAACGGGGTCCCGGCCCTCACGCCTTCAACGTGTCCGCGCTACCCTTGACCTTCTTGAGGTGGGACTTTAGCCACTCCAGCTCCTCGTCCTGATTCTCGAGGGACTCTATGAGGGATACCAAGTCCTTGCCGCTCTTGGCCTCGCTCACCAGCTCATAGATTCTGGCCATGACCCTTTGATCCGACGAGATTTTGAGGACTGTTCCCTCCTTCCTGACGACGACTGAGCTGTCCTTCAATAGAACCGAAGTTCCGTCCTCAAACCTCTGGATCTCCCCCGACAGGTCGTCAATGACCTTCACTCCCAGGGCCGTCAGGTCTCCGGCAATCAGCTCGCTCAGCCTGTCCATGTCGCACTCAGGGTAACTGGAACGGATGATCCTCAGGTAATTCCTTATCTGGCTTGTCCTCACCTCGTTGCCTAGGTAAAGGGTCAGGGCCTTCGATATGGCCAGAGGGGGAGGGCATTCCTGAACTCCGAAGAGGCTCATTCAGAATAATACATCTTGCGATAAGGGATATAAGGGAATACGAGGATTCAGCCACGGTATGAAGAGCGGGTTAATTACCGTATCGGGTGTATTGCTAAGTCTCGCTCTCGCGTCGCTTGCCCTGGCACTATCTCTAGAGGGCATGCTGGTCGCACCGAACGGGTCTGCCATGGTTGCAGGTGCTCAAACTGGAGTGTTTGGCGAGCCCACTACGACGGTAGTGAAATTGAACATGTTCTACACGTTGCCGGTCTTCTCCTATAACGGCCAGGTAGGTCTCGTCCAGCTCCAAGGTTCGATGACTACCGATGACGTATCGATTGAAGGAAACTTCACCTCCACGGCCTACGTGTACGCGCCAGGGTCTGGCCTGAGTACGATAAAGGCTAAGGGTATGCCCCTGGCCGTCTATCCGACACCCGTGGGCGTCTACCTGCTTCAGCTTAACTCCTCCTACCTCTATTTCTATTCACAAAACGTCTCGAAAAACGAAGTCACCGAGTTTACGCCAGTCGAGACGCAACTGGTCTACTTAGGAGGTCAGGGTTCGAAGGTGATAGCCTCGGGAAACATTTCCGGAGTCCTACCCACGAACAACGGAGTGGTTTTCACGGAAGTTGTGAACAACAAGAGTTACTTAGTAGAAGTCAAGGGGTCGCAAGTAGTCTCTAATATTTCCCTACCCTCTCCCGCGTTCCCGGTCTATAGCAACGGGAAGTTCGTGCTCCTATCGTCCTCTTACCTAACTCTTAATGGCTTCGAAGGTATGAACGTCACGCGTCTTCCTGAAGAGGCCTTACCATTCCTTCGTTCTGTTATGGGCGTACCGAAGTTCTATGCGGCCTATCCGAACGGCACGGTCAAGCCGCTCGACGTCAGTCTGCCCAGGTATCCAGATGCGACGTACTTCGTTATGCCACAAAACTACTTAGGGGCGAGCGTCGGGGTGATCGCCCACAACTTCACGCTGATTTACGCTTTCAACGGGACGAAGTTGCTTCTGATAGCTAACCTGAGTAACCCGTCAACTCTATACTTACTGGATCTCAACTTCCCGTTACCTTATGCCGTTTTCGGGAACGGGGTTGCGTATGTGTCGTTCACGGCGCTCAAGTTCAACTTCGGCTCGACGAGCGACGTAATCTCGCTGTCCTCCACCGTCACGGGCTATTACGTATCGGGGGACAGAGCTGTCCAGTACTACCAGGAGAAAATAGACGGACTCCCCCTAGCTCTAGTCCCAGGGGACGCTTCGTCCTGGATGTTCTACATAAAGCCCTCGGTATCGGTAGGGATGCCTTCCCCGAGAGAGTATGTGATGTCAATAGCCACTAACTACGGCCAGCTCAAGGTGCCTGGCCCCTCCAACTCCTCTCTGGCGATCCAGGTTCAGGTGAGCACGCAGACAGTCTCTGGACAGAAAGTCCTGGTAGTCCAGTGGAAGCCCGTTCAAGGAGTGACGGCTAACGTGACTGTATACGTGAGCGTCGACGGAGGCCCCTTCAAGGCGATAAGCGCTCCTATGCAAGCTCGTGTCGTCTACTTCCCGTTGCCGAACAACGCCACTAGCGTAACGGTCTACGCGGTGGTGGCCTCGCCCGTAGGGTTGTACGTTACCCCGAAGACGAGCCTCTCCTTGGCGAGCCCTTCCACGACCACCCAGACCTACACCACTACGAGTGAGTCCACCACCTCATCAAACGTTAACACGACCACTTTTACTACGACCCACTCGACCGGGTCATCCGTTTCTTCCTCCAGTCCGACGACCTCCGGTTCGCCGCTCGCCGGCCAGCTAGGGACGATCGGCTTAGTTGCTGCGGTCGTCGTCGTACTCGGAATACTCGCGTTCATCCTCTTGAGGAAGTGATTTTTTCCGCCCCTCTTTTTCTCCTCATCCGTTCATGAGATAGAGCGAGGCTATCATTAGGGCGTATATCGCCAATAAGGCCAGGCTCTCCTTCAGCCCCAGAGTCCTGTCCCACAGTACGTAGAGGGCTATTGCGTTGGAGACCACGAAGAAGGACAGGTCGACGATGTAGGCCTGAGCCGACAAGGGGTTCAGTAAGCCGATTATGCCCAGCAGTATAGTCGCATTCTCTATCTTGCTCCCGACTAGGCTCAGCACCCCGAGAGAGGCCCCGTCGGGGCTCTTCCTCACGAGGACTAAGGAAGTCAAGATGGCGTCCACGTCCGTGGCGAGTGGGGCTATTACGAGCGAGAGGACGAGAGGATCCACCCCTAACCCCTGGGACAGAGAGCTTACGGAGTAAGCGAAGGGCTCTGAAGACAGGGCACCCAGGACTAGCCCTGCTACCAGCATGATCGCTGACTCCTTCGTCACAGGCTCCTTGCTCTCCCTTGTGGCCGACTTCCTGAACCTCTCAGTCAAGTACGCAAAGTAGAGCACCACCAACGCCAAGCCGCTGTAGAGGTCGAGCCTCCCGTAAACTATCAGGGCCATTAACGCTAATGTAGCCAGGAGCAGGTAGCGGTTCTCCAGCCTGTACTCGCTGGTGATCGTCATGATCTCCTTGTAAGTCGTGGTGAACGCCACGCCAATCGCTCCTATGCCCAAAGTGAAGAGGAGTATGTTGCCCCCGAGGGCGGATCCGAGGGCTACCGCCTGGTCTCCGTAGTATGCGGAAACCGTTACGACCGCAGTTTCGGGCATGGTTTCTGCCAGACCAATCATGATCCCCCCTACCAGGCCTTGTCCCATGGCCTTCTCGAGCCTCGAGGCCCCCTCGCTTATCAAAGCGGCTGAGGCGACCAGACCCATGAAGGAAACGAAGGCTACCGCTACCTCCGCTAGAGATAGCAACCTCCGGCTTTAATGGCTGATCACCCTATAAGCGACGCGGTGTCCTTAGAGAAGCTACTGAAGTTCGTGGCGAAGCTCTGCTCGAAGGGGGAGCCCCTGCCGGTGGCCTTCGAGAAGGCGAGGGAGTTGGGGTTACTCAGGGGCCTGAACGGGGACGAGGCTTACGAGACCGCGAGGAGGTTCCTCCTGTACTACAACTCCCTGGAAGGGAGTCTGGACGAGAAGGTCGAGAGGTTCCTCAGGGGCGAAGGGAGGCCCTCTTTTCCCCCATGGGCCGAGGAGGCCCTGCCCAGGCTTAAGGCGGAGGCCGAATCGTCGCTGAGGCGGACTTACTGGTTCTGGGTAAACCCGCTCAAGGGAGACCCAGATAAGACCGAGAGGGAGGTTCTAAGCGAGATAGAGGCCGAAAGGGACAGGGACTTCCCAGAGCTTTTCAGGGCGATCAAGGGCAACCCTACTAAGCTCAGGGCGTTCAAGGAAGGGAGGATAGTAGTCCAGGACAAGGCGAGCTTCGCTGTGGTCAAGGCCCTCGACCCGAGGCCACGGGAGCTGATCTACGACATGGCCTCGGCCCCTGGAGTGAAAGTGGCCCTGGTGATGGCGCTTACAGGGAACTCAGCCGAGGTAGTAGCGTCAGAGTTGGAGGGCCGCAGGCTCGAGAAAGAGAGGAAGCTCCTCCGCGAGCTCGGAGTGAACCTCGACAGGATCCACCTGGTGAACGCTGACTCCTCTTTTCCGCTAGTGAGGAGGGCTGACAAGGTCCTGCTGGACGCTCCCTGCTCTTCCTCCGGGATGGTGCCCAACGACCCTTCGGTGCTCCTGACTTTGACCAGAGAGAAAGTGGAAAGGTTCTCCCGACTTCAGAGGGATATGTTGAGGACGGCTTTGACCATCTCGAAGAGAATAGTGTTCTCGACGTGCTCGGTGTTCCCTCAGGAGGGAGAGGAACAGGTAAGGGGCATGAGAACTGCACAGCTGAACTTCGGCGAGAGAACCGAAGGGGGAGTCAGGTTCTGGCCTAGCATGGGCACCCAGGGTTTCTTCATGTCCGTAATACTGAACGAGTGAGAGTGTTAGCTAAATGAAGAGTGTAGTGAAAGCTCAAGGCCTGTTCAGCCGATCCCCTTTTACGCGGAACGGCGTAATACTCTTACCATGAGTCACGAACCCTTCTACTTCAAATCTTACGAGAGGGTAGTCGGGGTCGCTCACGACCTGAAGGAGCTCGTGAGGGAGATGGACAGGTTGGCTAAGGAGGACAGGGGCTGCGTCGAGTACCACCTGAAGGAGGGCCACATCTCCGCCTGGTTGGACTACATCGGTGAGAAGACCTTAGCCAAAGAGCTGAGGAGGGTTAAGTCGGTCGAGGAGGCTATAGACTTGCTCAGGGCTCACCTGACAGCGAACGCGATCCCGCCGGCGACAGCGTATTTAACCGGGAAGAAGAAGAGGTCTTCAAATGAAAGAGCAGGTGAGGGAAGGGCTAGAGCGAGCGCTAGAGCTGTCTGAAGAAATTAGGGGCATAATCAGGGACTTAACCAAGGACTTCGACGAGGGCGAGCTGGACAAGGCGATTGACCTGGCGGAGGAATTGCTGGAGACCCTGCACAAAGTTAGGGACGAGCTTAGTTAGGGCTTCCCTCTCTTTCCCGAGTAAAGTCTCGCTGCTTCCCAGACCGCTTCTAAGTAAGAGGGATGTGGGACTTGCTCGAGGAGGATTTCGTGAGCCGTTTTACCCCTTAAAGCTGAGGCCAGAGTGACTACCGCTTCACCCTCTGGAGAGAAGGCGACCGCCCCAGCGAGCTTCCCGTCCTTAAAGCACACCTTCACGAAACCCTCTGACTCCCTCTCCGCTACTGCCCTCGGCAGGGAGGCCACGTTGACCCTCACGCACTCGCCCCCCGAGGTGTCGCCGAAGTACGCGACCTGGGGGTGGGTGTAGATCACCTTGGGGACTGCCTCACCGTTGTACTTAACCCTCGAGCCCAGGAGGTTCACGGCGGCTACGATACCCTTCCTCATGGCCTCGTGGGCGGTATAGGAGCCAGTAACGTCGCCAGCCGCGTAAATCCTCCCTATTCCAGTGTACATGTACTCGTCGACCTTTATGAAGCCCCGCGAGTCCGTCGGCAACTCTATCCCCTCCACGTTAGGCTTCCTGCCGAAGCTGAACAGGACAACGTCGAACTCCTCGGCCTTGTCGCCCACAATTACCCTTTTGCCCTCCACTTTAACGGCGGAACCCAAGTGCAACTTTACCCCCAACTTTTGGAAGTGGGAGGTGACGGCCCTCCTCAGGTCGGGGTCGTGCTTGGGCAGGAGTAAGCTGTCCACCTCGTAGACGTGCACTTCCTTCCCCAACCTCTTCAGGAGCCAGGCGTACTCTACACCCCCTACTCCCCCTCCAATTATCGCGATCCTGTGGAAGTCGTTCATGTAAGGAAGGTCGTCGGAAGCTGTCCCCTCAGGCCTCTTGGTGCCCGTCGCTACTACTATTCCGTCAACCTCCAACGTCTGCCCGTTCACCTGAATAGACCCGACCGTTATCCTGGCCTGGCCGTGAACCACCTCTACTCCAGCGTCTTGAAGGATGTACTCCTCGCCCTTCGAGACCAGGTCTGTGGCCCTCCTAGCTAGGCTCTGGGCCTCCGCGAAGGCGAAGCTCAAAGGTTTCCCCAGCCTTTCGGATTCAGCCGTCAGTTTTGCCGCCTTCAACATCGCTTTCCCGGGGATGCAACCGTACAGGACACACGTCCCTCCCAGCCTTTCCTCCTTCTCTATGAGCACGACCTTCGACTCTTTAGCCAGGGTCAGCGCAGCGTAAAGCCCAGCTGGGCCTGAGCCTATCACTGCGAACTTCCCGATGTCCGATCCCTCCGCCTACTTGAACGCCCAACTTTTATTAAGGTAAGGGGATCAGATCACTGACGGTTAAAGGCCCGAATGTCGAGCGACAAGGAGCACTCTGCACAGGTGACAAGCGAGCAGCCCAAAAGGGAGATCCACCTAATTGACCTTGTATTCCTCTCGTTCGGAGGTCAGTCGCCTTACCTGAGCGTCCTCAGCTACGGTGTATACGCCTACATCCTGGCGGGCGGTTTCGCCCCCATCGCGATCGCCATAGGCACTCTTCTGATTCTCCTTAACGGCCTGGTGATCTACAAGCTCTCCAGCAGGTTCACGCTGCCAGGGGGCTACACGACTTACGCCTATTTCTCCCTGACGAAGAGGCTGGGCTTCCAGACGGGTTGGATCTACACCCTCTACTCCGTCCTATATGGGGCGGCTTACGTGGTCGCGACGACGATAGTGATGAAGGAGGTCTTCAACGTAGACCCGCTGCAGTTCGTCACGCTTGTCCTCGTGATCTCGTCGATACTACTGCTCCTCGGCGTCACGCCCACCACGAAGTACGCGATCATTGCCAGCGGGATGGAAGCCGCGATGATGGCCTTCATAGCGGTCGCGCTCTTGGCGAAGACCGGCTGGCGGTTCTACGACCCTACTCAATTCCACGCCCCGCCCGAGGTTTTTGCTGAGGCCGTCATATTCGGCGCAGGAATATCCACAGGCTACGGCTCGATCGCGCCCGTGACCGGGGAAGTCGTCAACCCGAAGAGGAACGTTCCTTTGGCGATAATCATCGTGATCTTGCTGGGCGGGGGACTGGCGGCGTTCGACACTTACGCCATTTCAGACTACATCTACTTCAAGAACCTGGAGTTAAGTAGCGACTACTCGATCATATCGCTAGTCGGCCACGAGTACGGCTACTTCACGCTCGCCTTCACTCTGTTCGCGGCTCTAAACGACGGAATCTTGGCTACAATGAGCTTCATGCTGTCCTCGAGCAGGACGATCTATTCACTCAGCTACTACAACTTCCTGCCCGGGCTGTTCAAGGAATGGAGGCCTAGGACGGGGCCCATTTACTCCCTGATAGCGACGTTGGTCTCCTTCGCGGCAGTCGTCTACGTGACTGTAATATTGTTCGGCGTGAACGAGGGGTTCGCCTTCCTGGGCTACGTATCGATGTTAGGGGGCTTTGTGACCCACATTATGAGCAACCTGGCGCTGTTCAAGATGTCCCTGAAGAGGTACAGGAAGAGGTTGAAGGAGATCGCCCTAGCCCTTGCCGCCACGATCACTACCGTTGTAATCCTAGCCTACTCGGTGTCCTCCGTGCCCCCGATTTTCATCAACGTGTTCCTGCTCTGGGTGCTCCTCGGTTTCATTTACATTGAAGTTCTCGAGATGGCCAAACACAGCGAGGAAGAGTGAAGGAGCCCTTCCGACGGTCGCTCTATTGAGCCCCCGGCCTAGCTGTAGCCCTCTTCCAGGTCAGCAGAGTCCCGAGAACAACCGCGAGAGGGACGTATCCGTATATCGCTCCCAGGGTTGCGTAGCAGTGAACGAAGGTGTATGAGAAACCTATCGCGGCCGAGGAGAGGCCCCCGACCAGGCTTCCTACGTTGTACGCGAGCCCTGTTACGGTAGACCTCACCTCTTTGGGAACCCTCTCGACGACTAACAGAGGAGCTAGGGGCCAGAAGCCAGTGGCCACATTATAGGCGAAAAGTCCTATCACTATCGGCTCTGCACCCAAGAAGCCCAGCATGAAGGGAAGGGAGGCCGCCTCGCCCAGCACACCTATCGTTATGAGCTTCTTCTTGTCGATACTCTCTGAGAGCCTACCGTAGACGATGAAGGACACGGCTAAAGCCAAGTTTGAGGCGAGCAACGCCAGGCCTATCGTTTCTTTGGACACGCCGTGGACTAGAGCGTCCTCGTTGAATATGGCGAAGATCGAGTAATAGGAGGCGAACATGCCCGATATGACCAGGCTCGACCTGACCACCTCCTTCTTGACTGAGGGATCCAGCGGCTTCCTTTCGCCTTGCCCTCTAGTCATCACGTCAGTCTCCCTGGGAATAGCCCACATCATGTAGGGCACTAACAAGGCCGGCAAGCTCCCGGTCAAAAGGAAGAGCCTCCACTCGGAGGGCGGCAAAACCAAGTAGGCCAGCCCGGTTAACGCATAGCCTACGCCGTAACCGGCCTGAACTATCCCGTTTACAGTCCCCCTAATTTTCGGGGGTGAGGCCTCGTAGGCTATTACCGTGGCCGTGACCCAGTGACCTCCCATGAAGAATCCCTGGACGCCCCTGAAGACGAAGAGCTGGGCTACGTTTTGTGCGAAGGCGATCCCGGCCTGGGCGAGAGAGTACCCGAGCGTACTCGCTATGAGCACGGGCTTCCTGCCGTACGTGTCAGCCACTCTCCCCAACAGGTAGCCCCCAAGAACCCTCGCGACGAGCCCCAGGCCGACTATAGTGGTGCTCACGTTAATGCCCGCCCCCAGCTCCTTGGCCAACTCCTCGTAAACGTAGGTAAGGATGAGCAGGTCGTAGATGTTCCCTGCCCAAGAGAAGAACGAGTTAGCGACCACGTGGACGTATCTCGGTGGCAATTCCCAGAGAATACTCGACCTGCGTTAAAATTAGTGAGCTTAATCCTCAGGAAAAGCATTTAATGAAACGCTATAGTTTCAGGGCGTGAGCGTCGGCAAGGAGATCAGAATAAGGAGGTTGTTCGAGAGGGGGAAGGCTTTCGTTGTCGCCCTCGACCACGGTCTCGTCATGGGGCCGTTGAAGGGGATTGAGAGGGCTGCAGAAGTAGTTAGCAAGCTGGTGGGCAACGGGCCCGACGCCCTACAGATGACCCCGGCCATGCTCAAGCTGGTCAAAGAGAACTTCTTCTCCAGGTCGTCGCCAATGATCATCGCCAGGCTCGACACCGCCAACGTGTGGAGGGGGAACTACAAGCCCTACGGCTCAGGGTACTACTCCCTGCTTTACGACCTCAAAGACGCGGTCAACGCTGGGGCTGACGCGGTGGTCACTTACTACGTCGTGGGCTACGGCGAGGACGGGGTAGAGGGCTACAACCTGGAAGTCCTGGCGAACTTGAGGAAGGAAGCAGAAGACTACGGCATCCCCTTCATTGTGGAACCTCTCTTCGTTAGGCCCGATAACCCGGACAGCGTGAAGGAGAAGGAGCTGGTCAAGTACGTCACAAGGATGGCCTCGGAGCTGGGGGCAGACCTGTTGAAGGTCGACTATACTGGAGACAAGGCCAGCTTCAGGGAAGTGGTAGAAGTGGCCTTCGCCCCTATACTGATAAGGGGAGGGCCGAAGACCAAGACAGATCTCGAGTTCCTGCAGATGCTGAGGGACGCCGTAGATGCTGGGGCCGCAGGGGTAACCGTGGGCAGGAACGTCTGGGGGGCCAAGGACGTGGCCAAGATGGCGAGGGCGGTCTCCGCGGTAGTCCACGAGGGCAGGAGCCCCCAGGAAGCGGTGAAGCTCCTCGAATAAGCTCATATTTCAGCCCAGCCCTGTTGAGTCGGAATGAAACGCCTCGACCTGGTTTTTTGGATTTCCCTGACCATCATTACCGCTGTTTACACTTACTACACAGTGACGACTTTCGCTTTCATTAACAATTACATTAGTGACGAAGCTTACTACCCCGCCTCGGCCTATAACATCCTCGACTACGTGTTCCACGTTCAGCCCAGGCTGATTTCCCCCTGGACTCCAGCCAACGTGACGGGCTACGTTAACCCGGAACACCCTCCCCTGGCTAAGTACATCATGGGGGTCTTCGAGCTTGCCTTCGGCTACCAGTTCGTCGCCTTCAGGGCCCCCAGCTGGATCCTGGGAGACTTATTACTGGTCGTAGTCGCCCTTACCGTGAGGAAGCTGATAGGCACCGAGCCCTGGGCCTCGGTCTTCGGGATAGCGGGGGCGATAGTTACGGCCCTTGACCCGATCCTATGGGTCCTCCACGGGGCCGCCATGCTCGAGATCTACGTGGCCTTCTTTTCCATAACCGCCTTTTACTTCCTGGTCACGGACAGGCCGCTACTGGCATCTATCTTCCTAGGTTTGGCTTTCTCCGCCAAGGAGAGCTCCTACTTCCTGTTGTTGCCCTTCCTCTTCTACACGACGTACTGGTTCAGGGACGTGGCGAGGAGGGTGCTTTATGGCATAGTGATACCCATAGCGGTTTACCTTGTCTTGGCGATCCCGATAATGGTGTACTTCGGAGGAATTTACGGCTGGCTCCAACACTCCTTCCTGCACGAGGTCAGCTGGGACCTCACTTCGGGGCACATAGCTTCATCGGCAACTAACCAGATCAGCGAGCCCTGGGACTGGTTCCTCAACATTAACCCCTTCTACATGGGAACCTACGACACCCCGTCCGGTAAAGTCAACCTCTACGCCGCGACCTCGCCCCCCATCCTCCTAGCCTGGATCCCCGTCTCGATCCTCAACTTGGCCTTCGTCAGGAACCTCAAGCTCAGCGTGATAACCGCTTCAGGCTGGATATTCTGGGCCTCGTTCGTGCTGGTTTACCTGGGAGGCAACACGACGCTCTTCAGCTTCTACGAAGCGGACTTCGAGCCTTTCGTTATCGTTACCGTGGTAGCTGGAGCTTACATGATAACGAGAAAAGCTATAGACCTGGTCGCATCAAGGAGGGGCGTACATGAGGGTCAGGAAGGCGGTGATAACGGCGGCGGGAAAGGGCAGTAGGATGAAGTTCATAACCTCCGTAATGCCCAAAGCCCTCCTGCCTCTGTTCCGTACCGAGGACGGGAAGAAGGTCATGAGGCCGATAATAGACTTGATCATGGAGAGCCTGTCAGACGCGGGAGTGGAGAAGTTCTGTCTAGTCGTGGGGAAACACGGGAAGCTGTTGATGGACTACCTCTTCGAGAGGGGAGTGACATTCGTCTTACAGGAGGAGCCCAAAGGGTTCGGCGACGCTGTCCTGAGGGCTGAGGACTTCGCGGGGAACGAGCCCTTCTTCGTCCATGCTGACGACGGGGTGCTTACGGGAGGCTACAAGGAAGCGGCCAGCCTCTTCGAGCAGGCTGAGCCGGACGGCGTCCTGCTCCTCAGGAAGGTGACTAACCCTAAGAGGTACGGAGTCGTCACTTACGTCGAGACCGGCGAGTTCATGGGGCACAGGCTCTTCAGGGTCACGGGAGCGGAGGAGAAGCCCAAGGAGCCCAAGAGCGACGTGGCCATTTCCGCCGTTTACGTCTTCAAGCCGAAGATCTTCAGGGCTTTAAGGGAGGTTAAGGTCGAGTTGGGCGAGCTGGAGCTCACCTACGGGATTCAGAGGTTAATTGAGGACGGGGGCGAGGTCTACGGGATCCTGCTGAACGAGGAGAAGTGGCTGAACGTGGGCGACCCAGAGAGCTACTACAACGCATTAAATTACACTTACAACAAGATCTGATTGTGATCTTGGTAGGCGTAGACGCGGGTAGTACTAAGACAAAAGCGGTAGCCTACAGCTGCGACGGGAGCTTCGTAGGCGAGGGCCTTTCAGGCCCAGGGAACCCGCACGACTTAGGGTTAACGGAGGCCAAGAAAAACGTCATCGACGCCGTCCTCAAGGCGACAAAAGGAGTGAAACCGGACTACGTGGTGATCGGATTCGCCGGCATGGACACTGCCGAGGACGAAATCGTTTTCTCCCAGTTCTTCGCGGACGTGGGGAAGAGAACCGAGTCAGTTCACGACTCCGTGATAGCCCTTTTTTCGGAGACCTTCGGAGGGCCTGGAATAGTCGTCATCGCCGGCACCGGAAGCGTGGTAATGGGCTACGACGGAAAGAGCTTCAGGAGGATAGGCGGCAGGGGTTGGCTCTTGTCTGACGAGGGCTCTGCCTACTGGGTGTCGGTAAATGCACTAAGGTGGATGCAGAGGGTCTTCGATGGGCTCGAAGACGGGGGAGAGCTCTTCGATTTCATGAAAGCCAAGCTAGGGATAGTCACCCACGACGACCTCGTTAAGTGGGCTTATGAGAGCCAGTGCAAGAAAGACAGGGTGGCCTCCCTAGCGGCGTTCCTAAACGAGGCGGCGGGGAGGGGAATAGCCAAGGCGGACGACTTCCTCAGGGAAGGGGCTGGGGTTCTGGTCGAAAGGGTTAAGGTCATGATGACGAGGATAAAAGTCAACGTCGTCGTGACTAAGGGAAGCATGTTCAAGTCAAGGGCCTTTTACGAGGCCTTCAGGGAGGGCGTTGAAGGTGCTGGAGGGAAGGTAATTCCCGACAGGAACCCCCCGGAGTTGGGAGCACTATTTTTGGCCGCGAGGAGGGCAGGGTGCGGTGAACTGATCGAATCCATCAAGAAACCGACATAACCCGAGGGTTAAGACAGTAGCAGTTTCAGACCAACCATCTCCTCCAGCGACCTCAGTAGGCTCGGCAGTTTAGTTATGCTCCTCTCAAGGGCGTCCTGGTCGGTAGTCGTTATGGAGACGTTTACGTTCAGCCTCCCGTCATCCTCCCGCCTAACCGAGAGGTCGAACCCGCCGTGGCCAGACTTTATCGCTAGGCGAATGTTCTCGTTAAGCTTTCCTAAAAGTTCCATAGCGATCGCGTGACTGTTTGGCGTCAACGGAAGGGAGACCTCCCTTAAGCCGCCCGTGCTTTCGCTCAGAACTAACGTATTATCCTCCATCAGCACGTTCAAATCCTTCCTAAGGACCTTCAGTTTGTCGAGGAGTTTCATCGACTTGACGCCCGTTACCACTACTACCGCGTCCCTCGACTCGTCGTAATAGACCGAGACCGTTTCCTCTTTTATGACTCTCAGGTAGACAGTGCCCACACCGCCTTCCCTCGCTATGCTGACCAGGTGCTTAACGTCGGCCTGTGAGGAAGCCCTGCAAAGATCCGAGGAGACGGCCTCTACGGCCAGAATCACTCCGTCGATCGCGGTGGGCTTCCCGCAAGCGATCATTTCAATACCTCTTAAGTAAAGTCCGTCCGGGTTCCTACTAAACGTTTTCTAATTTACGCCGACGTACCTCTATCGCTCGGAAACTCTACAGCTTATATTAACTGAAGGGACTGTAAGAAGGTACTGATGGAGATTCCCGAGGACTTCAAGCAAATAGTCAAGGAGGGACAATGTGGCGTCTGTTGCGATCGCTACGTAGTCTGTGTGACCGAGGATTTCCCGAGGGTTCAAAACCCCCCTGTGGACATCGAGATTGACCGCGAGGCGGGAGCGCCCTTGTTGAGGAACATCGTTAAGGACGACCCGGACAACCCTTTGGTCCTGGAGTACTTCATAGACAAGAAGTTCGTGGAAGAGGTGACCAAGAGCGGAGAGATCGAGGTGATTTTTGTGGACTCGGCCTTCAATGAAGAGAGTAGGTTGAGGATAAAACTAGAGAAGGAAGACATGAGGCTTCTTAGGAGGGAGGTGGGTTTACCTTATTACTAGCGAGTCTTCTGGAGGCTAGTGGAGCTTAGGGAGCTACAGGCCAAGATGCGGGAGATGTACTTCGAGAAGGACAGAGAGAGGGGACTATACGCCACTTTCACCTGGCTGGTCGAAGAAGTAGGGGAGCTCGCTGAGGCTTTGCTGGCTAACGACAGGAAGGCCTGCGAGGAGGAAATCGCGGACGTAATAGCGTGGACCATATCCGTGGCCAACTTATTAGGGATAGACGTCGAGGACGCTGTTAGGAAGAAATACGGGCTCTGAAGTGGTAAAGGATGGAGCTGTTCGTCGACTCCCTCAAGGACGGGATCGAGAGGTTCTACAGGAACCTTGTATTCGTTGAGGGCGAGGACTACCAGCAGGTCTTCTTGGATTACGTCAAGGCGTTTCACTCAGTCAAGCCCAACGCGATTGTCGGCTACGCTTACCACCCGTGGAGCGAGAGGGCCAAGGCCCTGATGGCTGAGGTTAAGGCCCTTTTCCCCAACCTGGTTCCGATAGACTACCTGGAGAGCGAGAAGTTCCTCGGTTACACCTTCGACGCTGTGATTATCGACACCCTGGACAACTTCGAGCCGAACTTCGTGGGTAGGCTGGTCGACCTCGTCAGGGGAGGGGGGCTAGCGGCAATAGTCACTGACGACCTCACCAGGGACAAGAAGTACAGGAACTCGATCGTCAGGAACGGGCAGATAGAGTCCTATTACGAGGAGAGGTTCAGGAGGAAGTTCAGGGAGCACGAGGCGGTCTTCGCCCACATAAAGGGCGAGGCTGTAATAAGGCCGTTCAGGGGCGAGCTGCCCCCTCAGCCCAAACCGAAAATTCCGGACAAGAGGTTCATGCCACTAGAGCTCCACCATCTCTGTAAGACCCCCGACCAGAACGCCACCCTCGAGGCCTTCAGGTTCATGGTCGGCACAGGGAGGAGGGTCCTAGCCCTCACCGCGGCCAGAGGGAGGGGGAAGTCCGCTATAACCGGGCTAGCTTTGGCAGGCCTGATCCACGACAGGCTTCAGGAAGGTAAGAGCATGAGCGTGGCCCTGACGTCGCCCTCGGCCTTGGGAATATCCCAGATAACGGAGTTCCTGACGATCGGCCTCAAGGCCTTGGGCATCAAGTTCAAGGCGCAGAAGAACGCCAACGACGTCACAGTTACGGTAAGGGGCGACGGCTTCAGGGTCTACTGGGAGCCCCCCGAGACCACTTTAGAGGACGAGGCGGATCTGCTCGTGGTGGACGAGGCCGCTGCCATAGGCATGAACTACGTCGAGAACGCGGTGAACGCGTGGAGGAAAGTAGTGTTGGTAACCACCGTGCACGGCTACGAGGGTTCGGGGAAGACCTTCCTGAGGTACCTGAGGAGGATCCTGGAGGAGAAGAGAATCCAGACCAAGTGGGTAAGCATGACCACCCCGCTAAGGTACTCTAAGGGAGACCCGGTCGAGAGATGGCTCTACGACTCCCTGCTCCTGGACGCGGAGCCCGCTGAACCCCCTGAGGACTTGAGCTTCCTAGTTTACGACAGGTTAGATAAAGGAGAACTCTTCTCCGACGACCGCCTCCTCAGGGAGACCTACGGGGTCATGGTCACCGCCCACTACAGAAACAACCCCAACGACCTGATGATAATGGCCGACGGAGTCCATCACAAGATCAGGGCCCTTATGGCGGGGGAAAGGGTGGTTGGAGTAATCCAGACCAGCGACGAGGGAGGGCTCCCCAAGGAGATGATAGACTTCGCCCTGAGCGGGGGGACTTTCGACGGCGACCTGATCCCGGACAGGCTCATCAAGCACGTGAGGCTGAGGGAGTTCGGCGAGATGAGGGGCTGGAGGGTAGTGAGGATAGCGGTAGTCCAGGAGCTCCAGGACATGGGGCTAGGGAGCACGATGCTGAAAACGCTAGTAAAGGAAGCCGAAGAGGAGGGCCTAGATTGGGTCGGCTCCGCCTTCATGGGAGACCCGAGGGTGCTCAAGTTCTGGATAAAGAACGGGTTCGTTCCCGTCCACGTGGCCCCGAGGAGGAACGAGAAGCTGGGCGACTTCCCCGTAGTCGTAATGAAGCCAATAAGCGAGAGGGGCAAGAAGGCAGTACAAGTAGCCGCTGAAGTCCTTAAGGACAAGATGCTCAACGTGCTCCACGATGTGTACTTCAGCATGCCCCCCGAAGTCGCCAGGCTGATACTGGTAGGGGCAAAGGCACACAGGGAGGTTCAAGTCTCTAAAGTGCTCCTCGACAAGGCCGTAGCTTTCCTAAAGGGGGTTTCGCCCTACGAGTCGAGCGCCGACGCGATTCACGCCCTGGTGGTCAAGTACTTCTGGGACAGCAAGAGGGACTGGAGCCTGACTGAGGAGGAAGAGATAGCCCTGATAGCCAAGGTCCTGCAGGGGAGGCCCTGGAGGTTCTCCAGCACTTCCCTGGGTAGTTCGCGATTAGAGTTGACACAACTGATCTACGACGCCGTCGAGAAGCTGTTGCAGAGGTACTACGGCCTTACTAGGGAGTCGCCAATGGGCTTGACCCTGAACGACGTTTGACCCCCCTTCATCACTTATAACCTTCGGATCGCGTTTTTGCTCACCGTGAAGTGGAAGGACGTGTGGCCTGACCTTTGGGCTTTGGTCGACAACGACCTCGCGCTCGTTTCTGACGACCTCGTTTACTACCAAGTCGACAAGCTCCTGGATGAGAACGAAGTTAACGATGCCAGAAGGGCTATTTCGCTAATCAAAAGGGTCGCTGAGACGGGCAAGCCCGACCTGAACGCCCTCACCGAAGCTTACGTCTTGCTTTCATCCCTTTACTTCAGGAAGCCCCAACCTCCGGAGATGAAAATAAGGCTGGAAGAGGCGAAGAGGAGGTTGGCCAACATTCTCACGAAGCTCGGGACTGACGTGAAGCAGTTGGACGATAAGGCTAAGGAGAGGTTGAGCGAGAAAGTGAAGGCGGCACAGCAGGCCGCACAGCAGCAGGCCCAACAGGCTACTGCACAACAGAAGCCTGCCCAGCAACCGACTCAACCCGGAAACCCTGGGAGCCCTCAACAGAAGCAGAACGAGCCGCAAAGCGGTGGAGCCAAGCAGTAGACCTCTAAATGCTTCTGAAATGCTTAATATTTAGTGATCTAACTTATTCTTGAAATAAGATGGTCGACATAAAGAAAGTAAAGACATAGCTAAGAAGGCCGCAGATGAGACGGCGAAAGTCGGAAAAGACGTAGCCGAGAAGGCCAAAGAAGGCGTGGAGAAGGCGGAAAAGAAGATGGAGAAGAAGTGAGGTTTCACGATTTCTTTTTCTCTCTGAAACTATTTCATTTATTTCCCTAGCTTGTTTGAAAACTGACTTTCTATCCCCTTGAAAAGCCTATAGGGAGGTGTATATTGTTCAAAAATACCTCGGGAGCTTTTAGTTTTATTTCATCAAATCTCGGTTAGAATTTTGCCGTTTGTTAGATCATGTTTAATAACATAAACGGCAAATTTCTCAACGTGAAGAGAAAATGAAGGAGATGCCGAGCCTAAGGAAGGGTGTCCTGAGCCTAAAGGAAGCGTACGGACAGGCGATGGCCGTCACTGCTCCTCTGGGAAGCGTGGTGTCCACCTCAACTGCGGCAGTGGCTTACGCCGGTAATGCCGTAGTTTTCGCGACGCTATTGGGCCTCATTGGGAGCGTTATGTGGGTAGCGACGCTCAGCGCTTACGCGAGGAGGGTGGCGAGCGCGGGAGGGTTCTACACCTATGGCTCCTTCGCGACCAGGAACAAGTTCGTGGCGTTCATGGAGTCCCTCGTTGAGATCCTAGCGTACTCTATTCTCAATGCAGTGAACGCTTTGGCCGCATACCTTCTTCTCCAGGTCTTCTCACAGCTCTCGGGCGTTGAACTGCCGGGCTGGCTGCCCTGGGCGATATTGGCGTTGACTTTGGTTTATCCAACCCTGGCTAGCCTAATCGAAATCAAGAACCTACTGGGGAAAATCGTGGCGATCTCTGCAAGTATTGAGGTAGCCTTGCTCTTGGGACTGTTCGTCTACGCCGTAGCCACGAAGGGTTTCCAGCCCTCTTTGTTCGAGGTGCCGAAAAACGTTCAGTTATCGAACCTGGGTGACGCGATGATATTGACGATCGTGAGCATTTCTGGGGCGGGAGCCACCACTTACCTAGGGGAGGAGACTAAGAAACCTTTCAAGACCTTGTTCTACGGAATGTGGCTCGCCCTGTTGTTGGGAGGCGTTTCGATCCTCTTGGGGACTTACGCTATGGTGACCCTGTGGGGAGGGAGCTTACAGGACTTCATGAACTCTCCTCAGCCCCTGCTTCAGGAGGCCATTGGAATGGCCCCGCTGTTCGGGCTGATAGTTATGTTGCTCTCCATCAACAGCCTCCTGGCCTCTAACATCGGAACAACCCTGGGAGCGGCTAGGATTCTGTTCAACTTAGCCAGAGAGAGGGCCGCGCCACTCGTCCTTACTAGGACAAACAAAAAGGGTGAGCCACTTGTGGCTACGCTCTTAGTTGGTGCACTTTCAGCGACCTTCACTGGAATAGCCTTGGGGTTCACGGGAGACGTGCAGTCCGCCTTCAACGAGATAAGCGTGGTCGTGAGCGTTTTCTGGCTCGCGGGTAGGATTATAGACGCTTTCGGAGTCCCGCTCATGTTGTTCAGGCTTGGACAACTGAACGTCCACGAGCCAGTCGTGGCGGTAGGCTCTGGAGTGCTCAACGGGATCGGCCTGTTCCTCAGCTTCACTTCGCCGGACTTCTTCCAGACCACTTTCGTTATCGCTGCCATAGCTTTCGGCCTGGCCTGGTACTTCCTGAAGGCCAGGAACAGCCTCGTGGGGAAGTTAGTAGTGGACGAGAACAACAACGTGATCACGATGGAGGAGTATTTGGAGAGACTGAAGGCCAAGGCCGGGGCGTCAGGAAAGGGTTAGCGCGACTCCCTCGCTCCTTGGGTCGGCGACCGCGATATAGGCGTTTCCCTTCTTCTTGAGGGCCTGAACTATCCCGACCTCGGACGTCATGTAATCCCCTGCATTGAAAGCTCCTCCCAATCGCCTTTCGACAACGAAGGTAGCCCCCTTCAAGACGAACCTCGGGGCGTATACAGCCTCGTCTATTTCCAGCATGTAATCCGCGTAGTACTCGAAGACCTGGGTCTGGACCTGAGGCCTCAACTCGCCGGCTGAACAGCCTATTATCACCGTCTCGTCCTTCCTTTCGGCCATGAGTATTGAGAGGGTGTGGGAGGGCCTCTTCCTGGGCTCCGGCCTGTTCTTGCCGTAACCGAAGCCCAACCCCCTGTTGTTGAACGGGATTTGCTTGACTGTAATCCCGGAGCCGAAGTTGTGGAATAGCGACTGAATGAGGGCGACCTCGTTCTCGCCGTCTCCCGCGACCATGAATGTCGTGTCCTGGCTACTTAACTCCCTAGGAGTGATCCCAGACTGCAACAGCCTTTCCCTCACGTACTCCCTGTCGAGCAGTATCTCATAACCGTCGGCGTACCTCGGGTCGGCGACGTACTGATCCCTGTCCTCATAAGCTAGGGCGTAGATCTTGAGGTGGTCGTTCACCCTGTCGAGGCTGTTGTAAGGCTTGGAGTTCACGTTGGATTCCTCCACCATCTCGAGCACTTCGAGGGTTATGACTCCCTGGCTGTTCGGCGGTAGCTCGTATAGCGTGAAGTCCTTGTAGGTTGTAGTTATCGGCCTCACCTCGAACCCCTTGAAGTCCATGAAGTCGGAGAGCTCCACGGGAACCCCTTGCTTGACCAACCCGTTCACGAGGTCTACCGCGACGTCGCCCTGGTAGAAGTCCTTAGGGTTCTTCGCCACTGCCTTCAATACCTCGCCCATTTCCCTCAGCTTCACATGGTCTCCGAACCTTATCCTGCCGAAGGTCTCTATCCAGCTCTTCGGCATGTCCCTGGCCTCGCCGACGGCCTTGGCCAACGACTTTCCGGCCACAAACCCCTCGTTCGCTAGCCTTATTGCCGGCTTCAAGACCTCCTCTAAGCTGAACCTCATGTACTTCCTTTCCACCCACGACCAGAGGTCTACCAAACCTGGAATCATCACGGAGTTGGGATCCCTCGGGTTCCTCACTTCCCTGACGTAGTAGTTCTTAGGCGAGTAGCCGGAAGCGTTGTAAGCTATGATCCCCTCTGGTGTTTTCGCCATCAGGAACGCGTCGCCACCCAACCCGCTAGTGTGGGGCATAACCACAGAGAGCACGGCGCTCATCGCTATTACGGCGTCGAAGGCGTTCCCTCCCTTTTCGAGGACTCTCAGGCCGAAGTAACTCGCTAAGTAGTTCTGCGAAGCGACGGCTTTCCTTCCTGTAGCTGACGGCATCCCTCTGAGAACTAAGAAAGGAAGAATTTATGTCAGGTAGTAGACGTCCCCCTCGACGTCCTCGAAGAGGAGCCTCCCCTCCTCCGTGATGACCACGTAACCGACCAGGCCCCTACACTTGTACGGGAAGGCCAAGATGCCCTTAGTCTTTAGGGCGGAAACGGCGTAAACCGGTAAGAGGCTGTCCTCTATCGTCAGGGCTTGACAGTCGGGGATGAGCTTGAAGAGCTCGTTGAGCACCGCGTTGTACAGCTCCTCGTACTGGTTACCTACTTCCCTCATCTTCTTGGCCAGCTCCACGAGGCTCAAGCCCTGTCACTCTGCGACAGTTCCCTAATCCTGTGCACGCCTTTTATCTCTTGAATTATTTTGGCCACGGGCGGAGGGACTAGGTCGACCCAGTCTTCCTCGCCCTTGAGGATCTTCCTCCTGACGTTAGTCGAGTTCCAAACTTCCCTCCTGAAGGGCGGTGGGGGGATCACTTCAATCCCGCTGAACTTCGCGACCTCCCTGACCAAAGGGTTGCCGGCTATGATTGCGTCGAACCTGGGGGAGATCTCCCTCACCAGCGAGACCCACGTGGAGTTCTCCAGGTTCTCCAGCAGGGGGACAATCACGTACCTGTTGGGGTCGATCTTCGCCCACTTGAGCGACTCCTGGATCATTTCCGCCCTCTCTCCTGCAGTAAAAGGGTTGATCAGGGTGTGGCTCTCCGCGGCGCTCCCCACAAGGATAATGACCTCGTCCCACTTCGAGAGTATCCACTTGACTACTTCTAAGTGACCGTAATGAAACGGTTGGAAGCGTCCCGGAAATAAGGCCCTCAATTTATACCCTTTTAATCAGTGAGAATTTTGTGTCTTCCTGTACGGTCTTCCCGCTCCTGAGCTCATTGCTAGCTAACGGTAAGACCGCCGTAGTCGTGCTCGAGAAGAGGGGAGACTTGGAGATAAGGAGCCTCATTATGGACGGCAGGCTCTTAGTGGGAGACCTCAGGCACCTTTCGTACTACGAGGAGGCTATGAAAAAGGGGGTGGTGAGGGTCGACCTGAAGGACGGCTTCGTCATAGCGACCAGGCATGACCCCTCGGTGCCGCTGGTCGTGGTGGGGAGCGGGGTCGTCTCGAGGAAGATAGCAGAAGTGGCGAAAGCTGCCGGCCTCACGGTAGTCTACGTAACTGACTCCCCAGTACCCCCTCAGGACATCCTAACGGCGAAGCTCGAGGAGCTGGACAAGGTTGTGAACGACGCAACGGCAGTAATTGTAGCCAACGAAGGGGGGAGGGAGTACGACGTCGACGCCGTGGACAAGGCCTTAAGGAAGGGGGCGTGGTACGTCGCCCTGATGTCCAGCAGGAAGCGCGCTCAGGACACTATAAAGGAGCTCCTGAGGAGGGGCCACAGGCTCGAGGAGTTGAAGGCTAGACTCAGAGCCCCGGCGGGCCTCGACGTGGGCTCGGCGTCGCCTAGCGAAATAGCCATCGCCATCCTGGCGGAAATTATTGGGCTGAAGAACAAGGCGAGCTTCAGGCCGATGGTCGAGGTCAAGTCGCCCTTTGAGGACATCAGCTGACCTTCGTCACTCACGACGGTGGAGTTTGTGAGTGGCGTCAATCTCCCTTCAGTACCCCTCTGAACTTACACGCCACCTCTTTTAGGCATCATTCTTACCGTGAACATCGCCCGTAAATGAGATGTGTAGAATTTTTATAAAAAAAACTAAAACTTCGCAACTTTAACTATGTCTCTTATCGATACAACTCCCAAAGGCCTGCCGTCCTGGGCAACCACCACGTGTCTTATTCCGTGCTCAGACATGCTGAGCAACACGTCCCCCAAGCTGGCGTCAGGTGCCACGGTGACGACTTTCTTCGTGGCTACGTCAATAGCCTTGTCGTCCAGCTTTTTGCCCTGCGCCACCGCCCTAACCACGTCGCGTTCAGAAACCACGCCGGCGATAGTGCCGTCAGTTGTAAGTATAACGAGGCCGACGTTCTTATCTGCCATAACGCTCGCCACGTCGCGTATATTGGCGTCTGACGGCGCTGTTATGGGCGGGCTCTTCATTACGTCCCGCACCCGCTTCTCCGCCAGCCTCCTCCTGATCGTCAAATCGCTAAGTACCGCGGACTCGCCAGTTAGGTCCCTGGCAGATATGAAGCCGGCGATTTCGTTGTCTCTCAAGACCACTAGATGTCTGACGTTGTTGTCGGCCATTACCCTTAACGCAGCGGATATAGGCGTGACGTGGGGCACAGATATCACGGGGGGCTTCATAGCCTCGTCGAGCCTAGTGTCCAGCGGTCGCCCCGCGGCCAGCAACCTAATGACGTCCCTCTCAGACACCACGCCAAGCGGCCTCCTACCGTCGTCACTTACTATCACGAAGCCGTCTTTCTCAGCCGCAATTGCCTTGACCGCGTCCAGCAGTGTCGCGGCGGGCTTCAAGATAATCGGCTTCCTCATAATCTGCGATACGCTCACCTCCTCCCATATGCTCCTACCCTTCGTCTCGCGTATCGCCAGGAACATGACCACCGCCGATACCAGAGGCCATATGATCGGCCAAGAAAGCAACATGAGAAGCAAGTCCTTTGTAGCGCCACCCACTGCCGTGGCGACGAGCGGCGTGAGGCCGCCTCCGAAGATACCATTGCCGATGTGGTATGGGATAGATAGCGCCGTGTACCTAATCCTCGCCGGGAAGTACTCCACTAGAAACGCCGCGAGTGGGCCGTACACCATCGTCACGTAAATCACCATGACGAAGACCAGCAACGTCAGTAATGGCACATTCGGCGGGTTAAGGTTCTGCGAGATCATTAGGAAGATGGGGTAGTAAGTCGTCGACGCCAGCAGAAAGCCGGCTAGCATGACGGGCCTCCTCCCGATCTTGTCAGACAGCCAGCCAAACAGCACGAAGAACGGAGCAGCTGCTACAATGGCGATACCGATTATCGTATTCGCCGTCAGCCTGTCGACGCCTTTCACGCCTGGCGTGAAGAGTTGAGCCTGCTGGAGGTACAGGAGAGACAAGAACTGGCTACTGTACCACGTCACCGCCTCTCCAACCACGGCGCCGAAGAGCGCTAGTAGTATCAGCTTCACGTTCTTGGGATCAGTCATGGCCTCCCTCAACGGCCTTTTAGAGGCCTTACCCACCAGCTTCAGGGCGCTGAATATCGGAGTCTCATTTAGCTTCCTCCTGATGTACAGTCCTATTACGAACAGCAACCCCGCCAGTAGGAACGGCACCCTCCAGCCCCACTCCAAAAAGGCCTTGGTCCCGACCACCAACTCTGTAACTGAGACCACTACAACCGCGATGACGTACCCGAGAGACGCTGTGGTTTGGATGAATCCAGTGTAGAAGCCTCGTTTATTATCCGGAGCGTATTCTGCCACGAAGATAGCGGCGCCGCCGTACTCCCCTCCCAGAGCCAGCCCCTGGAGAGTCCTTAAGAGGAACAGTAATACTGGCGCCAGCACTCCAACCTGCTGGTAGGTCGGTAGCAGGCCTACGGCAAACGTGGAGAACCCCATTATGAAAAGTGTCAGGAGGAAGGTGTACTTACGCCCAAGTAGGTCGCCCAGCACGCCGAAGAACGCCGCACCGAAGGGCCTCACTAAAAAGCCGATAGCCCACCCAGCTATGGCGAGCAACAGGCTGGCGAGGGGGTCGGAACTCGGGAAAAACAGCCTGTTTATCACAGTGGCCGCGAGAATGCCATATACGTAGAAGTCGTACCACTCCAAAAGCAGGCCGAATGACGAGCCGACCACGACGGTTGCCAGACCTGAACCCCTTGACGCCGCCACGGCCCTACCACCTTACCCCTCTTGCCGGCTCTTTGTAGGCTTTCCTAGCCCCCTCCGCTGAGGTCCCGTCCTCCAGGGTAGTGACGTCGCCTAATGGCATGCCGGTGGCCACTGCCTTCAAGAGGCGGTGCACGGCATTGCTGGAGCGCGCCCTCAGCAATCCGGTAAGGAAGAATATCTGAGCCGTCTCGGCGGTTGGGCCGACGTTATTGCGGACGTCTCTCAGCTCCCTTCTCAACTCGTCGTTAGTCAACATCTGGCGTGAACTTTCCCTCCAACTTTCGTCTAGTGTCCTCTCTACAAAGGGCCACTCAGTCTTACCCAGCCCTACCATCGAGGATATGTGACTCACGCCATGTATTTATAAGCGTAACTGAAGTCATTATTTTATTATAATCAAAATGTATCTATTTCAAAATTTGAGGACACGGAAAAGCCAGAAGAATCCCTAATCTCACAACCTCTAAGAAACATAAGAAGTAGCCTGTAGGAAGTCAAGACGCCCTTCGAGGGGCTCAGCTGACCTTCGTCACCCTCACGACGGTTGAGTTTATGGGCGGCGTCCCCGACCTCCCTTTAAGCGGAGGGATAATCGAGTTCAGGTTCAGCCTCAGGGACGGCTTGTAGGCCACAATTACGCCCTTAGGGACGTGCTCGCTCTTCGCGGCCCTCACCTTAACGGTAGCTAAGTCGTTGCTCAGCTCCAGTTCCCCCTCGTACTCACCGGAGAGCACGTGGTCTGGGTAGCCGTAGACCTCCGCGAACTGGGTGTTGGTGGAGTTGGGGTGGGAGGTGAACACGAGGTAAGTCCCTTTCTCGGGGACTCTCGGGAGCCGTACTTGAGAAACGTTGGGCCTGACGTTGGGAACCTTCGGCTCGACCTTAACGACCTTCCTCCTCTTCAGCTCATCCAAGCCGACCCCAGCGCCTCTTAAGGCCCTGTCAACTGCCTCCCAGGGGTCTTCCTCGAGAAGGGGGTGAGAAATGCCGTACTCTTTGGCTAACGCACGCATTAACTCGACCTCTGTGTACCCTCTCTTCGGCCTGACCGGCTCGTTGTGAACTAGGTAGTTGTGCCAGTAGCTGTAGACCACGTCGTACTTCTCGAGGTAGGTCGGGGCCGGGACGGCCACGTTAGCGACCTTCACAGTCTCCGTTACGAAGGGGTCGTGGACGGCCAGGAAGAGCTTGCCCTCTTCCACCGCCTCCCTTATCTCGTCGCCCATGGGTAATGTGAGCACGGGGTTCGAGTTCCAAACGAAGATGGCCTTTACCTTTCCTTCAGCCACTTCCTTGCCCACCTCGGCCATCCCTACTATCCTGGAGGGCTTGGCGAGGTGGAGCCCCCGCAAGTAGGCGAAGTCTATCCCTAAGGAGTAGGTGTTGGAGTAGTAGAACCACCTGCCTAGGCCCAGGACTGCCGGGATGAGGGATATGAGCTGAACCGCGTTGAAGCCGTCTATCGTCCTGCCTATAGCGAAGCCGATAACGGTCAGGGGCTCGTAGTAGTAGTAGAGCTCGGCCAGCTCGAATATTTCCTCCTCCGAAAGGCCCGTGTAGCGGGTGACGTCGTCTAAGGTCACCAGGCTGAGGACTTCCAAGAGCCTCTCTGAGCCGTCGACGTGCCTCAAGTCCCCCATCCCGTTGTTGATCAAGACTTTCAGGACGCCTAATGCCAGCCAAGGGTCTGAAGACGGTTTGATTATGTACTTCTTCTCGGCCTTCCTCGCGGTCTCGCTGTTCCAGACGTCTACGACCACCTTATACTTGTCCTTCATCAAGTACCAGCCGTGGATGAAGGACACGCTGGCGTTAGAGCCCCACAGGACGAAGGCCCTCGCCTTCTTGAAGTCTTCAAGGCCCGCCCCGCAGCTACAACCCCAAACGGTTTGGAGGGCCATGTGCCCCTCGGAGCTGCAAATTGAGTAGTCCGTGGACGCCGACCCTATCACGTTCCAGAACCTGGCGGGGTAATACCAAGTGAGGAGGCCCTGGTTGCCGTCATATTCTACGTGCAGGATTTCCTCGGGTTTCAGGCCCTTTATGGCCCTGACTATTTTTCTCACAGCTTCCTCGTAAGTCGCTGGCTTACCTTCGATCAACGGCTCCGAGAGCCTGTTCCTCTCGTTCCTCTTTAGGTCGGCGTTGCCCCTCGAGCACGTGAAGCCGAAGGTAGGTTCTCCCTTTATCGGCCTGAAGTTCTCGTCGAATATGCAGGTGTCGTAACAGTCCCTAGTACACGCTATCAACTCGCGTCATACTGTTCCTTGTGGAATAAAACGAACCACATAATTTCTTGCTATTAAAGAAAACGTTTGGCCCCCCTCAATCGGTATAGCCCAGCAAAAGCCTGCCCAGGTTAGGGTGGGAAGCGATTTCCTTGGCTGGCCCCTCCATAATCGTCTTACCGCTTACCATTATCACCGCCTTATCAGCTATTTCGAGGGCCGTCCTCGCGTTCTGTTCTACTATAAGTAACGAGTAACCCGCGTCCTTGAGCCTCTTCACCGATTCCATTACCTTCTTGACGTTGGCGGGCGACAGCATCGCTGTAGGCTCGTCTAGGAGGAGCGTTTTGCTTCCCTTTATTAAGGCCATTGAGATCGCCAGGAGCTGCCTCTCACCTCCGCTCAGCCCCCTGGCGGGGCTGTGAAGCTTCGCCTTGAGTTCTGGGAACAGCTCCACGACGTTCTTCAGGGCCTCTTCGAACTCCTTTTTCTTCAGGTTAGTGGCACTCACGTACAGGTTCTCGTAGACCGTGAGGTTAGGGAAGACGTTACCCACCTGAGGGACGTAAGCTAATCCCTTCTTCACCTTCTCGTAAGGAGAGAGCTTCGTGACGTCCTCTCCGTTATAGACGACCTTCCCCTCGTAAACTTCGATTAGTCCCATGATGGCTTTTAACGCCGTGCTCTTCCCAGCCCCGTTAGGCCCCAGGATGACTGCTATTTCCTTGTCGCCCACGCTCAAGTTCAGGTCGTTAATTACGTTCACTTTTCCGTAGCCGGCCTTCACGTGTTCCACGACGAGCAAATTCACTCACCGAAGTACGACCTTATCACTTCGGGGTTCCGAACTATCTCGTCTGGCGTTCCTTCCGCTATTACAGTCCCCCTAGCCATGGCGACCACTCTGTCCACTGTCTTGAACAGGAACTCCAGCCTGTGCTCGATTATCATCATGGTGACCCCGTACTCCTTGTTCAGCCTTTTCAGCGTGCTGAATATCTCCTCCGCTAAGGTCGGGTTAACTCCGGCTGCGGGCTCGTCCAGAATTAGGAGCTTGGCGTTGACCATCATGGCCCTAGCTATCTCAGCCAGCTTGGCCTGACCGCCCGAGATGGCGGTGGGCAGATTTAGGGCAATCCTCGCCTGCCCCAACCTCTTGAGCCAATTCATTGCCTCCTGAGCCGTCCTCACGTCGGACTCCACCCACCTTCGCAGTAAGGAGTCCTTCAACGACTCCCTCTCGCCCTTTGAAACCATTACGTTCTCTAGAACCGTGAGCCCCTCAACGAGCCTGGGGTTCTGGAAGGACCTGACTATCCCCTTCCTGAACCTGTAAGAGGGGTCCTTGTCGTCTATCCTCTCCCCCTGGAAATAGATCTCGCCCTTTTCAGGCATGTAAAGCCCCGTAATCGTGTTAACGAGCGTGGACTTCCCGGAACCATTAGGGCCTATTATTCCCACGATCTCGCCCTCCTCAACGCTCAAGTTGACCCCGTTGAGGACTATAACCCCTGCCAGCCTCACCGTCAAGTCCTTGACCTCAAGTAGGTGAGGCACTAGGCTTTCACCTCCTCCCTCGACCTCTTGACGCCTTCGGTCTCGATGGCCCTCTCCGGCACTATTCCCTTAGGCCTATATATTAGCACTAAGATTAGCAGGGCGCTGAAAATTACGTACCTGAAGTAATCGACGGGTATCCCGTGAAGGCTCGACGAGAAGTTGGTCTGAACGTAAGGCAAGATGAAGTAGCCCAAGAAGACGTACAGGGCGGTCATCACAACAGTGCCCCTGAGGCTGGCCATGCCCCCAATAATCACGATGAACAGGGCCTCGAAGGTCAAGGTAGTCGGGAAGGTGAACGCGTTGACGTATTGCAAGTAGAATACGTAAAGGCCGCCCATCATACCTGCTAAGAAGCCGCCTATTGCCATGACCTGGAGCTTGTAGGTGTTCACGTCCTTGCCGAAAACTTTCGCCAGTTCTTCGTCGTCCCTTATCATTTTCAACACCCTCCCGTAGGGTGAGTTGGTAATCCAGTAGGTCAGGAAGAGGGCGAAGGCGGCTATCGCTAGGCTGAGGGCCGCGTAAACTAGGTAGGTCTTCTCACCGGTGAAGCCGTAGGCGGTCACGGGGTTAATCGGGACTCTGAAGCCGTAAACTCCTCCGAAGAGGGGGTTGGTGTTGTTGATGATCGCTCTGACTGACTCCGTGATGGCCAGGAGCGAGATTCCTAGGTAGTCCGCCTTGAGCCTGATGGCCGGGAGAGCGGTGAGCAGGCCTATGGCGGCCGCGATGAGGGCGGCGAGCAAAACTGCTAGCATCGCGACCAAGAAGGTCTCGCCGGGGTGGGACTGGGAGTACATCGCAACGTTGGTCAGGGTGACCGTGTCGGGCGGAAGCACCACCGGGTTTCCGCTAAGCAACTCCATTATGGCCGTGGCTATTGACGCGGCGGCGAACGAGGCTATCATGGGGTAAATTACGAGGCCGAAGTTAGGGATCCCGGTGAAGCCGTACTGCAGGTTTGCGGTTACCGCGAGGGTTAAGTATAGGGAGAAAGCCACGAGAGCTCCGCCGATAAGGGACACGACCTCTGGACTCACCAAAACTTCCTCACCCCCTCGAGACCCTTCGGGAAGAGGACGAGAACGACTATTATGAAGACCAGCGGTATCATGAGCTCGTAGTACTGGCTCACGTTGAAGTAGGCGATGAGGTAGGCCATGATGAACTTCTGCACGAAGCCTACTATGAAGGCGGAGGCCAGGAGCTTCCTCACGTCCTCGAGGCCCGAAAGGATGGCCACGGCGAACAGGGGTATTATCTCGTACGCCCCGATCTCGACGTTGACCCCCAAGTAAAGGTACTCGACGGATGCAAGAGCCGCGGCGATCCCGACGACCGCCCAAGCGGCGGCCTCCACGAGCCCGACCCGAATTCCGACCGCCAGGGCTAACTCCTTATTGCTCGATATGGCCCTCATCTCAATCCCTAACCTCGTCTTGTGTAACACGAGCCAAAGGACCGCGAACGTACCGAAAGTCAGTATCAACATGTAAATGAGCAAGTCTGTTACCGGCATCCCCATGAATGTCCCCAAGAGGGCAGGCGTAAGGACGACGGCTTGTAATAACGACTTATCAATTCCGTATACGAGGATGTAAGTCGTATACCTGTATATGAAAAGCATGGCGAAGGAGGCCGTCATGAGGTACAACGTCTTGGCCTTCCTGTTTATGAGGGGCCTGTATACACCGGCGTAACTCGCCAAGCTTACTAGGGCCGTTGCTAAGACGGAAAGCACAACCGCCTCGACCCAGTTCACCTTATAGTCGACGACTAGTATGGCGGAGATGTATGCCGCGAGCGTCATTAAATCAGCTTGTGAGAAGTTCGCGAAGTTAAATATCTTGTAAGTAAGGAAAATCCCGAGCGAGCCTAAGAAGTATAACGCGGAGGTCAACAGGGCGTAGTAGGTGGTCGTGGCGACGTCAATCATAATCGTTTTCTTGAGCTTAAGGCTGTCCTCATATTATAAAACTGTCTCGTATTCTCAGATGTCGAGAACGATAACTGGTTTTCGAAAGGAGGGTATATAACATTTATAAACTAATGTGAACTACCCAACTTCTTGCAGGAGCGAAAATGGACGCGAAATGGTTAGGAATCGGTCTCGTAATAGGTCTTATAATAGGAATTGTCGGAGGTTACTTCGCCTTCTCGACGCCTGCGGCCCCTCAACAGCAGACCTCTCAAGCACCCAGCGGGGGCATGGCGGGAGGAGTGGTCACTTACACGATAGGTGGCCTGTTCCCCCTGTCGGGAGCCCTCGCAACCACTGGAAAGGAGATGCAGGACGCGGCCAAGCTGGCCGTCAACGACATCAACAACTACCTGGCTAGTATCGGCTCCAACGTCAGGTTCAACCTCACGATAGTCGACACAAAGACAGACCCGCAAACCGCCTTAAGCGTCCTCCAAACCCTCTCAGCTAAGGGAATCACCGTGTTCATCGGGCCCGCGTCGAGCAGGGAAGTCAACACCATTAAGACTTACGCCTATCAGAACCACCTCGTCGTCATCAGCCCGAGCAGCACGAGCCCGCTCGTAGTCCCCCACCCCAACGTGTACAGAGTTGTCGGAACTGACATCCACCAGGGCGAGGCAATAGCTTACCTGCTAAAGTATTACGGTTACAAGAAGGCCGTAGTGGTGTACAGGAACGACGACTACGGCTCTGCCTTCGCTAACAGGGTGCAACAGGTGTTCAGTCAGCTGGGCGGCCAGGTAATGCTCGTCCCGTACGACCCACAGCTGACTCCGCAAGGCGCCCAAAGCGTAGTGCAGCAGATCAAAGCCGACGTGCAACAGCTCGGGACAAGCGGAACTGCCGTCGTGATCATAGCTTTCGACGAGATCGAGTACATAGCCCAGAACGCGATGCAGGACCCCGTCCTGTCCAGCGTGAGGTGGTTCTCTGGCGAAGGGGCCCTCGACAAGATCGCGGCTGAGCTAGCCTCCAATTCGACCGCCGCCAAGGCGATATCCGCGTGGTACGAGAAAGTGAACATGACGATAACCACTCCCGCCGCCATGTCGGCTAAGGCCCAGCAGTTCGCTGACGAGTTCAAGAGGGCTTACGGCTACGCCCCGACAACTTACGCCTACTACACATACGACGCTGTATGGATTGCCGCCATGTCGATCCTGATGGCAGGAACTGCTAACGGAGACGCCGTGAACAAGACCATTCCGATAGTTGCTGACAACTTCTACGGCGTGACGGGATACAAAGCGCTTGACAAGAACGGAGACGCCTTGTATCAGGACTACACGATCCTAAAGGTCGTCGAAGTCAACGGAACTTATCAGGCTGTCGACATTGGAACGTTCTACGGCTCCTCCGGCACGGTAGAGATAACCAGGAACATCTGAGCATCAGTGAGGTAGAAATAAGTGAACGTTTTTTGAGTCCATTTAATTTCTTAATAATAGTCGAAATTAGTTGAATCGTTTAATCATGATAGAGAAAGTGCGGATAAACCTTATATCAAGTACATTAGCACGCTAACCTTAGCGTCTAGATGAACGACATAGAGGTAAGAGAGCTGACCAAGAGTTACGGAAAATATAAGGTACTCAAGGGCGTGACCTTCTCGGTGCCGAAGGGGAGCATCACGGGCTTCGTTGGGCCCAACGGGGCAGGGAAGACCACTACAATAAAGGCGTTGGCGACCCTCATAAGGCCCGACGCGGGGGAGGTCAAGTTACTCGGAAAGAACCCCTTCCGCGACGTCAGTGTAATGAGCAGGGTTTCATTCGTCTTCACCAGGCTCCTCTACCCCTCGACCGACACGGTTCTGGAGTACTTGAACGACCAGGCCTCCCTCTACGGAGGGGACGTGAGTGAGCTGGTGGACGACTTCGACCTGAAGCCCCACCTCAGTAAGAAGCTCTCCGAGCTCTCCTCCGGCCTAGCGCAGAGGGTTCAGCTCGCCGCGGCCTTACTTAAGGATCCAGAGGTGATAATCGCCGACGAGCCTGCGGCCAACCTAGACCCGCAGGCGAGGAACGAGCTCTACGACAGGATAAAGGAGCTGAACAGGAGAGGGGTAACGTTCTTCATATCCTCGCACATCCTTTCCGAGCTGGAAAGGCTCGTGGACAGGGTCGTCTTCATAGGCGAGGGCAGGATAACGTTCGAGGGGCCTCTCAACAGGGCTTTGGAGGGGAGAGACGAGGTCTACCTACTGGTGAGCGACCCCGAGAGGGCTATGGAGTTACTGAAACCTTTCAACCCGAGGAGGGAAGGGGCTTACCTCGTGGTGGGAGCGGACTTAGGCGAGGCCGTAAGCCTTCTCGAAAGAAATGGAGTCAAAGTCCTGATCGCAAGGAGGTCGAGCCTGGACGAGGCATTCAAACGGTACAACCGGGGCGAGGCCAGTTGAGCTACTCTCTACGGCTCTTCAGGGTAGTCCTGAAGGAGAGGTACAAGAGCCCCACCCTCGAGCTCATGGTTCCTGCCATTATCGCCGGGAACCTCATGATCCCGGCCTTCCTCATAAGGGGAGGGTTCCAGCTCTACGGATTAGTCCTGGCCTTCGTTCCCATGATAAACGTGAGCGAGACCGCCGTGCTAGCCTTAGCGTTGAGGAACATAATATTCGTGACCGGGGAGCACGTCTACCAGGGCTTTATCTCCTCCTTCCTTACCTCGCCGGTGACGAGGACTAAGTTCTTCCTGATGGTGTACCTATCGGACGTTGTAGTTCCAATCTCCCTATACTGGATAGTTGAGACGCTTTACTCGCTTTCGGCGGGGATACTCAACCCCTATTCCATTTCATTGTTCGTCGTGTTTACCGGAGGCTACCTCTTCACTTCGGGCGTCATTTACCTTGCTACGCTAATCCTTAAGTCCCCAGGGGCGAGCGTCCTGACCTCCATGTTCGTACTCTCAGCTATCTTCGTGGGCGGAGGAGTAGGAGAGGTAGGCCTAATCATATCGAAGGATCTCGGACTGCTTTACCTCACTTCCTGGATGAACCCCTACGTGATCGCCATAGCGGAGACCGTTCTTCCGGCGAGCGTGAATGAAACCTTGGCCTCCGCCCTCACCCTCGGCACTGTCGTCGACTTCGCCCTCGGAATAGCCTTATTCGTTGCCTCCCTTGTGCTCTTCAGGAGGATGGACATATGAAGTGGCTTGGCTCTCTTCTAATGGCAATAGGGGTTACCCTGCTAGGGGCTTCGTTCGCGACCCTCAGCGTGTCGAGCGCGTTCGTTTATTCCTTCGGCGACTCCATTAACCTGCAAGTCCCGAACTTCGTGACCTCCGCCCTGCTCCAGGTTTACCTAAACTCGACTAACGCCACCGGCTACGTTCAGGTCGTCAGGCCGGACGGTTACGCCTACTACGCTAAATTGCCCACAACCGTCTACCTCTTTCCAGGGAACTGGACGATTAGGCTGGTCTCGGAGACCGTTCAGGTTGTGAGGACAGAGGTGGTTAACGAGACCATAAAGACGAACTGCTCCAACGTGACCACTCAGAGGGTGGTTAACGTCCCGGCCCTCGTTAACGTAAGCAAACCCCTCGTGAACGCCACGGCCAAGTTGCATGTTCTATCGGCATATCCGATAGGGAATCCCGTCCTGGCTAGAGCGATCGGCCTTACGCTTATAGTAGTAGGAACCGCTGTTTACATAGTTAATTTAAGGAGAAAATAATTTGGAAAATATTTGAATGTTAGCAAGACATATTAGGTTTAGGGCAATCCTATAAGTCAGTAGTGGCGTGCTTAACCTCCAGGAGATCCTGAACCCAGGGTCTCATTTGCCCTTGTCGGAAATCCTCCTGATCTCGTTCATACTAGGCATGTTGCACGGGGCGACACCGGACGAACACACCTGGCCGATTACCTTCAGCTACGCCGTGGGCAAGTACAGCACTAAGGGAGGGATGAAGGCCGGCTTCCTGTTCTCCCTGGGCTTCACGATACAAAGGACGTTCCTAACTACCCTCGGCTTCTTGGGCCTAGCCCGTTTCTTCCAGGAATACAACCTCGAGGGGCCTGTCTACACAATAGTAGGAATAGTCATGGCCGTAGCAGGAGCCTACATACTGAAGGGCAAGTACATACACTTACCTATAGACGAGTTGCTGCGAGGTAGGCAACACCACACTTACGAGTTAGGTAAGACTGAGTTCCACGAGTCCGTAGAGAGGGACGTACCGCTCGGGATGACTATAGTCCACGGTTTCATAGCGGGCTTCGGCTTCGGCACCTACGCTACAATCATCACTTTCGTGCTGGCACCCCAGGTAGGGAGTGTCTGGTTGGCTCCTTTACCCGGGCTTCTCTTTGGTCTGGAAACGATGATAATGCAGATCGTCTTCGGAGCGATTTTCGGCAATTTAATGAAAATCAAGAGGCTCACAGAGCAACAAATAACCAGGATAGCCAGGAGAGTGGCGGGAAAGACCCTGTATTACGGAGGTATCGTGTTCACGCTGGCCGGACTTGCGATCACAGCGTTACCGGAAATCGACAACTGGGCGATCGCGACCGGCAACCCGATACCGAACCTCGACCAGATAAACATTGGCACCATCCTGGTGATGTCCGTAGTGGGAGTAATTGGGATAGGATCGATGATAAGGGAGATGATGAGGGCGAGTCCGCAGACTGCCTAAATGAGGTATTTAATCTAGCTCGGCGAATACTGACAAATGCCGACCAAGCTCTTCAAGGCCATTCTCGCGTTCTTTACGTTCTTGTTATACCTTAAGCCGGTTTTAGGAAGCTTGATCCCTACCCTTTTAATACTGGGGCTTTTCCTGACTTGGGGGTTCGTCCTCGCCTTAGCGCTCGGCTCGATATCGACGGCGTCTCGATCACAAATTTAACCTCGACTCGTAAAAGGACTCGGTGGAGGTTCGCGGGAGGACTAAGACATTAACCGTTACAGTCCTACTCTCGCTGGCGTTCTTCGCTATATCTCAGGCTCATTTCAGCGTCACTTCACTAGCCTCCGCACCGCAGGGTTACGCCTACCTTTACATCAACTACCCCATGTGGGGGGAGATCAACGGGACTCCTGCCCTAATCAAGACGGGTTATTACCCTGTAGGCACCCTGATTACGCTCCCGAAAGTGAACTACACTTACTTGTCTAACACGGCAAGGATAATGCTGGTTCCGAACGCGACCTTCGTTTACCTGAAGTCGAACTACACTATTTACGTCACGACTCAGTTGCAGTACTTGCTCAACTTGACAACGGCTTACCCGCTGAACGCGTCTGTGAACGGGGTTTTCGTCACGATAAACGGTTCTGTGTGGGTCAACGCCTCGGCGAAAGTCAGCATTCCCCCGCAGACCGTAACTTTGAACCCAGGCGAGAGGGCAGTCCTCATGAACCCCGAGTCCTTCGTGATGAATGGCTCAATCAAGTACGTCGCTGTGTGGCAGAGGCAGTTTTACGTATCAGTGCTCTCGCAGTACCCGATCTTGGCCTACGTCAACGGCTCCTTGCAACAGCTTTCTTCGGGGTGGTACCCTGCGGGAATAAGGATAGTCCAGGTCTCGCCCTACTATTACCTCACCCCGTTCGAGAGGGTCGAATTTTACCCTGTCCTCAACGTGACCCTCAACTCGTCTTTGACCTACTCCCCTAGCTACAAGTATCAGTTCCTGGTTCAGCTCTCGCAGAACGTGAGCGTTCCAGCAATAATTAATGGAGCACCGTCGACCCTCACGACCGGCTGGTACGACAGGGGCTCGGAGATCAGAATACTTGTCGGCCCGGCGCAGGTCTCTAAAGGGGTGCAGTTCTACCTCACCTACGCAAACCCATCGACCTTCACTGTGTACTCCTACACTTACGTTCAAGTGGAGGGTTACTTCGAGTACTTCGTCAACCTAACCGTTCCGCTCAACGGCACCGTCAACGGCGTGCCAGCGATAGTTTACTCGGGCTGGTACAAGAAGGGCACCGTAATTGGGCTCAACGAAACTCAGGTCGTATTCCCGAACGGGACACTGGTAAGGCTACTGCCCGGCGTCGCCGTCGTTTACGTAGACTCGCCCAAGACGGTGACTGTAACGAAGAAGGTTTATTACCAGCTTAACGTGACCTCGCCTTATCCGATAAAGGCCTTAGTTAACGGGAACGAAGTGACTTTGACCTCTGGATGGATGAGGGCGAACACGACGGTTCAGGTCATCCCCCAGTTCTTCTACGTCAACTCGACGTATCGCGTAGGCCTCCTCAACCCGATAAACGTCACCGTTAACATGCCCATGGTTTACGTTGCTAAGTGGTCCCCCGAGTATTTAGTGGTCTTCAACTCCTCTTTCCCCGTCAACGTGACCTTGGGGAACCAGACCCTGTTGGCCAATTCGGTCTGGGTGCCAAAGGGGGTGACAGTTAAGGTGAACCCCTACGTCTACGTAGCTCCAGGCGTCAGGTATGTGGTGAACTCGAGCTCGTTTACAGTTAACTCTTACGTGCCACCCGTCAAAGTCGTGGGGCTGAGACAGTACTTGGTCGTCCTCGACGGCCAAGCCCAATGGGTGGACGAGGGGACTCAGCTCGAGCTGTATAAGGTCGTCCCCTTCTACGAGGAGGGCTACTGGAACGGGACGCTCGACGTCCAGAACGGGCAAATAATTGTGGTTAATTCGCCCCTGAACGAGACCTTCGTCGCGACCATTAACCCGCAGGCCGCCGTGACGGGGTGGGCCTTCATAATCGCCTTGATCCTCAGCGCCTTCACTTTAATTTTCCGAAAACCGTGAATTTTCAATATTCTATCGCCGCTTGTAACGAATAGTCTCCGCTCCTTCTTCCCTCGCTTTTCCCTCGAAATCTATAACGACTGATTATACTATCATCAGTAATATTTTCTTTTAAAAAGTTTAAATTAATCATAGTAGAAATTTAAAAGGGATAAGCGAGACTCCATGATGCCTTGAACCTCTTCGAAGAGATCAAGCGACTGAAGAGGGAGAGGAACGCGATAATCCTGGGCCAAAACTACATGGACTACGCCGTCCAGCTGGTCTCCAATTTCACCGGGAACTCCTACGACCTTTCGTTGAAGGCCCAGAAAAGCGAGGCCGACGTGATAGTCTTCGCGGGAGTCTACTTTATGGCAGAGCAAGAGAAGGCCCTGAACATGGGCAAGGTAGTCCTAAGCCCAGACCCAAACGCTGGCTGTTCCCTCTCCGACGCCCTTCCCGCCGAGTTGCTGAGGAAAGTGAAGGAGGAGCTTAGGCGTTGAGAGGACTATTCTTAACCTCCTCATTAGGATGAGGGGCATAGCCTCCGCTACTAGGGAAATGGTGGACAAGGCGAGGCAGGCGAACCCCAGAGTGAGGATAGCGGCGACTTGGAAGACCCCCCCCCCGGGTTGAGGGCATTCGAGAAGTACGCCGTCGAGGTCGGCGGAGGTGACCCCCACAGGTTCGGGCTCTACGACGCAGTCCTCATCAAAGACAACCACATAGCCCTGTTGGGGAGCGTCAGGGAGGCGGTGATTAGGGCTAGGAGGATAGCGAGCTTCACGAAGAAAATTGAGGTGGAGGTCTCCGACCTCAGGTCTGCACTAGAGGCAGTCGAGGCAGGGGCGGACGCGATATTACTCGACAACCTGACCCTGGAGGAGGCCAGGGCAATAATAGAAGAGGTGAGGAAGAGGACAAATGCCATAATAATTGAGGTCTCAGGCAGGATAACCCCGGAGAACGTAGTCGAGTACGCCTCGATAGGCCCCGACGTGTTATCCTCAGGATACCAAACGCACAGCGTGAGGGCTAAGGACATGAGCCTGGAAGTGAGGCCCGTCTCTACCTGTTAAACCTAATTTAACTATGTGTGTAAATACTCTGGATCTCGCTTGTACGTCGGCCAAAGGATCAGGAGGAAGGAGGACCTGAAGATACTAACAGGAAACGCGAGGTACGTCGACGACATAGAAGTCCCGAACCAGCTTTTCCTCGCGATCAAAAGGAGCGAAGTTCCCCACGCCAGGATCAAGAAAATCGATTACTCCGACGCCCTCAAGCTCAAGGGAGTTAAGGGCGTTATGACCGGGCTTTCGATCCCCCTCGAGGGGAGGCCCAGGAACTTCCCCATGGCCGTGGACGAAATCCTTTACGTGGGCCAACCAGTGGCAGCTGTCCTGGCAGAGGACAGGTACGTCGCATACGACGCTTTGGACTACATAAGCGTGGACTACGAGGAGCTTCCCGCGGTAGTAGACCCCAAGGAGGCCCTCAAGGACGAGGCGAAGGCTGTCGGGGGGAGGTCTAACGTAGCCTACGTCAAAACATACAAGGGAGGGGACCCAGAGGAGGCCCTGAGGAAGAGCCAGAGGACGATAGAGCTAGAGCTGGAGATCTCGAGGGTAGCCCCCTCAGCTATGGAGCCGAGGGGAGGAGTTGTCGAGTACCAGGGCGACAGGCTCACAGTTTACGCCAGCACCCAGTCCCCGCACTACATGAGGTCTTACTTGCTCAAGGCCTTCGGAGACAGGGTCAATGACATAAGGGTCGTGATGGCTGACGTGGGAGGGGCTTTCGGTTCCAAGCTCTTTCCCTACCCCGAGGAGTTCATAGCCGCCCACGCCGCGCTCACCTTCAGGACTTCGGTGAAGTGGGTGAACACGAGGAGGGAGGACTTCCTGACGACCTACCACGCCAGGGGTCAGATCCACAAGGTCAAGGTCGGGTTCAACCTCGACGGGAAGGTCAACGCGGTGATCGACGACATAATTATCGACCTCGGGGCGGGCTGGCACGGGACTTACTTGGCAGACATAGCCGCCACTTTGGTCACCGGGCCCTACGACATCCCCAACGCCATGGCCAACGTTAAAGGAGTGCTGACCAACAAGACTCCGCTAGACCAGTACAGGGGGGCGGGGAGGCCGGAAGCGGCTTTCGTTTACGAGAGGTACATGGACGCGGTAGCGGACGAACTGAAGATGGACCCAATAGAGCTGAGGAGGAAGAACCTGGTGATGAAACTCCCCTACAAGAACCCGATGGGGCTAAAGTACGACTCGGGGGACTACAGGGCTCTTTTGGACAGGGCCGAGAAGGTCTACAGGGAGTTCGAGAAGAGGGCCGAGGAGCTGAGGAAGCAGGGAAGGAGGGTGGGAGTAGGCCTCTCCTTCTACGTGGAGCAGAACAACTTCGGCCCCTGGGAGGCGGCTACGGTGAGGCTCCTGAGCAACGGTAAAGTCCAGGTGATAATTGGTGCCGCCCCTCACGGTCAAGGTGCTGGTACTGGAATCGCTCAAATAGTAGCTGACGAGCTGGGGATAAGCATAGACGACGTTGAAGTGGTTTGGGGCGATACTGCGCTAATAGCCAACGCCTTCGGCACCTACGGCTCCAGGTCATTGACTTTAGCAGGAAACGCGGCCCTCATTGCAGCGAGGAGGCTGAAGGAGAACGTGATGAAGCTGGCCTCCGGCTTCATGAAGAGCGACGTCCAGGAGCTGATGTATAAGGACGGGAAAGTCATCAACCCCAAGACGAACCAGGTCATGACGCTCAAGGAGATCGCCGAGAGGGCCACGAGGAACCTGGGAGGCGTGTGGAGGTATAAGGCGGAGCCAACTTTGGAGGTCACGGCCACTTTCGGCTTCGACAACTACACTTTCCCCTACGGCTCCCACGTGGCCTTAGTGGAAGTCACTGAGGAAGGCAAGGTGAAGGTGTTGGACTACTACGCCGTCGACGACATTGGTTTGGTCGTTAACCCCATGTTAGCCGAGGGCCAGGTACACGGAGGAACGATCCAGAGCTTCGGCGAGGCCGTGCTGGAAGAAGTCGTTTACGACGAAAGGGGAGTCCCGTTGACCCAGGGCTTCGCCGAGTACGCCATCCCGACGGCGGAGGAGGCCTTCAACATGAGGTGGGAGTACATGGAGATAGGGAAGAGCGACGCCCCCATTCCGGCCAAGGGAATAGGGGAAGGCGCTACTATAGGAGGGCCTCCAGCGATCATAAGGGCGATAGAGAAGGCAGTCGGCAAGAGGCTGACCAGGCTACCGGTGAGGATGGAAGACCTGGCTTGAGCTTCAAGACCATAAGGGACGCCCTTTCTTGGCTCCTTTGGGCCAAGAGGGACGAGCTTTTTCTTTATAAAATCGTGATCGTAGACAGGCTTTCACCTAACGGTATCGTCGAAATTCCCGCAGACTTCGTAGAAAGGGCGGACAGGAACTATGTTTACATGAAGGACGGCACGGTCATTCCAGTTCACAGGGTGTTGGGTATAAAGAAGGGGGACAGTTACGTATGGAAAAGGAGAGAAGGGGAAGAGCTGCCTTGAAAGGAAGGAGGTCACAAAAAAGTTCTTGAGTTCACTCGGGCGGGATGTACTTGTACACGGCGTTTATGTCGATGCCCTGGCTCTTCCTGTAGAAGTACATTATGACGTAAACCGCAACGATGAACAAGAACGAGGCCGTCACGAATTCTACGGTCAGCGGGTTCGGAGAGCCGTCAGGCAGCATGAAGCCGAAGTCCGGGTTAGTCGCGGATACGTAGGTTAAGTAGGCGAAGTATATCGCCATCAATAAGCTAGCCACGGTCAGCAGTGGGTTCCTCTCTTTCCTGATGGAGTACAACAGACCGGCGATCGCTACGGCGGCGAAGTAGAGGGCCGCGAGGAAGGTCATCCCGTACAGCGACAGCGCGTTGTTAGCTCCTATGAAGGTAATGAAGGCCAGTAGTGCAAGCGTGAGAACCAGGTCTAGCAGGTGAGTGTAAACAGGGCTGTTGGTCTTCGGGTTCACCTCGGCCAGCTTGTCAGGTAACGCCCTGTCAAAGGCCAACGCGAAGGTGTACCTGCTGAAGATGATCACGCCGTAGGAGAGAATGAAAAGCTCCCAAGATATCAGTCCTATACCGATTACCAAACCTATGACTAAGTTGTGGGCCATCAGTATCGCTAGGGTCCAGAAAGTGAAAGGTATGAAGTAGGGCGGGTTGCCGAAGCCCGTATTCATGTAGAGCTGCGTAACGACACTGTAGCCGCCCAGAGCGTATACTACCGCGTAGCCTGCTGTGACCAGAACAAAAGTAATGAATAGGGCGATCAGTACGTTGTACTTCAGCGCTTTCTCGCCCCTGATCTCAGCTGCTATAGCAGGGCCGGCCTGCATCCATGGGTAGGTGAACAGCGCGAGGAACGGTATCATAAAGAGCGTGTCTGCCCAGGACATCGAGAAGGGTTGGTCGGTAACCGTGGCGTTCATCACGTTCTCGATCGTCGGTAGGTTCTGGTTAAAGGAGCCTAAGTTGACCAACAGAACAGCGAAGGCCGTCACAGTTCCGATCGCACTGAGAGCGCCGAAGATAGTCACTAGCTTAAAGCCCCACCTCGCCCTGGCGATGTTGACCGCGATCAAGAGAGTGAAGATCGTCGCTCCTATTGCGAAAGCTGTCCAAGGGCTGGTGAACGGGTCTACCTGGCCACCTAGGCTCAGCAGGCCTTGGTTGTTGTACAGCACACCGAGCTCCACCAGGACGTTGTTGATCGCGGTTGAGGCGAAGAACGCGGTCAGGGCGAAGTAGGCAGTGGACTCGACCATCAACATCAACGCGAAAACGACGCCCAAGTGCCCGTTCAAGAACCTGCTGAGCCAGATGTAGTCCCCGCCAGTCCTCGGGACTTTCCTCATAAAGTAAGTGTAAATATAGACTTGAGGTAACGACGCCAGGAACGCGATTATGGAAGCTAGGACCAAGTCTGAGCCGGGCCTAACTAGTGGCGTTACCCCTGTGTAGAGCGCCACGCCGGCTGACATGTTTCCGAAGTTGATCATAACGGCGTCGAGGAAGCTGACTTGCTTCACGAGACCAGAGGACTCCCTAATGAAGGGGCCTTTACCGCTCACGCCTCATTGACTTGTAACCCATTTATTAAAGTTTGAGTTAGACATGATAATACCATTAGGTTTAGATTCATTTCGAATTTACTTGGTCAAGTAAATCCTCTGCTACGTAGATTACGTAGTCTATATTGAACGTAGCAATAGTTAAATAAATTGAAAGATTTAATTATAGTACTATACTTTTAAATAATTTATTGCCATTTGCAAAATAGGTAACCAAAATGAATATTTTTATACCTTAGTTAATCCACAAATTCCGATGGCGAAGCCCAAAGTCCTCGTTCTGGGAGCCAGGTTCGGAGGTCTAACCGCAGCTTATACCCTTAAGAGAATTGTCGGGAGCGCTGCGAACGTCAAGGTAATCAACAAGAGCAGGTACACCTACTTCAGGCCGGCACTGCCCCACGCCAGTATAGGAGTGATGGATGTTGAGAAGCTGAAGATAGACCTAGCTGAAGCCCTGCCGGCTAAGGGCATTCAGTTCCAGGAGGCTACTGTGACCAGGATAGAGGCCGAGAACAACAAGGTCTACTACAGGCTACCCAACGGCTCAGAGGCTTCGGAGGAGTACGACTACCTCATAGTTGCCCTCGGAGCCCACTTAGCTACTGAGCTCGTCAAGGGGTGGGACAAGTACGGCTACTCCGTCTGCGAGCCTGAATACGCCGTCAAACTCAGGGACAGGCTCCTGAACTTCAAGGGCGGCAACATAGCTATCGGAGCTGGATTCTTCTACCAGGGCCACAACCCGAAGCCGAAAGTACCAGAGAACTACGTACCACCTGCGGACGCAGCTTGCGAGGGCCCAGTCTTCGAGATGAGCCTAATGATCCACGGCCTCTTCACGAAGAAGGGCATATGGAAGGACACCAAGGTCACAGTGTTCTCCCCAGGCGAGTACCTCAGCGACCTGAGCAGGCAGTCCAGGGAGGCCGTGAGGTCTATCTATCAGAGCCTCGGGATAGAGCTGGTCGAGAACTTCAAGATCAAGGAAATAACCGAAAAGGAGGTAATCGCTGAGGACGGCAGGAAGATAAAGTCCGACCTGACTATCCTGATCCCGCCCTACGCCGGCCACCCAGTCCTCAAGGCGAGCACACCCGACCTGGTAGACGACGGCGGCTTCATCCCGACGGACATCAACATGGTCTCCATCAAGTACGACAACGTCTACGCCGTCGGCGACAGCGCGTCCGTAACTGTCCCCAAGCTGGGCTACCTCGCTGTGAAGACCGCGAGGACTGCCGCGACCCACCTGGCGAACAGGCTCGGCTTCCCGGTAGAGGTCGAGAAGTACTACCCGACCATAATATGCGTCGCCGACAACCCGCTCGAGGGCTACGGAGTGGCTGTTAAGGACGACACCTGGTACGGCGGCACAGTGAGCGAGGCCGTGCCGTCTCCCATCAACCACCTGAAGAAGGAGCTGTTCACCAAGTACTTCATGTGGACTAAGGGCGACATGGCCTTAGAGAAGTACATGGCCTCCTGGTGACGGCGTTGGCCCAGACGGTAGAGGAGATCCCCATAGAGAGGCTCCTGACGGAAGAGAACGTCCTCGTTTTGTCGAAAGTTATCGACATTCTGAAGGTAGCCAACAACAAATACGGCCTTTTAGACGTCGTCCAAGGCCTTTTGGAGGACGAGGACACGGTAGCGAAGGTCGTCAACTGGGCCACGAACGACAGGGTGCTGTCGCTAAGCGAGAACCTGGGCAGTATGACTAGGCTCCTCGAGCTAATGAGCAACGAGGAGAACATACTAGCACTGCAGGACCTCCTCGGCTTAGTCCAGTCCATGAGGAAGGTCGGGCTGCTAGACCCCATAAAGGGGATGCTTGAGGACGAGGAGACCCTAACGAAGGTCATGGGCCTCATGACTAACGACAAGATCCTCAACCTCACTCAGAACCTCGACAACGTCCTGGACTTAGTCGACTACCTAACGAAGGAGGACACAATATTGGCGATAAAGGACGCCCTAGACATAGTGAAGGCCTTGAGGGACACGGGCCTCCTGGATCCAATAAAGGGGATGCTGAGGGACGACGACGTGATGAGGATGATAGGCACCCTGTTCTCGAGCGACTTCATGATGAACGTGATCAGGCACTTCGACGAGATGATCAAGGACTTAGGCACGTTCGACCTGACCAACCTGAAGTACTACACGTTGTTGGTGAACGAGACCGGCGAGGCGATTAAGACCGGGAACATAAAGCCCGTCAAGAGCGTGTTCGACCTGATGAAGCTGTTCAAGGACCCCGAAATACAGGTGGGCATGGGAGTGGTGGTCACAATCCTCAAGCACATAGGCAAGTACCACTCGAAGTACGTGACCGGCAGCGGCATCCAGAGTAAGCAGTGAATTAGAGCCAAACTCTCTTTTCTTTTTATTTCATGACCCCATTTAATATATAATCTACATATACTACTTAGGAACTCCGTATAAATCCCGAAACCTCCAAAAGATTGATGAACTACTATATAAGGTTCCTTGCCTGGAAGTGCTTGGAAGAAAACGAATGCGAGGAACTGGAGGAGTTCCTCCTTTACGAGAGGCTGGCCGAAGAGGAGCTTGCCCTCAGGTCCTCGAGCTCCCTGCCCTTCATCTCTGGGACAAGGAACAGCGTTATCAGCGCCGAGATGAGGGCTATCAAAGAGTAGCTCGCGACCATAGCCCCGAGGCCGACGCTTGCGACTAGGGACGGGAAGCTGCCTACGACGAAGCCGGTGAACAGCCTGTCCGCGGCGACGGATATGGCCTGGGCAGTCCCCCTCACTTTCGTCGGCACTATTTCGGGCGTCACCATGCCGGACCCGATTATCGAGGCGGGGCCAATAGCGGCGAAGAGGTAGTTCAGCATGTAGAAGGCCATGCCGAGGACTGCTGCCCCGTCAGTTAGAGACTCAGCAGCGTGCAGGACGTCGGTCACCTTGAAGTTATATCCGAAAAGTTGCGGATCCATTAGGAGGAGCCCGTACAGGGCGAGCCATACGGCAACTCCTGCGTACCCGATTACTATCAGCTTCTTCCTCCCGACCCTGTCGACCAATAACATACTGATAACCTGCCCGGGAATCCCGGCCCCGAACTGGGCCAGGTAAGTGAAGGTTATCGCGTTTAGCCCTAGGTTGTAGGCTATAGTTATCGGGCCGTAGATCGCGAAGGTCGAGGAGTACATGTCGTAGAGCATCCAGAGGATAGAGCCGACCAGAACCATCAGCGCGCTACCCGCTAACCTCTTCCTGTACGGAGTTGCGTCCAGCGACGGAGTGAGCCTTAGCTTAAACTCTTTCTCGAGCAGCTTGAGCTCCTCCTCGACGGGCTTTATCCTTGCCAAGAACATGAGGGTCTCAGCTATCTTCCTCCTGAGGTAGAAGACCGAGAAGGCCGGGACGGCGCCGAAGCCCAGTACTACCCTCCAGGACAAGTCCTGGCTTAGGCCCAGGACTTGGGTCACCTGGTCCACGAAGGCCGCGACCACTGCCCCCATCCCCCACATGAAGGCGAAGGTCAATATCATGGCCATCCCCCTCTTCCTGGCCACGGCGTTTTCAGCTACGATGACCGGGGAGAGGACGTAGTCCGCCCCCACTCCCATGCCTATGACGAACCTAGAGATCAACAGCTCCAGGTAATTCCCTGAGAAGGCTTGGAAAAGCGATCCTAAGGCCATGAGGAACACATCGATGCCGTACATCTTCTTCCTCCCAGTGAAGTCGGACACGATCCCGAACAGGAGGGCGGCGAGGGCGGCGCCGAAGTACGACATGCCCACCAGCAGTCCCTCCTCGACGGGATTCAGGTGAAAGGTCTCCGTAAGCGTGTACGCGACTAACGCGATGGAGTAGAGATTGTAGCCGTCGGAAAAACGCCCATCCCTGAGACGATTATCGACCTTAGGGTTATCTTGTCGTTCATGCGAGTCTTAGTACAAACTCATTGGAAAAAATTTAAAGTCTGTCCTCGTTGACGTCGTGAGTATGAACCTACACTCGCTCGCCGAACACGAACTTGATTAGGCGTGTTTTAGTCCAGCTGCGTAAGAGCACTCACGTGAAGCCTACCTCCTCTTCGCTTTCTTCTTGCCCCTGGCCTTCTCTAACTCCTCCAGCTTGCTGTAGAGAAGCACGAAGAAGGCGAAGGCGATGTACACCGGAGGCAGTACGTACTGGATGAAGAAGGGATTGCCGAAATAGAGCCCTAAGGAGAGGAAGGCCATGAGGAGGACGGCAATAACGAAAAGCGTGAAGACGTTTGAAGCCATTGTACCCATTCAGATTTGTGAGCTGAACATTATTAACAAGACTCCGGCCATGACGGCGAGCCCATTGGCCAGGGGGTCGTTGAACCTGAAGTGGGCCAACGCGAACCTCCTCCACCTCTTCCCGTCCCTGACGTAAATGCCCCTCTCCGTGAACATGTCGAGGAACATGTGGCTGGGGCCTACTAGGACGCCGTAGAGTAACCCTGTAATTATCAACTCCTCGCCGTGGTGGCGGAAGAGGTATTTATCGCCGAAATATAGCAACGAAAGCACTCCTACCGACACGAGCAAGCCCCAGAGGACAGACCTCGGATAAGTGTGGGTTAAGGGCGTCCTCCTGGGGATTGTCCTCCCCTCGGCCCAGACCATTTCGTGACCCAGCCTGTCGATTACCGTGTTAGCGACGACGGAGATGACGCCGGCGAGGAGCAAAGCGTCGTAAAAGCTGTGCAGGAATAGGAGACCGATGGGAGTCAGCACGCCGGTGGAGAACACGTAGTGGGTCTTGAGGAGCATCCCTAGCCCATTAATAGCTCCTCTAGGTTTAAACGTTCCTGCCTGAAAATAAGAGACTCCCCTTCAGCGGGGATGTCGAATTTAAATCGCCCGATAGACCAGTCAAGACTTCAAGGAATTGTCATCGGATTCCTCTATATTGAGAAAAATCAAAGTCAATAACTTCGTCACGGCCGTCGCCGGAGGGCTCGTACAGCCCTACTACTCCTTCCTGAGCGTTATTAGCGGCGTTGGTGGACCCCTCTTAGGCGTGATAAGCTCCGCCTCGGTAGTCGTGATGGACGTCGTGCCCATGGTTTTCAAGAACGTGAGGAGGCTCGCCCCGTCATTTGGCTACCTGATCGCGGCCCTGGGCTGGTTCGCCATTGGGCTCACCTCCGTGACTGAAGCCTCCACGGTGTTCTACCTCGCTTTCCTAGTCGGCCTTGGGATCGCCAGTTACTCGATTCAGGTGCTCCTCGAACCGCTGAGCAGGGGCAGGAGGGGGGACGTCCTGGGTTCGGTGACTCAGTACGCCAGGCTCGGCGGGATCACCGCTACCCTCGTCACGGGGTTCATTGTGGGTAGCAACTACCAGCTGAACAGGCTTTTCGCCGTCATTACGGGCTTGCTCTACCTGGTCTCAGCCGTGCAGTTCAGGGGAGTAGTTGCGCAAGAGGCCCAGGGCGAGGCCGGGAGGACGAACGTTAGGCTCGTGGTCGCCAACTCCCTCTTCTACTTCGTCTGGGCGCTGGCGTGGCCCGTCTTCCCCGTCCTCGAAGTCTACAAGTTCCACATGGACGAGACCAACCTCGCGATAATTTCGACCATCGGCGGCCTGTCGGGCCTGGTCGGGCAATACTGGATGAACAAGGTCATCAACAAGAGGCCTGTACTGGCCCTCTTCCTGGGAAGGGCGGCCCTGGCCGTTTACCCCCTGGCTTACGCCTTGGCGAGCAACGTTTACGAGATATACGTCGTTTACTTGGCCATGGCAGTGACCTCGACGAGCCAGCCGGCCCTGCTCGCGGTGGTCTACAACACCACTCGAAACGTCAGGCGGTCTCTAGCGGGGGTGCTGTTCTGGCAGGGAATAGCCTCGCTAGCGGGTAGCGTGGCTTCCGCTACGCTCCTGTACTCCCTAGCCTCCACCTCGAACGTCGACGAGCTAGTCGTGGTGGCGACAAGCATGATGATAGCCATTTCCGCCTTGAGGTTCTCGGCGGCGACGCTTTACGTGTTTTTCGTCAAGGAGGAGTCAAGCCCTCCTAGCTCTCAGAGCGCTAACTAAGGAAATTATCAAGAAGAGGGCGATCAACGCCCCTCCGACTACCATGCCGGTTTGGACGAGTGTCGGGTTACCGCCGCCGATAACGATCGGTATCGGGCCTATCATGATGATCGCGACGCCGCCGGCCTGTACTTGAGGGGAGCTGACCGAGGTCGTCGGAGGGCTTTGGAAGGTTTGACCCAGGAAAGACAGCGCCGTCAGGAGCACTCCCAGGAAAGTCAAGACTATTCCGGCGACTATTGCCTTGTTCACGGGATATCTTTCGCCGGTCAGGATTTAAACGTGCTCAGGGCTGAAGAGCCTCATCACCGCTCTAGAGCCTAGGAAGTCATCACAGCGTGATTGCACTCTCTACGGTAAGTTAAAAGTTCCTCAAGAGGGACTTGATGAGGGCGGAGTACCGCAGGGTGCTGGGGCTAGCGGAGTAAGCTACCCTGGAGAAGGCCGCGAAGTCGTTGACGCCGTCAACGTAATACTCCCTGGAGCCGTCTTCCCTTATAACCACTTTGAGCTTCGTCCCTTCGTCCCCCACGTCGAGCGTCGATATCAGCCTCCTGGCCGACACGAGCCCCGGCATGTCCTTCCTGAACTCCCTGCCCGCGTCTATCGTGAGCTCCTTGATCTTTATGTCCAAGAATGCCCTCGGGTCTACCCTGACGTCCCTCGCCACGGACTCGTAGACTTCCTTAATGACCCTCAGGTCGACGCCGAAGAACCTCTCCACCTCCTCAACGCCCTGGCTGAACTCTCTAGCCCTCATTTCCATGACTTCCCTGAACTCCTTCACGGCTTCTTCGCCCTTAACGACCCTGAAGTTCCTCATGTCCATCAGCTTGTCGCCGTGAAAGGAGAACCTCTTCTCCCCGTCGAAGTACTGGAAGTAGACCCCCCTCTCGTCGGAGGAGTAGACGATCACTACTGGCGCGTAATTGAACTCTAGCCCTAGACGGCGTGGGTTGACCTCCAGCTTGAACGAAGCTTCCTCCAACGGACAGCCATTAAGAAGCAAGTATTTGAAAATTAGTTAGTTAAACCCATAATTCATACTTATACGACCAGCCGCTCCAGCTCTTCTAGCACTTTCCTCGTCTCGCCGTGGAGGACTTCCGCTATCACGTACTTGCCCATTTGGACGAAGTAACCCACGGAGTCCTTGAGGGGCCCCTGCCTCTCGCCCTCGCAGTCGGGACAGTAAGCGATGATCACGAACGACTCATCGGTTCCGTAGGCTTTGGCGATCAGCTTCTCCCCCTTCGTCTCTTTGCCTACCAGGGAGATGGCCTGCCCCCTCCTCGAGAGCTCGTGGAGGGCCAGCTTCACTAGGTCTGCCTGGTCTACGTTGTACTTCCTCAAGGCTGTGGGGAGGGCGTGAGCCTCCTTAATGGACGCCTTCGCCAGGGAGAGCCTGTCCCTTATGTCCGTAATCTCTTCCCTTAGGAAGCTCCTGCAGTCCTTGAGCTCTTCCTCCCCCTCCTCTACTCCTGCGAGGACTTTCAGCAGGGACTCGGTTATCCTCTCGCACGGCATTACGGTCACCTCACGTAGACGAACCCGAGGCTTTTACCGACCAGGAAGCTCACCAACCCGAAGTTGTTCGGGAACCTTACGGCCTCAAGGTTCCTGAACGCCTTCTCGGCCTTCTCGTAGAGCCCCCTGCCAGTGGCTGACCCCCTGACCTCTACGAAGACGGGCTTCCTCCCCCCGAAGACCGCCTCTAATTCCCCTAATGCTTCCTGGGGTACAAAGAGGTCTGTCAGCACGCCCGTATATTTCACGAGCCTCGTAGGGACTACTGAGAGCAAGTCGACCCCAAATAAGTCCTTTAGTGCAGCTATGGTGACTGCCTCGCTGACGGTCGAGGTCACGTCACCGCTGACGTACCTGTACCTCGGCTGGTCGAAGAACAGGGAGACGTTCTCAAGAACCCCAAAGACGTTCTTAGAAACGAGGAGCCCCGCGAACAATATCGACCCGCTGGTGACCTCGATTTCTCTGGGAGTAGAGGAGAATAGCTCGTCCACAACCAAAGCGGACAGCTCGTAGAACTGGTCGTACTCGTCCTGGGAGTGAGGGAAGATGTTGCCGTCTATTGTGATCTCGTGTAGCTTGAGTTTCATGATTTTAGAAAAACTCGCTCAGGAGATAAATTACGGTTCAAGAGGCTGTGCGGTTAATACCGAGGGAAATAAGGCCCGAAATATTACGGCTTAACCAGAACCTTTCCAACTTTATTGCCGCTCTTCAGGAGCTCATAACCCTCGTTGATCTGCTCCAAGCTAACGGTCGCCGCTATTACCGGTTCGATCTTGGTGCTCAGCTTCAGCGTCTCCATCGCGTCCCTCTTGGTGGCTGAGGCGTGGGCCACGATCTTGATGTCCTTGAGGATGACGTACCCTAGCTTTAGCTGGTAGGCCTGGCTAGGGTCGACGTTGCCTATCTGCAACAGCCTCCCTCCCATCCACAGCGACCTAAGGCTTTCCTCAATAGTCGGGGTTCCCACGGTGTCTATTACCAGCGTGACGTCGCCAATCTTCTTCGCCTCCTCCGAGAACTTCCTCCCTACGATCACGTAGTCTGCGTACTTTTTCACTATCGGAGCCTTGGACTCGGAAGTCGTCACTCCTATGACCTTTGCCCCCAAAGCCTTAGCTACCTGGATCGCGTGGATCCCTACTCCCCCGCTCGCTCCAGTGACTAGGACGTATTCACCGGGCTTTATCCCTCCGGCCCTCCTGATCCCCCTGTATATCATGCCAGTGACGCAGGGCACCAGGACAGCGGCCTCGTCGCTGACCTCCTTGGGGACTTTAACTAGGCTAGTCACCTTGACCCTGGCCTTTTCGGCGAAGAAGCCGTCCAGCTCCTCAGAATACCCCTGCCTTGAGTGGCAGTAGGCCTCCTCCCCTGAGACGCAGTACTCGCAGGTGCCGTCGGGGGCGTAGAGCAACGATATGACCCTTTCTCCGGGCTCGAAGCCAGTTACTCCCTCGCCGACCTCCTCAATCGTGCCAACGACTTCGTGACCTAGAATAACCGGATACTTCATCCTCGGGTAGTAGCCTTGAAGCTGTAACAAGTCCCTGTAGCACAGGGCCGCCCTGTTCACCCTTATCACTACTTCTCCTTTGCCGGGCTTGGGGTCTGGGACTTCGGTAACTACCAGGGGCTGTTTCGGCCCAGGGACTACAGCTGCCTTCACGGGCGTTTAAAGCTGTTAAAAGATTTTAAACAATATGCAACTCCTCGCGAGGCCGCCGAGGATAAAAGTCCTCGAGGCCTTAGGGGCGATAGCAGACGGTAGGGTGAAGAAGGTCTCGGACACCGAGTTCGAGGTGATCTCTTCAGAGGGCGACAGGACGTATAAGGTCATGATTAAGGGCTCCGAGGTCGACAGCACAGACAACGGCACCGTTTACAGGGGGTACGTGGGTTACCCCATAATCGCCGCCCTAATGCTCGAGGGGAGGCTCCCCTTCGATCGGAGGATCGCGGAGGCCCTAAAGGGCATAGACTGGAGGAAGTTGAACGAAGAGATGAAGGCCTACTGGAAGGTGGAGAGGGTAGTCTTCAGGATCGCGGAGGAGCGAGGCGTTAAAAGGGAAGAGATCGAGAGGTTCGCGGATGACGTCCTCAAGAGACTTGACGCGCTACGTCTGTACAGGAGATGACCCCCCGCTCTTCTGCGTGAACGAAGATGAGCTTAGAGAGCTTGAACGAGAAGTACAGGGCGTTCATAACGCTGACCGAGATTAAGGGTAAGAGCTCGGGGAGGCTGGCGGGTCTAAAGTTCGCGATAAAGGACGTGATCTTCGTCAAGGGCGTAAGGACTACTGCGGGGAGCAAGATACTGGCGGACTTCGTCCCTGCTAGGAACGCTGAAGTGGTCGAGAGGATCTTGAACGAGGGGGGAACCATAGTTGGGAAGGCGAACACCCACGAGTTCGCGATTGGTGCCACTGGAACCTCGACCGCCTACGGCGTCCCCAGGAACCCAGTAGACCCAGAGAGGATAACCGGGGGTAGCAGTTCTGGCTCTGCCCTGGCTGTGGCCTTAGGGATGGCTGACGTAGGCATAGGAACAGACACCGGAGGCTCAGTCAGGATTCCGGCGTCTCTATGCGGAGTAATAGGCTTCAAGCCGACATACGGGCTGATCTCGACGAAGGGCGTCATCCCGTTCAGCTGGTCTTTGGACACCGTGGGCATTCTCGCTAGAGACGTGGATCTGATGAGCGAAGTATTCGACGTAGTTGCGACTAAGCCCGCAAAAAATAAGGCAATAGAGAGGCCCAGGTTCGGCGTCTTCAGGCTTGAGGACGACGAGGGCTCTAAAGGGGTTAGGAAAGCCGTCGATGTGATATCCGACTACTTCGACGTGACTGAGGTGAAGCTCCCAGTCCTGAACGAGAAGGGCAACTGGGCCAGAAGGGTCATCGCTTCCGTAGAAGGAGCGACGTTCCACAAGCCCTTGTACAAGGAGTTCAAGGACCTCTATTTCCCCGACGTGAGAAAGGCGATAGAGTACGGCATGAGCCTTAGCGGGATGGATTACGTCGAGGCGATGAGAATTAGGAAACAGGCAATGAGGGAGTTCGTTAAGGCCATGAAGGAAGTCGATTTCCTCCTTACTCCCACGACGAAGATAGTCGCTCCGCTAATCAAGGACGTCATCGGACGGGAGCAGGAATACAGGGAAGTGCTGATAAGCAACACCGAGCTCTTCAACCTCCTCGGGAACCCCAGCATATCCCTCCCGCTGGGCGAATACGGGGGTTTACCAGTGGGGCTCATGATCAGCGGGAGGCATTACGAGGACGTAGCACTGTTGGCCTGGAGTAAAGAAATAATAAGCCTGGTTCAGAGGGGCTCTAAGCATGATGAACGAAGGGATTGAGGGCCTGAAGGTCAAGACGGGGACAACGACCGTAGGGATCAGGACTAAGGACGCGGTTATCCTCGCCGCCGACAGGAGGGCGAGCGCTGGGTTCTACGTCGCCCACAAGTTCGTGAGGAAGGTGGTTTACATTACGGACACGATCGCAATGACCACTGCAGGAAGCGTGGCCGACCTCCAGTTCCTGTATCAATTGACAAAGGAGATCTACCACTACAACAAAATAACGAACAGGCCCACGACGATTAGGGCGTTAGCGAGCTATTTGGGGCTCCTGCTTTCGGTCAACAAGTACTTCCCGTACGAGGTTCAAATCTTGATGGGCGGATTCGACGAAAACGGCCCCGCGCTTTACTACTTGGACCTCTACGGCTCTGTAACGGAAGAGAGCAAGTACATCGCTACGGGCTCTGGGTCACCCAACGCAATTGGAGTCCTGGCAGACGGTTATAGGGAGGACATGACGGCCGACGAGGCGGTAGACCTAGCGAAGAGGGCGGTCTTCTCCTCGATCAAGTGGGACTCCTTCACGGGAACCAGCGTCATAGTCGCTAAGATAACGCCTAACGGTCACGAAGAATACGAGTTCAAGCCGCCGAGGAGGAGTTACTAAAGCTAATAATTTTCGATGTTTGAAGTAATGTTATGAAGGTCTCCACACCCGCCTTCAAGAACGAAGATTTCATTCCTGCCGAATACACCTGCGACGGTCAGGACGTCTCCCCTCCCCTGGATTGGGATCCCGTGCCTAACGCTAAGTCCTATGCATTAATCGTGGAAGACCCAGACGCGCCCGGAGGGACTTTCATACACTGGGTCATGTACAACATAACCACGGTTCATTTGCCGAAAGGCGTCAAGAAGGCCTACAAGACGGAGTACGGCGTTCAGGGCGTGAACGACTTCGGTAGAGTGGGTTACGGAGGGCCCTGCCCCCCGAGGACTCACCCCCCACACAGGTACTACTTCAGGGTTTACGCGTTAGACACCTTTCTGCCCGAGAAGAGCGAAGTCACCGCAGACGATTTGAGGAACCTCATGCAAGGGCACATAGTGGACGAGGGCTTCGTAATGGGGAAGTACAAGAGGAAGTGATACCTTTTATTTAACGCGGATTTAATCTAACTTACCGTGGCTGTAGCTCAAGAGGACATACTTTGGGTGGAGAAGTACAGGCCGAGGTCTTTGGACGACATAGTCAACCAGAAGGAGATAGTAGAGAGGCTCAAGAAGTTCGTGGCGGAGAAGAATATGCCCCACCTGCTTTTCGCAGGCCCTCCGGGTACAGGCAAGACGACCGCGGCCCTCGCTTTAGTCCACGACCTTTACGGTGAGAACTACAAGCAGTACTTCCTCGAGCTGAACGCGAGCGACGAGAGGGGTATCGACGTGATCAGGAACAAGGTGAAGGAGTTCGCGAGGACTGTAGCCCCAGGGGACGTGCCCTTCAAGGTCGTCCTCCTCGACGAGGCCGACAACATGACCGCTGACGCACAACAGGCCCTGAGGAGAACGATGGAGCTCTACACTCAGACCACCAGGTTCATACTGGCCTGCAACTACCTGAGCAAGATAATCGAGCCGATACAGTCTAGGACGGCCCTCTTCAGGTTCTACCCATTGAAGAAGGAGGACGTCGTTAGCAGGTTGGCCTACATAGCGAAGAACGAGAAGGTCGAGTACGACGAGAAGGCGTTGGAGACGATATACGAAATAACGCAGGGCGACATGAGGAAGTCGATTAACATTCTGCAAGCGGCTTCGGCCTACGGGAAGGTCACGGTCGAGGCAGTTTACAAGGTCCTGGGCTTGGCCCAACCCAAGGAAGTCAGGGAGATGATAAACCTAGCCCTAAAGGGGAAGTTCAACGACGCGAGGAACAAGCTGAGGGAGCTACTTGTGAACTACGGCCTTTCTGGAGAGGACATCGTTAAACAAGTTCACAGGGAAATCACGGGTAGCGAGCTTCAGATCCCCGAGGAGCTCAGGGTACTTTTGGCTGACTACATCGGCGAGGTTGAGTTCAGGATAATGGAGGGGGCGGACGACGAGATCCAGCTCTCGGCAATGCTCGCCAAGCTCGCGCTCTACGGCGAAAAGTACCTGAACAAAGGGGAGTGATTTTGCCCCTTCAGTGGTTCCTGAAGTACAGGCCGAAGAGCCTCGATGAGGTGGAGAACCAGGAGGACGTTAAGAAGGAGTTAAGGGCCTGGATCGAGAGCTGGCTCAACGGAAAGCCTACAGCTAAGGCTGTCCTCCTTTACGGCCCTCCCGGCACAGGGAAGACCACGCTCGCGGAAGCACTAGCCAGGGATTACAAGCTTGAACTCTTAGAGATCAACGCGAGCGACTCGAGGAAGTTAAGCGACATCAAGAACATTGCGGAGAGGGCTTCGCTCTCGGGTAGCCTCTTCGGGATTAGGGGGAAGCTCATTCTCCTCGACGAGATGGACGGCATAAACGCAAAGGCCGACGTGGGAATAATCGACGCGGTTCTGGAACTAATAGACCGCACGAGGCAACCGATCATACTCACCGCCAACGACCCGTGGGACCCCCAGCTGAGGCCGATCAGGGAGAAAGTGAAGATGATCGAAGTGCCGAGGCTTACGAAGTACCCGCTGAAGAGGATACTGAAGAGGATATGCGAGGGGGAGAAGATAATGTGCGAGGACGAAGCCCTGGACGAGATAATAGAGCTCAGCGAGGGCGACGCTAGATATGCTATTAACATGCTCCAGGGAGTGGCCGAGGGCTACGGGAAAGTGACCGTAAACATGGTCAAGGCCCTAGGTAGGAGGAAGGACAGGGAGCTAGACCCCTTCGAAGCCTTGAGGAGCATGTTCTGGTCTAGGTACTTCTGGCAGGCAAAGAACGCCGTTACGAACACGCAGATCGATTACGAGCTCTTAATGAGGTGGATAGACGAGAACATACCGAACCAGTACGAGAACATGGAGGACATATACAGGGCTTACGACGCCCTGGCAAGAGCGAGCCTCTTCCTGACCAGGGCTAAGCTGGTAGGGTGGGACTTGCTTAGTTACGTTTTCGACTTGATGGGCCCTGGAGTCTCGTTCGCCGAGAAGGCGAAGTTCTCTGGGGCATACAAAGCAAAGTGGAAGAAGTACCAGTTCCCGTCCTACATCCAAATGCTGGCCAAATCGAAAGACACTAGGGAAAAGCTTAGAACTATTCTGAGCAAGCTTGGCAACGAGATTCACGCCTCGCAGGAGAAGGCCCTCAATGAGATGCTCCCCTTCTTCGTTCAGATTTACCGATCCCCTAAGTTCAGGGAGGCGTTAAAGAAGGAGTTGGAGATAACCCCCAGCGAGGAGGAAGTGATACAAGCCCTAGCGAACCTTTATGAAGGTGCAGGAGTGAAAGAGGTTAAGGAGGGCGCCGAAGAGGCCGAGGAAAAGAAGACCACGCAAACAAAGGAAAGGAGATATTACAGGGGTAGGTACTGGAAGAAGTGAGTCTAACCTTTCCTTTTCTCGACCACTCTCACGTGCTCAATCCTCGTTGAAGGGTACTGGCCCCTTTCGTCCTTCTCGTACTTCTTCACCATGTCCCAGACTGTGAGCAATGCAGTAGTCACCGCCACTAACGCTTCCATCTCTACCCCAGTCTTGTAATGGGCCTTAACGTAAGACCTAGCCAAAACGCCGTCATTGGTCAATTCAACGTCAACTTCTACGGCCTCCAGCGGTATTTGATGACATAAGGGTATCAGCTCGTGCGTCCTCTTCGCCGCTAGTATTCCGGCGACCTTCGCCACTGAAATGACGTCCCCCTTTTCCACCTTCCCTTCTCTTATCAGAGTTACCGTCGATTCCCTCAACCTCAGGAAGCCCTCTGCTGTCGCCTCTCTCAGAACGACGTCCTTGTTCGAGACGTCGACTTGCTTGACCTCCACAGTACATGTTTGGAAAGAGAAACGTATTTAGCTTACCTTAAGTTGGGTTTTAATTCGCTCGGCAGATCATTCGCAGGAGCTCGCTGAGTTGCAACACTACAGGGGAGGAGTAGTTCGGCTCGAAAACGTCCTCCGAAACTGGAACCAAAATTCCTCTCCTTTTAAGATAGGAGAAGGCCGGTTCCAAGGCCTCTGGCCTCGTCTTTAAATTCCTCGCCATCTCCTGGATCGACACTCTCCCCTCGCGTATCGCTGTTAAGACGACCTCCAGTATCCTCTCGTCACACTCTTCCTGAGAGCTTTGCATTTATGGCATCCTCCAGCATTGCCTCGAGGTCCATCGATGCCGGCAGAGCGAGCGAGATGAGCGTCGTTCTACCCCTCATTCCCTTCCCGCTCGCTCTGGTGTTAACTATGCCCAAGTGCCTGAGCTTCTTAACGTACTCGAACACCTGGGTGTGCCTCCTCGGCTGCTGATTATAAGCCTCGCAAATCCTGTGGTACTCCTCCTCTACCTTCCCCATGCTGAAGAAGTCCTCCTTTCCGGACTTGGCCAAGTTCACCAGGGCTTTCAGAAGTAACAGCTGATGCAGGTCTAAGGCCTGAATGTCGTCCTTCGCCTGAGCCACATAGGGGTTCAGCCTCGCGTTCGCCTTCTTCGCGTGCTCCACGGTAACGACTATTGAGCCTTCCTTCTCCGCTATTAGACCCGCTTGAGCCAGCGTCTCTATCGCTAACCTCGCGTTGCCTAAGCCTCCCTTATCGGCCCCGTACACGTCTGCTATGAAGTCTATCGCCTCATCCATCACGCTCCCAGACACGAAAGCCTCAGTCGCTCTGTCCTTGAGTATGTCCCTCAGCTCGTGGGACTTGTATGGCTCGAACTCTACCGTGTTCATGAGTATGTGATCCCTTATGCTTTTGTCTAACCCCGCCAACGAGGAGTAGTCGCGCGCTATGAAGACGTAATGCACCCTCCTGTCGCTCAGGTTCAGTTCATCGTAGACCCTCGCCAGGAAGTAAACGTCCTCCTGGGCGGCAGTCGAGACGAAGTAGTCGAACTCGTCGAGGGCTATCAGGAGGTACATGTTGCGCTTCTCCAAGTAATCGTGGATCAGCTTGAACATCTCCTGCGAGGAGAGCCCCCTAGGCGATATCGGCAGGCCCAGCTTCTCTATGAGGTGGCTCAGGATGAGGAAGAGGGTCCTGTGCTTGTGGCAGTTGACGTGAACGTACTTCAGCCTTATTCCCCTTATTTCCGCGGCCTTCTGCTCGAACAGCCTACCGAAGGTCATCGTGGTTACCGTCTTCCCCGTTCCCGTCCTCCCGAAGACCACGGCCCTGACCGAAGACTTACCAGGGGAGTTGAGTATATCTCTGAATATCAGGGTTAGGTCGGCTATCTTCGACTCCCTGTGCGGGAGCCTCGACGGTATGTACTCGGGATCCAGAACCTCGGGCTTCACTATTAGCCTGTTCTTACCCAGCAGGATGTCGTCCATCAGCTTATCCAGCGCGTTCTTTTCCAAAACTTTCACCGTCACCTCAGATCTCGTGGTATTACTATTTATTCAATCGGAGAGACCCAGCCGAAAGTTTTTCTTCTCCCTTCTTAACGAACGACACTAACGCCGTATCGCCGTAAACGTTCACGAAAATCACGTAGTCGGGGGACTTGAAGTCTACAGTAGCGGTACCCCTCAACGCTATCCCTATCGCGAGCTCCGCTTTTCTACAATCAAAGGAACCGCTCCTCGTGATACAGTCCACGTAGAACTTCATGCCGACATACCTCTTGTTAGACGAGACGTAGTTAGCGATCGCGCCCGTGAGGCTACCTAGCTCCGCCTTCACCGCCAGATGCACGGGGAACACTTTTGCTCCGCAAGTTGGCGGGGCCTTCTTGAGGAGCGCGACCGCGGCCTCTGGTGTCACAAGCTTTGAGCGTATGAGGAACGAGGCTTTGGTCAGTTGTACTACCTGAACGTTAGGGTCGTAAGGCATCAGGGCGTTCTCTATCTCCTCCCGACACCTGTGCTCCTTCCCCGTAATGGCGGTGAGCAGCGCTACGTCCAAGACGGCCTAATCGTTTATGACGCTTCACGAGAAATATCTTTGGCGATTTAGAGGGATGAAGCTGGAAAGCGTCAGCAAAACGTTGGCGATGACCAGGAAAGCCAGGGTCATGGTGCTGGAGAGCTGGGGACCTTTCGACGACGGTTTCCACAGCTACATCCTCGCTAAGGGATCGGAGGAAGAGATCCCCCTCTGGCTGGCCGTAGAGCTGGAAAAGCGGGGGATCGTGAAGACCCTAAACCTTTACACTCTGGAGGACCTCAGCAGAGTCTTCTTTCAAGAGAGGGAGAAGGCGAACGTCCCAGGGTCTCTGGTCAAATTGGACAGGGACTTCTACGTGAAGGCGAGCTACTACATCGAGAGGCTGGCCTCTAGTAACAGAATAGAAGACTTAGAGGCGAAGAAGAAATCAGAGACTATACTTTCTGAAATTAAAAAGCTAAGATTCAGGAAAATCATGAACTTGGCGTTACTTAAGGTGGACGACCCGAAGGTACTCGACGGTCTCACGTATGAAGAGTTATTAGTGTTCTTTGCGATAAGAGACCTCCTTGAGTCCCAAAAGGGGTAAAAAGTAATGACAGCGCAGACGATCTCCCTCAACGACAGGTTCGAGGAGTTCATCCTGAGCTTCACGGACGAGAGAGGTCAGAAAATTTACGAAACTCAGCTGAACGAGGTTCTAGCGTTTAGGAAGAGGAGCTTCGTAGTCGACTTCGCCCACGTCTCGATCTTCGACCAATCGCTGGCGTCGGAGCTCCTGAACAACCCCAGGGTAGTAGTCCCTCAACTGGAGAGGGTGATATACGAAATCCTTGTTCAGAGGGACCCGTCCTTCAGGGACGACGTTGAGAAGGTCAACCTAAGGATCGTTAACATTCCCAGGCTAGTCGAGCTGAGGAAAATACGCCACACGGACGTGGGGAAGCTGATAGCTATCGAGGGCATACTGGTGAAGGAGACCCCCGTCAAGCAGAGGATAAAGAAGGCCGTGTTCAGGCACGTCTTCTTCGACAAGGAGACCTCGCAGATGATAGACCATGAAATAGAGTGGCCCCCTGGAGACGAGGAGATGGGGGAAGTGTTAGAAGCCCCACCTGAATGCCCTGAGCACGGGAAGGGAGGGCAGTTCAAGTTCGTCCCGGAGAAGTCGAAAC
>JBAMMP010000031.1:126068-151256 GCA_039793765.1 Sulfolobaceae archaeon
ATCCTTGAGGACGACCTGGTCGACGTCGCTAGGCCGGGAGACAGGGTGAAAATAGTAGGGATACTGGAGCTCAAACAGGAGACCAACGTCAAGAAGGGCTCAAGGGCGGTTTTCGACCTCTACCTGAGGGCCAACAGCGTCGAGGTCTCCCAGAAGGTGCTCGACGAAGTCAAGATCACGGAAGAGGACAAGAGGAGGATCCTAGAGGCGGCGAGGGATCCCTGGATAAAGGAGAAGATACTGGCCTCAATAGCTCCCTCCATATACGGCCACTGGGAGGTCAAGGAGGCCCTGGCACTCGCCCTCTTCGGGGGAGTGCCTAAGACGCTACCTGACGGCACGAGGGTTAGGGGTGATATACACGTACTGATCATCGGAGACCCCGGAACCGCTAAGTCCCAGTTGCTCCAGTTCGTGGCGAGGATAGCTCCTAGGGCGGTCTTCACGACAGGCAAGGGCTCTACTGCCGCAGGTTTAACCGCAACGGTCACTAGGGACAAACAAACGGGAGACTTCTACTTAGAGGCAGGAGCCCTCGTTTTGGCCGACGGCGGTATAGCTGTAATAGACGAGATCGACAAGATGAGGGACGAAGACAGGGTAGCGATTCACGAAGCTATGGAACAGCAAACAGTTTCCATAGCTAAGGCGGGAATAGTGGCGAAGTTGAACGCAAGGGCTACAGTGATAGCTGCGGGTAACCCCAAGCTCGGGAGGTACATCCGCGAGAGGAGCCTGACCGACAACATAAACCTCCCGCCGACTATCCTCTCAAGATTCGACCTCATCTTCATCGTGCTCGACACACCTGGCGAGGAAGACCAGAGATTGGCCTCCCACATACTTTCAGTTCACCAGCAGCCCAAGAGGGCAGGCTTCTTCGACCCCGACTTCCTGAAAAAGTACATCGCGTTCGCCAGGAAATACGTACAACCCAAGCTCTCGGAGGAGGCCAAGAAGATCCTAATGGACTTCTTCGTCCAGATGAGGAAGAAATCCGCCGAGTCGCCGGACAGCCCGATCCTGATCACGCCGAGGCAACTCGAGGCCTTAATAAGGCTCTCCGAGGCCTACGCGAGGATGTCGCTAAAAGAAGTTGTTGACGCAGACGACGCGATGCGCGCGGTGAACATAATGAGGATCTTCCTGGAGAGCGTCGGACTGGACGTGGAGTCCGGCAAGATTGACATCGACACGATAATGGTCGGTAGGCCGAAGAGCGCGACGACTAAACTGTCGAAAGTCCTCGACATCATAACGCAACTGAGCAGTTCAGGCGGATGCGCGAAGTTCAAGGAGATCGTCAAGGAGGCTAAAGGCGAAGGATTAGACGAAGCCACCACTACTAAGCTAGTAGGAGAACTCAGGAAAAACGGCCTCATTTACGAAGTACAGCCGGACTGTTATAAGAAGGCCTAATACCTTAAGCCAAGTGCTTTTGCATAACGTAAGGAATCCACATCTTCCAGCCGGGCACCTTAAGTACGAGCTCGTAAGCCTCTTCCCAGCTCGCAAGCCCTAACTCTCTCGCCAGCTCCTCTAAAGTCATCTGAGTCCTCACGTACTTGTTCAGCACCCTGATAGTGTTCTCGTCCAGGACGACCTCCCTTCCGGTGCTAAGGGTGACCTTCTCGGCCTCCATCCTCGTCACCATCTATCACACCGATATTAAAACTTGCCTAAGGGCGGCGACGCCGTAGTAGGCCCAGACCATTATTACGGCCAAGACCAGGCCAAGAATTAAGAACACCGATCCTAGCTCCGTGTTCTTCTCGTCTAACAAGTAAGCGGCTGCCAAGAATAAAACTATGAGAAAAAGGTTAAGTATAGCGTAAGGCAACGCTTGCGAGGCTCCAGAAGCAGTAATGGGCGAGATGTAGTAGGGGAACGCAATAGCGCCCAAGATGAGGAACATCATTAAGACAATGAGCACGACCTGAAGAACCGCGTAATTGACGTCAGAGTACCCACCTTTCTTTCCGCCTCTTCTTGCCACGGCTTTACCAGGGTACTGGTTTCAATTTAAGTCTATACGCGACTCTGTTAGTCAAAACGTGCATGACGAAGGCGATTAGAGCGACGAAGAGAAAGCCGTAAACGTCGACGCGGAAACCGACCAAATATAGACCCAGCGTGGCACAAACCACGAAGTCCAGCTGATCCAGTACGGGGGCCCTGGCCCCTCGTTCAAGACCCAACCTCCTCTTGATAAAGGCACCGCACATGTCGCCCAACATGCCGAAGAGAGAGCCGAAGAACGCGTACACGATTAGTTCCGATCCCAAGAACCTGGCCAGTATTACCCCAACCGTTACTCCGAACGTGAGGGACAGGAGCAGTCCCTCAAAAGTCTTCCCGTCCCCGAGGATCCTCCTGCCGTCCCAAGCGTTTTTACCGAAATCAATGGGCGTTCCCTTTCTAACCAACACGGCAGAACCGTTGGCGGCGAAGGCTGGGAAGTAGACGAGGAACGTGTAAAGTAGCGAGTAAGCGTCTAAAGGCAAGCCAGCACCCCCTCAGGCGTGACCTTGTACTTACAGCTCTCGTTGTTCCCCAGTATGTAACCCCCCGTGGCCCTCAGTACCCTCTCGCAATAGGCCCTCATCATCTTTTCCCCCGCCACCCTGTTGTTCGCCGACATCTCCCAGACGGTTAACACCCTAGGCCCCCTGACGCTCAAGTCCTTAAGGAGGGCTAATGGCAAGTATAAGTCTTTGAGGCTCCAGGTCTGTCTGTAAATGGAGTTAGCGGTATCTACTACGATGAGGCCGATCGGCCTGTCTATCTTGGAGAGGCCGGCCAAGGCGGTGAGGAACGAAGCCCTGTCCGGCGCGAAGGCGACTATCAGCCTCTCGCCTAGGCCCATCCTTGAGATCCTCCCCTCGATCTGCCCCTCTGTGGAAATGTAATAAGTCAGCCTGTGTTCCCTGGCCGCCTGAAGGGCTATCGAGGTCTTCCCTTTGCCTTCTAAGCCGTAAAGTGATACGCACTTCGCGCCTCCCTTAAACAGGAACTCGGAAACGCCCAACTTTCCTTATTAAGTTCATGAACCCGGATTATATTGTTGGGCAGGAGGCCCGTAAGGGTTCTAGTGAAGGATCCAAAGAAGTACTACAAGCTCGTCAAGGAGCTGAGGGTGAGGGGAGTCCCGATCTCGGACTTGGAAGGGATAGAAGTTAGGGACTCGGACTTGGACGGAGACATACTGAAGGCTGTGGGCAACCTCGTTGCGGTCAGCATGGGAAAGGAAGCGTTCGAGGAGATAGCGGTCGGAATAGATACGAACACAAGGCAATGGCTGACCGTAGCTGTTGTCGGAGACGGAGCTATACTCGAGTGGAAGAGAACGGACTTAGATAATCTGTGTAGTTACGTGAAGACCGTCCTGAGGATCTACCCGCACAAGAGGGAAGTAGTAGGGGTTGGGGTGGGAAACCCCCTCGGACTGGAAGTGCTGAACAGGCTCTCGTCCTGTTCGATCGAAGTCAAGTTCGTTAACGAGGCGAGGACGAGCCGGAAAACGGCCTACTTGGACGGGGACTACCCCGAGGACGTTATAGCGGCCTACAACATAGCCATGAGGGCGCTGTGATGAAAACGGTCGTACTAAAGGGCCCCTGCACCGTGAAATCCAACGGCAAGGCCAGCGTAATGGGCATTGACTTTGAGCAGGCAACCTTGCCAGAGGGGACTTACACGGTCTGTTACGAAGGTGAGCTGCAACACAACTGCGAAGCCCTGGCTACGGACGTGCAGTGCTGGGACTTGATAGCGAGGGAATTGGCGACCACTTCCGGTAAATTCGTAGTGCTTGGCCCCGGTGACACGGGGAAGTCGTACTTCGCGAAGACCCTGGTTAACTTGGGAGCGGCCGAAGTCCTCGTCGACGCCGACGTAGGCCAGAACTCCCTATTCCTGCCAGGGTTCATAGCTTCCGTAGCCTCGAGCAGAGTGAAGGGCAAGCTCAAGTTCCACCACCTCACTTTCGAGGAGCTGAAGTTCTTTGGCTCAATAACACCCTCAACAAACCCGAGGCTCCACGCGGAGCAGGTCTCGTCCCTAGTTAGGAAGTCTGCCGTCGTTGACCTGGACGGTTGGGTTCACGGGTTCATGGCGTTTCGCCACAAGCTAGAAACGATAGAACTGATAGACCCGGACTACGTCATAGTCACGGACAAGAGGATAGCCGAGGCGATTATGTCCCTGGGGAAGAAGGTAGTGAGCCTCGAGACCCCGCCAGTCGTAAGCAAGAGGGACAGGGAAAGGAGGAGGGCCTTCAGGGCTATGGCCTACAGGGCCTACTTCATGGAATCTAAGAGGCACAGGGAGGACGTGAGCAAGATCGCTGGAATGAGGCTCGCGGAAGGGCTTTTCGAGGCGTTCGGGGAGGCCGTAGAGACGACTGGGGAATGCCTCGCAGACTACGTGGTGAACGTCGACAGGCTGTACGTGGGCTTAACTCTGAACGGCAGAGTGATCGGAGCGGGTCTCCTCACTGTTAAAGGGGACGAGGCGTTCGTCGAGAGTCCGGTGAATGAATTCGACGGGATAATACTGGGAACCTACAGGCTAAACGAGTTTTATGAGGAGTTGCCCTACTCTTTCAGGAAGTGCAGAGAATAATCGCCGTTGAGGGGATCGACGGTAGCGGAAAGACCACGATATCGAGGGCCATAGCGGTTCACCTGATTAAACTAGGTTACAAGGTAGTGTTAACGCACGAGCCGTTCGACGAGAGGGTAGTCGAGCTGATAGAGTCTACTAAGTGGAAGGACCCAATAGCCTTAGCGCTCCTCTTCTCCGCAGACAGGGCCCTCCATTTGAGGAAGGTCTCAGAATTGAACGCTGACTTCTACGTGTTCGACAGGTACTACTGCTCGACATTAGCTTACCAAGGGGCCTTAGGTGTGGACTTAGAGTGGCTGAGGGCGATGTCTTCCAAGTTCCCAAAGCCGTGGTTAACCTTCGTCCTAGACTTGGACGTCGAAACCGCGTTGAAGAGGCTAAAGAGGGACACGTTAGCCTATTCGGCCAAATACGAGTCGCTGAAAAGGGTGAGGGACCTTTACCTGAGAATAGCGAAAGAGTGTAACGCCGTAGTGATTAACGCTAACAGGCAACTGAGCGAAGTAATGAAAGACGTCATTTCTTACCTTGAGTCTCGGCTCTTATTTTCCTGAGCCTCTCGAGCGCGTCGAGTAGCCTTATTATCTGAACTACGGCGTCTGGGTCGCTTGGATCCTTCATTAGCCTCTGGCTCATCACGTCAATCCCCTTCATTAGGACTTCCTCTGTCCTCTCGAGTATGGCCTGACCCTGGATCTGCTTCATTTGGGACTCGTTCTCTACGACGTAAACCTTACCGTGAACGGGGCAAACCACGTCCCCGTTCTTGAGCCTGAACAACGGTAATCCATCGAGGGGACAAGCGAGGTCGAGCATCGTCGCGCCCTGCTTGAGGAGCTCCGCTGCCCTCTTTATCCCCTCGTCCTTGTCCACGCTCACTTTTATTCCCTCAGAGCATATTCCATAGACCGAGTTTCCTAAAATTTTCTAGGGGGTGAGACCTTGAGCCTGTACGACAACGAGGCTAAAATTAAGCAGGCCATAATTATGCTTCAGAAGATAGTCAACGACACTGCCGTGCCTAGAAACATAAGGAGGGCCGCGACCGACGCTATAAGGCAGTTACAACTCACTAACTTGAGCCCTGGAGTCAGGGCGGCCAACGCGATCGGCATTTTGGAGGAAATAAGCCAAGACCCAAACATGCCGTCCCACACCAGGACGGCCATCTGGAACATAGTCTCCGTTTTAGAGACCGTGAGGGACTAAGGTTTTTTAGACCTACCAGGTTTACTCTTAATTTGCGGGGGTGCCCGAGCTAGGTCAAAGGGGACGGGCTTAGGACCCCCTTAGGGGTAAGAGCCCCGTTGGCGTAGGCCTGCGTGGGTTCAAGTCCCACCCCCCGCACTTCCCTCGAATTTTCCCACTTCTTCGGGCTCCTTGTACCACTTGACCTTCCTCCCCACTTTCGCCCTCATCTTCCACTTCAAGGACTTCGGGGACTGCTCCAGGTCGTTGAGGAGCTTCTCCGCCTTGGCCTTCATGGCTCCCTCCAGCTCGCCCATAATGGCCCTCAAGTTGTCCGTCACCGTAGTGTAAAACCCCCAATCGTCGCTCAACAAGGAAATTACCCTGTTCTCGTCGATCGTCCTTTCTGTGTCAGCGTTCGACAAATCGAGGTCAGAGAGTAGGGCCTTAATGTCGAGAACGTCACTCGGCGTTAACTTGCATATCTGTAATTTGGTCAGGAGTAGGTCGGAAGGCGGTATAGTATAAGGCAGGAGCTCTAACCTCCCCCTAAGGTCTATGTCGTGGCACATCTCGAACCTGTCCAGCAGGACGTCGATCGTCGATCCCAAAACGGGGTCGTAGAACATGAGCCTACGGTCACCGTGAAGCGCGTTAAACCTCTTGTTGGGCTCCATTCCCAGTTCCGTGGCCACCTCCTCAATTCCTTTCCTTTCCTTAGAATATCCGATCAAGTCCAAGTCCTTGTACTGCCTCGAATAGATCGCTGCGCCTTTAGGGGCCAGTATCGCAACGGCGGCTCCACCTATAAGCCTCAAGTTGACGTTCTTTTTCCCCGCCAGCTCGACTATCTCTTTCCCTCTAGCAAGGAGTTTCTCCCTTTCTATCACGAGGGTAAAGAGGTGTTAAACGGCAAATAAGAAAAAAGGTCAGGGCTCAAGACCTTCCTCACCGCTCGGAGCTTCAGCCTCATCACGCCTTGATCTTTTCTGGCCTCCAGCCAAGCCCATAAGCTATCGCTGTCCCTATTAGGGTTACGGCCAAGTTTATCGCGAGGGCCAGCAAGTTTATGTAAATTAAGTAGCCACCGACGTTGAACAGCGACGTTACTATCGGGCCGAACTTGTTCGCGTATAATACTAGGTAAACGCCGCTCGCCAAGCCCGCGATTAGCCCTGCTAACGTGGCGTGGGGGTGGAGCTTCCTGGTGAAGAGGGCTATGAACACTGCGGGCAACGTTTGAGTTATCAGTATTCCGCCGAGCAACTGCAACTGTATTGCGTAGGTCGCTGGAACCACGAAAACGAAGGCCAACGCTATGAACTTGATCCAGAAGGACACCCACTTGGCGACTTTCAGTTGGCCGGCCGGCGAGAGGTTTGAGAACTCCCCCACGATGTTCCTGGCGAAGAGGTTACCCACGGCTATCGCCATAATCGAGGCCGGAACTAGCCCTCCTATGAATATCGCGGCGTAGGCCAACCCTACGAACCAGTCCGGCATGGCTGCAGCTATTAAAGCGGGAACGGTTAAGGCGCCGCTTTTAGCTTTGGTAATTATGTTGAGTGCTGAGTCGTAGTCGTAAACTAAGATACCGAAAAGGGCTATTAGCGCGAGCCCTATACCGTATATCGGCATTAAGGCAGTGCTTATCTTCAGGCTCCTGGAGGAGTCGGAACTCAAAGACCCATTGACAGCATGGGGATAAAGGTAGAGCGCGAAGGAGCTTCCTAAGGCTAACGATATGTATGCGGCCACCAAAGCGTCACTGGGTGGCAAGAACCCGTAGGGGATTTTGGGGTTCCCGCCCACCGCGGTCCTCACAGCCAACGACTCGTTCGTGGCCTTGGTAAGGCCGGCCACCTCGAAAGCGTGAGTGAACCCTCCTGCAGCGTAAATAACGAAACCTAGTGTTCCCAAAACCGTAATCCACACGAGTATGTCCTTCATGATGCCAGTTAACGTGGCACCTCTCAGACCGCTCGTCCACGTGAAAGCCGCCAGTACTATAAAGGCCAGAACCAGTGCAAGTTCTTCGAGTTGCACGCTGACTTCGCCGTAAAGTCCTATCAGCATCATCGTTAAGACCGCCTGCATCCCGACTATCTGCAGCGCAATGTAAGGTAGCTCTGCGACCGATCCTACTAGTGCTACAGCGACGGCTAACGCCTTGCTGTTGAACCTGTCCTTGACGAAGTCCGCAGCCGTAACGTAGCCCTTCTCCTTGGCGTACTCCCAGAGCTTGGGCATTGTGAGAAGAGCGACTCCGAAGCCCCAGGCGACGTAAGGCACCGCGAAGAAATAGAGCGACCCAGAGGCCAGTACTCCAGAAGGCACGGCTATGAAAGTGTAGGCCGTGAAGAGGTCAGCGCCCAGGAGGAACCAGACCACCAGCCAACCTAATCTTCTACCCGCTAGAGCCCATTCGTGCAGCAACTTGAGGTCTCCTTTACGCCACTTAGCCCCGTAGAAGCCGAGGAACGTGAAGATCGCAAATAGAACAAGGAACACTGCCAAACTCACGTAGTCCACGTTAAGACCGGCCGCCATCCCTAAACCCCCTCACGACTTGTTTTTGGACAAGATGGCTGGAATGAGGAAAAGGATGGAGGATATAATCAACATAACTATTTGATAGGCATAGAAAGTGGTTAAACCCAAAAAAGACGGTGAAGTGTTGTCGTAAACAGGTAGGATAACGTACAACACGATGTCTATTACAAACATTACGAACGCTAACGCGTAGTAATTCATTCGTGACCTCTCTCCTCCTAACTAAGGGTGTTTAAAAGCGTTTAAAGCACGTCATGAAGGTTCGAATTAATACGCGAGCGATGCGATCCTTAAATTCACCCACATGGTTAATATATTCTATACATCTGAAAATTCTGATTTTAGCCGAGTAGTGAAGCATTTTCCATTATTATAGTAATATGTTTTTACAAACTGAGCTAAATTTATAATAGGATACAACGGATAACTGATCTGATAGAATATGAGCCAGGCCCAGCAGAAAGTTACCCCAAAAGAAGCAAGTAGAAAGATGACGATGTCGATCATAAAGATAGTAATCATAATAATCATATACGCGATAGTATCCGCAGCTGCCTTATACGTAATGAATACGTTACTACCCAGCTTCGGCATAACGGAGGCCCCTAACTACGACCCTTACGTGCAGATCCTGCTGGCGGTGGCCTTCGGTTACATGATAGTCTCAGAGATAGGCAACGTCTTCTACTGGATGCTGAGGATGAGGTATGACCACTCAGTCGCTCATTCTATCAGGAACGTGATTAAGATAATCGGTATAGGTGCCCTGTTCGCCTCGATTGCCGGAGCCGTAGCCGGTGGTGCCGCAGGGGTCGCTCTAGGCGGCTTCCTGGGCATGGTGATAGGCTTCGCTTCCCAGCAAGTTCTAGGGCAGGCAGTGAGCGGGCTGTTCCTGTTGCTGGCTAGGCCATTCAAGATCGGCGACCACGTTAACGTGACTGGCGAGGACGGTATCGTTGAGGACGTTAGCTCCCTGTTCACTGTGATCAAGAAGAGCGACGGCACTACCGTGCTAATACCCAACAACTCGATCATAGGGAACAAGATCTACCTGCCCCCAACTCAACAGCAGCAACAACAGAAGTAATGAGCTCACCACAAGTAAGGAGTTTTTCCTTTTTTTCCTCGCTTAATCTTTAATAGTGTTTCAGTTAGTGAGGACTCCGATGAGCCTTTAGCAGCAAGTACGAGATAAGCAAGCAGGAGCTTAAGATACTGTTAAGGGAATTGAAGAAGTGGTCTGCCCCCGCAACTGTCCTCCTCTCCCTCTATATCCCCCCAGGCAGGCCAGTGGCTGACGTAGTCAACATGCTCAGGCAAGAGGCCTCAATAGCCCAGAACATAAAGCTGAAGAGGACGAGGGACGCCGTTACAGCGGCTATCTCGGCGGCGATAGACAGGCTGATACAGATCCCTAAAATCCCAGAGAAGGGCCTAGTCCTGTTCTGCGGCGAGAACTTCGAGACGAACGACTTCAAGTGCTTCATGTTCTCTCCGCCTGAGAAAGTCACCCTCTTCTTCTACAGGACTGACAAGCAGTTCCACACGGAGTTCCTAGAGGACATGATAGAGGAGTCCGACGTTTACGGCCTGATCATCGTTGAGAGGGATCAGGCAACGATTGGCATCCTCAGGGGAGCGAGGATAGAGGTTCTGGACGAGTTCGAGGGCTTCGTCCCAGGGAAGCACATGATGGGAGGGCAGAGCCAGAGGCGTATCGACAGAATAATCGAGGAGATGTACGAGAACTTCTTAAAGGAAGTGGGCGAGAAGGCGAACTCCCTCCTGTTGCCCTATGTCGAGAACGGGAAGCTCAAGGGGATTTTGGTCGGAGGGCCCGGGTACGCCAAGAAGGACTTCGTGGACGGCGACTACTTGGACTACAGGCTCAAGAAGTTAGTACTGACCCCGTTGATCGACGTAGCTTACCAGGGAGACGCTGGCCTCAGGGAGATGGTAATGAAGGCCCAGGAGGTACTGAAGAACCACAAGTACGTCGAGATAAACAAGCTCATAGACGAGATCAAGTATCACCTAGCTAAGGACGACGGGCTGGTCGTTTACGGCTTCGAGGAAATTAAGAAGGCAATTGAAATGGGTGCCGTAGACTCTCTCCTGGTTTACGATGAGGAGAACCCGCAGTTAGAAAGCTTAGCTCAAGAGGCTGAGAAGTTCGGAACCAAAGTCTACATCATTGGTGATGAGGTGCCGGAGGCCGAATGGATAAAGAAGACCTTCGGCGGCGCTATAGGTAAGCTGAGGTACAAGATCGGCTGATTTTTGTTCTCTGGATAAAGGTAACTTCATGACTTGTTACTGTTCCTCCTCTTCATCTCCGTTAATATCATGTCCAAGTTTATCGGGGGCTCCGACCCATAGCTCTCGAGGTAGACTTTCCTCAGCGTTTCGACGTCGCCCACGTTTACCCCTTCCTTCTCCAGTTTCTTGACCAGGTTGATGACGTCCTCCCAGTAGTTCCAGGGATACATGAACCAGAACCAATCCTTCACTTCGAGGTAGTAGTAGTCGGGCACGTACTTGGTCGTCTGGGTAATCACCTGAAGTGTCGCAGTCCTCACTTCCTTCGGCCTGAAGTTCTTGGTCACGAATTCCTTGGCTACCACTAAGCTGTCTCCCGTGTCCGCTATGTCGTCAACAATTAGGGCGTTCTTGCCCGAAAGGTCAATCGTGTAGGGGTACTTTATCTTGGCCTCTGGGTTCTTGGAAGCCGTCTCTACCCAGTGCTCTACCTTCACCGAAATCACGTCGAGCACGCCCAGCCTGTCAGCGATGAGCCTTGAGGGAACCAGGCCTCCCCTCGCTATGGCGATTATCACGTCCACGTTGTAACCGCTGTTCAGAATTTTCTCGGCCAATCCGTAGCTCCACTGGACGATCTCGTCCCACGTGACCACCTTTACGGGAATCTTAGGCATCTCCCTGCCCCCAAGTGATCGGTCTCCAGGGAAATATCAATTTTTTGATCCGAGGGCCCCTCCTCGGCACATCGTTTAAAATTCTGTAACTCGAATGGTGACAGACCATGATATCCCCTAAGTTGAAGGCCGACATCGGGATAATAGGGGGTTCGGGGCTTTACGACCCAGGGATAATCAAGGACGCCCAAGAGGTAAAGGTCTACACTCCTTACGGGGAGCCGAGCGATTACATAATAGTAGGAACGGTAGAAGGGAGGAAAGTCGCCTTCCTGCCCAGGCACGGGAGGGGCCACAGGATACCCCCTCACAAGATCAACTACAGGGCCAACATCTGGGCGATGAAGGAGCTGGGCGTCAAGTTCCTGATAAGCGTGAGCGCGGTCGGTAGCCTGAGGATGGACTACAAGCCCGGGGACTTCGTGGTGCCAGACCAGTTCATTGACATGACGAAGGGGAGGCAGTACACCTTCTTCGACGGCCCTGTAGTGGCCCACGTCTCTATGGCGGACCCATTCTGCGAGAGCCTGAGGAGGGTGATCATCTCCTCCGCCAAGGACTTGGGGATTACGGTTCACGAGAAGGGAACCTACATATGCATCGAGGGACCGAGGTTCTCCACCAGGGCCGAGAGCAAGGTATGGAAGGACGTGTTCAAGGCCGACATAATAGGCATGACCTTAGTCCCAGAAGTCAACCTGGCGTGCGAGGCCCAGATGTGCTACGCGACTATAGCAATGGTCACGGACTACGATGTCTTCGCGGACATCCCGGTAACAGCTGAGGAGGTAACGAAGGTCATGGCAGAGAACACCGCTAAGGTGAAGAAGTTGCTCTACGAGGCGATCAAGAGGCTCCCCGAGAAACCGGAAGAGGGGTTGTGCTCCTGTTGCAAGAGCCTAAGCACGGCGTTAGTGTGAAGGAGATCCTCCAAAGGGAGCCGAGTTTTTCCCTAGACAGGAACCCTCAAGCGATAGTCTACTCGAGGAATTCCAAGCTCCAGGCAGTCGTCCTGTCGCGCGTGCTCAACTCGCTCCTAATGTCCTTCGTTCCGACAGTTCCTTTGTCGGAGTTCAACCTGTTCGTGGCTCCATATGCCGAATTGAGCTACGTTTGGGCCTTTATTGACAACCAAGATGACCTAACTAGGTTCACTCACGTGGCGAAAAGCCTAAACGTGGAAGCGACGGTCTTCTCGCCGAAAGGAGTGAAGGCTGACGTAGAGTTCGATGAGCCTTACGTCCTGACAAGCGCAGTCGAAACAATTAAGGCAGTACTCAAGAACCACCCTTCGAGCAAGAGGGCGGAGACGCTCTGGTCTGCCTTAACACCAGAAGGTATCGAGGACTATTTGAGAACGAAGCTCGTCGAGATCGGCGACAGGGAGCCGTTAGTGAGTCCAGTGTTCGAGCCGGCGAACGAGTACATTGGCATAAAGAGCGCGTTCGAGGAGCCCAGCAGGAAAGAGGTGGCGATAGTCGCGAGCTCGGCCGATAACCTCATTGTGAGGAAAAGGACGTTCGAGCTGATGAGGAGGGGGTTCTCGACGAAGGAGGTGCTAATAGACGTCGACCCAGCAATAGCGCCAATTTATTTACTTTTTTTGTTCTCATAAGTTCCCTGAACGACTTGGACCTGCTGACGTACTGGCTCGAGGCCAAGAGCGAGATAGACACTTTGATCAGCAAGTTCCTAGAGTCGATAAAGGAATGGGAAACCCTTCAGGTGAGCAAGTACATCCTCGAGGGGGGCAAGAGGTTCAGGGGAACGCTTACCCTCTACTTCACCGAGGCATTGGGAGGGGAGAGGAAGAACGCTTATGACGGGGCTTTAGCCGTCGAAATCCTCCACTCTTCTTCTCTGGCGTTGGACGACATCGTAGACTACGACGTAGAGAGGAGGGGAAGGGACTCTGCCTGGAAAGTTTTCGGGAACAGGAGGGTCATCTACGTGTCCAACTTCCTTGTGCCTTACGCTCTGCAGATCATACAGAGGTCATACGGCGACGAGGCGCTCAAGGTGAGCGTCGAGCTTTGGAAGAACACCAGCCTCGGCGCTTTCCTCGACACGTTCGGGAAGCCCAGCGACTACCTGAAGACGATAGAGCTCAAGACAGGGAGCCTCTTCATGATATCAACCGTTCTGGCCGCGTTCTCTTCGGGAAGACCGGACCTCAAGGACAAAATGCTAGAGCTAGGCCGTCAGCTAGGCATCGTCTACCAGGTCGTAGACGATTACATCGACGTTGTACTGCACGAGCAGGGAAAGGCTAAGGAACCTGAGGGTAGCGCGAAGCAACTGGAGTTGCTTGCGAAGGGGAAAGTGAGGGATTACGTGGTCTCGCTGGTCGAGAAGGCGAAGCACGACTACCTGGAGGTAGTGAAGACGTTGAACGTAAGGCAGGAGTTCGTTGAGGGCGTAGTGACACTGCCGAACTTCCTTATATCAGGCCTGTTAGCTGAGGCTGGTTTAGACAGTATATGAGGGCTCAACCATAATAAAACGCGATAACATACGTCTTACCCCGAGGAGAACGTAATTGAGGATAGCCGTGATTCACGAGGCCCCGAGGGTCACCAGCCACTCCAGGGAAATACTGGAGAGAATAAAGGGCCTGGGCCACGAGGCCGTTTACGTGAGGATCGGGAGCCTTAACGTGGGAATTAATTCTCAAGGGACGGTGATAACGACGGGAAAAGGCGAGGTCCACTTCGACGGAGCGTTTCCTAGGGGTATAGGGAGTTACGTGTCCACTGAAATGTTCACTAAAAGGATGTCCACCCTGAGGGCACTTGAGTTCCAGGGCGTGAGGCTGATCAACAGCGCCGAGTCTATAGAGAAGTCTAAGGACAAACTCTACAGCTTGATGCTCTTGGCGAGGAGAGGCGTTGCGGTTCCCCAGACTATGGTGACCGAGAACCCGACGGAAGTGATGAAGTTCGTCGAGAGGGTCGGAGAGGCCGTGATCAAGCCCATAATGGGTAGCCTCGGTTTGGGCTCGATAAAGGTCGACGACCCAGACATCGGCTATAGGGTGGCGAAGACTGTGTTATCTACGGGTAGCCCAGTTTACGTCCAGGAGTACGTCAAGAAGCCCGACAGGGACATCAGGCTGATCTTCATAGGTGACGAGGTTCTCGGAGCCGTGTACAGGATTAACCACAACTCTTGGAAGACGAACGTCGCCCAAGGAGCAGTGACCCAAGTCCTGAGCGTGAACGTGGAACTAGAGAACCTGGCCATGAAAGTTAGGGAAATTATGGGCCTCGACTACGCCGGAATAGACATCGTGGAGAGCGAGAGGGGATACTTGGTCTTAGAAGTGAACGCCTCGCCTCTATGGAAGGGCTTCAGGGCGGCGACCGGGATAGACGTAGCTAAGCATTTAGTAGACTACATGATAAGAGAGCTTAAGAGATGAGGAAACGCAAACCGGCGGATTGGTGAAGAAGAGCTCTCAACCTGAACTCACACGAGGTCGAGGTTCACCGTTCTCTGTTCCTTGACGACCCTGAGCACGATCATTGTATAGGTGTCGGTGACCCCGTCGATCTTGCCAATGACGTCAAGTACCCTCGCCAAGTCCTCGTTGGAGGGCACCATAACCTTAACTAGGGCGTAGTATTCGCCCGTGACGTCGTATATCTCAGTGACCTCTTTCATCCCTTTAAGCTCCGCTAGGACTTTCTCGTACTTCTTCGGGTCAGCCTTCAGTTGAATGAAAGCGGAGACCTTGAGTCCTATCTTCTCCGGATCGACGTCGGCGTGAAACCCCCTTAAAATCCCGAGCTCCCTGAGCCTCTTGATCCTCATGTGGATAGATGACTCGCTCATCTCGAGGATCTGTGCGACCCGGGAAAACGACATCCTACCGTCTTCCTGTAACAGCTTCAGGATCTCCTTGTCCACCCTATCTAAAGAGTACGTCATAGAGAGCCCTTCCCACCAGCTTTATCAGGTCTAACTTGCCGAAGTCTCCGACAGCTATTTTAAATATGAGGTTGGGGTCTGAGGACGTCAAGATCCTCGAGAGGCCTCCGGTCGAGAACTTGCCCTCCTTCACGGCCCTTATCAACTTCGCCTGGTACTGTACTGCTGAGTAAATCTTCGACGACCGAAACGCCTTCTCGAACGGCTTGCCCTCCTTAATGGAGTCAGCCATGATCTTGGCTGCGATAATGGAGGGCCTTATACCCTCTCCAGTCAAGGGCATCACGGTGCCGAGGGCCTCTCCCACGTAGTTCCCCTGCTTCAGCCTCTCCTCGATTATTCCGTAATCCGAGACCCTCGCGCCATGGAATGCCAAAACTCTGCCCTTCAGAATCCCCTTAACTTTCTCCTTCAGGTAGTCGACTGAGGCGTAACCGCCTATCCCTATCTTCGCGCCCTCCCTGTCAGGGAAGATCCACGCGTAGCCCAGCAAACCGGAGTAGAAGTAGAACTCGACCACTTCCGGATCCTGCTTGTAGTCCGTGATGTACTGTATCGCCGGTATTGTCTTGTCCTTGTCCAGGCTGTAATGTCCCGTGGCCTCTATTACTCTGTCGTAGTCGCTTAGGCTCTTCCCGTCGGGTAGCCTGTATTGGTCGCCGACCTTAGTCACCTTAGTTTTGTAAACCACGTCGACCTCCGAAGCGAGGTCTTGCAGGAACTTGGGCTTGTCAATAATGTAACCGAGCTTTACGTCGCCCCTTATGTCGTAGACCAGTTTGTTGTCGAGGTAAATTCTGAAGCCCTTCAGCTCAGAAATTATCGACTCCTTCCTGAGGGGGACTAGATCCTCTATACCAGTTATTAACCCCCATGCGCAGGGTTTCACCCCTGGCCTATCCAGGCTTTCGAAAACTCTGGCCTCGATGCCCTCCCTCTTAAGGAAATAGGCTAGGCTCAGCCCTGCCGGCCCAGCGCCTATTATCGCTACCCTCATCTCATTTCTCCCTGAAGTACATCATAGCCAAAATCCCTAACACTATGAAACCGCTGTACAGTATCACTAGCTCGTAAAAGTTGTTCAGGGCCCTACCTATTATCGCCCCTATCAAGACAGTCACAAGGAAGGCGACCATCCCGTTGCCCAACGAAAGGAACTCCCTCACCTTGAAGCCCTTGAAGATCGGCTTAGCCACCTTCACTATGTGCGCGATCAGAGGGAGGATCGCAATTAACCCGACGAAGGAATAGGCCTTCTCCTTGTAGGGTAAGGCCATGAGTATGCCCAAAGCCGCGGAGAGCGCGAGGGCTCCGCTGAAGTACAGCCCGATCACGTTGTTCCTCAGGTCGTTGGACAGAGTCCTCATAGAGTAGATAATGTAGCCTACGATCGCCAGCCCTATTCCAATCCCTACAGCGAAGCCTACCAGGCTGTTCACGTAGGCCGGCACGAGACCGAGGAGTATTATGACGACCGTGAGCGCGATGGTTTGAGACCTTCCTAGGTACAAGGCCTTCAACCCCAACCCACATTTATTACAATAAAAAGTCTAACCCAAGACCGAGTTGAGGACAAGCCCTCCCGCGATCGCCGTTCACGGAGGAGCAGGCAACTGGTCTGAAGAGGCCTTAGAAAAGGCGAAGTCGGAGCTCCTTAAGGCGTTAGAACGGGGATACGAGGAGTTCAGAAAGGGTTCTTCCCTCGAGGCAGTGGTCGAGGCGGTAGCTTACACGGAGGACTCCGGGGTCTTCAACGCCGGTAGGGGAGCTACGTTGACGGAGAAGGGCACTAGGAGGACCGACGCGGGAGTAATGCTCGGCCCTGGGCTTAAAGCCGGGGCGGTCGCGAACACCAGGCTCAAGAACCCCATAAGGGCTGCCCTTGAAGTCCTTCGAGAGGGAAGACACGTGCTGATCGTCTCGGAAGAGGCCGAGGCCATTTACGGGAGGCCGGTTTCGGAGACCTTCGATACGGTTGGAGCAGTTGCAATCGACAGGGACGGCACTTTGGCTACAGCCACTAGCACCGGAGGGATTTCGGGTAAGAGGGAAGGAAGGGTCGGCGACTCCCCCATCCCGGGGGCGGGGTTTTACGCTAGTTACGAGAGCGCGTCCTCGTGCACTGGAATCGGTGAGTACATCCTCCGACTGCTCCCAGCTAAGGAGGTGGACATACTAGTTTCGATGGGCTTCGACGCGGAGTCCGCCGCATTAGCGGTGACCAGGAGAATGACGAGGGTCTTCGGCAACGGGACGTTCGGGATTATAGTTTTGGATAAATACGGTAATTTCGGATACGGATTTAACACTAGGGCGATGCCGAGGGGGTTGAAGGACTCGAACAGGACGCTGGTGGAGGTGCCTTGAGCAAGATAGTGATCCTGAGCAACATCCGCTTCCCCGAGCCACACGTGGAGAGCGTGATATCGACGATCATCAAGAAGGAGGAGCCCGAAGTTATAGTTCTGAACGGGGACACGACACAGTGCTTCTGGGACTACGAGTGTCCAAGGGTAATTGACGTGCTCTACGTGATAAGGAGCTTGGCGCCGTGGGCGCACATAGTCTACATTCAAGGCGACCTAGACCCTCACGCTCCCAAGTGCATAAGCTCCGAACCCAGGTACAGGGAAGAGATAACCGCGACCTCCCTCTACGTCGTCGAAATGTCCTCAACCAAGTACTTCATCCTGCACGGCCACCAGTACGAGTTGGACAGCATCAGGAAGAGCTTGAACGCGGGCCCTTGGGACTGGGTCATCCTAGGTCAGTACAAGAAGCTGGAAGTCGACAAGCTGGCCAGGATAATCTATTCAGGAGGAATAACCAGGGACTTCCCCCCTGAGGCGAGGGGATACGTAGTGATAAACGAAACCTCTTTTTACGTGAGGCCGCTTAGGTGAAGACGTGATCTGCGCGCTCATGTTCCTGAGCGACGAGGCGCTGAGGGAGAACGAGAGCGAAACGTCCGTAGCTTCCGAACTACTGAGGGAGGCCCTCTCCTATACGAGGAGGTCTGGCGACAAGAGGCTTAGCGTGTACGTGATGAAAAACGTAGACAGCGCAAGGGTTTTCGAGGCTTTCCGCTCTGCCATACAGGAGAACCTGGACATAACCCTGACTATATACGCCTGGAGGGAAGGCTTTCCGAAGCTGGGCGACTGCAAGGTGATTGTGCTCTGCGACCGCTCCTTCAGGCAGGACAAGGTCTCGTCCGAGCTCCCCAACGAGATTAAAGCCAAAATCGAGAAGTACGTTTGCGAAACTAGACATTAGTATTAAAACCGAACCGAACCAAGGAGTACGAACATGAGTTCAGGCGAGGAGAAGTTCGACGTACTTATAATCGGCGGAGGGTTCGCCGGAGCCTCAACCGCTTACAACCTCACGAGGAAGGGCCTGAAGGTGCTTCTCGTAGACAGCAAGCCCTGGGAGAGGATAGGCGACAAGCCGTGCGGAGACGCCGTCAGTAAGGAGCACTTCGACAGGCTCGGAATGCCCTACCCAGAGGGTAAAGAGCTTGAGCAGAAGATCGAGGGAATAAAGATCTACAGCCCCGACATGAAGACCGTTTGGACGGTGAAGGGAGAGGGGTTCGAGCTCAACGCTCCGGCTTACAACCAAAGGATACTCAGGGAAGCGGAAAGGAAGGGCGTTGAAATAAGGGACATGACGACCGCGGCCAAGCCGATCTATTCCGACGGCTTCGTGAAGGGGGCTGTGCTGGTCGACAGGAGGACTAACAGGGAGTACACGGTTTGGGCTAAGGTAGTAGTCGAGGCGACGGGCTACAGCATGAGCGTTAGGTCGAAACTGCCTCAAGGCCACGTCTTGGCTGAACCCCTTGACGACAAGGACACGGACGTCGCTTATAGGGAAGTGGGCTTCACCGCGAGCGACGTGGAAGAGCCAGAGTACTTGAGGATCTTCATTTCGCAGGAGGCGAGTCCGGGAGGCTATTGGTGGTACTTCCCCAAGGGGAAGGACAAGGTGAACGTAGGGCTCGGCATTCAAGGAGGGATGAACTACGGCAGTATTCACGAGTACTACAAGAAGTACTTGAACAAGTACGCCCCTGACCTAAAGCAGGTCACAATCAGGGGCGGAGCGCTCGTACCTACAAGGAGGCCCATATCCACTCTGGTGTGGAACGGCATGGTAGTTGTAGGGGACTCAGCATTCACCGTAAACCCAGTCCACGGGGGAGGCAAGGGCTCGGCTATGATCTCAGGTTACTGCGTTGCTAAGGCGATCTCCAACGCCTTCGAGGTCGGATCGTTCGACGCTAAGACCCTGTGGGAGGCCAACAAGTGCTACCTGGAGATGTACGGCGCCAAGCAGGCCAGCCTCGAGATCTTCAGGAGGTTCCTACAGAAACTCTCCGACGCTGACATCAATTACGGGATGGAGAAAAGGGTGATTAAGGAGGAAGACCTCCTTGAGGCGAGCGTTACGGGAGACCTCCACCTCTCCGTCGCAGAGAAGGCCATGAGGGTTCTAGCTGGTCTCGGGAGGCCGAGCCTCCTGGTGAAACTGAAGACCGTAGCCTCGTTCATGAAGGATATGAAGGACCAATACAGGAATTACCCCGAGGCTCCTGAGGGTTTGGAGAGGTGGAAAGCGGAAGTCAAGGAGCTCCTAGATAGGTTTGAAATAGCAATGCGATGACCAACGAGACCAAGGGGAAGACTAAAGGCATCCAATAGGTCTTTTTAACGAAGGCTCCGACGAACTCGAGCGACGTAAGTAATTGGGACACCGTTTCTCCCAAAACCCTAATGCCGTTGACTTTAACCATGCCGAACTGCACGCTAGTGGGCTTAAGGTCGCTAAGGGCCTCCCTCAGCAACGACTTTGCGACCCCGACCAAGTCGTCGCACTTCACAGCGGGGTTGTAAAGGGATCCGATCAGCGTTCCCGTACAAGTGTGGTCGTCGGGAGTAACTAAAACCACCTCGTCATACCCCTCCACGTCCTTCAAGGCCTTGCCCAAGTCCTCGTGAGAGTTGTTGGCGTAGATGTACACCACGCCGATCTTCTTGCGCCCGTCGGAGAAGGCGAAAACCCTGACCCTCTTGTCGCACAGCCCCTCACATTCGGCATTTATTACGCCCTCTTTGTAAGCGAAAAAGAGCGGCCTCTCTTCGGTCGCTTTGATTTCCTCTAGCGCCTTCTTTATGTCCTTCACGTCTTCAAACGTGATGTCGTCCTTCAGCCTTTCGCTGTGGGTGTCTATCAAGAAGTCTCCGGTTCCGTAGCTGTAGTCCCACAGCGTCTCTGGGAGGTCGTCTATTCCCCAGCCCGGCCTAGTCAGGAAAGTCAGGGACTTACCCTGGAACAGTAAAGTTATGCCCTTCATCCTCCCCTTCTGCCATATCTCTATCCCGCGAAAGCTCTCGTCCTTCCAGTTCCCAGACGCCACGTAGTCCGCGACTGCCTTGACGATTTTCATCGACTCCTCCCTACTTACGGCGTCGAGCTCGTGGCTTCCAGGGCCGTGGAAGGAAACGCATTGAGGACACGCCCTCTCCAGGTCGTAAGGGAACATACTGCTCCCAGCCTGTCCGAACAGGCCGTAATGGAGCTTCGGCAGCACAAAGACCTTCTCGCCTATCTTGAAGAGAGCCACAATCACGTCGACCTTCTTCCCCGTGAAGCCCATTATTCTGTCGACCACCTCGTACTCCCTGTTCATTATCCCTTTCACGAAAGGCCTGACAAGGTCCAAGCTCTTGGTGCCGTGGAGCTCCAATCCCTTCCTGTTGATCATGTGTATGTAAATTGCGAAGAACGCAATTATCGAACCTATGTAAGCCACGTAGATCAAGAGGAAGCCGAAGATCAACGACGGAACGATCCCTTGGACGGTCATTACGAGGTAAACGTAAAATTCCCTCGTGTAGGCGATCAGCACGTAACCCGTCAAAGGCAAGAGTATGCCAAGAGCGTAAATTGGCTGTATGGGCGTAAACGAGAAAATCAGGTAGAGGAACGCCGTCGCGTCGTAAACGAAAATAGCGAACTTCCAGTGCCTTAAGTACAGAGCTAAGCCCAGGATCAGGTATGTGATTAAGGCCTCGAAGAACTGGACTCCCAGCTGAAGTCCTCTCAAGAACGCTAGAGCCGTTTCCACCGCTCCCAGTCCAACAACTACCTTGAAGCTGGGTAAACGCTTAAGCCTCGAGTAATAGTCCCGAACCAACTGTTCCTTGTTATCCAAGCTAATTACCTCGCCAGCAGACTAGTCTCTCGTGTGGGACAGTAAGGATTTAGGAGTTGATAAATTGATCCATGAAGAGAGAGACGACTGCGACTTCTACGTAGCGGAAATAGGCCAGAGCGTTTACCTGATCGCAGTCTACAGGGGAAAGAACGCCATCTACGCAAGAATATCTACACCGTACGTAGGTGAGTGGGACTGCCGGTGGGTAATGTACTCGCCGGCAGGCCTGTTCGCGTTCGCCAAAAGCGAGGAGGAACTTAAATCGGCCGTCAAGTCAAAGCTGATGAAGCTTCATGAGATCGTTACTGGAAAGCTACGACCTTATTATAAGTGACGTCGACGGCGTCATCCTGAGGGAGGACGTCCCAATAAGGGAGAACTTGGAGGCTCTTAAAGAGCTGAAGGCCAGAGGGAAGAAGATAGTCCTCGTCACGAACAACTCGGGCTTCAGCAGGCTCCTCCTCTCGAGGCAGTTGAGGTACCTGGGGCTCGACGTTTCGGTGAACGACATCGTTACCAGTGGAACTGCAACGGTGTACTACCTCAAGGAGAAAACGTCTGTTAGGACAGTTTTCGTCGTCGGCGAGGAAGGATTGGTTGAGGAGCTGAAAATGGCCGGGTTTCAAGTGCTTACGCAAGGTGAGGCCGAAAAGGAGAGGCCCGACGCCGTCGTGCTCGGGCTAGACAGGCTGGCAACATACGATAAGCTCTCCACCGCTATGAGGTGCGTGGCTTCTGGGTCTCTTTTCGTCGTGACCAACATGGACAGGCTTTGGCCTTCCAGAGACGGCTTAAGGCTGGGCGCTGGGGCCCTGGCCTCCGCGATAATTTACGCTCTTAGGAAGGAGCCGGACTTCGTGGCTGGCAAACCACACGAGTGGATCCTCGAGGTAGCCAGGAAAGTGGCAGGAATGCCCGACACCAAGAACGTCGTAGTAATCGGGGATCAGCTGGAGACCGACATAAAGATGGGGATTTCGATGGGGTTCGACACAGTTCTGGTCTTGACGGGGATTTCCAAGAGAGAGGACGTAGAAAGGCTGGGAATAAAGCCTACCTATGTGGTGAACAATTTGAAGGAACTCTTATGAGCTAGAAAGTTGATCAGTAATAGGCGGCCATGTCCAGCTGACGCCCACGCAGTTGGGAGGATGAGGCTGGGGCCTCCTTCAAATTGGATTTAGGCTGAAAATTCCCAACGCGACTAGACCTCTACGACCTTCAGCAAGTCGCCGTGATCCAGCTTATAAACGGCCAAATACACGTCGGAAACCCTCCTCAAGTCCGCGTTCTCGCCCCTGATCATGACGCTTATCAGGGTCGAGTTGGCCTCTCTTAACGACCTCCTAACAGTTGTTTCGGCGATCTTGTCCTCACCGTCAGTGAGGATTATTATGTCGCTGACGCCCTTAACGTGACCTTCCTTGATGTCCTCAGTCGCAGTTATGATGGCTCTACTTATGTCCGTTCCGCCTCCGCCCCTTACCTTACTGATGTACTCGATCATCTTCACGACTTCCTTAGCCTTAGCATTCTTGGAGACCTTCACCAGAGGGTAAGGAATGTTGTCGAAGAACCTCAGGTAGAAGTCCCTGTTCTCCCTGCGGGCCCTGTTATAAAGGGCTAGAGCGACGGCCTTGGCCCACAGGATCTTTTCTCCGTCCATGCTCCCCGACTTGTCCAGGAGCAGGTAAATGGGGCCCAAAGCCTCCTTGATTTCCTTCTGGTAAAGCAATAGCTCCCCTTCGGCGAACTTCACGTAGAACAACTCCTCTGGCAAGGCCAACTCGCTCGGCACTATCCTCTCGAGATCCGTGCCCTCCTCGTAGCCGTAGAGCTCGCCCCTCACGTACTTAGTACGCTTCTTCTTGGTGAAGGCGCCGATCTTAGGCATACCGCTGAGGAACTCGAGGATCTTCTTCATGTCGCTGTTCCTGGCGAGCTTCAGAACCTCGTAGATGTCAGCGTCAGTCGTGAATACGGACCCAGTGCCGGCGGACTGGCCTCCAACGATCTTCTGCAGGTTCTTCACGGCGTTCGCGTCCTCCACAGCCTTAGCTATGGCCCTTTCGTGGGCCTGCTTCATCACCTTCTTCATGGCCTCAGAGCTCTTCTGCGCCTGCCTCTCCGCGTTCCCAGAGGCCGCAGTTTCCCCCTCCTTTAGCTCCCTCAGCATCTGCTCAGCGGCTTCCCTCTCCTCCTTGGACTGTGACGTCTTCGAAATCCTCTCCAGCTCCTCTATCAGGTTCTGGACGTAACTCACGGTGAAGGCCACGCTTATAGTCGAGTTGGCAACGGTGAAGTTCCTGCTCCTGTCGATTACGTCGCTCATAAGCATGGACTCTATGAAGGCGTACTCTGTCGACTCGGCTTCATCTACTTCGTCCTTGACCTTGAGAATGGGAAAGGGCAAGTAGTGAATGTAATAGATGTCGGTCAAGAAAGTCTTCCTGACGCCTACGTCCTTTCCCATAACCCTGGCTAATATGGACTTTATCCTCTCTCCCCTGTAGGCCACTACAGGGTCGTTGTAGTCTATGCCCCTAAGTACTCCGCTCACGAGTAAATCCCCAACTTCTTCGCTATTTTCTCCAGGAGATTGTCTATTTCAGCCACTACTTCCTGAGCGTACCTCTCGACCTTCTCGTCACCCGATTCCCTGCCGAGCGAGATCACCCTCTCCCTCGCCATCTTGAACGACCTGATGAGCTCGATTAATCTCGGGTCGTTCTCCGGGGTGGACTCCACGAACTTCTGCGTCTCCTTGACGTTCGTAAGTATCTCGTTCAACTCCTTCATGTACCTGATCGGCGTCTTGAGCTCCTCGGACAACAGTGCAGAAACCTTCTCGAAGTCGTCCTGCTCCCTGGGAGCGATGTACTTAAGCACTATCAGGTCTTCCTCCTCAGCCCTCAGCCTACCGTTCAGCAACGCGTGGGCTGCAGCTAACTTCATGACCTTACCTTTCCTCCTGTCGCTCAGGTGGATTCCCTTCTCCTCGAGCATCATGAAGAGCCTCAACATCTTGTTCCTTATGGGGGCCATGTCGACCTTCGATAGGCTCGCGTAGACTAAGTCTAGGTCCCCTACCGTCATTATGGGCTCTTTCACTACCCACTTGGAAGTGAACTCCAGCTCCCACGCGGCTTGCACGAGTTCAGCCCATTTGTCCTCGCCCACGGGCTTAGTGAAGTGCCTCAGTAACAGCCTGTCGTAAAGGGCCTCCAGCTCCGGCTCGTCCGGAACCCTGTTGCTTGCGGCTATCAACGTCCTTAAGGGGGTCTTTATCACGTTATAGCCGTCGTAGATTACACGCTCGTTCAGGAGAGATAACAGGGCGTTAAGGATCGCGGAGTTGGCGTTGAAGATCTCGTCCAGGAAGGCTATTTCGCTTTCCGGTAGCTTGTCCTTGGTGATCCTCCTGTAAATCCCCTGCTTTAACGCGTTTATGTCGAGCGCGCCAAAGAGCTCCGCTGGCTCCGTGTACTTAGTTAGCAAATACATGAAGAACTTCGCGTTCAGGAGCTCTGCAGCCCTCCTTACCAGGGCGGACTTAGCCGTTCCAGGCTCGCCAATTAGAATGGCGTGTTCCTTCGTCATGAGAGCCAAGGCAACTATTTTCGCCTCTTCTTCCCTCCCCACGAAGGGCTCCTTCAGGGCTTCCACGAACCTCTTGGGCAGAGTTAGGACTCTGTTCTCTTCCGCCAACGGCGATCTGAGAGAAACATCTCG
>JBAMMP010000032.1:0-9842 GCA_039793765.1 Sulfolobaceae archaeon
CCCGGTTCGACCGTTACGTCTGCCTTGACCTCCCTGAACTTATTAGCCACGTTAGGAGGCGCGAACAGGGCGTCTTTCAGCTTCTGGCCGACTTTCTTCTTATCGACGTCCACAGCGCCAACTATCTCTATCCTCTCCCAACGCAAGTTAGGTACGAAAGAGAAGTAGTCGCCGTCGCCTTCATTCATAGCCTCTATGGCCTGAACCGCGCCGGCTGCCAGATTCCCCACACCGATTATCAGGACCTTCACATCTTGACACCTACGAGCAATAGCGGCAGGTACAATCCTAAAGTTATTGATAGGAATGCGGCTCCCACCAACGTAGCCCTCTCGGGGGACGGAACTACGCTCCACTTACCGCTTGTGAACATCTCCCTGAAGGGCTGTATGTAGTATCCCGCGGAAGCCGCGCTGTTGAGGAGGCCCAAAATCGTCAAGATCGGGTATGGGAAGGTGGACTCGAAGATGTACAACTTCGCCCAGAACCCGATGATGGGTGGCACTCCTAACAGGCTCAGCAACAGTATAATGAAGGAGAAGGCGGCTAGCCTGTCCCCCGAGGCGAAACCCCTCAAGGCCTTGTACTCCGAGCTCCCGCTCACCTTTTCTATGTAAGCTATTCCAGCGAATATCCCAGCTTGAGCGATTGTGTACGCGAGGGTCTGAGCGATCAATCCGATGAAGGCGGGAGTTGGGCTCACCGAAATCATGGCGAATGCTAAGAGGAAGTAGCCTGCTTGCGAGACTGAGCTGTAGGCTATCATCTCGCTCAAGTCCTTCCTCCCGAACGCCATGACGTTGCCGAAGACCAAAGTGGCTATAGCCAAGACCGAAAACACCACGATCTCGGTCTGAATCAACGCGGGTGAAGGATCGAGTAATGTGAGGATCCTCACGAAGGGAGCCACCGCCACTAGCTTACCGATGCTCGCGACGGCCACCAAGGAGCCCCTGTCGCCCTTGGAATAGAGGTCGGGCAACCACGTGTGGAACGGGAAGGTGCCCAACTTGAACATGAAGGCCACGCTGAGCAGGACGACCGCGATGATGACTCCGGAGTTGACCTGAACGCCCACGAAACTCAAGCTACCCGTGAAGGCTACGTAAAACGCGAGACCTAGAATGACGAGCGAGCTACTGATCACTCCCATGACCAGGTACTTAACGCCTGCGACGACCGAAAGCCTGTCCTTGGAGAGCATCGCGAGGGCGTAAACCGCTGCAGAGCTGATCCCCCATCCCATTAAGAACATGGGCACACTTTCGAAGGCTGAGAGGTAGTGAATGCCTAGAATCGTGAGGAGAGTCAACGAAACGAAGGAGTTCCTAGTGGGCCAGTCCTGGATCACGTTGTAAGTGCCCAAGATCACGAACAGTCCGGTGACGTCGGTTATCAACGAGAACAAGTAGTAGGTCAGGTCTATCCTGACCTGGTCGGAGAACAGGGAGTAGGGCTGTACTCCGAGGAAGTATCCGTAGAGCTCGCCGACAATCGAGGCTATGAGAGAGAACGACCCTAACGCAACTACTGCTTTGAAAGACCTCATGGGTAGTATCAAGATGGACACTATAAGGACAACGACGGAAGGAACGACTATTGGGACGTACTTTTCGAGTCCTACCATCTCACACCACCGCTAGGACTAACAGGAGGATTACAATAACGATAACGAGACCCGAGACGTAGACTCCGATGTAATCCCTGAGCACCTGGTTCTGGAGCCCCCTCACCAACGAGTTCCCTGCCGAAATGAGGCCGTTCGGTAGCTTAACGTTGATGTAGGTGTCAATTACGCCGAACTCGAAGTGCTTGTACAGGCCCTTCGCGAAATCGAAGGACTTGAACCCGAACTTATCGAAGGCGGGATTGACGTACCAGGCGTAGTACAAGAAGTTCACGAGCGGGTTGGGCCTCATCTCGAAGCCCCTCACGAAGAGGGCGAGGGCAATAGCTATGCCTACTAAAGACAGGGCCAGTTCAGGGACGTCGATCTCGAGAACGTGCGAGGCCTCCTGACCCAAGAAGTAACTGGCCATCGTTGGGAAGGCCAAGCCTAGTACTATCGAAACGATCGCGAGGACTAGTGGGGACACGAGCATAATCGGGCTGTAGTGACCCTCCTCGTGAAGCTCCTCTCCCTTAGGCCACAGGAACGTCTTCGCTATGTACCTAGTAATGTAGATTGCCCCCAGGAATTCGGTCAGTACGTAAACTCCCCACACTAGACCATAGTTCGCAAGGACAGCGGAGATTGCGTTGTGGGCCCAGAACCCTATCAAAGGTACGAGGTTCGCGAGGTTCAAAGCCGCTATAAGTTGCAGGACAAAGACGAGCTTCAAGTGCCTATAGAGCTTGGGAGTTATTCCGACGTATCTGCTCTCTGTGTAGTGTATCACTGTCCCAGCGTTCATGAACAGCGTAGCCTTGTAAACGCCGTGGGCCATCATCTGGAACAGTGAGACCAGGATGGAAACGTAGAGGAAGTTAACGTCGCCCGTAGTTGCGGCAACGACGGCTCCTGCCGAGGAAGTCAGTATCATTAACGAGATCTGGTCAGCGGTGGAGTAGGCCAATATGAGCTTCTGCTCGTTTGAGGCTAGGGCAGAAGTGCTAGTATACACGGCGGTGAACAGCGATATCCCGAACATGACTGAGGCGAACAGGAGGGTCTGAGGGTCTGGGTACTTCAGGTAGGGGTAGACAAAATACGTCAGGATCGCTCCCAGGTTGACCATGGTGGCCGCGTGTATCAGCGCACTGACCGGAGTGGGGCCTGTCATGGCGGTTAGGAGCCACTGGGTGAGGGGGAACTGGGCGCTCTTGCCAAGGCCTCCCAACATGAGGAAGAGTAGGACTATCCACGCCCCCTGGATCTGGTAGAGTTCGCTCACGTGAGGGAGCAAAGCGCCGTAAAGCGAGGTGTTCCCCAAGTACTGGGACCCTGAGGTCAGGAAGAGGAGGTAACCGAAGGACGAGATCAAACCTACGTCTCCCAGCCTAGTGAATATCATTGCCCTGATCCCGCTCGTCGTTGGCCTGGATATGTACTCTATCCCGAGCACGTACCTTCCGAGGTCTCCTATGATGTTCCTGTCGTTGTCGTCCAGCCAGTAGCTTATCAGGCCGTAGGAGGCGAGGCTCGTCCCCTCCCATCCGGTTAGGAACAGCAAGAGGTTATCGGCGTAAACTACGGCGAGCATGGAGGAAACGAAGAAGCCGAAGAAGCCCCAGTACCTCCTCAACACGTTATCCTCCTTCATGTAGCCAATGCTGTAGAGAGAGATGAAGAACGCGAGCCAGGAAACTAACGCTCCCAAGATTGCCTGGAGCGGAGAGAGCCTGAACGTGAGGAAGCCGCCCATGTCGTAAGAGTCAATTTGCTTGAGCGGGGCTTCGAGCGAGAACTGTGGGATCGCCTTGACCAGCTCTAGCGTGGCCAAGATCGCCGAGACTCCTATCAGCGCGACCACGATACTGCCCCTAGCGTCCTGGTTGAGTCCCTTCGGCGTGATCAAGGCGATCAGCGCGCCCAGAAGGGGTAGGAATACTATGGCCGCCAAGTAGTAGTCCGAGCCGCCTATCGGCGCGTAGAAATTAGATAAGGGAGGAACGATGAGCTGAGGGACGAAGAACAGGGCTATTGAAATTGCGGCGAGCAAAGCCATTGGGACGCTGTACTCCCTCGCTCGATCTAGGCTCGACTCCTTTGGTTTGCCGGCGAACACCCTCTTATACAGGTAGGTCAGGTAAGCGGAGGAAACTCCTATAGCTATCATTAAGAACGCTATGAGGATAACGTAAGCGTAAACTCCTATAACGTTCAGGAGGTCTCCAATCGAGAGTAAAAGGAGAACCTCGCTGATCAACCCAATGGTCGGAGGCAAACCGAGGAGGTTCAGGGCCCCGATGAAGGCCAAAGTGCTGTGGAGCGGGGAAGACGAGTAGAGCCCGCCCAGCTTGTATATGTCCCTCTCGTGCAGCTCCGTTATCATAGCGCCCGCGCTCATGAAGAGGATAGCCTTGCCGAAGCCGTGGGAGACGTAAACCAGGAGAGAGGCTATGACACCCAAGGGCAACTCTGCTATGCTACCCTTAAGGCCGACGTAGAAAGCAACGGACGAACCCAAGAGCATGTATCCCATCTGAGAGACGCTCGAGTAAGCGAGGAACCGCTTGAAGTCGATTTGGGCTAAAGCGTTTAGCCCGCCGTAAATCATGGTGAAGACGGCCCAGGTAACGAAGATTGGGCCCAGCCAGGTCAGATCCCTGAACAGGTACATGTAGATCGTGGCAGCGTAGACTCCAAGGCCTACCATGTTGGGGCTTAAGAGCACCGATATTGGGGTCGGGGCCTCGCCGTGAGCGTACGGGAGCCAGACGTTCACGCCACCCATTGCTCCCTTTATCATCATCCCGACGAAACCGGCGAGGAAGATCAGGCCGGCGAACGCAATCTGACTGTAGTCGTACAGCGTGGTCGCGTCCTTGTAGATGTCCATCGTCCCAGTTTCTATCCCCAGCAACACGACGGAGATCAGCATCAGGATCGTGCCGACGTGGGTCCAAACGAAGTAGAGGAGGGATATCCTCTTTCTATCTCCGTAACCGTAAAGGAGGATCAGAAGGAAGGAGGTGACGAGGCCCAGCTCGAGGAAGAGGTAGATCTCCAACAAGTTGGTCGACATTACGGTGTAAAGCATGGAGAGGGCGAACAAGGAGTAGAGGCCGAAATAAGTCCCCCACGACCCGTGGCCCAGCTCGTGGAACCTCTCCTCCATGTACCTAGCCGAGTAGAAGACCGTGAGGAGCGTGACGGGAAGAATGGTGGCAATCATGGGCAGGCTAAGGTTGTTGACTACCAATCCGAACGATCCTACGGTAGGGGCTACGTAGAACGCCTCTAACCTGTTATAGAAAGCGAAGTACGCGAACCCTGGGACTATAGAGAGGGCGGCTAGCGCCATCGAGGCCCTTTTAGACTTCACGAAGAAGGGAAGCGAACCAAGGACTAGCGTGAGTACAAGGATGTACCACATGAGCATTCAGTCCACCTCCAGGGTTCCCCTAGACCTGAAGTAGAGTATTACGGCGGCGAAAGCTACGACCACCTCAATAAGGGCCATGCTTATCGCGAAGACGGAGTAGATTACGGGCTGGTAAGTGAGCCCCCTGAGGTAAGACAAGGCGAAAACGAAGAGAATGGAGGCGTTTAAAAGGATTTCAGACGAAAGCAACGTCCTGATAATGTTCCTACTGCTCATTAGTCCGTATAGACCTATCGCGACGAGGACTATCGCCGTGGAGAGAACTATCAGGCCGACCAGCATGACACTCACCTCCTCCTAGCCAAAGCCAGAGCTTCGATCACGGTAGTCACGAGACCGACTATCAGTACTACTATTGGGAACCAGTAAGTGCCCAGCAACTGATTCGCTAGTTCGACTAAGTCCAATGCCTGGGGTTGGCTGAAGGTGCCTTGTGTAACTGGGTAAACTGCGACGACCGTTACAACGGCGACCAAGAAAGCAACGGCGATACCAAGGATCGTTCCGGCTGTGGGCGAGGGCTTGACGTCTATCCCCCTGAACAGGACGATCGTCAAAGCGATGAAAGTTACGGTAGCACCGACGTAAAGCAGGACGTGGAAAACCGAGTAAATCCCGTAAGCTCCAGGCGACAGCAGAGCTGCGAGCCCAGCCACAGCGAAGCCGAGGAAGGCTAAAGCTACGGCTGAGTACAGCACTACCCTTTGCTTAACGATAGTTATGGCTGAGGCTACTGCGAAGGCGGACAAGAGGACTGTGACGCCCAGGTAAAGGTAGTGTCCTACCTCACTCGTCAGGGACATACCTGATCCCCTTCTCCTCGTCTATGACCGCCTTCACTTTCCTTACGGTTCTGTCCGTCGGCAAGGCTGGATCGAAATCTTGGCTGAACTTGTCCGGGCTGAAGACCAAGTCCCTGCGGTTTTGGAAGGCAGCGTCGTGAACCCTGGTCTCCTTGAGGGCGTCGACCGGGCAGACGTCAACGCAGAAGCCGCAGAACACGCACCTCCCGTAGTTAATCATGGGGAGCTTCTTCCCCTCCCAAGTCGTCATTTTCATGGCGTCCGCCGGACATATCATGGCGCAGAGGGAACAGCCTATGCACACGTCCTTGTAGAGCCTGATCATCCCCCTGTAGTTAGTAGGTAAGGAGAGGGCCATGTCGGGGTACCTCAGCGTTATGGTCTTCGGCTTTATGACGTGCTTGATGCCTTCTCCAATCGCCGCTACGTGATCGCCGAATAACTTGAAGGGGTTTTTCGTTTTCTTATACTCCTTAATTTTCACCTGATCCATACCAACCCACCCACGAAACCTAGGACTATTGAGGCTAGGGCTACAGGGAACAAGACGCGCCACGAGTTCCTCAGGGCCTGGTCTATCCTATACCTCCCGTAGACCGACCTGAGGAACACGGAGAACAGGACTATCAAGGCGGCTTTCGCGAAGAGTAACACCATCCCTGGAAGCCCGGTAAGCGGGTACCACCCGCCGAGGAACACGGCGGAGAAGTAAAGCGCGTAGACGTAAGTCCCGAAGTACGAACCGGCCATGGCCAACAGGAATAACAAGCCGCTGTACTCGGTGGCAGGGCCAGTCACTAACTCGCTCTCCGCCTCAACGATCTCGAAGGGGAACCTGCTGGTAGCCATTATCATACCCACGAAGAACAGTAGAGCTGCGAGGGGGTTGGCGACCGCCCCCGGAATACCAGACTGTACTATCTTGGCTACGTCGAGAGTGTGGTACTCGATCGCTATGGCTATAATCGACATCAGGAGCAGAACGTCATATGCCACTGAAATGTACGCTTCCCTTACGGCTCCCACCAACGCGAACCTGTTGTTCGTTGCCCACGCCTGAAGTATTACGAAAATCGGGTAAGCCGCCTCGATAGCTAGGACTGCGATTAGGCTGTACTCCGTCGGCACTGCAGCCACTATCCCCATGCCTACGTTAGGGTCGTAGAACGCCTTGAAGTGGGGCGAGAAGACTGAGCCGGACTGGGGGATCACGGACATGGGTAAGAACGCCATCGGCAAAAACGCGAATATCAGGGGAAGGGCCGGTGCTATGGCGTAGAGCGTTGGGTTCACTCCGGCAGGCACTATGATCTCCTGAAGGGCGATCCTTATCGCGTCAGCTAACAGCTGGGCTATCCCGCCGAATCTCGACACGTAGTACGGCCCGACCCTCATCTGAACCCTGGCGGCGATCTTCCTCTCGAACCAGATGACGAAGAGGATGAAGAGTCCTCCTACTATGAGTCCAGGGAAAATTATCATGTTGAAGAAAGACGGGTAGAATATAACGTATTCAAGGTCTCTGAGGACGTCCATCACCTATCAGCCTCCGGAGGGAAGTAATCTAAGCTTCCGTAAATCGCGACTAGGTCAGCGTAACGGGCTCCCTTAGCCAACTGCTTGAACACGTAGATGGCCCTGTAGGACGGGGTTATCATCCTCATCCTGTAGGGCTTGGGCGAACCGTCGCTGTAGAGATAGTAAACGAGTTCCCCTCTCGACGCTTCAACCCTCGATATAGCCTCGCCCTTAGGTGGCCTGAACGACGCGTAGTATCCCGGGAACACTATTTTGCCGTGAGTCTCGAAGTGCTTCTTTAGCCTGGTCGGAGGGATCTGCTTGAAGAACCTGTCGCTTAGTATGTTGCCCTGCGGTATCTCCTTAATTATTTGCTCAATCATGTTCATACTCTGCTCGATCTCTTCGAACCTCACGTTAACCCTCGCGTACGCGTCGCCCTCCTTGTACACCGGAACTTCGAATTCCAGCCTATCATATGCAGCGTAGGGCTCGAACTTCCTCACGTCGTAATAAACTCCCGAACCCCTTAGGTTCGGCCCCACTGCCCCCCAGGCTATTGCCTGCTCCCTGGTCATGACCCCTACGTTCTCTAGCCTTGCCCTTATGTTGGGGTTGTGGAGGAATATCCTCTTCCATTCGGGAACCCTCTTCCTCTGGTACTTGAGGGCCTTCTCTATCATTTCCTTAATTGCCGGCGTGAGATCCCTCCTGACTCCCCCCGGAATTATGTACGAGTTAGTGACCCTCGCTCCCGTAAGCGCCTGAAGGACTTCCACCCAAACCTCCCTATCGCCGAAGCCCCACATGAAGCCAGTAGAGTGGCCCAGGAATATGGCCAGGATTCCAGTGCCGTAAAGGTGGCTCGCGATCCTGTTTATTTCGGCGGCCAAGCTCCTCAAGTACTGGGCCCTCTCGGGGACGTCAACCCCCATTATCTTCTCGAGGGCGAGGATGTAGCCCAAGTTCATGTGGATGGAGTCGAGGATCGCGGGCCTCTCCACTAGAGGAATGAGGTGCATGTAGTTCCTGACTTCGGCCAACTTCTCTACTGACCTGTGCACGTAGCCTACGTCCAGCTCGGCCTCCTCAATTATGTCGCCGTTGAGCTTCACCAAGATCCTAAGGTGTCCAGACCCGGGATGCTGTGGGCCTACGTTCAGCTCTCCTTCAATGGGCACTATGTCTATCTGGGTAGCGTCCATCGTGAATACGTTAGGCTGGGCGGTCAACGAACAACCCCTCCAGCTTGACCTTGTAGGACTTCCTCATGGGGTAGACGCCTTCGAAGTCCTCGTCCAGGAAGAACCTCCTCATGTCCGGGTGGCCCTCGAACTTGATGCCGTACATCTCGTAGGTCTCCCTCTCTCCAGTCCAAACGCTCTCCCAGACCGAGTAAAGGGAGGGAAGAGTTGGATCCTTGTAGCTAGTTCTAGTCTTCAGAGTAACGATGGTCTTCGCGAGCTCCACGTCGCCGTAGGACGAGACGTGGTAGAGCACTTCAAAGGTCTCGGTCTCGGGATAGTCGATAGCAGTAACCGTCTTCACGTGGTCAAAGCCCAGCTCCTTCATTGCCTTAGCCACAGAAACTAAGTTCGCCTTTTCGGTCTCTATGGTAGCCCTCCTGTCGGACTCGACCTTCGCGTTGACCTTGACCTTCGCCTTAAGCTCCTCCAGCTTCTTGGCCAAGTAGCTCTCCTGCTGTTTCTGCTGGGCTTGAGTTTGGGGCTGAGCTTGGGGTTGCGGTTGAGACTGTGGTTGGGAGCTCATCAGCGCCTCACCTCCCACTGGTTTATCGTGTCGGCTACCTTAGCTCCGTAATACACTATCGGGTAAAGCAAGGCGATGAACGACCCAAGGATAATGGCGAAATGCAGGTAAAGTCCTTGAGAGGCGTTATATGCCGAGGGGGCTAGGAGAAGGAGGATTACGATTAGGGGCTCTATTGACGTGTAAATCAATATGTAACCGTAATACTGCAAGGGGTACCATAACCTACCCTCACCGTAGGGGATGTTGCCTGCCTCGAAGCGCGCGACCTTCAAAGGGTTGTGTTTGAGGCCCAAGATTATAGATAGGGCCTTGTACCCGCCGTAGCCCGCGAGGAGTATTAGAACAATTGGGATACCGAGGGCCACGAGGGCCTGCGTGAGCGTCATAGCGTTGATTAGTGTGAAGAGTGGGGTTATTAAATACATAACGCGAAGAATTCAAGGATTAGTAATAGTTTGAATATCTACGAATGAGCTCTAACTAATTTTATTACACTAGCCTCGCCCTACCCCTTGGATGGTTCAAAGATCGAAAACTCGGACTAGAAATTGAAAATTTTCTCCATGAATAATTAAGCTGGAAATAAAAAACAGGGATCACTCGTAGGTCTCTTCGCCCGAGGAAGCTAAGTCGAACACCTTCCTCGCGTTGGCCACGCACTTAGGTATGCCCTCTTTCTCGACTCCCTCGACGCACCTCT
>JBAMMP010000033.1:0-5978 GCA_039793765.1 Sulfolobaceae archaeon
TGAGGCTTTACTCCTACTTAGCCGCCCTGTGGTTATCGTTGCCAATACTCGTGATTCTAATTTACGGAGTCGAGTGGTTCAACTACAACGTATTCGAGGTCATGATAGCTCCTGTCGTTCTTACCCTAGTGGCCTCAGGCATTGCCGTGGGTGTAACGGTCTTGATTTTCACGCCTCTGTCCTTCTACCTTGCCCGGAGGAGGAACGCCCTCCTCGAGTCCCTCATAGACCTCCCGGCCTCTGTGCCTCACCCCGTGGTCGGAATCGGCATCCTCTTGCTGTTCTCTAAATACACTCCCTTGGGCTCTCTTTTAGACCAGCTCGGCCTCACGGTGTTCGACAACCTACTCGGCCTCACGCTCGCCTTGACGACGGTCAGCGCCCCGATCTACGTGCGTTCCATGAGGGAAGCCTTCTCTACAATTCCTGCTGAGACCTTCGAAGTTTTCTCCACATTAGGCGTGAGCTTATGGAGACAGCTGTTTTTCATCGCTTTGCCAGAGGTTAAGCTATCCATTATCAACTCCTCTCTGACTGCAATGGCGAGGTCGATCAGCGAGTTCGGCTCCGTAGCTATTGTGGCTTATTACGTCCTCAACCCTCCCTTCAACGGGACTAAGTACGCCTCCGTGGAGATATTCGAGATCTTCTCGTACGAGGGGCTAGAGGCCGCCGTGGTGGCCGCCACAGTGTTAGTCCTCGTAGGGTTGGCTCTCTCGATCGGCATCAGGGCTGTGAGCCTTTTAAGGGAGTCAAAGCGATAGCTTTGGTACTAATGAGGATCAGCCGTCGTGTGATAATACCAGGCCTTCTAGTCCTCGCGACGCTCTTGATACCTATTACCATAGTGGCTCATTCCTACTCGGTTTACGTTAGCTTAAGTACCGTGTCTCAACTGCCTCAATCCATTTACGCGTCCGGGGCTGTCTACCTAAACGGGTCGATCTACCTGATCGGCGGTATAGACAGTAACGGTAAAGTGCTGAAAACTGTATACGTGTACAAGGACGGAGTCTGGTCGACAGGGCCCTCCTTGCCGTTCGCCCTTGCTTACCCGATGGTCGTCGCATATAGCGGGACGATATACGTCATCGGAGGGGAGAACTCGACTGCCATTTCCCCCTACGTCCTCGAGTTGACCGGCAACGGTTGGAAAGTAGTCTCGAGTTCGATGCCTGTCCCCGTGTTCGCGGGAGCGGCGTTCTCTTACGGGGGCAAGATTTACGTCCTAGGAGGGTTCAACGGCACTGGGCAGGCGTTCTACTTCCCGCCGTCAAACAAAATCCAGGTGTTCGACCCGAGTACAGGGCAGTGGTCGGTCATAGGAACCACTCCGGTTCCCTTCGCAGGAGCAAACTACTACTTTAACGGAACCGCGCTCCTTATCGCGGGAGGGTACCACGGCTATAACGTCTACGGGAGGGATTCTCACATCTACTTCCCGGCTAGCAACAGTTGGAAACGGTTGCCGGACCTTCCGGCCTCAGTAGCTTACGGCTCAATGGCTTACGTGAACGGGTTTTACGTAATTGTAGGCGGACTAGTGATAAGTCAAGGATATCAGCAGCCAGGAGCTATTTTAACGTTCAACGGGAGCGAGTGGACTTTGACGTCGCAACAGGAGCAGTATCCGACTGCGTACGCGGCGTCCGTTCAGGTCAACAATACCTTGATTGTACTAGGCGGGCTCACCACCTACAACCTCCCCACGAATAAAATGCAGTTCTTCACTTTCCACTTCCCTCCCCTCATCCCAGAGATAGTCTCGGTTAGGCCTATGCCTGGCGGGTTCGAGATCTCTTGGACTAACGTTAACGCCACTGGATACATAATTTACGTTTATCAAGGAAACACCCTGGTGACCACGTATACCGTAGGTAATGTGACTTCTGCGACGGTAAACGGGCTGATGAACGGAGTGACTTATACAGTTAAGATCCAGGCGTTCAATCAGTACGGATTCAGCCCCATGTCCGCTCCGGTTGAGGTCACTCCACAGGCTACTCCTGCGCAACCCGTCGTTAAGGTTGTGATCGGTAATAAGAACGCGACAGTTTCGTGGACTATCAATGGGTTTAACGGTTCCGTTCAGGGCTACTACGTGATCTTGGTGTCCCCGAAGGGAGTTATCGAGTCACTTAACCTCCCCTCAAGTTATACTTCCTACACGTTCACTGGCCTACGACCGGGAGTGCAGTACATGGTGGAGGTCATAGCGTATAATCAGGCCGGGAACAGCACCCCGGCCACTCAGTACTTCTACGTCATGGCCGTTCCCCAGCTGAACTTCACCGTCTATAAGACGCCCACCCACTTCACCGTTACGTGGAACAGCACTTATCCCGCCAACTTCACCGCCTATTTATACGAAGGGGGTAAGTTGGTCGCTGAAAAGTATCTGGGCCAGAACAACACCTTCACCTTCTACGGCCCGTTCGGAATTTACAACCTGACAGTCGTCGCTAAGAACCCTGCAGGAGCATCTGTTCAGAGCTTGAAGGTCATCTATTATCTACCTCCTAGCCAGCCCAAGGTCAACGTGACGATCACGCCTAAAGGCCTGTTATTTAACGTGCAGAGTCAGTACGCCACCAACTACTCGATATATTACAACGACGCTCTAATGAACTCCAGCAGTAAAGGTCAAGTTTTGGTCGCGAACCCCATACTTAGCGGGACTAGCAACTACGTAGTCGTGGCGTCTAACCCGGCCGGATCCGCGATGGCCAAAGTGAACGTCAGCGTTTCACAATCGAGCTATACCGAGACTATAAAGATCTATCAGGGCTCGTCCCTCTCAGCTTCTAAGTTCCTTTTGCCGTCAAGCGGATCTTTGCTGTTCCTCGGCATCCTGATAGCCCTTGGGATCATAGTGGGTTACGCGGCGGCGACGAGGAGCTGAGAACCCAGTCAATGAGGCAGTGAGATGGACATGGGGCCGGCGGGATTTGAACCCGCGACCACCAGGGCCCGAGCCTGGCATCCTAGTCCAGGCTAGACGACGGCCCCACTCTTTCTGTCGGCTCTATCTTTAAATCGTTTTTTCCTCGATGTCGATGTCGCGTAATTGTTACAGTTCTAGATGAGGTAAATGAAAGGACTAAATTTATAATGACTTTTTTACCAGAACCGGAACGTGTACGGACCTAAAGCGGTCATACTGGCAGGAGGTTACGGGAAGAGGCTGAGGCCCTTAACGGACGAGAGACCGAAACCCATGGTGGAGGTCAACGGCAAGCCGATACTCGAGTGGCAGATCTTCTGGCTAAAGAAGCACAACGTGAGGTCTTTCGTCTTCCTTACAGGATACAAACGCGAAGTCCTCATAGAATGGGTCACGAAGAACGCAGAAAGGCTAGGGATCTCTTACATGTTCTTGACCGAGAACGAGCCTTTGGGCACAGGAGGGGCGATTAAGAGGCTGAAGGACTTCCTCCACGAGGAGTTCCTCGTACTGAACGGGGACATCATAACCGACTTAGACGTGACTAAACTGAAGCTGAAGGACAGCGAGGTGGCTACGATAGCCCTAGTTCCCCTCAGGAGTCCCTACGGCATCATACAGGTCGCGGACGGTAAGGTAAAGGCGTTCATGGAGAAGCCCGTCTTAAAGGAGTACTGGATAAACGCGGGAGTCTACAAGTTCTCCCCGAAGGTCTTCGAGTACCTTCCAGACAAGGGCGATTTGGAGAGGACTACTTTCCCGACTTTGGCCGAAAGGGGAATGCTCGGCGGGGTGACTTTCCCTGAGGCCTATTGGAGGTCGATAGACACAATGAAAGACTTGGAGGAAGCGAGCGCGGAAGTAAGGGAAGTCTTTAAGGGGTCTCAATGACCACCTCTTGCTCGTCCTCTATTCCGTACCATTTTCGTATTGCCTTCTCCAGCCCTAAGTCCATGGCGTCCTTTATGAACTTCTCCGCTACCTGATTTAGAACGTCTGAACAATCTTCAGGAACGTTCTCCGCTACTGCTCTGAGAACCTTAACGATAACGTTTAGCTCGATCACGCGTTTTCTTCTGTCTTAAGAACAGGAGAGGGGAGGTCGAAAATTAGGCCGTTGGACTCACGTCAGACATAAATTTTCGGGTTGAATGAGAGACATGGGCCGGTAGCTCAGCCTGGAAGAGTGCTCGGTTCGCACCCGAGAGGTCCCGGGTTCAAATCCCGGCCGGTCCATCACGATGATGCTCGATGGGCGGCCTGAAGCGTGATGACGATTTCTCGTTCCTGATGTACATCCACACCGTTCGAAGATTTGTTCGAGGCCTTTCGTACCGAAGGCTTTAATTGTCCCTATCAAATCGGAAAAATGGGCCCGTAGCTTAGCTTGGTGGAGCGCCCGGCTGATATCGCCGGGCAGAGACCGGGAGGTCGGGGGTTCAAATCCCCCCGGGCCCATCTGATTAACCTTTTATTCAATATCGAGTTTTGCCAAACGTATGTCTTCGACAGCCAGGAAGTCAGGGCTGAGGATAGACCTTAAACGCCCGCTGGACGCACTAATCGTTGGTGCTCTAGCTCTCGTTTCTATACTGCTTAGAACAGTTAACTTAACGAATTACCCGCAATGGCCTCTCACGATGAACGAGTTTGACCCCTGGTACCTGTTCTACAACGCCCTCTTAATAGCGGGGGCACACGGGAACTGGTACGCGGTTCCACCAGACGTGAAGGCCTGGTTCCCCTGGGGCTATGCCATAGAATTAGGGAACACCATCGGCCTTCCGTTCTTCATCGCGTTGTTTAGCCTACCGTTCTACTCCTCCTACGGCCCTAACGCTGTGTATACTGTCGCTATATTTTCCGACGTTCTTCTCGCGGCTGTAGGAGTCCTTGCAGCGTTCCTCGCAGTAGAGACAATCACACAGACTAGGATAGGCGGATACTTAGCCGCAGCTTTCGTGGCTGTCTCGCCTGCGCTAACATACAAGAACCTCCTTGGCGGGTTGCCAAAGACTTCCTGGGGTGCCGCCTTTGTGTTGCTTACTATTTACTTTCTAATTCAGGCCATTAAGAGGGACAAGTGGGTTCTGAGCGCGATTTCCGGAGCCTTCCTCTTCCTAGTCGAAATAACGTGGGGAGGCTATACTTACGTCGACTTGAGCTTATTCGTAGCGGCTTTCCTCCTCATTTTGCTCAACAAGAACGACGAGCTTACGGCGAAGCACGTAACGGTGATGTCGGTCACAACGGCTTTCCTGACCTCTCTGGCGCCAAATAACATAGGCTTCATGTCCGGAATAGCTCACGGACTAGCTCTATTGCTAATCTCACTCTTCCTCTATCTTGACGTTTACCTGAAGAGGATAATTCCAACTGAGATAGCCGATAGCAGGGCCCTGATAATAACCGCGAGTCTTGTGCTCGTAGTAGGGGGCGGCTTGGTCTTGGCCCCCTTGGCCGGCATAAATCCGATACCTGGGAGGTATTACGCCATAATCAACCCGTTCTTCCAATTCACCGTCCCCATATTCAGGACAGTAGCCGAGTACATTCCAGAATCGGCTCAGCAGTTGATTGCCACTTTCGGCCTACCGATCCTCTTGTCCGTCCCAGGGGTCTACTACTTGCTCAGAAGGAGAGCGAACGTGGGTTCGATTTGGTTAGTCGTGCTAGGCGTCGCGAGCGTCTTCGGAACCTCCGAACAGCCCTATTTATTCAACTACACGGCGTACATAATCGCTGCCCTAGCTGGAGTAGCGATAGCGGAGATGTTGAACGACATGAGGGCCACGAACAAGGCCAAGGTGTTCGGAACCGTTATGGTCGCTCTGGTCGGCGTGTCGATGGTGGCAGACGCTTCTTGGACAATAGCCTTGAGCAACGTGCCGACCTCCATAACCAACGCTGCTCTGCCCTTCGCCGTGACGAACTTCGCGTGGGTAGCGGCGTTGGACTGGATAAAGAACAACACGCCCAGCCACGCCTACATTCTCTCGTGGTGGGACTACGGCTACTGGATCCAAGTGAACAC
>JBAMMP010000033.1:6078-26443 GCA_039793765.1 Sulfolobaceae archaeon
ATCTCGAACTACGAGGCCTTGATAAACCAAATATCGAGCGCGTCCGTGACTGCCTGGACTCCACGTGCGTACAACTCCTTAATAGTTAACATGTTCATAGAGGGCCTACAAGCTACAGGCAATCCCGTAGTAGCGCCGTTCTCAGTTCCGCTTCCCACTCAGACAGAGACCACGCTTCAAGGCACGCTACTGCCTAACATCTACCTGCAGTACTTCAAACCAGTATTGATCGAGCTCTACCCGTTAGGTGCCGTTCCAGCCATCGGTGGCGTGGCATATGTTTACGTGGTTGTAGTAGTTTACCAATTCGTAGAGCCTTGGGTGGTCGTTACTCCTCAAGTGGTCGTGCTGAACCCCAACCAGTAAAAAGTTCCCTTGTTTTTCTCCCGAAATTAACACTCTAGTTTCTTGCCCCTCTTCAATTCGATCCTGTACTTCACGTACTTATCGACAGGGGAGAACCTCGGGGGGTGCGGAACTACCGTAGGGGTACCGCATTTTGGACATCTGTCCTGGAAAGTGTAAGTCCCGCACTTAGGGCACTTCCTCAGCTTCCACTTCACTTCTTGACCACCGCGAACGACACGTCGTTCTCCTTAGCCAGGCCCTCCATGCTCTTCAGTAGCCTCGTTAACTCAGCCCCTATTTCGGCCTGATTAGTCCCAATTATTTCTATCCTATATCTCGGGGCGCCGACCGTGTAGATCTTCAACTCGCCCACGTCTTCGTTGAACATTTCCTCTACCGCGTTGAAGAACGCCTTTATTCTCTCCACCCCGTCGGGAGCGCTAGACCTGACAGTGATTATCTGAAAGACTTTGTACCTCTTCTCCTCTATGTGCTTACTGATTTCCTCCATTAGGGGCTTTATCCACATCTCTGGAACTCCAGCGTCCCTCAGCACCTTGTCGCCCTCCTTTATCGCCTTCTCTAATACCGAGAAAGCGTCCGTGTTGTACTTACTCTCGAGCTTCCAAGCCACCTCCTCCCAGGCCTGCTTCTCAGGCACCTTCAGCTTCTGGGACACGATCTCCAGAATTTTATCTGTGCGCTGCAACCTCTTCCACTGGAGCATTTTCTTCTTCTTCTCGTCCTCCGTGACCTTCTTCAGGGAGACGTCTACGGTCCCTTTCCTCCTGTCGACTCTAATGACCTTAACGACGATCTTCCTGCCCTCGCTCAACACGTCCCTTATGTTCCTGACCCACCTGCTACTTACCTCTATCCAAGGCAAGTAGGCCTCAAGTCCCGCGTATTCGTCCAGAGTAACGTAGGCTCCTTGGTCGAACACCTTCTTTACCGTGGCTATGAGGATCTCCCCGTCGTCGGGGATCTGCTTCCTGGGGTAAATCATTTCGGTCTCTACTAAAGCATGGGTGACTAGCCTTAATTTTTACCCTCTTCGAAAGAAACAACGAAGATAAGGGATTGAATCGCTCAAATCGCTGAAAAGTGGGGATGAAAACGCTCACTCTAATTCCTTGAGGACCTCTCCCTGGATCTTAGCCTTGCCACCAGTGGGGATGACCAATTGAGCTCCGCAGGAGGTGCATCTCGCAGGGAAAGTCGCGTGGCTGAAGACAACCTGCTCGTTCCCGCACTGGGCACACTTAACCCTCAAGAACCTGCTCTTGGGCTGGGGGATTAGGACTTTCAGCTTAGCCTTCATTTGGCCACCTCCACTAACTCTAACTTCTTAAGTCTTATCCCTTCCTTGACTATCGTATAGCCGCACTTCTGGCACTTCAGCACTAGAGTTTGCTTCTTGGTGGTCTTGGCGAACCTCTTCTGTTCGGGCTTCCTCTTGCTTCCGTAGCCCAGATTCTTCCTGTCGTACCTTCTCTGTCCTTCCGCCAAAGTCCTCCTCTTACCGCCCTTGTAGAGAGAGACGCTGTGAGGAGTGTGAGTCCTGCACTTCGGGCAGTAAGTGTTTATTGTCTTAGGAACCTTCATTACCGCCCACTCTCTCCAACCTTACGAGATCCAGATATCCTCCGACGACCGCATTTAAAACGTTATTGAGGTCGCTCACCACGAAGTCGCCGGGTTCCAGCGTATACTTCCCCAAAACGACGGGCTCCTTAGCGACGAAGAGCTTCCACTTCTCAGAACCGGCATAAGCCCCAGTAACTATAGCTTTGAATATTTCCTCTACCCTACTCACGACCTTGTAGAGCTCGGAATCGAACCCCTTAGGGTTAGCCCCTTCGAGGTACTTCCCCAGCCTCGCGTGGAACAGGTTAGAAGCCAATTCCTCATAGAGCCTCACTTCTGCCCTGTGGATCTCGTCTGAGTACATGGCCCTCGCCTTCCTGAGTGCCCTGATCACGTCCTGAAGGTCCTTAAGCTCGAGGTCTATCGGTTCCTTTTCGGTCAGCTCGTCCTCTAACAAGTCTGCGAGTAGCTCACTTGACATACGCAATCAACCTCGCTAACCCTTTTAAGCTCAGAAAGACCCCAACGCCTGCTTCTACCACTTCCTTCCTCCCCCGCTCCAGCTCGAAGCTCATCTCGTAAGCCCTGACGTGACCCGTAATCAGAGGGTCTATCACGACCTTTCCAGAGAAAGGAGACTTGGAGAAGAGGTTATCCAAGTCCTCTTCCGCCCTAACTTTGAAGACCGGGAGGCCAGACTTCCCGTTAATCGACCCCGGTATCCTCCTGAGCCTGTAGATGTCGATCGTGACCTGAGCGTCCAAGTTGATTGGCTCGAACCCCCTGGCCAGCCTGCCCGCCCAGCCTACGTCCTCTGGCCTCCCCGGCTCCACCTTCGGTTCTGTGAGGTACTCTACGATCTCTTTCCTGTCCTCCCTGTCAAGCAGGGCGCAGTCGCCGTAGCAGTCCACATTAACGTGGAACCCCCTGTTTCCCGAGAATATGATCTCCCCCTCGAGGCCGAAGTCCTCCTTTAAGATCTTAGTGAGCTCCACGGCTTTCCTGTAAACGAGCTTGAGACAATCAGTCGTGACTTCCGTGTAGTCTATCGTTTCCGAAGTCTTGCATTCGACTTCCTCTTCTCCCGTATCTGGGCAGAACCTCTTGGTCTCCAGGGAGCAGAACTCCTCTGCGTCCAGGTCGAACATGAGGTCGGAACCCATCCAGCCCATGCTCTCCATGTCCTTAGCTGACGGGGTCTGGTACTTCCCGGCGGAGAAGTAGACCTGGAGCGGAACTACCTTGACCAGGAACTCCCTGAGCTCGGGCTCATTGCTGAAGGAAAGGTGCCTGACGTAGCTCTCGGAGTCGAATGGCTGTACTGCGAACTCCCTGAGCTCCATGTCCTGAGGTAAGTCTAGCTTCGCGACCTCGTAGTAGCTCCTGATGAGCTTCCTCAGGATTTCACTCCGCTCTGGGCGCGATGTAGAAGTCGTTGTAACCACCGTTTGGCATCTCGTACCTCAACTTGAGGGGCAACTGGGTGCCGAACCTTATTTCGAGGGAACCGCTAGCCCTCTTCAGCTTCGTTGTGTTGGCGATGTATTCAAGCCCGTAAACGCTCTCGGCGTCGCTCCCCTCGGCTTCCAGTAAGCCTGCGTTCTCCACGCTGAGCTCTATGCTGCTCTCCACGACGTCGGAGTATGCAGTAAGGGTCAGCTTGCCGTCTGTCGACTTGAACCTCACCGCGTCGGCTCCCAGATCCTCGAAGCCGCCTATTATGTCGACGAACGTCGGAGTGATCATCTTCGCCCTGAAGGGGAACTCCAACTCGGTCTGGGGGAGCTCAGCGCTTTCGACCTGAATGCTCGGGACGGTGAACTTTCTGTAGTACTCGCCCTCGAGTTCTACAACCAAGACCCCGTTTTCGCTCGAGAGAGTCAAGGTGTCCTCCTTCGTGACTCTCGAGAGTAACTCCGTCAATTCGTCCAACCTCACTCCCACCTTTTCTTCACCGTTGACCTCGTACTCCTCGAAATACCCTTTCGGTAAGAATATGTCGATTAGGACGACTTTGGACGCGTCTATCCCGTTGATCCTGAGCCCGTCCTCGGAGAAGTCCAGGGTTACCTCGGGCAGGAACTCGTTGAGCGTCTTGATTATGTCTACCATTGACCTGGCGTCAACTGTTCTTACTTTCACGGTAGGGGAATTCCTAAGTAAGGAATAAAACATTACAGCCTGGGGTTCGGCTCCTCAGTTAAGTAGTCCTCCCCTCCGGCGAGGACGTTCTGTATCTCGCCGTAGAGGTCGTCGAGGCCCTCGTGGGTTATCCCGGAAACCGGGACCGGGAAGGAGCTGAGGTTCTCCACTATCGTCTTGACCAGCTCGAACGAGTACTCGTCCAGCTTGCCCAGCTCGTCTATGAGTCCAGTACCCTCGCTCCACGACTTGATCTTCTCCAGTTCAGCGTTGGTAAGGAGGTCGACCTTGCTCAACGCGTTGACTACTGGGAAGTCGAGCCTGAACCTGACCGAAGAGGACAGAAGGAGGAGAGACACGAAGCTCCTGGCTTCTTTACTCAAGACTCCGTCAAGCAGGAAGACTCCGACGGCCTTACTGTCCCCCCTTATTAGGGATGACATGAGCCTTCCTGTCTCCCTGAAGGCGAAGAGTTCTATCTGACCAGGGGTGTCCACGAGTACGTAGTTCGCCTTAATTTGATCCAGTTCTTCCTTGATTTCCTTAGCTTTCGTCAGGGCCAAGTCGACGGAAGTAACTAGGGCAGAATTAGGGCCGAGGCCGAACTTCCTCATGACCTCCCTGGCGTCGACGTAAGACCTGATGTCGAAGTCTGGGGAGTACGGCAGTTCCTCGACGGCGGGGTCGATGTTGATGACGGACACCTCCATGTCTATGTCTTCCAGGTACTCCGAGAAGGCCTTGACCAGGGTTGTCTTACCGGATCCGGCAGTGCCGAGGAAGAAGACGTAGTACATTCGTTCACCTTTAAATCTTGTGCCTAATTAAGGTCGTTAATGATTGTATTAGGTGGACCCGCTCACAACGGGATAGGAAAGAACCTGGCCAGGTTGTTAAACGCGGAGTTCTATGAGGTCGAGCACAAGGTCTTCCCCGACGGGGAGTCCTACGTGAGGATTCCTGTAGACGTGATGGGTAAGGACGTAATAGTGGTTCAAAGCACCTACTACCCTCAGGACAAGCACATAATCGAGCTCCTCCTCATGATTGAGGCCCTAGACGACTTGAAAGCCAACAGCGTGACGGCAGTAGTCCCCTATTTGGCCTACTCCAGGCAGGACAGGAGGTTCAGGCACGGCGAGGCCTTGAGCGTCAAGACAGTCCTCCAGGCGATAAGGAGGTCTGGTGCCAACGCCCTGATAGTGGTCGAGCCCCACCATTACGACGCCCTCTCCCACTTCGAGGGCGACGCGAGGGCCGCAGACCCGATGCCTGAGTTAGCTACAGCGTTCAAGGACGTTAAGGACGCCTTCGTTTTAGCCCCAGACAAGGGAGCTTTAGAGAGGGCCCAGAGGTTCGCTGAGGCTCTGGGCGTCGAGTTCGATCACCTCGAGAAGTCGAGGGACAGAGTCACCGGCCAAGTGTCGCTCGTCACCAAGCCCACTGAGAAGATCAAGGGCAAGAGCGTAATCATCGTGGACGACATAATAAGCACCGGAGACACCATGGTTCTCGCAGCGAAAGCGGCCTACGACGCAGGTGCGAAGGAGGTCTTAGCAGCGGCGGTGCACGGCCTCTTCGTGGGTAAGGACTCTGTGAAGAAACTGAAGGACGCTGGAATCAAGAGGATCGTCGTGACTAACACGGTTCCGCAGAGCTCTTCGGAAGTCGAGGTGGTAGACGTATCGCCAGCGATAGCGAGAAAGATCTGAACTACGCCGTCCTTAGAATGGACTCCCCCTATTTGGCCCTTGAAGAGCTGAAGGCCTTAGCGGAGCCGGAGGAAGTCCACTACCTCTCGGGTGTCGCCCTCTTCAAGGGGGGCGACCTCTCGAAGCTCGCCTTTTCCTCCTTCGTCAAGTACGCAGGGAAAGCGATAGCCGTCACGAACGACGTCTCTGAAATTACTCGCGAGCTGAAGGGCGAGTGCTTTCACGTGAAAATCGACTCAATACTTTCCAGCGGTAAGGGCGAAATCGAGGTTGAAGCGAAGAAGCTTTCTAGTTACGTCAAGTTAGGCAGGGACTGTCCCACCCTCGACCTGGTGTTCACCGACGGCTTGATTTTAGTAGGGCTCAGGAAAGCCCAACGCGACACCAAGAGCCTAGAGAGGCACTCCATGAAGCCGTACAGGCAGTCCGGCACGCTCAGCGCGGACTTGGCCAGGGTCGCGGTCAACCTGAGCAAGGCGGGGAGGGCGATCTACGACCCGTTCGCGGGACTAGGAGGGATCCTAATCGAGGCGGCCTGGAGGGGACTAGAGTGTTTCGGTAGCGACCTAGACCTCAAGTCCCTAGCTAAGGCTAAGGCTAACTTAAGCGCCCTGAACTACGACTGCGACGTCTTTGCGGCAGACGCGGCGAAAGAGAACGTAAGGGGAATAGAGGCCATAGTCACCGACCCGCCCTACGGCAGGTCGACCAGGGCGAAGGCGTCCGAGCTCATCGAGCTCTACAAGACCTTCTTTTACTCCGCCTACGACCTCCTCCCCCCGAAGGGGAGGCTCGTCTTTATCACTGACTCTAAATTGTGGTTCTACGACGATTTAGAAAGCGTCGGATATAAGGTGGTAAGCGTCAGCAAGGTTTACGAACACAAGAGCCTGACGAGGGCCTTTTACGTGGCAGAGAGGCCATGATAAGGCTCGTTTTCCTCGGAGTAGGCGGAGGAGCCCCGAGCCGTTGGGGTCTCCCAGGGATCTTGGTTTTCAGAGAAGGGCTCTCAATCCTCTTCGACTGCGGAGAGGGGACGCAACAGAGGATCATGGAGAAGGCCCTCGGGATCAACGTCAAAGTCGTGGCAATAACGCACATGCACGGCGACCACGTGCTCGGTTTGCCTGGAATGATTCAAACCATGGGCCTGTTGGGAAGGAAGGAAGAGCTAATAGTTTTAGGCCCTGGAGAACTGAAGGACTTCCTGGAGGAGACCTTCAGGAGGACAAAGTTCGAGCCGGACTTCCCGATCACCTTCGCGGATAAGTTCGAGACCAAGGAGTTCAGCCTCAGGCCGTTCGAGACATGTCACACGATAGAGTCCAGGGGCTACGTATTAGAGGAGGCCGAGAGGAGGAACCTCGACGCGGACAGGCTCAGGGCTGAGGGAATTAAGGAGTTCTGGGTCTTCAGGGCCTTGAAGGAAGGCAAGACCGTGGAGTACAAGAGCAGGGTCTTGAAGCCCGAAGATTACGTTAGAGTGAGTAAGGGAAAGAAGGTCGTTTACACGGGCGACACGAGGCCTTGTGACAAGGTGATAGAGGCCTCTAAGGACGCCGACTTGCTGATTCACGACTCGACCTTCGATTACAACGAGGAGGCCCACGCTTATGGGCACTCCAACGCGGGAGACGCTGGGGAAATAGCAGCTAAGGCAAATGTGAGGACTCTAGCCCTTTACCACTACAGCGCCAGGTACAGTACTACTGAGCCCTTGCTAGCAGAGGCCAGAAAGAAGTTCCCGCGGGTCGTTGCGCCGGAGCCCTTCGACAGCATCTTCATTCGCTAGGCATCGGGTTCTCCCACAGCGGGACTCCTTTGGCGGTCTTCGGCGCTAACCAGTCCACTACGGCCCTCGGGTCTGATGACTCTACCGTGATCTTGATCGGGCCCAAAGGGCTCTCCCTCTCGGTGTCGGCGAAGACCACTTTGCCGACGTAAGCTACTTGCTTGTTCAGCATGAAAGTCAGCCTGTTGCCCTCGATGCCGGCCAGCAAGTGCTTCCTGGCGGAGTCCAGAATCCTTTCCTCCCTCAGAAGCTTGTGGAGCTTAGTCAGGCTCCTCAAGCTGTTGGAAACGGCTATGAGCTTAACGGCGTAACCCTCTCTCTCCTCGAGAAGCTGGTCGTAGTCGAAGACGTTGTTCAGGGCCTGGATAACCTTCTCTTTGCTCTCCGACGGCCACACGTAGACTTCGGCCGTAACCTTAGGGATCGCCTATCACCTTCTCCACAAGCTCGACTCCGTTCCTAATGAACTCGTCAACGCTGCCCTCGTTCACTAGGACGTAGTCCGCCATGGCTATGACCCAACCTATGCCCATCTCGAGCTCCTCGAAGTCCCTCTTGGCAAGGTCGTCGTACTTCAAGTCCTCCGTCCTCCCCCTCGCGACGAGCCGCGAATACCTCGACTTAGGCGACGAGTGAACCGCTATGATCGTCGTCCCCCCTGCCCTTCTGAACACCTCGACTTCCTCCCAGTTCCTGACTCCGTTGATTACGACCACTTTGTCGTCTTTGCTGAGCTTCTCCAAGGTGAGCTCCGCCACGAACCCCCTCCCCCTTTCCTTCCTCATCCTGAAGGCGAAGTCCATTAGCCTCTCCCCCGGCCTCGCTTCCCTCGAGTAGCGCTCCTTCAAGACCTCGCTCATGACGATCACTTTGTACCCCCTCTCTCGTAGAGCTTGGGTCAGCGTGTCCTTTCCGGAGCCAGGCATGCCGGTGATCAGGATCAGCTTAATAGCGAGATCCCCCAACATGACCGTGAGGGTGGAAAATTAGGTGTTACGCCTCTTCGTCGGCGTTGACATTCCCTACAACCAAGAGCTGGACACCCTCGTTAAGCTCGTGAAGTCGTCAGGGGCAGACCTGAAGCCCGTGGACCCGGAGAACATGCACATTACCCTCCTGTTCATCGGGGAAGTCCCCGAGAGCTCGTTGGACGACGTCAAGAGCGCGGTCTCCTCCGTCGTTTTCCCCAGGTTCACGGTGAGGCTCGCAGGCCTGGGGGCCTTCCCTAACGCGTTCAGGCCCAGAGTTGTGTGGGTGGGAGTTAGGGAAGGTCAGGAGACGCTCAAGTCCATTCACGACCAACTGGTCAAGAACCTGAAGGCGAGGGGAATAAGGCCCGAGGACGAGAAGGAGTTCTCGCCCCACCTCACCCTCGCCAGAGTCAAGGGCTCCGTCGGGTCATTGCCGCAACTCATCATGAAGTACCACGACTTTGAGGTCGGGACTAAGGAGGTGAGCTCTATAAAGCTCTTCAAGAGCACGTTAACGCCAAAGGGGCCGATTTACGACGTTCTGCTAGAAGTGAGGGCTGTTGATCGAGGAGGAAGTCCTCAGGCGAGTAAAGCCCAGTCCTGAAGAGGAGAGGAGGCTCTGGAACGTAGCCAGGAAAGTCCTTCAGGACCTCGAGGGCTTGGACGCTAGGGTAGAGGGCTCGTTCGCAAAGGGGACTTGGCTCAGCGGGGAGGGCGACGTAGACGTCTTCGTCTACTTCCCCGAGAGTTACGGTAGGGAGTGGCTGAAGGAGAACGCCCTCAAGGTTCTTCTGGAAAGGCTCTCAAAGTACAAGTACACGATATCCTATGCTGACCACCCTTACCTTACCCTGGAAGTAGACGGAGTTACCGTTGAGGTAGTTCCTGGGCTTAAAGTTAGCGATGGGACTAAGGCGAAAACTCCCGTCGACAGGACCCCCTTTCACACGGAGTTCATTCGCAGGAACTTGACGGACGAACAGAAGGACGAGGTGAGGGTGCTCAAGAGGTTCATGAAGGGCATAGGGGTCTACGGTGCCGAAATAAAGGTGAGGGGCTTCTCGGGCTACGTAGCCGAGCTGTTGGTTTACTTCTACGAGAGCTTCAGGAACGTGGTGAGCGCGGCCGAGGGCTGGAGGCCTCCCGTCATGATCCCTACGGCCAAGCCGTTGAGGGAATTCACGGAGCCCCTGATCATCCCCGACCCAGTGGATCCCAGACGTAACGCGGCAGCGGCAGTCTCACTGAAGAGGCTCGCCGAGTTCGTCGTGGCCAGCCACTTCTACCTCAAGGAGCCCTCGATGGACTTCTTTTTCCCTCCTCAACCCAAGGAGGCTGAGGTCAGGGGGGACGTCCTCCTCGTGAGGTTGAAGGTGCTAGAAAGCGTGCCGGAGGACACGCTCTGGGGTCAGGTATTCAGGAACCTTGAGTTGATCAAGACCGCACTGGAACAGGCCGGCTTCAGGGTAATAGACTTGGGCTCCTGGAGCGAGGGGGACGAGCTGAACATCGCCGTTCAGCTGGAGTCCAAGGACATTGGCGACTGGTACCTCAACCGCGGGCCTCCCTTTTACGAGTTGAAGAACGTCGAGGACTTCGTGTCTAAGAACGACTACGTGTGGGTCGGCGAGGACGGGAGGTTATATTCGGTGAAGAAGAGGAAGAGCTCGGATCCCGTCGAGGTCACGCTCAAGGCATTAAAGTTCAAGACGAAAGTACAACTGTTGGGAACCGAATGGGTCTCAGAGGCCAACTCGCCGGAGCTAAGGAGGTTCCTCCGCAAGAGGCCGCCCTGGTTGAAGTAGAGGCGGTGCTTTACCCTTACAGGTCTGACGAGATACTGAAGGAGCTGAAGTCCAGGGGCATAACGCGAGTTTACTCCTTCGGTCAGACTCAATTGCCCAACGGAGTGAGGGTTCTGGGCAAGGGGAAGACTGGGGTAGTCGTCCTAACCGAGGACATGAGAGCGTTAAAGGTCAGGAGGCCCGACTCAAACAAGGAGTCGCTGGAGATAGAGGCGAAAATCCAGTCAATGGCTGAGGGAGTCGCGCCAAAGGTCTACGATTACGGCAAGAACTTCATCCTCATGGAATACGTGCCTGGGAGACCGCTGAGTAGGGAAGACGTATGGGCGTTGAAAAGGCTCGTACTGAAAGCACGTCAACTGGAGCTGAAAAGCGTAGAGCACGGGGAGCTGAGCAGGCCCTGGAAGAACGTTCTAGTAAGGAGCGACGGTGAACTGTACGTTCTGGACTTCGACGACGCGACGGTCAAGCCGAACCCCAAGAACGTGACTTCTGTCTTGTCCGCCTTCGGCCTGTGGGAAATCGCGAGGGTCTACGCGAGGACTAAAGACCTATCCCTCGTTATGAGGAAGTTAGACGAGTTAACCGAGACCCTCCACTAAAGGGCGAGTCTGGTTCTCGGCCTAATTATCACGTCTTCCAGTTCAGGCACACCGAGGTCGTGACCGCAGTACGGGCACTTGCCACCGAACATGGCCTTGATTTCTGAGGGCGTCCTTACGCCGTAAAAGTCCTGGCCCACCCTCCTGAACGAGAAGAGCTCCCTCCCGCAGTTCTTACACACGTAAACTACAGGAATGTCAGATCACCGATACACCCCTATGGTAATACTAGATATAGCGGGTAACCACGTAATATCGCAGTGGATATTACGAACGTTTGCATATAGCTATCTACGAGGGACTTGACCGAAAGTATTCGCGTTCACGCATTAATTATTTAAAAGCCTAGAACGATGTTTCCTCTGGGGCCGTCGTCTAGCCTGGACTAGGATGCGGGCCTGGGGACCTGATCCCCAAGGCTAGGCCGGCGCGCCCGTGGTCGCGGGTTCAAATCCCGCCGGCCCCACTGCTCGCTTTCCTCGTCTGCCGGATAACCTTAAGTAAGTGCCCGAGTCCGCATATCCGATGCTTCGAGAGAGCCTGTTGCTGTTCCTCGTTTTGGGCTCGCAGCTCACTTACGTTTACAACTTCACCGAGTCCAACGGGTTCGTTTACTTTCAGGGGCAGATTATCTGGAACATGACCTGGGTCGGGACTAGCTTCAACGCTTCTGGCCTAGAGAAGTTCGTTTACTTCAACGGCACGTCGCTGAAACACTACAACTTCACGTTGACTTACAACACGACATCCGACTGGTACACCTTGACCACCGTTTTCTTCCCCTACTTCGTCGTGACCGGAACGGAGTACACCTACTATAATTCCTCGATCCCCGCGATAGAGCTTTACTCAGGAAAGAACTACGTCATCATTTCGGCCCAGTACGGAGTCCCCTTAGCGGGCAAATGGAGCGGCTTCAAGGGCCAGTTCAACACCACCATTAACTTCACGCTCACGAGGAACCCCTTCCAGTTCTACGAAGGCAAGTACCAGGTCTACACTTTGAGCAACGTGACACAAGGGGTCAACTTGCAAGTCCTGAGCCCTCAGCTGGTCAACGTCTCGAAAGCTACCTATACGATATATTCACCCGCCCTCAACAAGACGATAACCTACAAGGGATTGAGCTTCGTAGGTAAAGGGTTCCTAACCGTAGTGATTCCGAGGACTGCAGTGAACACGTTGGCAGGCCTTTCGGCCTTAATTTACAACGGCACGATGTACTACGTAAGCCTTTCACAGTACAACGTGGGTTACGCCAACATGAGCAACCCGTTCTTCGTCGCCATCCTGGGGAACGACGTCTACATGTTCTTCCCTTACGGGGGGAACGCTACTCTGATCTTCGGCAACCCCAACTTGAACCTAACTGTAACGGGTTGGGGCGGTTCAGGCAACGCCTCTGGTTCCAACTTGAGCGGCCTGATATCATCCTCTTACTTAGCGATAGGCATCATAGTAGCTGTCGTAGTAGCTCTGGCAGTTGGTACGGCGTTAGTGCGACGGGGACGTTAGCCTGTTTAAATGCGTTGACTTTGCTCTCGTAAGTCCCCATGCCCATGTAGACCACCGCTCCCGCGTGTCCCATCCTCTTCTCTTTCGGTGCTGTATGACCTGCAATGTATGCGACGACTTTCTTCCTTATCCTCCCTTCCTTAACGTACTTCGCTATCCTTTCCTCAGCCGTCCCGCCGATCTCTCCGATAACCACGATCGCCTCAGTTTCTGGATCCTGGTCCAACATGAGGACTGCCTCGTCTAGGGGAGTCCCAACGATCGGGTCGCCGCCGACCCCTATCACGGTCGAATGCCCGAACTCTTTGACGGCCTCGGCGACCTCGTAAGTGAGCGTTCCCGACCTCGACGCTATGCCCACGACACCTTTCCTGAAGCTCCTGGCCGGCATTATGCCGATCAGCGTCTCCCCTGGGACTATGATACCGGGAGAGTTCGGCCCGATTATCCTAGTCCCCCTACTCTTGGCGTACTTCACCATCCTCGCGGTGTCCACGACGGGAATGTGCTCCGTTATCACCACGACCAGCTTGATTCCGGCGTCTACGGCCTCGTAAACTGCGTCCGGCGCCCTCGAGGCGGGAACGAACACTATACTAGCGTCGACCTCGTGCTCCTTGACCGCGTCCTCTACCGTGTCGTAGACGGGTACTCCGTGGACTACCGTCCCTCCTTTGCCCGGAGTCACGCCCGCGACGATCTTAGTCCCGTACTCGAGCATCAGCTTAGTGTGGAAGCTCCCTTCCCTCCCCGTTATTCCCTGAACTAGCACCCTAGTGTTCCTGTTCACGAGCGTAGGGCATCACCTATTGCCTCTAGAGCGTTGGAATAAACCTTGATCCCCTTCTCTTGAAGGATCCTCCTCCCCTCCTCCTCGTTGACCCCCGAGAGCCTCACGAAAATGGGCTTCCTAACGAGGTCGACCGCGTCCACGATCCCTCTGGCGACCTCATCACACCTCGTTATGCCACCGAAAATGTTGATCACGATCTTCTTCACCCTGGGGTTGCTCGCGACCCTCATTATGGCTTCCTTCACCTTCGCCCTGTCGGCTCCACCTCCTACGTCGAAGAAGTCCGCCGGCTCCCCTCCCATGAGCTTCACCATGTCCATCGTCGCCATCGTGAGCCCCGCCCCGTTGCTGATTATCCCAACGTCGCCGCCGAGCTCTACGTAGCTTTCTGGCGCGTAAGTCCTCCCGAACTTCTCGAGGAGGTCTTTGTGCCTGAAGAGGGAGTTGTCGTCGATGATCACCTTAGCGTCCAGGGCTACTAGCCCTTCGGGCGTTACAGCCAGCGGGTTTATCTCGGCCAGCTCAGCGTCGTATTCCACCACGAGCCTGTAGAGGGCTTGGACTACGTCCTTTAGCCCCTTGACTCCCGCGTGCCTCTCCATCTTTATCACGTCGTAGTCCCTGAGCCCCCTCTCCATCGGAATGACGAAAGTCCTCACGTTGGCGTTCTGCTCCACGTCGACCCCTCCTATTGGAGACACGGCTATCATCGGTTCCCCTGAGTCCCTGTCCATGAGGGCAGAAACGTAGATCTCCCTGTCGTGGGGGACGAACTCCTCGACAAGGAAGGACTTGATCCCCAGCTTCCTCATCTCGTCTATTTCCCTCTGCGGGTCGTCGGTGACCCTAACTAGTCCCCTCTTCCCCCTCCCTCCCTCGAGCACCTGTGCCTTCACTACGTACTTCCCCTTTCCCTCGAACTTGTCCGTCACTACCCAACCCTTAGGAACCTTGACTCCGAGAGAGGTCAGCAGGGCTTTCGCCTCCCATTCGTAAAGTCTCACGGTAGAAGTTACAGAACCCCGCTATAATACACTTGTCGCACTTGGGCTTGGGCTTGCAGAACAGCTTCCCGACAGCGGTTATTCCAGCGTAAAAGAGCTTCACTTGGTAGAGGTCTTGGAAGGCCTGAAGTACTGAGGAAGCGGCTTCCTCCTTGCCCATCCTAACCCCCGTAACCCTGGACAGGACTCTGGACAGGTACTCCGAGGGGGGTACAGTCAGGACGTTACCCGCGAAGAGCATTATTGCCTTCGCGGTCTCCTCGCCCACTCCCCTTATTGACCTCAGAGCTCTGTAGTCCCTGAAGACCTCGTCACCCTTCTGGGAGTAAAGCTCAGCTAACCTCTTGAGCCTCTCCGCCTTCGTCCTGTGGAAGTTGATCCTGGAAATGAGCCCGTCAATTCGCTCGGGGCTCAGGGAGTTCAACTTGCCCAGGTCTGCGAGTCCCTCTTCCCTCAGCTTCTCTACAGTCTCCTTAACCTTCTCCCAGGAGTTCAGCTGAACGAGGATCGCGGCAATCGCTATTTCATGCGGCGACTTCAGGTCGTCCCACCAGGCAGGGCTTTCTGGGGAAGCCACGACCCAGCCTGCGCTCCTCAAAACGTCCTTCCGCTCCTCGAACATCCTGAGGAGGTCAGCGTACAGTGACCTCTTCACCGCTCCGAGAGCACTCGGCTCATCACTTGAGGACTTCACTGACGAGTTTAGGAGTCCCGATTTCAAACCTTTTCGGGGCTCTCCTCCCGTCCAGGGCCTCCTTTAAGACCCTAGGGCTCTCCCAAGTCGACGGGTCGTCGAGGAAGGTCGCACCCAGCACCTCGGCGTAAGCCCTGGCGTCCTCGAAAGTGGTCGCCGCCCTCCAGTCCCTGTTGAACACTATTATCGTGGGCTTCCCGTACATGACGACGCTCTCCATAGCTGTTTTCCCCTGGTGGGTTATCACTACCGAGGCCCCGCTGATCCACCTCTCTATGTCTGGGTCGAACTGGAAGACCCTCCACTTGGGGTTGAGGCTACTCACTAGCTTTGGGTCGACCCTACCGGTCTGCACTACGGCGTTCTCCACCCCCGCCTCCGCCAACGCCTTGTACAGCCTCGGGAATCCCATAGAGCCCGTAGTTACTAAGACATAGCCCTCGTCCCTCGGCTCGTACCTCGGCTTCTCTACAATTGGCCCCACGACAATTCCCTTCTTGCCGTAGAGCCTCCTCTGCTCCTCCCAGTGGAGGAACACCCCTTCGGCGAAGCTCGAGATTATGCTGACCGCCTTCCCCCTCGTCAGGATCCTGTCCTGGCTCTCCACGGCGTAGACTTTAGCCCCCTTAATCCTCTGAACCGCGCTCGGGAAGATAGAGTGGTTCGAGCCGGTGGCTATCACCACGTCGTATTTGGGAATCCTTGCCGACTCCTCTACAGCCTCGGGGATGGCCCAGAACAGCTTCCATAAAGGTTCGCCTGGCTCCCTTCCCTTGACTACAAAGTAAATCCTCTCAGCGTAAGGTCTGACCATCTCTAACGTGAACTGATCCCCTGGGGGTACAACGAAGTCGACCTTGAACGGCATGAACTGGGCTATAGCCCTCGCGAAACCGCTGTGGCCCCCTCCGCTCGCTATTATGAGGACTTTACGCATCAAAGTTTTATCTGTCGGCTCCCCTCTTACGCCCTATGGAGATTAATAAGGATGTCCTAGCGATGGCCGGCGTGATTTACGCCCTCAACGTCATGAAGTCTGGCCTCAAGGTGGCGGAAGTAGGCGTCGGCGAGAGGGACTTCTACGTCGACGTGGTCTCGAAGTCCGCCATGACCTTGGACGAAGCGAGGAAGTTCGCCAAGTTCGAACCACCTTACGATTACAGGATCTCGAACGGGAAGGTCGAATCCAATTACGGGAGTTTCGCCCTGGCTCATCAGCCCTCAGTGAGGGCGGAGCCCAAGTACTTCGAGGTTCTCAACGTCTCTGTCCATCACCCGGAGCCGGGGCTTCAGTACGTGAGGGTCAGGGGGGTGGGGTTCGAGAAGGAGGAGGAGCTCAAGGACTACTTGAAGTGGTTGGAGGAGGCCCAGGAGATAGACCATAGGATGATAGGGGAGAGGTTAGACCTCTTCTCTTTCCACGAGGAGGCAGGCCCCGGCCTAGCCCTCTTCCACCCCAAGGGGCAAATAATCAGGAAGGAGCTGATGAAGTACATCGAAGAAGTAGTGGCCTCCATGGGCTTCCAGGAAGTATACACTACCCACGTTTACAGGACTGTGCTTTGGAAGATCAGCGGTCACTACAACATGTACAGGGACAAGATGCTCATCTTCAGGCACGAGGACGAGGAGATGGGGATCAAGCCGATGAACTGCCCAGCCCACATCCTGATCTACAAGTCCAGGCCGAGGAGCTACAGGGACTTGCCGATAAGGTTCGCCGAGTTCGGCCACGTTTACAGGTGGGAGAAGAAGGGAGAGCTCTACGGCCTCCTAAGGGTCAGGGGCTTCGTTCAGGACGACGGCCACATCTTCTGCAGGGAGGATCAGCTGAAGGACGAGGTCAAGATGCAGGTACAGAAGACCATAGAGACCTTGAGGACCTTCGGCTTCAAGGACGAGGACGTCAGGATAAACCTCAGCACGAGGCCGGACGAGAGCATAGGCACCGACGAGCAGTGGGAGAGGGCCACTAAGGCCTTGATAGACGCGTTGAACGAGTTGGGGCTTAAGTATGAGATCAAGGAGAAGGAGGGGGCCTTCTACGGGCCCAAGATCGACTTCGACATAAGGGACTCCCTCAACAGGTGGTGGCAGCTCTCGACGATCCAGGTGGACTTCAACCTCCCCGAGAGGTTCAACTTAGAGTACGTGGACAAGGACGGGAGCAAGAAGAGGCCCGTCATGGTGCACAGGGCGATCTACGGCTCGATAGAGAGGTTCATGGCGATACTGCTAGAGCACTTCAGGGGCAAGTTGCCTACCTGGCTCTCCCCGGTTCAGGTCAGGGTTCTGCCCCTTGGCGAGGAAGTGATTGACTACGCCAACAAGGTGCTCGACGCCTTGAGGTCTAGTAGGATAAGGGCCGACATCGACGCGAGCGAAGGAACGATCAGGAAGAAGATAAGGGACGCCTACGCCGAAAGCGTTCCCTACTTGGTGATCGTCGGGAGGAACGAGAAGGAGACCAACACCGTCACGGTGAGGGGCAGGGGGAACGTCGAGGTCAGGAACGTCAAGCTGGAGGACTTCATTAAGGCCTTGAAGGAGGAGATCGAGACCAGAGAGCTAGAGCAGACCGCGATAAAGGCCCTGTCCGGTAAGTGACTCATGGAGGTAGTTTACGGCTTTTACAGGTCACCCCTAGGCCCGATAACCGTTGCATACGGAGAGAAGGGCATAACTTTCCTAGACTTCTGCGAGTGCTACGAGGAGGGGTTACTGGACAACTCCTTCTTCGAGCCCCTCTTCAGGAAGTTCGACTTATACTTCCAAGGTAAGCCCGTGAGCTTCGAGGGGTTCCCCATAGACTACGGGGCGAACCAGTTCAGGGCCAGGGTTTACAAGGAGGTCTCCAAGATCCCCTGGGGGCAGGTGAGGACTTACAAGCAGGTGGCACAAGCCCTGGGCACGAGCCCGAGGGCAGTGGGCACAGCTTTGGCCAAGAACAACGTGCTCATCCTCATCCCGTGTCACAGGGTAGTCGCCGAGAACGGCTTAGGGGGCTATAAGAGGGGCGTGGAGCTTAAGAGGAAGCTCCTGGAGCTCGAGGGGATCGACGTCGAAAACCTCTTCGCTTCAGGGAGAAAACGATAATTACCTTCCGTTGTGAAACCTAAAACGGGCCGGTAGCTCAGCCTGGAAGAGTGCTCGGTTTGCACCCGAGAGGTCCCGGGTTCAAATCCCGGCCGGTCCACCTTCACAATTAATTTCGGCCTTTCTCACTCTCTCCCCGTGAAGCCCTTCAGAGTCCTCGTGACCAGGAAGTTGCCTGGAAGCTGGCTCAAGTTGCTTTACGACGAAGCCGAGGTAGAGCTCTGGGAGCAGGACTACCCCCCGCCCAGGGATTGGCTCCTGGAGAAGGTCAGGGACAAGGACGGGATCCTCGTCACCTTGACGGAAAAAGTGGATCGGGAACTCATAGACTCGGCCACCAAGCTTAGGGTGATTAGTACTTACAGCGTGGGCTACGACCACATCGACGTGAAGTACGCCAAGAGCAAGGGGATAATTGTTACCCACACGCCCGAAGTCCTCACCGACGCCACTGCAGACCTAATCTTCGGGCTCCTCATAGCGGTCGCCAGGAGGATAGTCGAGGGCGACAGGCTCATCAGGGAGGGGAACTGGAACAAGCCGTGGCACCCTGAGTTCATGTTGGGCAAGGAAGTCCACCACAGCACGCTCGGCATAATCGGCATGGGCAGGATAGGTAAGGCGGTGGCCAAGAGGGCCAAGGGCTTCGACATGAGGGTGATCTACTACAGCAGGAGGAAGCACGAGGAAGTTGACGCAGAGTACGTGGACTTGGACACCCTGCTCAGGGAGTCCGACTTCGTGGTCGTCACGGTAGACCTGAACCCCGAGACCTACCACATGATAGACTACGAGAAGCTCAGGAAGATGAAGAGGACTGCCTTCCTAATCAACGCCTCTAGGGGAGCCGTCATAAAGGAGGAAGACCTGGTGAGGGCCCTCAAGGAGGGCGTAATAGCCGGGGCCGCTCTGGACGTCTTCGAGAGGGAGCCCATAGGCAAGGATCACCCTCTCACTCAGCTACCAAATGTTGTGCTCACACCACACATTGGAAGTGCGACCAGGGAAACCAGGGAGAAAATGGCCGAGGTCGCAGTGAAGAACCTGATCCTCGCCCTCAAGGGGCAAAAGCCCCTCTACGAAGTGCCTTGAGTTAGCCTAGTGCCGAAAGAGATCGCCCAGAGCAGGACGGGGTAAACTATCATCCTTTCTAGTCCGCCCGGCCCTAGGGGGCCGTAAACTCGAAGGAGGAAAAGGGCTAAGGAGACGAGTGACATAAGCCCTAACGCTGTCCACACGGGCTCTTTCAGCCTCGAGGTCAGAACGGCGGAAAGCCCGCCGAAGAGGAAGGCCAGTAGAGCGGAGATCAAGTGGGGCATCCCAGTAGTCTCTGGGAAGAGGCCCACGCCTAAAGCTCCAACACCAGCGAGCGTCAGTGCAATCCTCTCAGTCCTCCTAAGCCCTTCCGCCTTGAGCCCGACGAGAATCGTTGAGAGTCCCAGGAACGCCACGGAAGGGTTGAACAATATCGAGGTCGCCCCGACCCCCAGGTCGCTGATGTAATTGGAGCTGACAGAGTACCTTGGGTAAAGGGCTTCAGAGACTATCATTATTAGCACGAATTGGACCGCGGCGATCACGGTCAGCTCGCCCAGAACCCTGTTCCTCTTCAAGGCTCGAGTCCCGAGCGGAGTCGCGACCGAAAAGTATTATGACTTACCATACTCGAGTCTCAGCGATTCTGTATACCGTTAACGCACTCCACCCTGACTTTAACGAGACCGTTCAGCTCACTCTCGACTCTCTCTATCACCCTTTCGCTGTCCTCTACGATGACGAGCTCTTCGGCCCGGTACTTCCTTAACAGGTTCTGGATGTGGGCCAATTTGAACTCGTAGTCCTTCCTGAAGTCCTTCTCCCCCCTGAGCACGACCTCGCGTGGCTCGAGGCCTATCGACCTCAGCTGTTCCTCGGTTTTCTCACGTTGCCTCACCGACCTCCCCGATAACACGATCAGTACGCCGGTGCCTGCGAGCCCCTTAACGCAGTCGATCACCTCCCCCTTGGGCTCGTCCAAGTCCATGTACTTCGGACTCTGGTAGCACTCCCAGAAGGCCCTCCTGTTCCCTCCGCTCTCCTCCTCACAAAGCCTGTACCTCTTTGAGGTGTCGAAGAGCACTCCGTCCATATCGACGATTATTAACCTCGTCAAAGCCGGGCGGTTTTCGACGCTGGAGAAAAAGGCTTGACCCGTCTCAATCGTTAAGCCCCACTGTCGTTACTCTCGTCGCTGAACGGCTCCTTCCCTCCCAGGAAAACCGAGCCGTCCCTGTAGGCAACCGCGATAGTCCAGTAAGTCCTCCC
>JBAMMP010000033.1:26543-43104 GCA_039793765.1 Sulfolobaceae archaeon
AGCGAGGGGTGTGGCGATATCCCAACGACGTAGATCTTCTTGAGCATAAACGCCTCTCGTTTCACGGCTTAAATAGGGGTAATCTCCCTTTCGCGGTACTAAACCGCTTATCCTTGGCCCAGGTCGCCTGGTCGCTAGGTTGTCCAGGTAGGAGGTACTACTCGGATTCACGCCACCCGCGTTTTATTCGCGGCCGAGCAAGTATACTATTGCGCGATGACACCGCTCACATAGGGAAAACAGCGGAGCTGAAATCCCTCGAGGCCAGGGAAGCCTTAGCACCCGAAGGGGAGGGGCACCTGGGGGGCGGGCGGGAGAACCCCTTTGACTCCTCCCCTAGGGTGCACGCCACTCCCATCAAGGCTCTACCGTGTAGTAGACCCTCTTCCTGCTCTTCCCCTTGCTCTCCACCTTGAGCACCTTGATCGTCCCGACTTCTGACGTGTTCCAGACGTGAGGCCCCCCGTCCGCCTGAACGTCTATTCCCTCGATCTCCACTATCCTCCAGACCTCAATGTCGGGGGGCATCCTCTCGGCCAGCTTCACGATTCCAGGGATCTTCAGGGCCTCCTCCCTCTTCAGGAAGTAGACCTTCACCGGGACTCCCTTCCTGAGGAGCTCGTTAGACTCCCTCACGATGTCGTTCAACAAGTCCTTGTTCTCCAGGTCGAAGTCGTCCTTGGCGTACTCGGGAGTTATCTGACCCCCGGTTATCTTCGCGTTGTACTTGCTGAAAGCTACTGCTGCCATCACGTGGGAGGCGGTGTGCAACCTCATCATCCTGTACCTCCTCTCCCAGTCTATCCTCCCGATTACTGTCTTCCCGACCTGCGGGACTTCCCCCTCGACCCTGTGGAGGATCGAGTTCCCCTCCCTCTTGACCTCGACCACCTTTACAGCCTTGCCGTCGAACTCGAGAAAGCCGGTGTCGTGGACTAGCCCGCCCCCTCCGGGGTAGAAGGCAGTCCTGTCCAGCTCGACCCACTGATCCTTTACGCCCACGACCTTAGCCTCGAACTCCCTCAAGTAGCTGTCCTTGAGGAAGAGCTCCCTCTCCAAGTTCACATGAGGATATCAACGACCCGCGATTTAAGTGAAGACCTTCCCCAAGGCGTAAAGGAAGCCCACCGAGAAGGCCAGGGTTATGACTGCTAAAGTGGCTATGGTGTTCGCCAGCTCGCTCGCGCCAGGCATAGCCGCGTTCACTAAGCTCAGGACGCTGGTGAGCCCCAGGTCTGCCTCGCCCATCCTCTTTATCGCATTTACGTCGATCGACCTGGTGGCTAGGAACGTGTAGACTGCTATGGCGTTCGCCGTCAGCTCCAGGGGAACCCTTAGGAAGGCTAGGCCCAGGGAGGGCTGAGTGACGTACAGTGAGGCCAAAAGGAGGACGAACTGGGCCACCATGGACACGTAGACCCTCACGAACGCCTGATCCAAAGCACCTCCCCCGGGATCCTCATGAAGCTCGCGTACTCGGAGACCCTGGAAAGGATCTCGTCCGTTATCGCCTGCAACGCTTTGATCGGGTCTAGTTCTTTCAGCTTTATCCCGAGGTCCTCCGCCAAGTCCATAACCGCGTCCTTGCACCTCTCGTCGCAGGAGCACTCGTCTGGCGTCTCCTCGTCGTATAGGATCAGCTTCTTAGACCTGGTTATCGCGAGGAACCCCCTCTCGAGGTAGAGCTCCCTTTCCTTCCTGGAAAAAGGAATAGCGACGTAAAAGGAGTAGCTCCCCTCGAACATCAGGCCTAATGACTTGAGCCTGTTGAGGATCAGGTAGAAGTAGCTCTTGCTTATGCCCTCGGGCTTGTCCCTGCTGGTGAGCACGCTTAAGTAAATCTCGTCCTTGAGCCTGTCGAAGTCCGACCTGTGCAACAGCACGGCGTCCTCAGAGACCCTAGACCTCTTGGCCTCCAGAACCTTCACTAGGCACATCTCTAACGTCCTCTCATGTCTGTGGCCGCTCTAATTAAGGTTAGGAAGCCTCGAGGAATAACGACCTCGAACTAGGCCTTGGTAGCCTGAGGGCATCCGGCCCTCATCAGCTCCTGCCTGAACTTCAGCAGCCGCTTCAGGGCCTCGTGCTTCACCGCCCTCCAGTTGGCCTCCGTGGGGACCCTGAGCCTCACTAGCACTATCACGTGGTCTTTGTCGCTCTGTTCGTTCAGGTAGGGCCCCTCGTGTATGTTTAAGTCGGCCAACAGCTCCCTCACCTTGCTCTCGATCGAGTCGAGGTCAAGCGAGCATAGCGGGAGCTCCACCCTGACGTTGATTATCTCTTGCTCCTTGTACTTGGGCGAGTAGTCGATGACGGCCGCGTTCAGCAAGACCTTGTTCGGCACCCTCAACTCCCTGTTGCTGTCGAGCATGATCCTAGAGAAGAAGAGCTCTATCTCCACCACCGTCCCCTTGAACCCTTGCTCCACGTAATCGGCCGAGAAGTACTTGTAGACGGGGAACTGGGCGGGGAAGTACGGCACTTCGGTCGACACTATCCTTACCCTGTCCCCCACGGTGATGTAACCCGTCAACAGGATGAGCAGGCCTGCGAAGAAGTTCTCCAGGACGGGTTGTAGCGCCAAACCTATGACGAGTCCCGCGAACGCGCCTCCAGCCAGCACCGTCGACGAGTTCACTATCGGGAGTAGCACAAGCAACGCCACGATCACGTATCCGGTGTAGCGGAAGACGCTGGCTATGACTATCGACTTGCTGCCCAGCCTCGCCTGCGTCACTTCCCTGATCTTCTCCGAGATAGTAGAGACTATCCAGACGCCGGCCGCGGCGAACAGGCCCAGCTGGACGTAGGGAGCTACCCTCCTGAGCGAGTCGCTTATGTCGCCCGGGCCTAACAAAGTGGCCGTGTAGTCGAGGACTGCCGTTATGGAAGACGCCAAGGCGATCAGCGTCGCCGCAATGAAGACGCGGTAGACTAACCTCATGTCAGCCGCGTTCTGAGGGGAAAAACCCAGCCTATTAGATCTATGGGTAACGGTTTCAGAAAAACGAGAGCTTAGGCTTAGATCCTGTAGTTGATCTTGGTGGCCAACTCGATGAGCCCGGTCAAGTCCCTCCCGTCGAACTTCCTCGCGTAAGCCGGGTCTCCGGCTAGGCTAGCTAATGTCGGGGCCATGTCTACGTGCCTAGGCCCTTGATACGGCACAGTCTCGATGACCACTCCCTTCGGGAGGTTCGGGGACTTTATGATCATCGGGACGTTCTGGACCATCCACCCTGCACCTCCGTGCCCGGCCACGTACTTCTTGTTGACCGGCGTGGTCGAGTCGTTGTAGGCGTTCACGTGGTCACCGAGCATGGCCACTATGTCTGGGCCCGACTCGCTGGTAATCGTCCTGAGGAGCTCGATCGCCTCCGGCCTGCCCAGGTCCATTACGGGCAAGTACTGTATGTGCATTCCTGCCGGCGTCGTGAATATGGCCTTGTAGTAAACGCCGATTATGCTGTTGGCCATGTTCAGGTCCTTCGCGAGTACAGAGGCTAAGGTCTGGGCGGCTTTCATCTTAGTCGCGTTGTCCTTGTACTGCGGGTCGGAGAGCCACACGGAGAGGTAGCCCTCGCCTCCCGTGATGTAGTCGACTTTGAAGCCCGCTGCCTCCAGGGCGCTCTTCACGCGGTCCCTGTACAGCTCCTCCCCGTAACCAGCGGCGAAGCCGTGGTCGGCGGTTATGATTATGGCGGACTGGTCGTAGATCCCCGCCTGCTTCAACGCGTCGATGAACTCGCCGAGCTGTTTGTCGGCTTCCATTACGACGTTGTACATGGCCTCCAGGTTGCCCGGCCCTCCGTTCCTGTGGGCGTTTAGGTCTATGTCGGGCATGTTTATCAGCATGTAGGTCGGCTTGACGTTCGCAACAAGCCTCTTGGAGACCTCCGCGACCCAGGAGTCAGCCTTCTGAAGAATGTCGTTGGCCGATATCTGGACGTCTGAGATGTACTTCTCCGCCGGGCCCAGCTGGTAGTAGGGCGCTATTGTGCCGTTCTCGTTCTTGCCCAATATCCTCATGTCCATGTGGGCCAAGTAGGTGGCCACGTACTGCTTCGTCGAGACTCCCGCGGTCAGGGCGTTGTTACCGTAATAGGTCTTGACCCACTTGGCGAACGACACCATGTCGTTCTCGTAGTGCCTGAGGATGAGGTCGGGGAGCCTGTAGTTGACTATCAAGTTGTAGTCGCTGGGCGCTATCGTTTTCCCGGGCGGGACTATCTTCGCTAGTTGCTCGTCCGAAAGCGTGTTCCTCCAGCCGTAGTCCACTACGCCCCAAGTCTTGGGGTAGAGGCCTGCGTTGCCCACCGCGTGGGACACGATGGTGTTGGACGTCATGTGACCGACGTTGGCGTTGGGGAAGTAGACGGACTCGGAGAGCAACTGCATGAGGTTGGGCGGCTGGAATTTCTCTATATATAGGGGGTGCATCCCGTCCATGTATATGATGAAGAAGTACCTCGGCGCGGTCTTACCAGTCGAGGAGCCGCTTCCAGACCCCGACGAGCCGGTACCCGCTTGAGCACCGCTCCCTGAAGGCACCGGCTTGTTCTCGCCGTAAAAATAATCGTAATACGACTTGACTCCGACGACTCCTATCCCTCCTACGACCGCCGCTACTCCTAACGTCTTGAGGAAGGTTCTGCGGTTCATTTATCGTCGTGAGTTCTCTATATTTTAATTCGTTCTCGACATAAACTATATTTGCCTCGTAGTTCTACATAAACTATATATTACTTTAGAACTTGCGACGTCTTAACGGCTTCAAGGTTTCGGTAAGAACGTTAGAAAGTTCCCAGCACTATATCGGTTCTCGGACTCTCGACAGGCTCTCGACCACGTTCAGTCATTGATCTCGCGTACCGCCTCGCCTTCGACGACGATGAACGCGTTCCTGCCGAAGTCGGGGATAAAACGAAGCCTTGAGCGCTAATGACGAAGTCGGCGGGTAAACAACGAAAGGGGCTTGTCAAGCTTGACGCGCTTGATTCGACGGGCGGTGGGAAAGGATATAAGCTCAATCTTCCCACAACCACACGTGGAGGAGAGGTTCGCCGACAGCAAGGGCAGGGTCTACCTGGGGAAGTGGTACGCTAACAAGAAGCTCTACATGGTCGACCTGGGAGGATACATCGTCCTGACGCCCTATTCGGACTTCGCCAGGGAGCTGGAGGGTAAGTCGAGGGAGGAGATAGAGAAGTTGCTGTCAAGCGTAACCCCTGAGGAGGTCAGGGAGGCCTTCAAGGGAGCTGCAGTCAAGAGGGTCGAAGGGGCGGTGAATGGCTGACCTGGTCGACACCAGCGCCTTCATCTCGAGGAAGGCGAAGGGCGGAGTCCTCAGCGCCGTTACGATAATAGAGTTCGCCGAGTGGGCCCTGGAGAAGTACAATGAGCTCTCCAAGGCCGGGGAAAAAGAAAGGGCCCTGGGCTACCTGAGGCTTATCGCCTCGCTACCGTCTTTACTCGAGGGCTTCGAAGTTCTCGAAATGAGGAAGGAAGACCTGTTAGAGTTCTCCTACTTGGTTATCGAAAAGAAACTGGATCCAGCAGACGCTTACCTAGCAATAACCGCTAAGAGGAGAGGTTTAAGGGTAGTAACTAGGGACAGGGACTTCTTCAGGGTCGAAGGGATAGAAGTTGTAGACCCGTGAATTTTCCGAGGTAGTAGACCTCGGTTAATTCCTGACACTTATGTCGAGGTGCTCGCTTAGCGACGTCATAGTTAGTCTGAAAGTAATCCCTCGGGCTCAAGACAGTCGCGGAGAACCAGGGTATCACGCCGGCTCCCGCTTCCCCTTCAGGATCAGACCTGGGGGCTATACCCCGCGTAGGGTAGCTTTCTAGCGAAATTATTACAATGTATGAATTAATAAAGAATTAAAATTTTCGATAGAAACCGTTATAACTCGTTAGCCTTCGCCACCCCCACGGGTGAGCCTAGAACCCGCGGGAGTTAAGTTGATTTGTTGTGATGCGATTTAAACATAATAAGTTTCAATCGATATTGTGGAGTAAAAATTTTGTGACTCTAGACTCTTCTCCCCCTTGAACTCAAGGGATTCCCGAGGGGAGAATACGGGAGAAACGGAATTGTTATCTCTGTCGCGTAACAATTTACAGAAAAGTCCTGAATGAGCGAGTTCAATCCATTATTTTCACCCAACGGGAGTAAAAGTTCAACGTTCCATACGAAGGTCATCCCCTCGTGGCTCTCCCCTTAGGTGGCGATATCCCCCTCCAAAACTCGGGGAACCCAAGCGGTATTACGCTCGGCCCTCAAACTGTCGAGATAACTCGGTGTTATCTCGACACTTTATTGAGGTCTCGATCACACGCCTTAGCTCCAGTTGAAACTGGGGTTCCCTCGGGTTTACGTTTAACCCTAGTAACACGCTCCCTGCCGGGTCAAGGTAAAGTTGACTTACGGGGGCTTAACCCTTTTCTCTCCCCCTCTAGGCGACCCTGATGGTTCAGGATAAAGCCGTCAATATCGAGAAATCTCCTCTACGAGTTTCAGGCGTTCCCATTGACATTTGAGAATCAGGGAGTAGCAACGCGAACTCCCTTAGCTTTAAAGAGCGGGCACATGAGCACTCATTGTGTCGAGAAATTCAACAGCTCATGCTCTACAAGTTCGAAGAGGGCATCAGCTCGGCCGGTGAGTTGGCCGACGACGTTCGCGCGTATAACGCATTATCTGAAGTTCCTTCCCAGGAGAGCTAATGGAGGAATTTAGTTTCGGCGTTCTGTGAGTAACAGATAAGCTTAAATAGATGAAAAGATCCGGTTGAATTAGCTCGTGAGGGTGGTGATCTCATGCCCCAGTACGTAAGCCAGGAAATTACTGTCCAGGCGCCCAGACAAGCAGTTATTGCGTTTTTCTCAGACCCGTTCGCGGTAGCCGGCGCTTCGGGTCACTTCGCTATATTGCAAGTCTGGGACGAGACAGCGAATAAGTGGGTGTCCCCTTCCGTCGTGAAAGGCGTAGCGAGGAAGTTCAGGGCGGCCTTCGTGGCCCAACTGCCCAAGGGCGACGAGGTGAAAGGGATCTTGGGGACTTTCGAAGGCCCGACAGTATCCGCTACTGCTGGAGGAGTCAGCATCTCGTATAAGGGCATTTCGGAGGATGGGACGGTCACGCTGTCGTTCGACGTCACTATCAGGTCGGACAAGCCTAATCAGACCAAGGTTCAGATGTCGATGACGTTCGAAGTGAGGCAGTCGTTCCTGTCGTCCCTCTTCAAGAGGAGCGACATCGATATGGCCAAGCACGTGATCGAGGAGCACATCGTTCATTACTTGCTTTACTACTTCAAGCCGGTCGTCTCGGGTTCCACCGCGGCTGAGGGCGTCAAGGTAGAGCCGACCGAGGTGTTCAAGGAGGAGGGGCCACTCACGTTGGAATTGCCTAGGGCCCTCAAGGCGGCGGGCCAGGTCAGCCACGGCGTAATTGTCGTGAGGGGAGAGAAGGTTACAGGAAAGATCTACGTCAGGAACGGCAAGCCGGTGGAGTTCGACGTGAAGATGGGCGGTAAGGAACTTCCTGAGGCTTCCGCTCTCGCTGAGCTCCTGACCTCCGATGATTTCGGCGAGGTGGTGGTCTACTCTATCGACTTAGAGCAAGTGGCCTTTCAAGCTCTGAGGTCTATACCGGTAAAGAAGACCGTCCAAGCTTGAAGCAGAATTTTTATTATTTATGAATCATTTGGTCTCATTAAATATTTGAAAGGGATTTCTAAAACTAAAATTAATTAAAATTTTCAAATTCGATTAGTTTAAAAATTATCAGAAAAGAGATTTTTAATATTAGATTTTTCTGAATGGAGTGTTGAATTTTTCTCTTTCGTAATATTATTTCTAAAATTCAACCTCGCTTAAGGGTGTACCCTAGGGCCTAATTCCAACGCTGACAAGTGTCGTGCCTTAATACCCGGATCAAGAAAACCATCAATTCGTCGCCGAGGCCTTTCTCAAGAAGTAGTCGCCTAGCTTTGCGAATATCACGTCCGTCGAACCACTCAACGTAGCCCAGTACACGTTAGTGAAAGCCCTCTTGAACGTCCTGAAAGTCCTGTTGGGCTGTATAACATAGCTCTTCTCGAAGTTCATATAGACGAAAGCCCCTTTGTCTTTTCCTACGTAAACGGCACACATTGCATGCCCTCTGTACGGCTCTTTCTTTACGTTCCCGAGGACTTCAGACAGAATCCTCTCCGAAGCTGATATAGCTTGGAAGTGCGCCGCAGCGCCGTTCTTGGGCGGTGTCATTATGTCGTTGGCGTCCCCGACCACGAACACCTCGTCGTGACCCTTCATCCTAAGGGTCTCCTTGTCGACCGGTATGAAGCCCTTATCGTTCGCCAAGTCCTTGAACTCGTCGGGCACCTTGATCGCCGAATCGAACAGCAACAGGTCGTAATTGTACTTGCCCTCTGGCGTGACTACCACCCTCTCTTTCTCGTTTATCTCCTGGGGGTCTGCGCCCCTCACCACGTTTATGCCCATTGAGGTCGCGGTCTTCGCCAGGATCTCCGACATCTTCCTCTGTATGGGCGGAGGTTCCTTATTGGGCAACAGCAAGGTCACGTCGAGGTGGGGGTAATGCGACTTGATCATGAACGCCATCTCGAACGGGGCGGCTGGGCACTTCACCGGGAGCTTGTAGGTTACCACCACCTTCTTTCCCGTGAAGGTCGAGATCTGCTCTTTGAGCTTCAGCCCTTCCTGAAGGGTGTGCCACGAGGGAAAGCCGGTCGGCCTATTAACGACCCCTGGGGCGAGGACTAAGTAATCGTAATTCAGCTCTTTGCCAGTGCTGGTAACGACCCTCCTGTCCTTTAGGTCTACCTTGGTCGCCCTGTCCTTGACGAGCTTCACCCTCTTATCTAAGAGTGCCTCCACGGGCCTCAGTATGTCCTTTTCCTTGACCTCGTTAACTACGAGGTCAACGATGCCGGGCTGGTAGAGGTGATAATCGGACGGCTCGACTACTGTAACCTCGAGACCCCGCTTAGCTAACGAGTTGGCCACGACAGTCCCGGCTAAGCCCCCTCCTACTACTAAGACCTTCTTGTTTACACTCATGCAATGGGGGGTTTAGTGTGTCCCTAAAAGTTTGTTTTAGTACAAATTCTAAAACTCAGTGTCGTCCCGTCAGCCTCTCCTTCATCGCCTGAAGGCTGGAGCTCAAGACCTCCCTCCAGTCGGGGGTCTCCAGTCGGTCGAGCCTCACCGAGCCCAGGTCAGTGCCTGGATCCGCGACGTAAGTTCTGACGTTTGCCTTCTTCAGTATCCTGTAAGACGGGTAACAGAGGGAGCCCCTTGGGGCGATTACCGTGTCAGCACCTAAAGACACGCACTCCTTGGCCACCGCGGGCCTCTTCATCGGGCTCTTTAGCGCAGGGTTCGGCAAGAGCTGAACCGCTTTACCCGCGTCGTCGACTATAGCCAAGTACTTCGCCTTTGAGAACACCTCGAGCTTGTAGTCCTCGTTCACGGTGGTGCAGATCCTCAACCCTCCTGCGATCTGCGTTAGTCCTAAATAGCGTTTCTAAGCTAAGCCCCTGACGCGTTAGGCCAAGGTTTTTAACTGGGAGTAATACTTTCATTTCAGTGAGTCGTAAGTCAATTACGACTTATCGAAGGTTTCTAAAGCTCCTGCCCCTCTTCGGGCCGGCCTGGCTTACAATGATGGCCGACATCGACGGGAGCAGCATTATAGGGGCGGCGCAGGTCGGCTCGGCCTACGGCTACGGTCTGGTTTGGCTCTTCCTCGCGCTGGTTGTTCCTCTGTACGTTATCCAGGAGGTCTCAGGGAGGGTTGGGGTTGTCACGGGCAAGGGCCTCGGAGAGCTCGCGAGGGAGAAGTTCGGTCGAGAGTTGGCGGCCATAGTTTCCCTACCGATGTTCGTGACTGACGTCGCGACTTACATCGTGGAGTACCTGAGCATCGGAGTGGCCTTAGAGGTGTTGGGAGTCCCTATTTACGTTGGGGTACCGTTGGCTTACCTGCTCCACCTGTTCGTGGTGGTTAAGAGGGGCTACGTCCAGACCGAGAAAGTCCTTCTAGGGATCTCGCTAGCTTTCGTGCTGACTATCGTTGCCACTGCGGTACTCAGGGGGAGTGCGGACTCCAGCCCCTTCCTGCTTTCTACGAGTAAGGACTACGTGCTCCTCGTGGCCAGCTCCGTGGGTGCAGTAATTATGCCCTTCATGCTGTTCTTCCAGGCCTCTGCCACTGCGGAGAAGGTGGTCTCTCTTAGAGTGCCTGAAGCGAAGGGGCCTGAGGAGTGTAGGGTAAGGTCGTTTCTGAGGCAGATGAGGACTGAGACCCTTGTAGGGGCGATCGCCTCGGAGGTCATCATGGCCTTGATCGAGATGGCGTTCACGGGAACTGGAACTAGCGGCGACACTTTCGCTTCAGGTAAGGCATTAGCTGAAGCCCTAAGTGCTGTAGCAGGGGGATTGGCTCCCTACGTTTTCGCCTTGGGCCTCTCCTCTGCGGCCTTCTTAGCGTTAGTCGTCATTTCCTTGGGGAGCGCGTGGGGCGTTGCGGAGGCGTTGGGGTTAGGGAGGCAAAGGGCGACCTTGATTTACGTTCTCGAGTCCCTCCCCGCGCTCGCTTTCGCCCTACTTCTGCCGGCCGAAAACCTAATGGTCTACGTTCTGCAAATCCTCGCGCTGTTCACCGTTATCCTAGCGGGCCCCCTGGTTGTTCTGGGGCTCATAGCCAGGGACGAGCGGATAATGGGAAAGTACAGGCTTAGGGGTTGGAACGAGGTCGCCTACTGGGGCCTCGGGGCTTTAGTAATAGCTACTGGCGTCGCGGCTCTGATTTACGGTTGAGCGAAACGAAACGGAGAAGGGTTATTTTAGTTGGGTTGGAGAGAATAGCCCGACTAAGCTGAACGGTTGATGAACTCCATCCTAGCTGACCAGTGATGAGGGAACTAGGAAAAGAAAAAAAGAACCAGAGCTATTTCAATCGTCAGAGCTCGACGTCTTAACTTATTCCCCTACTTCTTTGGCAATTTCCTCAAGGGCCTTGTCCTTAGTCTCTGGCACGAACAACAGGGTCAGGACAGCTCCTAACGCGCTGACTCCCGCCAACAGGTACATGAGCTCTTTTACTCCTATCATGGCCAACAATGTCGGGAACAAGTAAGTCGTTATGGCCGCCCCCAGCTTTCCTGAGGCCGCGGATATCCCGTGGCCGGTCGTCCTATAGGTCGTCGGGAACGCCTCGGCTGGGATCACGAAAGTCGTAGTGTTGGGGCCGAAGTCTATGAAGAAGAAGGTCAGAGCGTATAAGGCAAAGGCGAGAGTCGTCGGCACCAGGAAGCCCTTAATGCTGGTTCCAGAGGCTATTGCCAGGGACGCGACCATCGCGTACAGGACTGCCATCATGACGAATCCCATGACTTGGATGAACTTCCTCCCGAGTTTGTCGATGAGCGCTACTGCCGTGAAGTAGCCGAAGAAGCCCACCATGAAGGGCAGGCCCGCCAGCTCGATCGCCGTGGCCAGGCGGCCCTGGAATTGGTCCAACGGCAATGGGTTAGTCGGCGAGGCCGTCTTGGGGAACGGGGAACCGAAGAGGCTACTGATTATCGGTGCAGAGAACACGCAAGTGCCGTAGAATGCTATGTCGAGGATGAACCAGGTGCTCGCTGTGCCCAGCAGGATTAGCCCGAAGTGCTTGAAGAAGTCTCCCCAGCCGAATTTCTTGAAGCTCGACTGTTCAGGGTTTATCTGGGCTCCTAAGAACTCTGCAGCCTTTTTAGCCTCGTTGACGTCTCCTTTGGCGATCAGGGAGAACCTCGGAGTCTCTGGCACGGTCCTCCTCAGGTAAATCACCAAAGCCGCAGGAATAGCACCGACTCCGGCCAATGACCCTCCAAGCCAAATCGGGCGGGAAGGCCAGGGCTGCACCAATTCCGACCGCAACTGCGGCTAGAGTGCCGATTCCCTGGTTGGCGAATACGAGAGCTATGAGTTTACCCCTGTCCTTGACGTTAGCGTACTCGCTCATGATCACTGACGACACGGGGTAATCTCCGCCAATTCCGAGGCCCATGACCGACCTGAAGAGTATGAGGGTCGGCAAATTGGGGGCTAGAGCGCTCAGGAACGCTCCTAAAGTCAGCATAGACGCCTCGACGCCGTAGACCTTCTTCCTCCCCCAGACGTCCGCTATCCTGCCGAATATGAGCTGACCTAGTATCGCTGTCCATATCGCTGACGAGGCGAGGAGGCCGTTCCAGAAGGCAACTTCCTCCTCGGTGTTAACTCCAGGTATATAGACCAAGTACTCCGTGAAACCTGGGATCGTGATGCCGGCGTAGGTGTAAGCCGAGACTATGGTGTTGATTATCGCTCCTATGATGAAGAGGTCGTAAGCGTCGGTGAAGAATCCCATGCCTGCGGTGAACCAAATCTTGATGTGCTTGAAGGACAGCTGAAGCCTATTTATCGACTCAAAGGGGTTAAACCTGTCGTTATTAGCCATGACCTTTCGGGTCGTCGGGAAGACACCTATTAACTAGTGTTTTCTATTTATTCTATATAGAACTATATAGTTACGGTAACTCGGGGAAGTTTAAATAGAATAGGTTCGACGTACTGACAGGGCTCGAACGATGTCACAACCTTCCCCGAACTTTTACGCTTTGTTCGAAAAAATGAAGGACGCTTCTCTTTGGACGCTTATATCAACAATTCTCGCGCTCATCGGAGCTTCGCTCGACTCTTTCGGTTTCATAATCGCCGTAGTCGGCCTGTACTTCTTCATAACCTACGCCGCTCCTAAACTGAAATCCGCGCTCTCAGACCTTTACGCTTACGGGATAGTCAGGGAGGACAGGTCTAAGTGGGTAGACATGTTGAAATTGTCGCTCATAGCGCTCTTAGTCGCTTCCTTCATCGCGTTCCTCGCTTTCCTTTCCGCACTACTCTTCCTCGGGTTCCTAGCTGTTCTGCTAGGGGATCTCAGTACGGCCGTTTTCGTGCTCGGCGTATTAGGGATACTGGTATCGTCTATCTTCATCGGGCTCTCCATTTACGAGGCCGGTGAGTACTTCAAGGACGGCGTGCTGTCAATCTCTGGGATCCTGGTAATGATACCGTACGTGAACATCTTGGGCTGGATACTAGTCTTTTTAGAGGCCAACAACCTGGCTTTCAAATATGCAGCTCCGCTCTCGCCGACCCCACAGCCGGGGCCGTCTGGCCCGCCCAGCCCACCTCCTGGCCCGGCCAAAGTGTTCGCTGAAGGTAACGCCACGATAAGATCCAACGGTCAGGCCACAGTGATACTGGTCGCAAACGCTCAACTGGGCATCGTCAACGTCGCTCTCTCAGGCTTTCAGACGTCTATGGTCACCGTAAGCCCACAAACGCTCCAAGTGGGGAGGAACTTAGTCGTCGCCTACTTGAGGAACGTGCCACAACTTCAGCCTAACACGGCTTATACTTTGGTGATAACGTTCTCTGACGGCTCCTCAATATCGGTTCCAGCGTACTATACTCCGTAAAGGGCTCCACAACCTTTTCCCTTGTGTTCAGAACAGAATTCGTAAGCCTTCTTTAGCCATATGCGGCGCCAAGGCGAAGCCGAACCTGTACCCCGTAACGAGAACCGCGTTCTCAGCCACCTTTTGAACGACGGGTTTACCGTCGGTTGAAACGGTTCTCATTCCTACCCTCACCTCGAGGACTTCCGGCTCAATCCCGAAGCCCCGTTCAAACGTCTCTAGAGTCTTGCTGACCGCGTCGAAGTCCAACGTCCTCTTGACAGCCTCTGTGGCGTCGCCGTCCATCAAGAGGTTCTCGCCCTCAACGAAAATCCTGTCCTCAAGGATCACGATGTTCCTCAACCCAATAGGCCTTGAAACAACCAGATGCCCCCTTAAGGTCTTAAGCCCCAGCTGAAGGTTGAAGGGCTTTAGCGCTCCCTCGCTCAGATAACCCGTAGCTAGGAGGAACCCCTCGCCCTTAATCAGCTCCTCGCCCACCTTTACCCCTACAACGCTCGAGCCGTCGACTATCGGTCTGCCATAGCCCTCAATCACTTTCGCCTTGCTCGCGAGCCTGTTTATGAGCCCGTCTCCCTCCACGAATATCCCGCCCTCGAAGAGCTCTGCCTGGTCAACGCTCAGCCTTGGCTCCAGGCTCCTTAGCTCGTCTCCCTTTACTTTTTTCCCCCTCCGAGGCTCTTGCCCGATCTCCTATTATTAACTTTCTAGAGTATCGGACCCCCAGCTCCTCCGCTATTTTAATTAAATCCTCTCCCGACGACCTGCACAAGGCTTTGAGCTCGCCGCACAGCGGGGGCATGACCGAATACAGGCTGGCCCGCGAATTGAGCGAGTTCGGCTCGGTTTCAACGATTACTGAATCAGGATACAAATAAGAGGCGATTAGTCCGACTATTCCACTACCTAAAATTACGAGTCGGGCCATCCTTTACCTCCTGGAGTATTTCTCGGAGTTTAGATATCCCTCGAATATATAGTTTTTATAGACTATATAGGTACATGTTAAGTTATCGTAGGAGGGACTTGATATTGGCAAAACAGAATGAGGAGAGTGCTGGCAGGCAAGACCAAGGACGGGAGGCACGCTATAATAGAGGTGTACGATTCTGGTTACGTCATCGTGAAGGTTGAGGGGAGAGAGAGGCCGTTAAAGGCACTCGGGGTCAAGACGAGGAGGGTAATAGACCTGGAGGAGTTGATTCTGGGCGTAGGGCTTATCATTTCAGCACCGTTGGCCTACCTCGTTCCCGTTGAGAGTGGGTTCCTTTCTAGGGCTTTGGACGCCCTCATTTCAGTGGCCGTAGTGGCTGGGATAGCTTTGATCGTTAAGGCCGTAAAAGAATCGAAGTACGAGGTCGACGTCGAGACCGAGGAAGGGGAAGTAGTCAGCGAGTTGAGGCCGTAAGTTACGGCTTGATCAGAACGTATTTTCGAAATTTTCATTCAATCTGAAATCAATAAATATCGGCTCGAATCACTCTATCGCGTGAGGCTGTTAACTTTCGCCCTGGTCTCCCTCGTATTAAGCTATATCGACTATAGCCTTGGACTGGAACTCGTCAGGCAAATCTACGGCGACTTCGTGGCCCAGCTGATGTCGACCCCTCCGGTCGGTCTGATCTATTTCGCAACGATCTACCTGGTTGAGTTCCTCCTTATCGTTTCAATCCACAGGGGATTATCCTTACTGTGGAACAGACTGATCAGACGATTGAAAATTTAAAGAGGTTGTTCTCTTTGTCCTCGTCATGTTCAGAAGCATTTCGCTAGTTATACTCGTCCTCCTAGTTGTGTCGATATTCTCGTCGGGCATCACGATTACAGCCTCAGCTCCCAGCACGACCCTATTCCCTGGGGCTTTCGCCGCTTACAACGTGACTGACACATTTTACGCCTTGGTTCCCTCTCCCAACTCGACGGGCTACGAGCTAAAGCCCTACATGATAATCCACGCGATTTACGGCATCAGGGTGCTAAGCGTTTACCCTAACGGCACGGCCATGATAAACTTCACGAATTACGTAGTGAACACAGTCAAGTACAACCTAACTACGGGGAAGGTCGAAGTCCTGAAGAACTACACTTACACTTCATTCACCGTCCTCGACAACGCTTCCGCTCCGGGCTTCCTTTACTACATCTCACCCTCTCTATTGGGCAAGCTGACGATAGTTAGGGGCTATAACGTGACTGGGACTGTGGAATACTACGGAATTAAGGACGGGTACTACGTTTACCTCAGCAACCAGAGTTCGACGCAGGCCGGCGTTAGGCTAGTCTTCGTCATGTACGTCAACGGGACTAACGGCGTCGCCTACAAGGTGGAGAACCTTCAGTACTCCCTCATCTACAACAACACACTGATTTTCAATTCCACTTACGTCCTCTGGAAGTCCAATATCGTAAACCCTAACGAGTCTTACCCTAGCCTGACGGGCTTCACGTCAGTAATGACGGTAACTGTGAAGTACCTCAAGCCGTTCTATAGGAACATTATATTCGGCATAGTGGGGGCCGGAATAGTTGCTTCCGCTATAATTCTCCTCTTCTGGTACAACAGGGAGAAGGCGAAGAAGTAAGGTTTTAAATCGTTAGGTACCTTACGAAAACCATGCACTCCACCACGAAGGTCTTGCTGATCGTAAGCACGGCCTCCTTCGTCGCCTTCGCGAACTACAACATGATAATAATCGCGCTACCCGCGATACTGTCGGGACTGAATTTCGATCCTAACTCGCCCGACGCTCTGCCCTACATAGTTTGGCTTATCGTGGGGTACATGACAGTCACTGCCTCCTTCCTGAGCGTCTTCGGAAGGATGGGGGACGTCTACGGGAAGGTCAGGGTCTTCAGGTCGGGTTTCCTCGTTTTCGCCCTGTCTTCGTTGGCGATGGCCGCACTCCCTCCCCTCGGGAAATCTGCAGTTGTCGCCATGATCGCCCTAAGACTGGCCCAAGGGGTCGGCGGCGGTCTCCTGATGGCGAACGGAGCAGCTATTGTGGCAGACCTTGTGCCGAGGG
>JBAMMP010000034.1:0-6133 GCA_039793765.1 Sulfolobaceae archaeon
ACTTTGGCGGCAGCAGTCACGGCTGCCATTGCCATAGGGTTACCTCCGTACGTACTGCCGTGATCTCCCTCTTCGAGCTTCTCCGCAATCCAGTCGGGAACGAAGACCCCACTTACAGGAAAGCCTCCTCCAAAGGCCTTCGCTGCGAGCACGATGTCGGCCTTAATGCCGTAGTGCTGGTGAGCCCAAACTCTTCCAGTCCTGCCGAACCCCGTTTGTATTTCGTCTACTATCAAGAGGGCCCCGGCCTTCTCCGTGACGGCCCTCAACTCCTTCATGAAGTCCTCCTTCGCGGGGATCACTCCGCCCTCCCCCTGAATGGGCTCGACTATCACGGCTGCTACTGTGTCGTCTATTGCTTTCAGCGAGTCGACGTTGTTATAGTCGATGAAGTGCGTCTCGGGCATGAGCGGTTCGAAGGGCTCCCTGTATTTCTTGTTCCACGTGACTGCTAGTGCCCCCGCAGTCCTGCCGTGGAAGGCGTTCTTGAAGGCGATTATTTTCTTTCTGCCCGTAACCTTCTTCGCGACCTTCAGGGCGAATTCTACCGCTTCCGTTCCGCTGTTCAACAGCAACACGTTGTCTAGCCCTTCGGGCTTCAGAGGGTCTAGCTCCTTCAGCATCTCCTCCCTTATCGGGGTCATAAAGGAGGGGTTGAGCGTCATTATGCTGTCCATCTGCCTCTTCAAGTACTCAACTACCTTAGGGTTCCTGTGCCCTAGGAAGGCCACGCCTATGCCGGTGTGAGCGTCAATATACTTGTTGCCCTTATCGTCGTAAACGTACTGCCCCTCTCCCCTAACTATCGTCAGCTTCCTGTCGCCGTAAAGCCTCGGGAAAAGGGCCTTCACGCTTTGAACGCCTCCTGCAACTTCTTAATGAGGTAGGCCGATACGTTGAAGTTGTTTACCCTTACCGTGTTCTTGTACTCAGGAACGCCGTTGACCTCGTTAACTATGTAGCCTCTCTCCGGGTCTTCGAATACGTCAATACCGAGGAAGAACCCGCCAATGACGTCCCTTACCTTGAGGGCTAGTTCTCTCAATTCTGGGTCTATCTTGAGCGGCTCTGCCTTAGCTCCCAGCGCGGTGTTCGTTTTCCAGTTAGATTTGTTCACTCTGTAAATCCCGACCGGGGCTTCGTCTCCTATCACGAATATTCTAATGTCCCTGTCCGGCTTCTTCACGTACTCTTGGATCAGATAAGCAGTCCTGAAAGGAAGGGTCGTGTAGTCCTGATATTCCATGATGCTGTAGAGGGAATCGTCGTCCGTCGCCTTCGCGACCATCCTTCCCCAGCTACCCTCTATTGGCTTAATCACCACGGGATAGCCGAATGACCTAGCGATTTCCATAGCCTTCTCTTTAGAGAAGGCTATGGCCGTTCTGGGAGTAGGAACTTTCGACCTTGAAAGGAGGGAAAGCGTCAGGGCCTTATTCTCGCACCTGATTAGCGTATTTGAGTCGTTCACCACTCTGAGACCTTGGCTCTCCAAGAGTATCGTAGACAGTAAAGCCCTGCTGTGGCTAACCCCCCTTTGGATCACAACGTCCATGTTATCCTTAACCACGTTGCCTATGACTTCCGTAAAGTCCTTGATGAAAATCGGTTTAGCCTCGACACCTAGCTTCCTGGCCTCCGAAAAAAGGTCCCTTTCCTCCCACCTTAGAACGTCGTAGGCTATCCCGAGGATCACTCTCCCCAGTCCTCTCCTATTTGCTCTGCTACCCTTAAAGCGAGTTTACCGTCCTTTATGTAAACTTCAAGGAGGGCACCGCACTCGTGCTCAATTACTTCACCGGGGAGAGCGTTATCGTCGACCTGAACGTCGCCACCGCAGACTGGGCACTTAAGCACGACCATTTCGGTCTTACCGATATCTGAGCGTATACTATTAAGTTATAAGCTCTTCGATTGCGTTCAATCGCCTAGTACCAAGTTCTCAATATTATCGTGCTGTTCGTTGAAATTATCCCCTGAACCGACCTGATCTCGTCTATTGTCTTATTTATGGCGGTAATGCTAGGTCCCCTAACGAATGCTATGATGTCGTACTCCCCTGTTGTCTCGTAAACGGTCTCGACGCCCGAAATCTTTACCAACCTCCTTGAGATCTCGGGGGCCGGTATTTGTGGGCTCGTCTTGACGAAAACGAACGCCCTAATCTCGTTCTCGAGCTCGTAGTCTATGGTGAACCTCTTGATCACTCCGTGCGAGATCAGCTTGTTGATCCTCTTCCTGACTGCAGCCTCGCTTATGCCCACTTGCCTCGCCAGCTCAGTATAGGACATCCTGGCGTCGGACTTCAGTAGCTCAATTATTTTCAAGTCGGTCGGGTCCAGCTCCATCTCACTCGATCACCGTCCCCCTCCCGCTCAATGCGTTGGCTATTGGATCCTCAACTAGGCCGTTGCCGATGACCACCCTCTTCACTCCAGACGAAACTGCCTCAGACGCCATGAGCAATTTCCTGTTCATTCCAGGGCCTATCTTCATGGAGAGCTCCTTGGCTTGCTCGGCGGTAAGTCTCTCCACGACCTTCTGGTCTACAAGAACCCCATCGACGTCAGTGAGCAAAAGCAACGTCTCGGGCTTCAACTCTTTCGCTAGAGCGAAGGCCATCTGATCGCCGTCAACGTTTAACAAACTAGGTTCTGTGGGGTCGTAGGCAAGTGGCGCCACTACAAGTACGTCGAATGCGTCGAGCAATTGCCGCAGAAGGTTTCCGTTGACGCTAGTTATTTTACCTGTGTAGCCTCCTTCTATGATCCTCTTTTTGCCTCTCTCGTCGATTATCATTATCCTCTTCTTCCTTTCTGCTATAATCGACGGGCCGTCGGCGCCAGAGATCGCCAGGGCCCTTTTGGTTGTGGAGAGCCTCTCCACGATGTGTCTACTTATCGAGCTCATCACCATAATGAACACTTCCAGTTCCTCCTTGGTAGTGTACCTAGACCTTATTCCCTCGGGCGATACTACGAACTTCGGCTCTATGCCGAGCTTCTTGCTCGTCTCGGTAACCTGATCCCCGCCTCCGTGAACGAAAACTACTTTCCCCTGGTAGTTCCTTACACTTTCCACTAACTTGTCGAAGTTGTTCTTTATGACCCTGCCTCCAGCCTTTACAATAAGCATGTCATGCTGGTCTTAGAGGCGGAATTTTTAGGCCTTCGTCCTCCGGCCATCCCCTCGACAAGTTGAAGGCCTGGACGGCCTGTCCCGAAGCTCCTTTCATTAGGTTGTCTATTGCCGAGAACACGGTGATCCTCTTGACCCTAGCTTCTATGGCGAAACCTACGTCGGCGAAGTTGCTTCCCGTGACGAACTTAGTCTCCGGCAAGTGGTGAATACCTCCCCTTATGATCCTCACGAACCTCTTGCCCTTGTAGAACTCAACTACTTTCTTCCAGAAATCGATTTCCTGGACGTCAGACGATAGCCAGCCGTGAACGGAAGCGAAAGCTCCCCTAATGGAACTGACAGCGTGCGGTATCAAGCTGACTTTCACTTCTCTCTTAGCCACGAGAGAGAGCTCCTGTTCCGCTTCCGCCGCGTGTCTGTGACCGTCAGCCTCGTAGGGCCTAATGGTGTTCTCCCTCTCAGGATGATGGCTCCCTTCCTTCGGCTTCATACCCCCCTCACTGCTTCCGACCTTCACGTCGCTGATCAAGTAATAGTTCTCCAGAACTCCTGAAGCGACCAATGGAGCGCCGGCTAAGATAGTAGCAGTGGCGTTACATCCTGGAGAAGCGATCAGCTTAGCCCCCTTCAATTCGTCGGAGTGTAGTTCTGGAAGGCCGTAAACTGACTTCTTCAGAAGGTCGGGATACGGATGCTCGTAACCGTACCAGATCTTGTACTGCTCAGGATCTTTCAACCTGAAGTCTGCACTGAGGTCGATCACCTGTAATCCCATTTCAAGCAATTTCGGGACGTAATCGAGAGAGACCTTGTGGGGAAGGGCGAGGAACACGGCGTCAGCCTTCTCCCCAACCTTATCCCACGAGAATTGTGAGAAGGTCAGGGTCGTAAATCCCCTGAGGTTTGGGTGAACTAACGTAACCGGTTTCCCCGCCCATTCCCTCGAAGTAACGTAAGTGACCTCAACTCTAGGGTGAATTAGGAGTAGCCTGAGTAGCTCTCCACCGGTGTAGCCGGAGGCTCCGACTATCGCTACCCTCACTTTGTCCGAGCTCATCGAAGGGTAAATTATAGCCTAGATATTATAATGGTATCTCAGGGCATGTCGGCCGACCAGGAAGACCTGAGGAAGTTCGTTGAGGAGAAAATTGCGCAGTGCAAGAAGGAGCTAGAAATTTACGAGTACTTGCTAAGCTTGATTGAGACTGGAGACCTCAAACCGTCAAACAAGATCACGAAGGGGTTAAACGAAGTCGTGAAGTCGAGCAAGGGAGAAGTAATAGCGGACATATACTACTCTCCTCCCAGGGTTAAAGTCATCCTAAAGAAGAGAGCTAAACTGCCTAAACAGTTCATGAACGTCATTGAAAAGGTTCTCCAGACAGAGAAAGAGCGGGACAAGATAGAGTTCTACATAAACTCCGAAAATGAGGTTCTGAAAGAGATAACTATAGATAACGTTAACGACGACATCACGTACCTCAAGATCACTTCCGCCCTAAAGCCGATCCTCGAGAGGCTATGACGCGAACGTGTCCAGCCTGACTAGGACTGGTCTGGGGTCATTGGCTATCCTCACTAGCGCCTCCCCACGTTTCAGGTACATTACTTTGTTGCGTATGTCCTCGTCGGAAATTAACACGAACCTCCCCACGACTTCCTCCCAGAATTTCCTGTCGCCGTTGCTTAGCACAACGTGATTAGAAACGTTGTCCAGGATTTTGTCCTCGAAACCCTGGAAGTCCGAGACGTTCTGAGTAGCTATGAACACAGCGACTCCGTGACCCCTTCCGCGCTTTATCATGTCGAGAACGAGGCCCCTCTTTATCTGCTCTCTACTGAACACCGTCCAGGCTTCGTCCAGGACAACTACAACTCGAAGGCCTTTATCTACCGATTTGCGGAAGTAGTTGTATATCCTGGTCAACAACGAGAGCATTACGTACCTTTTGGCCTCCTCTACGCTGATCTTGGACAGGTTGACTACTAAAATATCCTTACGTTCGTCCAATTCTTTAGGGTCAAATGTATAGCCAGACTCTAGTTCCCTAACGATCGAGATCACTTTGCGCAACCTCGCTTTCGTTGACTCTTCAACGTCTTCAGCCTCTAGGAGTTTCAGCAATGAGCTCCAAGATGAAACATTGGACTCGAGCGACTCGCTGAGGACTTTGTACAACACGGAGGACGTGCCCTCGTCCAACTCGAAAGAACTGGCTATGACGTCCTCTATTGCCCTCGCTTTCAGTTGGGGGATCGGTTCGTCGAGCTCCAGAATACCAGGGCTCCAAATGAGCGGATTGAACGTTCGGAAATGCACGCCGTACTTTACTAGCCTTTCAACTATGTCCCCCTTCGTATCAAATAATACCACGGGCACGTTATAGCTCGAACGAACTTTGACAGCCATTGAGATGAGGAACTCTGTCTTCCCGCTCCCGGTAGGTCCCAACACGAGTAAGTGGGGGTTAACGGATTTCTCCAAGTTCCAAAGAACGAGCCTACTACTGTAGAGCTCGGTTCCTAAGAGCACTCCTTCGCTTATCATGTCTGGGTCGGGATACTTAGTGAACACGAAGGGAGTCACCAAAGGCAGAATTGAGGGTAGAGCGACCTTCAGAGCCTCTGAACGAAAAAAGAGAGTATCGAAAACTTCGTCCGTCGAAGCGTTCCTGACCTTGAGGCTCAACCCCGAGAGTCCTTTCTTGAGTATCTCGGCTTTCCCTTCAACCTCCTCCCTCGTCTTGCCCTTGACTAGGAACAGCAGTTTGTACCTGAAAGGCGATTCACCTTCTTCTATTTTCTTCAAAATTTTCTCCAAGAGCCTTATCTCTGAGCGCACCCTTTCGTTCGAAGGGTCGTTCTCGGCCTGAATTCTCAAGTTCTGTAACCTGTTCTGGACTTTCGACACGAAGTCCCTCTTATCTATCGCTTGACGGGCGACAATTACGTTGACGTCGTCCACCGAATCCAGGATTCTGTTATAAGCAAC
>JBAMMP010000034.1:6233-9646 GCA_039793765.1 Sulfolobaceae archaeon
AGGATAGATAACAGTACTACGGTTTCGAAACTCCCTAGCCTAAACTTCACACCGTAATATTGAGGTAAAAGGGGGGAGAGAGCGGAGCGTTACAATTCGATATTGGCGTGTACCAACCTTAAGTCCTCTTCGGTTTTCTTCAACCTTATCATCAGTTCGGCCACGATTCCGTCCAGAACAATCATGGTGGTGTCCTCGAAAAGTGTGCCCAAGGGCGCGAGGGGCTCGGTTATCCCCAGAATCTGTCTCGCGAAGTAGTCCGTTTCGTTCGAATATTTGGTCCTCCCTGGCACCTCAATAACCAGGTCTGCGAGCTTCCCGAGCGGGCTATCAGGGTAGCTCGTTATCGCGACCAGCCTAGCCTTAGCTTCCTTAGCTGCTTCCGCCGCCGTAACGATCAGCTTGGTTTTGCCAGAACCAGATATTGCTACTACGATGTCCCCCTCACGTATAGCCGGGACTATCGTTTCTCCCAAAACGTAAGCGTTGTACCCTAGGTGGAGTAGCCTCATCGCGAAAGCCCTACCCACGAGGCCGCTCCTTCCGGCCCCCATGACGAGTATCCTTCCCTGTTTATTGGGGTAAAACTCGACCAACATGTCAACGAACTTCTCCAGCTTCTCGACGTCGAGCCTCCTTACGGCGTTCATGATGAACCCAGATATATCCATCATGGTCTTGATCGAAATCGATGAGGGTATCTCCTCGAGAGAGCTACCCAACTATCTTCGAATCCTACTTATTCCCCTCGCTTAAAAATTGTGCTGAACTCCTACTAGTACTATAGCTTCAGTAGCCAAGGAGGTCTCACCTTATATATTCACGAAACGTCAGTCATTAACCAGTGTCGCTTAGGTGGACTCCTAAGTGGGTGATTAGGAAAATAAAGCTCGATGAAGCGGAGGTCGAAGTGTGCTTCGACGAGACTACGAAGCTCTACGCTTGCCCTATTTGTGTGCCCCAGTGTAGAAGCGGAGGTCTAAGCAACGAGGGTTCCTACTTCTTCAGCGTCGACGACCTCATTGAGCACTTGAAGGCCCACAAAACGACCCCGTGGCGCGTTAGAAAGATAGAGGCCGTTGAAGAGGAAGAGACTGAGGACGAGGAAGAGGAGGTTGAGGAGGAGTAACGTCATTCACGTTAAGGTCTTGGGAGCCTTAACTAAGGACATCATTTCGGGTGAAGCGAGAACTGGAGGAGGTGTATTCTATTCCAGCCTAGGAGCTGCTTCGACTGGGGTTTCTGTTAGTGCAATTGCAATAGCCGGTTCAGGGAAACACGTGGAACCGCTGAAGAGGATAAGCACTAGTTTGATCCTAATTAAGGGTAGGGAAGCCGTTTTCGAGATCAGGCTCGACGAGACGGGCAAAAGGGAGCTTATGCTGAATAAAAAACCGAGGCCTGCGTTAATAGCAAAGTCATATAGCGAGTGGATGATAGCGAATCCCGTCTGCGGAGAGATCAAACACGCTGAAGGCGACAAGCTCTACATAGACGTCCAGGGCTTCGTGAGGATCTGCGAAGAGGGCGCGAAAGTCAACGTAAACCGCAAGGCCAGACTCCCCGTGAAGATCAGGGGAGTACACGCTAATTACGCCGAGGTTCCTGAGGGAGGACTGCCTGGCAGGGAAATTCTGGTGTCTTATGACGAGGACGGCTTCGACCTGATATTAAAGGGCGGAGGGAAATACAGAATAAAGCCAGAACGCTTGGGAGAGCACTCGATCGGGATGGGCGACTTCCTGTTGGGGGCTTATGTGGGTTTCAGGGCACTAGGGATGAAACCGTTAGACGCCGCGAGGCTAGCTCAAAGGAACTTGGAGGACTTCAGCACTCTAGGGCCAACCGAATGGACTCGCAGAAACTTGGGTTATTCCATTTCATGAACCTGCCGCAAACCTTCACGTTTTCGGGCAACCCTTCCCCTTTTGCCGTTCCCTCGACGAGCAGGGCATATTTTGTTACCCTATACCTTTCGGCTACGGACTCTTTGTCCAAATCGACGTTTAGGGCTCTCTTAACGTCACTCTTTATTCTGTCCCAACTGGGCGGTAAGCCCTGGAAGTAGGTCTCCACGTAGAGGACGTGTTGGTCATCCACAGGCACGTGAAGCACTCTCGTGAACAGCTTTGAGGTGTCCCCGTTTATTACCGCATCCCAGGGCCTTTTCCACTCCCTGACCAAGGCAATTACTTGCGCGACGCTCACGTAATCCCCTTTCCAAGGTATCCCCAAATCAGGTGGCGGAGCGGCCACGTATAGATTCTCGAACTCTAACGTCGTTCCTGAAGAAGTGACGATCTTGTTGCCAACCACCTTCTTCACCCTACTCCTGACCCAGTCGTAGTACGTGAACTCGGGAAGGACAACGTACTTGATCCTGTTCAGGACGAACCATGTGGGGCAAAACCCTTTACAAACCCTCTCGTCGAGGTACTGCTCCTTCTCGTAAATCACGTTCGGCCGAAACTCCGCGAACCTGAAGTCGCCGCAAACTTCGTCCGTGAATATAGGCGAGCCAGGTACTTTTGCAAGCCCTAGACCGACTGATGAATGGGTTCCTCCCAGCTCGCTCTTCTCCTCAATCAACTTAGCCTTGACCCGCTTAGCGACGGTGAGGCCTGCAATTCCTCCTCCTACAACGACGTTCAAGAACCCATCCGCAAAGAAGAACGGGAATTTAAACCTCTAAAACCTGTGCCCCTTGATCCAATGGCCCCCTGGAGCCTACAATACCTATAGGGATCGACTCGACCTCGTACTTTCCCGCTATAACGCTCTCTATCGCCCTCTCTGCGTCGTGCCACGCGTGGAAAACGGCCCTCCTAACTACTCCTTCCTCTTCAATTTCCACGTAATAGTAGTCGCCCTCCAGGCCCAGATCCATGATCACGTCTACTTTCACCCCGTACTTCATGAGAAGTTTCTCTATCGAGGCTAACTCCAAGTGAGGAGTGTAGTAAGGCGATACGATCAGCCTAACGTAAGCCACGTATTCCTCGCTTTAGTGTTTCACGGCTTATTAATGCTAAGCCAGATGAAATCGCGTGAAAACGCCCGTCGGTCAGTCCGTGAGGCAGTGGGCCGGGATCTTCATTGTTTGCGAGGATTACGAATGTTCAGTCTCTGTGAAAGAACAACTTATGAAGCTGTACAAGGACTATAACGTGTATATCGTTGACCTGAGTTCTGGGGAGAGGGTGAAAGCCGTGGACTTAGATCCAGACCTGGCGGATTGGGACAAGGGTTACGCGGTTGTAGTAGAGGCCCCAGGTGTCTAAGTCAAACTTAAATGACGTTATGAGAAAAATAGATTTGGGCCCGTCGTCTAGCCTGGTTAGGACGCCGCCCTTACAAGGCGGAGGTCCTGGGTTCAAGTCCCAGCGGGCCCACCTTTTACGTCCTACTCTTAC
>JBAMMP010000035.1:0-41550 GCA_039793765.1 Sulfolobaceae archaeon
CGTACCCGACCACGTTCTGACCGGCCTTTATCAGAATCTCTTTTATGAGGTCGCCGCTCTCGTCCACTACCGGCTCTTTCTTAACTAGCTTCTCGTACCTAGACGTGCTTACCGTGATGACGTAATAATTCAGCTTCGCCGGGGCGAGCTCCTTGTGCTTCTTATGAGCACTCAACCCAATCAGCCAAGTCTAAATTGAGCTCGACAAAATCTTTTTCCCTCACTTGAACCCTGCCGGACACTAGTAGCGTCATCCCCTCACTCAGCTCGGTGAACCTCGTCCTGTAACTTTTAGCGAACCCGTTCAGGTCGCCCTCGACTTCGTAAACCACAGGTAAGGAGTAAGGCCTCACGGGCCTCTTGATCCTCACTCTCCCCCTGAACTCGTATTCTCTCACTACCCTCCCCTCCTCGACGCACTGCACGATCTTGAAGGTGTAGGGTTTGCCCTCGAAGACCCCCTCTAAGACCCTCCTTGCCTTAAGTCTCCTGAAGCAGTCCTCTGTTAGGCCCTCGACTTCCCTGATGTTGACCTCCCTTAAGGGTAAAGTGATACCGTCTTCCCTTAGCCTCTTGAGGACGGAGTAATGCGTCAAGTCGAAGCTGAGGAAGTCCATGTCGTTGTGTACCTCGTCGTAGAGAATACTCCCTGTGATTCCGACTTTTCCTGGAAAGTGATCCAGGAACTTTCTAGCGATGGGATCCCTGACTTCAGCCTCGAAAGGGTCGAGGACTTCCGCGTCCTTGAGGGGGATCATGGGGACGGGATAGCCTATGACATCGTCGTACTTCAGCAGGCCTGGGAACCTCGACCTGACCAGCGAGAGGGCCTCGGATAACCTCTTTACCTTGATCTCCCCGCACTTTCTGGGCACAGCTACTGCAAACCCCTCGGGGTGCCTGCAGCCCTTGACGGCCCACACGCACCCCTTGTACTTCAGGAAGTAGCCCTCCACGATCAGGTGAGGTCACTTGAAGGTCGTTATAATCGGGAGCGGGGTATTAGGGTCTTCCCTCTACAGATTATTGAGGGAGAGGGGTGTAGAAGCCTTAGTATTGGACAGCGGCGACAGGAAGTTCTACCCGACGCTGATCCACTCCGCGCTGTTGAAAGGGAAGGACGTCGACTTGGCTTTGGAGTCTTTGAGGCTATACAAGAGGTGGGGAGTGAGGACTTTCGAGTTTCCCTCATACACTTTCGGCATTAAGGGCAGGAGCTACGTAAACTACTGGTCTTCCAAGGGCTTGGACGTTAGGGAAGGCGAGTTCCTCAGCTCCCCAGTGATAATCGGCAGGGGCACCGACAGGTTGGTGAGCATAAACGACCTGAGGAGCTCGGTACCTAAAGTCAATGCCAAGGCGTTCCTGGAGGTCAGGGGATCGAGGGGGATCGTCAGGATCGACTCGCACGAGATCCAGCCCGACCTTGTCTTCTTGACGGCTGGGGCGTGGAACCCGTACTCCACAAACGTTACTTTACCCTCTAGGTCGTACTACTGCTGGGCATACGCCGTCACTACCGTTTCGCCCGTGTTCGACAGGGTCTTCATTTACGACTACGAGCTCGGCTTCTACTCCAGGCCATTGTTCGGCCTCGGCTTGAGAACTGCAATAATCGGCGACGGGGAGTTCGTGGTATCGAGGCCAGGAGAGAAGGTAAAGCACAGCGACAGGCCGTTGAAAGATGTGAGGAAGAGGCTCGGGGAAGTTAGGCCCTTCTACAAGGGGGACGGCCACTGCGAGGGAACCAAAGACCTGAGGCCCGCCGTGGGGAGGATAGCGGACAACGCCTACTGGATAGGAGGCCTTAACGGCTACGGGGCTGAAATAGGGCCCGCGCTGGCGGAAATGGCGTTGGAGTTCGCCTTGAGGGGGGAGATAGACAAGGACTATAACGCGGAGAGGCTGAACGGAGTGAAGGACTTCGACTGGAGCAAGGAGCCCCACGAGTTCTAGGACTTCATGACCTTCAGGTGCTCCTCTATCACCTGCTCAGGGCTCAGGTCGTTCTCCTTCCTGAAGATCTCGAAGTGCTTCCTCTGCTTCTCGAGGCAGTTCTTGCACTCATATATCGCGAACCCCCCGCCGAACTCCGGCTCGTAGCTGGCGAAGCCCTTGAGCCCCAAGTCCCTAACCAGCTTCTTATAGACCTCCTCCTTCGCGGTGGGAATGGCAACGTAATGCTCCATCTTGACGAACCAAGGGGTGAGCTTCGGGATCTTCCCCCACTCTAGGATCACTGTGCCGATCCCCCAGAACTCGTCGATGTCGCTAACTTTGATCACCTTGATCGTCCCATCCTCGTCTACGTAAATACAGGCGTTTGGGTAGTCCTCGAATATGCTCTCGTAGTAGTCCCAGTCCTTGGCTTTCTTGCCCATCAGCCAGGAAAGCATATTAGAGATTAGGGGTCGAGCTGTATTTAGCACTAGTGATGAAGTGACGGTTTTCCGAGCGGTGAAGAGCGCTTCCCTGACTGATCAGAGCCTCGCGAACGCCAGGAGGAACGCGAAAGTCCCGAAGGTCACGCTCAGGTTGTCGTCGACCAAGTTTAACGCCTCCAGAACGGTCGCGAGGACTCCGGCGAGGAGCCCTATTAGCCCGAAATAGTAATAACCTATGACCGCGCTGACCACCAGCATCCCGACGCTGCCCCAAAAGCCCTTCACCCTCCTCTTGTAGACGTAGTTCCTTATTATGCCCGTCACCCCGTCTCCGAAGGACATGAAGTAGATGGGGACTAACGCTATGTAGACGTCGTGGGTGTGCCAGTAGTCGGGCTCGATCAACCACATCAATAACAAGACCGTCCCGTAAGAGAACGTATAATAGATCTCCCCGAGGCTGTCCCTCTCCATGAACCAGCCCATTTCCTTCCTCTTGGCCCTCAAAACTAGCAGGTAGACCGTCAGCAAGTACGACATGACGATCAGCACGAAGGGGGAGCTGAAAACGAAGGGGGCTAAGACGGCGACTAGCCCTCCCCCGACTATGTGGATTACCTTCCTCGCCACGTAGATCGAGGTCAACCTGGCGACCCACTTGCTCAGCTTGAGCACCACGAACGCGACCCAAGCCGTCAGTACTGCCCCCCAAAGCACGTCGCTCAGAGTCGCTATCAAGTCGAAGCGAGTTAACAAGACGGATTAATATGATCTGGGATCAAACTCCCTTTGGTAATACCTTGAAAGTCGTAAGGATCAGGGGAAGGAAGGGAGACGCATTCGTGGTCAAGCACGGAGGGGTCTTCCTAGTCGACGGGGAGGTAGACGTGGAGTCCTTGGCACCGAAGAGCCTGCTCGAGAGGCTGAAAACCTTAATGAGGGAGACTGGGGTTGAGATAGACCCTACGCCCTACGCGATTGACGGCGAGATGGGGTTGAGGAAGCTCATGGGGCTGGTCTTCGAGGAGTACGTCTATAGGATCCTGACCCAGAACTTCGACAGGGTCGAGAGGAACAGGAAGTCCCTCGAGCCTATAGGGAGAATCGCGGGGAGGAGGGTTCACGCCTACCCCGACTTCGTAGTTGAAGGGAAGGTCGCTGTTGAAGCTAAAGTGGGGGAGTGCGACCCCAACCAAGTTTACGAGTACTCTAGAGTCTTCGGCATAGGGGCTGTGGTCTTCCCTTATTCTGGCTTCTGCAGGGTTCCAAAAGGGTGGCGGTCAATCCCCTGGTTGGTTAAGGATCCGAAACCGTTGATCGAGTTCGTGAGCAGGGCTCTCGGACGGTAAACCTCCTCGGATTTGAGGTGCCTTATGATTGACGTCCTCTGTCCGATCAACGCTATCAGCTCAACCGAATTTCCCTTATCGGACTTCGCATCACTTTAGGGTTACTCCCTCGCCGAACAGACGGCGCTGAATCCCTAAGCAGGTGATTTCAGATCGCCCTCGCCCGACGGCGAGTTCCTAACAAGGAGAACGATCGATTGATTGCCGGGCTTAAGACGTCTCGAAGCTTTCAGGCCAGCCATCAGCGGCCGTTAATTTACTTGGTTAAGTAAAAACGAACAACCTTTTAATGGCATATAATTTACTCAATCACGGTAAAAATGCACCTGACTACCCCCCTGTTCAAAGGCGCGAGGAAGCTCCTCTGGTTGGGCTCAGGTGAGCTCGGTAAGGAAATGGTGATCGAGGCGCAGAGGCTGGGCGTCGAGACGATCGCAGTGGACAGGTACGACAACGCCCCCGCCATGCAGGTCGCCCACAGGAAGTACGTCATAGACATGATGGACAGGGACGCCGTGATAGCCGTGGTGAAGAGGGAGGAACCTGACGCGATAATCGCGGAGATAGAGGCCATTAACACCTCGGCCTTGGAGGAGCTCGAGTCAAACGGCTTCAGGGTCGTGCCTAACGCCAAGGCGGTCAAGATAGCCATGAACAGGATAGAGCTCAGGAGGTTCGCCGCGGAGCAGGTGAAGGTTCCGACTACTCTCTACGCTTTCGCCGAGACCCCAGATGAGGTGAAGAAGGCGTGCAAGGACATCGGCTACCCATGCCTCATCAAGCCGGAAATGAGCTCCAGCGGTCACGGCCACACTTTAGTCAATAATGAATCGGAGGTCGAGGAGAAGTTCAAGGAGGCCCTAACTCACGCGAGGGGCAAGAGCAGGAGGGTCATCGTGGAGGAGTACCTGAAGGTGGACACGGAGCTGACTGTGCTGACCTACCGTTATCCCAACGAGGGAGGGAGCCCCGTGACGAAGGTCATTGAGCCGATCGAGCACCAGAGGCCAGCGGGAGTTTACCACTACATAGAGTCCTGGCACCCCTCGACGGTCAGCGACGAGGTCAAGTCGAGAGCAGTAGAGTACGCTAGGAAAGTCGTGGACGCGTTGGGCGGCTTCGGCATTTTTGGAGTAGAGATCCTCGTCAGCGGTAACAGGGTCTTGTTCAGCGAGGTGGCCCCGAGGCCGCACGACACAGGGCTTGTAACCCTCGCGAGCACCGACATATCTGAGTTCGAGGTTCACGTTAGGAGCGCCCTGGGACTACCTACCCCCGAGGTGAAAGTAGTGAGTCCAGCGGCATCACACGTGATCCTTGCTCCCTCGGCGAAGTGGGCCCCCAAGTTCGAGAACGTGGACAAGGCCTTAGCCATTCCGGGAGTCAAGCTCAGGATCTTCGGCAAGCCCTATTCTTACCCAGAGAGGAGGATGGGAGTAGTCCTGGCGACTGGGTCTACTGTAGCTGAGGCGAGGGAGAAGGCCAGGAAGGCGGCTTCTATGATCCTCGTCAGCTAAAGGGAGTGGAGCTTTTTCAACTCCTCTATCACCTTAAACACCTTGTCCTTAACGTGGGGCCTCGAGGCCATCATGCAGCAGTCGTGTAAGTCCTCGAAGTCCAGCGGGTTCAGGTTCGCTATTTCTGATATTACTGTGGCCCAAACCCTCGCTGTGGACTCGTAGCTGTAGCCCCCGGCCCCAGTCATTATCAGCTTGCCATTGGCGAACTCGTGCGCGAGGCTGTGAACCCTCTTCGCGATCTCAAGGTAGCCGAGAGTCGTGAGCTTCAGCTCCACGAGGGGGTCGTCGAAGTGGGAGTCCCCTCCCACCACGAAGATTATGAGGTTTGGCTTGAACTGCCTGACCTTAGGAACGACCACCTCGTCGAAGGCCTTTATGTAGAGGTCGTCGCCGGTTCCAGGAGGAAGGGGCACATTAAGGGTGTAGCCCTCCCCTTCGCCGACACCTATTTCGTCGTAATTACCCGTGCCGGGGAAGAAATTGGGGTGGTACATGTGCAACGAGACCTTCAGCACGTTAGGGTCGTCGTAGAGGAGGAACTGGGTCCCGTCGCCGTGGTGGCCGTCTATGTCGATCACCGCGACCCTGCCGTACTTCTTCTCGGCCAGCTTCGCGGTCAGCGCGACGTCGTTGAAGACGCAGAACCCCGAGGCGGCGTCCCTCTTGGCGTGGTGGAACCCTCCCCCAACGTTTACCGCGTGGTCGTACTTCTCGAGCAGATTGAGGGCAGTCACCGTGCCGCTAACCCTCACCAGGGCCGCCTCGTAAATGCCAGGGAAGGCCGGAGTGTCGAACTCGTCGAGCATCCCCTGCCCTTTCCGGCTCATCTCCTTCACGAATTCTATGTACTCCTTGGAGTGTACGAGCCGTAGCGTCGACTCGTCGATTAGCTCCGGCTCGACCAGGTCTATCTCGTGGAAGGCCCCCTTGGTCTCCAGGATCTTCCTCGTCATGCTCTCCCTTAGGGACTTGAACGGGTGGTCGCCGGGGAAGCTGTACTTCAGGTACTCGTCGCTCCAGACGAAGGCAGTCCTGTGGGACAACAGTCCTCGGGGTAATCCTTCCGGTCGGAGTTAATTACTTCATAGTCTACCGAATCGTAAGGGCGCTTTGACGAAAGTCGCTGAACTGATGAGGGAGCCCAGGGGCTTGGTTAAGGAGAATACGACACTCGTGGAGGCCTTGAGGATAGCTTCTAGGGAGAACCTGACGAAAGTCCCTGTGCTGAGCGAAGACTCTACGGTCTTCGGCTACCTAGACCTCGAGGTCGTCTCGAGGAAGTTCGTCGACCCTGAGGGCGAAGTGAGGGAATATGCCAGGAGGGTCAAAAGGTTAGAGGTAAGGAGGGACTCCGACGCGATCGACGCCTTGAGGGCCTTTTACAGATTCGGTCTAGGGGTCGTGCCGGTCGTTGAGGACGGCAAGGTGATCGGAGAGGTCAGGAGATTAGACCTCATCAACTCGTTTATGGCGGAGACGTCCGATGTGCTTGCGCGGGAGTTGGCGACGAATGTGTCGAAGGGAAACGTGATAGTCGTTGCTCCAGAAGACTCGCTCGTCAGGGCTCGTCTCCTGATGTCCCTTAACGGCATCTCCGCCGTGCCGGTGGTTAAAGGCGGTAAGCTTGTGGGAGCAGTCAGGCTAAACGACCTTTTGCTCGAGCTTTATGAGAGTCATAGCAGAGGATATGACGATCGCGCGATAAACGCTGTTCTCGGTGAGACGGGCCTGGTGAGAGAGGCTTACACTGTTCGCCCTGACTCGACGCTATTCGACATAGTTTCCAGCGAAGGCTTTGCCGTCGTCTGCAGGGCCTTTTTGGAGCAGGACGATCTCAAAGTTCTAACAGCGGGCGACATTGTAAGGTTCTTAGTTCACGAGCTCGGGCTGAACGAGGATGTTGTGCTCACTGGCCTTATGAACCTCAGTCCAGACTTGTCGGAGAGCGTACGCGACCTCGCCCGCACATACGCGGAGAGGCTCAAACGTATGATAGGGGTAGACGACCTAATCGTGGACTTGAGGCGAGAGAAAGGCTATTCCGTACGGATCAGGGCTAGGACTGCTAGGGAAGAGGACGTGGAGACTGAGGCCTTCGAAAGGGACCCACTCAAGGCCCTGAAGCTAGCCTTCGAACGCCTCGAGGACAAACTGAAGAATTTGAAGGAAATAAAAACTAGAGAACGCAATCCATCAAAGGGTTGAAACTAGGGATCGTCCAGGCCAGTTCAGTCCAGTCGGCCCTCCAGCTCACGGAGAGGGCCCTCAAGGGAGGAGCCAGGGTTGTCCTCCTACCTAAGGACTGGGCGGTCTCTATAGATCTAGTCCCCGTCAGCGAGTTCCAGAAGCTCGCCAAGCTATTCACGGCCCACATAGTAATGGGCGCCCTATTCGACGGTGTTTCGATGATCTCGCCCGTTGTTACGCCCGACGGCAACGTGGTCGGGCTCTCGAAGAAGATTTACGTAAACGACAAGTCCGTTCTGCCCGGGACTGAACTGGTGGCGTTCAAGTCGATGGGCAACAAGTTCGGGATACTGATCGATGACGACCTCCTTTACTCCGAACTAGTTATCGCCTACCTCAAGAGCAACGTCGACGTAGTTCTCGTGCCTTCTTCCGTGCCCTCGGCTACGTTGGACTGGTGGAAGGGCTTGTTGAAGGCTAGGGCGATGGAAACTAAGATAACCTTTGTCAACGCAAACCTCTTCGTTCCCCCTAGAGGAGGAGGCCGATCGACGGTCGCGGAGCCAGTTGTGATTTCGGGCAAGAACGACGCGACAATAAGGGAGGTTCTCGGGGAGGAGGAGGGGTTCGCGGTAATCGAGGTCGATACCAACAGGACTTTGCAACTCAGGGCCCTCAGGCTGTCGGAGTTCAGGGAGGTCGGGGTGAAGTTCCTGGACGATCAGTCCCGGTAGATGCGTTCACCTCTCACCTAAGGGCGTGCTCATCACTAGATTGAAGCTCACCCCCACGGGGTATAACGTTATTGTCCTCCGCACGTTAAACTAACAAGTGAACCCCTTCGAGGAGGCCGTCGAGTGGGCGAAGTCGGCGGGGCTCTACCCGCTGATTTCCCTGTACGTCCAGAAGGACTCAGCGAAGCAAATACTGAAAAGGGCGTCCCCTTCGGACGACGTGGACTTCAGGGAGTTCACGTATTACGCCTATCCCGAGGACGAGGTCGTGGTCAACTTCGTGGCCAACAACTGGGTCCCGCCGAGGGTCTTCCTTTTGGAGGGGACTGTGAGACTCTCCTTCATGGCCAGGAGCTACCGCGACCTTTTGGATGCCGTGTCGAAGAAGGAAGAGGACGACGTGGTGGTGACAGCAAAAGAGGGGAAGCTCTACCTGACGAAAAGGAGGGTGTTCTACATGGACTTCCGCTCTGTGAACGAGCTCCAGCAGAACGAGGCGTTGAAGCTCCTGGGCCACACGCTACTGTCTACGCTGAAGATCTCGATAATCGCCAATAACGTCGCCCCGGGGAAGAACAGGGTCAAGCTCTACGTGAACGGGGACGAAGTGGAGTTCGAGGTACTCGAAGGGAGGTTGAGCAAGGAGGAAATTGAGGCGGGTAAGTTCCTCACTAGGGCCCAGCTCGAGGCCCTCAAGAAGGACTTGAAGGCCGTGAACCCCGAGGACGTGAAGGCCGCAATACTGGCGAAGTATTCCGTCTAGACTCTACCATGGGAGGGGGTTAACGGTCAGGAACTTGCCCTGGGGGTCGAGGGCCTTACTCAGTAGTTCTAGCGCTCTGCTCTTGAAGCCGAAGCAGTCCTCCCCCCGCTGACAGCCCTTAACGATAACTGCAGTGAACCCTCTCCTCCTGAGCTCCCTGACGTCTGGGTCGCAGAGGAGGACAGTCCCTGAGCCTATGTAGCCTACCCCTCTCCCCAGCCTGCTCAAGTAGTCAGCTTCCAACCCCCTAGGGACTGAGACTGAGGCTACCCTCGTACACGACTCTAGAGCCTCGAGTCTGGGCCTCTCTTCCGTCACCTCCCTCGCCCCCAGCTCTCTGACCGCCCTGTCCACCTTCTCCTTCCAGCCCCCGATGACGACGTAAGAGGCGAGGCCGTCCCAGTTGATCGCTATCCCGCCGTAGGGCCTGAAGGGTGACTCGAGCGCCTTCTTGGGGTCGCTTACTAAAGCGTAAACCAGGATTTCGGGCTTGGGAAAGACCTTGAACGTCACCTCCAGGTAGGCCCCTAACAGGCCGAGGGAGCCGGCCAACGCCTTGTAAATCTTGTAACCGCTGGAGAACTTCGGCGTCTTCGCCCCTGTCCTCACTACCTCCCCTAAACCGGTCACAGTCCTCGCCTCGAGCACTAAGTCGGAGGGGTAACCGAACCAGAAGGCGAACTCGCTGGGAACGTTCAGGCCCAAGGCCCCTCCGACCGTACCGTCGTGGACTACTGGCAGGAAGAGGCCCCTGCTCTCGAGCTCCCTGGACAGCTCGCTTATAGCCTTCCCCGCCTGAACAGTGACGTAGAGGTCCTCTGAAGAAACCTCGAGAGTGGAGTTGAAGTTCGACAAGCTGACGCACGTTCCCTCGTGTTGAGTCGCCAAGTGCCTTCCCTGGCCTACGAAGAACACCCTCTCGCTGGACTTAACGACCTCCACGACCTCCGCATATTCTGCGGGCCTCTCGCAGGACACGTCGCTAAATTATAACGCCGATTAATAATGGAACACGTGTCGCTCATCAGGGAGCTGGAGAGCGTCGTTGGCAAGGAATGGGTAATAACCGACGACCACGTCGAGCTCTACTCGCACGACGCCTTCCTCCTCTTCAGGGGTAGGCCCTCCGCAGTGGTGTTGCCCGGATCGGAGGAGGAGGCGGTAAGGGTAGTCAGGATCCTACTCAAGAACGGGGCCAAGGTCGTTGTGAGGGGGAGCGGGACGAGCCTGAGCGGTGCCTCCACCCCCTTGGGAGGGGAAGTAATTGTCTCGCTAGCCAGGCTGAACAGGGTCTACAGCGTCGAGGGCTTCGAGGTCGAGGTGGGGCCCGGCATAGCAAACGCCTCGGTGAGTAAGAACTTACCTCCCCACCTCTTCTACGCCCCAGACCCCTCCAGCTTCACGGTCTCGAGCATTGGGGGAAACGTGTCCCACGACTCGGGCGGGATAAGGGTGGTCAAGTACGGGCCGACCTACAACAGCGTGTTGGGCCTGAGAGTCCTGTTGACGGACGGCACTGTAGAGGAGGTCAGGACAAGCCACGTCCTCAACCACAAGTCGATCTTCGTGGGGGCCGAGGGTACCCTGGGCGTCATATTGAGGGCGAGGCTCAGAACCTTCAGGAGGCCTGAAGGAACTAAGACCCTCGTGGCGCTCTTCGACAGCCTCGAGAAGGCGGGGAGGGCTATTGTCGAGATCTTCAGGAGGGGAGTCATCCCGAGCGGGTTGGAGCTGATGGACAGGTACTCGATAAGGGCAGTGGAAAACAGCAGGTTCAGGGTAGGTCTGCCAGAGGCGGAGGCGTTGCTACTCGTGGAGCTTGAAGGAATAGAGGAGGAGGTAAGGAGGGAGGAGGCGATAGTCCTTGAGGCCCTCGACTCCCTCGGGGCGGAAGTAATCGTGCCGAAAGACAGGGCGGAGGAGTCTAGGCTCTGGAGCGCGAGGAAGGGGGCCTTCCCCGCGATGGGGTCGATCTCGCCCGCCTACTTGACCCTGGACTGCAACGTCCTCAGAAGGGACTTGCCCGAGGCCCTGAAACAAATAAGGGAAATAGCGAGGAAGTACGGCGTTTACATAGCGAACGTCTTCCACGCGGGGGACGGGAACTTACACCCGCTCATAGCCTTCGACCCGAAAGTCAAGGAGAGCGTCGAGAGGGCCGTAATGGCGGGGAAAGAGATCGAGAGGCTCGTGATAAGGATGGGCGGGGTTCCTTCAGGGGAACACGGCATAGGGATAGAGAAGGTCTCGTTCCTCAAGGAATACTACACTTCAACGGAGCTCGAGGTCTTCAGGAGGATTAAGGATGCCTTCGATCCAGGTTATCAGCTGAACCCCTGTAAGCTAGTCCAGAGGGAAGAGTGTAGACCGCCCAGCGAGACCGTGGCGACCCTTTGGGAGGCCGACTAGTTGTTTAAATTCGGCGACTCTGAGCGTGAGAGGAATGACGCTGGAAGACGCTCTGAGGGAGGCCAGCAAGTGCGTCCACTGCGGCTTCTGCCTGGAGGCATGTCCGACCTACAACGTGACCAGGAACGAGCTCTTCTCCCCCAGGGGGAGGATACTGGCTTTCAACACCGGCAAGAACCTGGACGTCTTCCTCTCCTGCCTCTACTGCAGGAGGTGCGAGACCGTCTGCCCCAGCGGCGTGAACTACTCCGCCATATACGTCGAGGCGATAAAGAGGGTGAGGAGGTTCAGCCCGACGAAATTGGTCGAGTCCCCTAAGGCCCTTACGGTAGCCCTGAAGGTCATCCGCAAGGCCAAGCCCTACATCCCCGAGCCGAAAGAGCCCCTCCACCATAAGGACGAAGGGGCAGAAGTAGTGATCTTCCCGGGTTGTCTGAACTCCGTCCTCTTCAGGAACATCGTGGAGAAAGCCGTCCAATACTTCAAGTCCGTGGGGGTAAAGACCGAAGTGATAAACGGCTGCTGCGGGCTCGCACACCTGCACTCCGGCGACGAGGAGGGGGCAAGGAGGAGCGTCAACGAGCTGAGGGCCAAGGCGGGTAACAGGCCGATAGTCTCCCTAGCCTCTAACTGCACTGCCAGGCTCAAGGAGGAGGGGCTCGAGGCCTACGACTTCGCGGAGTTCGTCATCAAGAGGGGCTTGCCCGTGAGGGGTAAGGCCGCAAAGGTCACGGTTCACGACTCGTGTCACGCTTCCCACTTCGGGCTCGGGAAGTACAACAGGGAGGTACTCAAGATGATCGGTGCAGACGTAGTCGAAATGGAGGAGCCCAACTACGAGTGCGGTGCGGGGGGTTACTCCTTCATCCTGGGCGAGGGCGTTTCCGAGGTTGTGTCAGAGGTAAAGAAGGGAATGATCCTCAAGACTGGTCTAGAGACTGTAGTCTCGACTAACCCTGTCTGCACTCTGAACTTCCTGAGGAAGGGCCTGAAGCCCGTCCACATACTCGACCTTATTGAGCCGTGAGTATTACCGGGCCGAACCGTTAATCAGACTCTCGAAACAAGACTCTAGACCGTGATAATCACCGTAGTCAACCAGAAGGGAGGGGTGGGGAAGACAACCACCGCAGTCAACCTGGCCTACTTCCTGGCCCAGACGAAGAACGTGGCGTTAATAGACCTCGACCCGGAGGGCGGCACGACAGCCTCCTTCGGGATCAGGAGGGACAAGAGGGAGTTCAAACTCGGGGAGAAGAGCGTGAACATATTCAACGTCGAGCTCTACCCTGCCCACGTGGGCTTGCTTAACCTAGAGTTGTCGGGTGAGGTGGACTCTACGGTCGAGACTCTGAAGGAGATCTCCAAGTCCTACGACATCACGGTCATTGACACGCCTCCGAACTTGGGCACGCTAGCGGTCTCAGCCATGATAGCGGGCGACAAGATCCTGACTCCCGTGACTCCACAACCCCTCGCTTTGCAGGTGACTAAGAACTTGGGAGAGAGGTTGACCTCCCTGAAGAAAACGGCCTACGCGATAACCAACATGTCGAACAAGCCCGTTAACGTCGAGATCGAGGGGATCAAGAGTCTAGAGATCGCGATCCCTCAGAACAGGATATTCGTCGAGGCCTCGAAGCTTGGCGTTCCCGCCCTCAGGTTCGAGGAGTTCAAGACGAAGAGGCCGAAGCTAGCCGAGGTCTTCGAGAGGATCGCCAAGGTGGTGCTGAGTTGAGCGACCTGGAACTCCTTTTGAAGAGGAGGAAGAGGGAAGAGAACCAACAGAAGAGCGACGACTCGATAGCGAAGAGGGAAGAGAGGGCGGAGAAGACTGTAGAGCTCAAAGCTCAGGTTTCGGAGTCTAGAGGGGAGACTATAGACCGCAAGAAGGAAGAGGGTGGAGTGAACAGCCTAGAAGCTAAGCAGGAGAGTAAGGAGTCTAGAGCGGAAAGTCTGGAGATCAGAGAGGGGGTTCCGGTAAGGGCAGAAACTAGAGTCCCCGTTGAAGAGTCCGCGGTCAGGAGCGACGACTCTAGAGTCGGGAGTGCGCAAGCCAGTGGAACCGCAGAGGGAAGAGTGGAGAACGCAGAGAGGGTCAAGGCTATCATGGAAGGGTTCGCCAACAGGGATCCCAAAATAGGGGTGTGGAGCTACCCTGCTTTCCTTGTCTTGCAGTACCTCTTCCATACGGTTCCGGGCTTCAGGATGAGCAGGGTGGCCAAGGAAGCCTTAGAGAGGGGCTTGAGGGAGATGTACCCAGAGCTTTTCTCTGTAGCCGAAGAAGTGTCCAGAAAGATTTACGAACAGAAGGGTATCACGCCACCTAGCTGATTCGAGGGGTTTTGGTCAAGAGGAGTAAAGACGCTTAGTCGACCCTCCTCGGTCTGACTCTCCTCCCCCTAAGCGATTCTGATTCTAGAACCTCTCCACACGATTTCCTTTTCTCTCATGGATAGCAACGCAAGGAAGAGCGTTATGGTCGCGCTTACCGGCGACATGACAGCGGGCAGGTAAGGGCCGTTAGCCCTCTTGGCTCTTAACAGGTTTTTCAAGACCCAAGCGACAGTCGGTGCAACCGCAACAGGTGTCAGTGGGACTAGGAAGAGGAGTGCGAGCGTAAAGGCCCACGTTAGTAGGAAGGCCTCGAACCCGCGGGGGCTGTAAAGCTTTACGGTGATTATCTGCCTCTTAAGAAATTTAATTAAGTTTGCTTCGTCAAAATGGTTCTTTGGAACTACCGGACAGAACTCTATTTCATATCCTTTTTTCTTCACCAGATAGGTTAGGGTGCAGTCGTCGCACCAGGCCTCGCTGAGGGTGCTTACAACTTCGTTATCGAAGAACTCTCTCCTAAAGGCCATTGAGCCTCCCCAGAGGAACCTGTGCTTCCTCGAGAAGACCGACTCGTAGCCTAGAGTCCAGAACCCAGAGCGGACGAGGTTGCTCAGAGTGACCCTCTCAGGCGAGGGCCAGGAGAAAGTGGTCGGGACAGCCTTACCCCTCACTAAGGAAATCATGCACCTCAGCCAACCCTGGGGGTAGACCGTGTCCGAGTCGGCGAAGACAAGGTAGTCGCCCTTCGCGTGCTTCAAGGCCGTGAGGATCGCGCTCACCTTTCCGCTGCACTTCGCGCAAGGCCACTCGTTCATCACAACCTTGACGGGAAACTTCGTGACTACGGGATAGGCCGGGTCGTCGGAAGAGTCTAGAACGACGATTACTTCCTTATCCGCGTAGTCCTGGGACAACAAGGACTTTATGGTCTCCTCCAGTCTGGGGTCTAGACCCTTGACTGGGAGTATGACTGAAGCTAGACCTCCCTTCGGCTCCCCGCACTTTCCTAAGCTTTTGCCCTCCTTCCACGCCTGTGCCACGAAGGCAAGAGAAAGGAGGAGGGAAAGGGCGTCTATCACGAAGACGGCCTCAGAGCCGGCGGTAATCATCACGTATCAGACAGGCGAGCCTCATCACAGAATAATTTTGTTCTTATCGTAGACGGACTCGCCGATCTCCTTGAAGGGTAGCACTATCGTCCCCTCGTTCAGGAGGACGTTGTCGTATATCTCCACTTCGTCACCCAGTATCGAGGACTCGATCCTCACCCTTTTGCCAATTTTCGACGACTCCCCTATTATCGAGAAGTTCACGAACGAGTACTTGTCCACCCTTACGTTGTCCATCAGCAGGGAGTCCTGGACTCTAGAGCCTTCTCCCAAGTACACTCCCTTCCCCAGGATCGAGTTGTAGACCTCGACTTCCTCCCTCACTTCGACGTCCTCAGAGACGTAATACGGAGGGGTCAAGTTGGCCCTCTCGCTGACCTTAGCGTTGGGAGAGGCGTAACCCCTCGGGTATTTCTCGATGAGGAGCTTGAAGTTCAGGTTCAGGTAGTCCTCAGGTTTCCCAATGTCCGCCCAGATGCCCTTGTATTTGTAGACGCAAACCGCTCTCCCGTTCTTCAATAAGTCCGTAACGAAGTTCCTGGCGATGGACTGACCCCTTATCTCCTTGAAGAGCTCCGACTTGAAGACGTAGATCCCAGAATTGATCAGGTTCGTCGGCGGGAACTTGGGCTTCTCCAGGAGCTCCACGACCCTGTCCCCTTCCGTCACCAGGACGCCGAACCTCCTGGGGTCTTCCACCTCAGTGCCGACTATGGTCGCGTCGCACCCCTTGGACTCGTGGAAGTCCACGACCGCCTTTAGGTCGGTCTCGAAATAGACGTCCCCGTTCAGCACCAGGGTGTTCTCGTCGAGCTTGTAGTTCTCGTAAATCACCTTCAGGGGTCCTGCGTCGCCGAGCCTCTCCTTCTCGATGACGGGAATAACGTTTCTCCCCTCCTTCGTCACGTGGGCCACTATCTTGTTCGCCATTACTCTGAGCGACAAGAAGGTGTTGCGCGGGTTCGCCCTCTCCACGGAGTCAAGGATGTAGTCGAGCAGGGGTTTGCCTAGAACGGGGAGCAAAGGCTTCGGCTTAGTCAGGCTTAAAGGTCTGAGCCTGGTGGCGTAACCGCCCGCGAGTACAATGGCTGAGACCATGGCTTCACTTGGGTGAACAAGGAATGTAAGGAATAAAAACGCCGACTTCCCGTTAGGAACAGGTCACTTGTTGTAGTACTTCCTCAACCTGTTCTCCGCGTCGTCCCAGTTGACCACGTTCCACCAGGCGTTGATGTAGTCGGCCCTCTTGTTCTTGTACTGCAGGTAGTAGGCGTGCTCGAACTCGTCGACTATGAGGACTATCGGTAGCTCGGCGATCTGGTTCATGAAGTGGTTCTCGAAGGTCATTATCTGCAGGTTCCCGGTCTCGGTGTCGTAGTACAGGACCGTCCAGCCGGTCCCGGGCAGCGAGTTGGCGGTCTCCGTGAATACCTGCTTGAACCTGTCGAAGGAGCCGAACTGCTTGTCTATGAGGTCGGCCAGCAGTCCTCCGGGCTTCCCTCCGCCTTTCCCGGCCGGGGCCATGTTCTGCCAGTAGAGGGCGTGGAGCTTGTGGCCGTTGATGTTGAAGACCAGCCCCCTCATCAGCCCCTGGACGTCGTACTGGCCAGGCTGGAGCTCGCCCTTAATTACCTTCTCCATCCTCTCGAGGAACTGGTTCGCGCCGTTGACGTACCCTTTGTGGTGGCCGTTATAGTGTACGTCGACTATGTCCTTGCTGATGTAGGGCTCGAGCGCGTCTACCTTATAGGGTAGCGGAGGTAATTCGTACCTCTTGAACAACTCAGGTCAAAATCCCTGGAGGCGGTCAGTTAATAATGTTGCGTATATAGTCGAGGAGGAATCGAAGATGTGACTTCTGGAGTTTTTCTGAAGATATGCAATTAAAATTGATTGAATATATTTACACGTGTAAGCACCAGAAGAAAGCTATAAATAGATAAGACTCCAAAGTTTTGGAATAACAAATTATATAAATCAGGTCTGTGTTTCATGTAAATTAGGGCGTATGAGTGTTAGAACTCTCCTTACAAATGTGAACGAGTACTTGTATAGGGTCGGCCTCAGCATCGTTATCGGCTTAATCGTGTACCAAGTAAGTCTACCGTTATTATCGAACGCCGAAGTGGCCCTAGCTCTAATGGGAGCCGTCTTCATCGCCAACCTGTTCGCTCCAGGAATCGTCACAGGAACTACTTTGACCGCGATCGCGGCTATACTCACTTACGGCATCGTCTCACGGTACGAGTCCGGCGCCAATCTCCCTTACATGAATTTGATCCTTGCAGAAACAGTGCTGTTGATTCTGTCCTACGCCATTCCGTTGTACGTTTACACGAGAACACGCACGTCGGCGGCCTTAGCCTGGGGAGTTCAACCCTTCTTCATAGGTAGCGCGTTATTAGCGAGGGATTTGATGCCGTCTTTGACTTCAGGTTCCTTCACGACATCTGAGTTAGCGCTACTTACTGTCGAGGAGCTTCTCTCGACGACTCCCTTGTTGACCATGATGAACGTCGCTACATTAGGGCTTACTGGAGTGTCGATCAATAGGGAATCTAAGTGGATTTTAGTGGGTCTCACACCCCTTAGCTACCTTTCATTGCTAGGTATCTCCTGGCTTATTCCGCGAAGCCTTCCCACCCAAGCTGATGAGTTGGCCAGTGGTATCATCGTAATAATGGGTAGCTTAGCCCTTTTCTTGGTCAATCAGTATGAAGGTTCGCTGATTAAACTAGCTTCTATCGCTCCGATATTATTAGTCAATTTCTCCCTAGCGATGTTATATTCTTCGTTAGGCCTGTTGGAGACGTCTATAAGCCCAGCACTAGCTTACGTAGGTGCTATCGCGGCTTCCGTCGTTTTAGCAGTTCCTGAATCCATTTACAGGTTCGGGAAGCTTAAGGAAGAGAAGCAACTCTTCTTCCAGAAAAGGATAAACATTCTAGAGGATATAAACGTATTGAATTCTGAACTTACGAAAATTTTGAAGAATGTAAAGACTATAGAACGGGTTATGGATCTGGACGAGGCATATTCGACGTCGTTGAACAACGCTAAGGCGAGGCTCAACGAGCTCTCGAACAGGGTAGTGTCCTGTAAGGTCGGTGACCTAGAGTGCCTTAACGAAATACAGTCTGAGGTAGAAAAAGTAAAAGATAACATAAAAAGTGTCGTCTCAGACGTGCTTTTCGACGCCCGTGCGATAAATGCAAACCTGATAGCCTCGGCTAAAAACCTAGGGGTAGTCACAGAAAACGTCAACGTTCCCAGGGAAAACGAGATTGAGTTCAAAGACCTGGACAAACAGCTCGAGGAGACTACGAGGCAAATAAGCGAAAACCTGTCGAGAATTAGGTCATCTATATTGAATTTAAACAATATATTGTCTAACTTGTTGGGTTTAAACCTAGAAATTGAAGGCATAGAGTTTTATAGCGTAAAAGACCTGCAAAGCCGGCTGAAGACCATAGACCTAAGCAACGTGGTTACCGAACTCAACTCATGTATCTCGTACGCCAGATCTTCAATAGATATAATCATGGATCCGAAAACGAGGGCTGAACTCCTCGACGGACTGTCTCGCGCGTCTTTGCTACCGGTCTCTTACGCTAAATTCGAGTTGAGTTATAACGTTATGAAAAAGCTGATAGATAATCTAGGCGAAAGCCTCGAAAACATACTGACGAGCTTACATGAACTAGAGAAGAGCATCCAATTAAGGGAAATTGAGGAGAGGGAATCAATAGTAAAACAGGCGATATCCGCCCTTTACCAGAACGCGCCTACTTGCAGGAGATTGAAGGAGCTCAACTCGTACAGGCCCGAGTTAATGAAGGCTATAGATCTGATAAAGAGTCGTGACGCGCTTCTCGCGCTTAATAACCTCACGAACAACATACTGCCGATCCTCAGAGCCAAGAAGGCTCTACCCATTAACAGCTTAGGACTGAAAGAGGAGTTCGTTCCGATTTTCGTCTCGTTGCTGAAATCGAAAGGGCTCTCAGTAAGGATTGAAGGCGACCAACTAGTCGCGGAATAGCCCGCTTCCAACTGCGCGGAGCCGTTATTTATCTACTCTAAATTTCGATTTCCCTTCGTATCTCCCTGCCCTTTGCCTCAATCTCCCTCTGCTCCTTAATGACCTTGTCCCAAAGGGCGTCGTAGTTCTGGAAGAGGTAGCCGTAAACTTCCTTGACCCTGTCCATGACTTCCTGGTCGCTTATCGGGTGTATCCTCAGGCCTACCCTGCCCACTGCGCCTCCCCTCACCTGAACCCAGTGGTAGAAGACCTCGATGGGGTACAGGCCCTTCACCTTTTCCGCAGGAAGCTTCTCCCTGTAGAGCCAGTAGAGCTCCCTCACGAAGTTAGCCGCTATCACCCTCTTCATCCTCTCCTTCCAGCCCTCGAACAACTGCTCCTTCGACTTGATCACGTAGTTCCTCAGGTAATTGTACAGGCTCTCGGCGTTACTAGAGAGGGCTAGGCCAGTAACCGCGTACACGAAGTCCTTTTGAGAGAGGATGGCGTCGAAGTCGTAGTTTACGTAGAGGTAAGCAGTTGCGGCGAAGGAGTTGACGATGCCTTCCATGAACTTAGCGGCCAACTCATCCTTCGAAACGTCAATCCTGACCTGCTCCCCCTCTAGCAACTTCTCCAGCTCGTCGTAGTCCACTACTCCAGCGAAGACCAGCTTGCCGTCAACGAAAATGGAAGGAGTCGAAATGACTCCCCTTTCAAAGGCGAGGAAGGGATAGAGCTCGGTATCTATCAGCTTCACCTTGTGCAGGTAGCCTTTCTGCTCGAGCCAGTCGATGAGTATGTTGCACTCGACGCAGTTTTTGTGCGTGAATATTTCTATCCTCACAGCCTGACTTTGCGAGGGTTCAGGCAATTAAGGCTTTTCCTCCACCATATCTCCTCGAACCTCCTGTCGAGGAGCCAGACGTTGGCCTTGTCTCCAGGTCCCCTTATTGCACGCCCAATCGCCTGCCTCACCGCTATCCACGCGTTTATCCTGATGAACTCCCTGACCTCCATGCCCACCTTCGAGGAAAAGTCCTCGGTCAGGTCGTCGACCGGAGGGTAAGGGATCCCGGCTATCGCCACGTCGCTAATTCTACTTTTGCCCTCCTCGCTTACTATCTCTATTCCCTCGGTCAGTTTCCCCCTGCTCACAGCGCAAATGAGCGTTTTCTCCTTTAGGCTGAGAAGACTCTCCGCCCTAGACTCTTCCGACTCGATGAATGTTGGAACTTTAAGCTTCGACGATACTGCCTCCATGAACTGGTAGCTCGGGAAGACCGCCAGCACGTGGGCTTTAGCGGAGTAGTAAATCTTCAAGAGGTAGCTGGCGTACCTGCTCGCCATTGATTCCCTAAGCTCGTACTTGGACGTCACGTCCGTAGCTAAGTAGCACTCGTAGGAGCCGTACTCCCCTGGCTTCATGAACCTGGTGGCGTTGAATTCAGCGGTTTCCTTACCCCCGAAGTCCAGGACTTTGGTCAAGTAAGTCCTGGGAGGGAGCGTTCCAGACATCAGGAGGAGCCCACCAGCTGACTCGGTCAAGCTCCTGAACTCGCTCAAGGGCTCGAAGGACCTCGCGTAGAGCTTGCCCATCGCGGAGTAAATTACGTAATTGGGAGACCTGACTGCAACGAGGAACTTAACCACGGTGCTCAAGTTGAGCCTCTTGATGCTCCTCGCCCTGATCATCTCCTCCCTTAAATCCTCGAGCTCGTCTGCCAGAACCTTCAAGTCCTCCTCGCTGACCGGCTTGAAGCCCTGAACCCTGACGTACTTCTCGCCCTGAACGACTACTTCTTTGAAGCTCTTCTCGACCTCATCCAATATCCTTCTGGACTCGGGAGACCTAACTTCCTTCTTTGCCCTCTCTAGAGTCTGTAGCGACAGTGTTCTTTCCGTCAGGTCGGCTGCCTTGTCGAGGTTGTGGGCCTCATCAATCACTACCAGGCTCTCCTCTAACGGGAGTTCTAGGGCCTCCCTGTACCACGGCACCAACAAGTAGGGGTAGGTGATGGCTATCACGTCGCTGTCCTGGAGCCTTTCCAGTAGGGTGTAGTATGGGCAGAAGCCCTCTATTGCGCCCTTCTCTCTGAGCTTCGCGAGTACCTCCCCTGGAGAACCTATCACGTTCTCGCCCGAGGGCCTCCTGAAGGGGCAAAGTGAGCACTTGATGTCCTCCGAATCAACGTCCTTAGAGGCGAAAAGGCACGCATTCGGCTTGCCTACGATGAAAGAGAAGCTTTTGTTCAGCCTTTTCGCCTCCCTGTAAAAGGGAACGAACTCGTTGTGAGTCCTCACTACTGCAATTACTCTGGGGAAGATCTCGAATCCTACAATAAGGGAGATAAGAGTCTTCCCGCTACCAGTAGGGGCATTTAAAAGAACGACCTTCTTTTTCTTTAACTCCTCGACGACGGCGTCCTTAAGCCTCGCCTGCCAGTCCCTGAGTTGCAGCAAATCAACCGGGTATGACTTCGTCCAGCATAATATAGGAAACGAACGGGTCTTCCGCGATCCTGGCTATGTTCTTGGCGCTCCCCCTGACCTTAACCACGTTGAGGAACCCGAAGACCTTGACGACCTTACCGTACTTGCTCAGCCTCTCTACTATCTCGTCGTCGGGCTTAGATTGGGTTAGCACTATTGCCACTACCTCCACATCGTGAGGATACGACGCGTAAGTTAAGATCCTGTAGTCGACCTTGTCTGAAAGGTTCTTGAGCTCGTAGACGCTCGACATAATTTGTCAGTACAGATTCTCGGAACGTCTTATTTAAGTCTGTTATATGTAATTTACATAATCGCGTTTGTATACTTGTTTGGGTGTTTTATCGCCTGTATTACGAGCCTTCTAACTCTAAAAGGTTAGACGTGTGAAGTCGGACACACTCTAACGCCGTGTTTGGACGATCCCTTTGGCAAGACGTCTTGACATAACTTTTTTGTACGTGGGAATATAAGTGGGATATGTGAGGAGGGAATACCTACTTACTGTCGACGGGAAAGGGAGGATAGTAATACCCAAAGAGGTGAGGGAGGAGTTCAACCTCAACGATCGAGTGAAGCTCATAGTGGAGGACGGCCGAATTGAGATCGTCCCTTACGTCAAGAAGAGCTATAGGGGGCTTTTCAAGGCCAGTCTGAAAGGGAAAGACGTTGACGAGGTATTGAAGGAGGCTCTAGAGGAGAGGAGCAAGAAGTGGCTAAGAGATATTTCGACGTGAACGTTTTCGTATACTACTTAATTGACGATTCAGAATTCGGCGAAAGGGCGGAATTTTGGGTGAACGACTCGGACGAGATCTACACCTCGGAAATTACGTTCTTCGAGCTCACCGTTATCCTATCGCGGTTAACTGGCGAAGACGAAAGAGACGTCATGAGGAAAATAGCTGAAGCGTTTGATGGTCTCAACGTCAAGTTCGTCCACTTGGAACCGTACGAGTTGAAGAAGGTTCACGAGATCTCGGTGAAAAACGACTTGGACTTCGAGGACGCTATTCACTATTACTGCTCGAGAAAAGTGAGCGCCGAAATGATAAGCAACGACACCGACCTAAAGAGGCTGGGAGCCAAATTCTGATGTAATAGGGATACCTTTCGCTACCTGGGCTCTCGTACTTTCATGCCCTTCGCGTAAGCTACCGTCAACGTTCCCGATACCCCTTTAATGACGTTGCCTCTCCTACGGCGGAACGTGCCTCCGAAAGGTCTTGCGAAGTCCTGTCTCATATAAAACCCTCACCATCGTACTTCTCATGCGAACGATGCTCGAAATTCCCAGGGACTTCAAGGTGGGCGAGAAGAGGAAAGTGGTCGTGAACGGCGAGGAAGTCCTCCTAATCTACTTGGGGGCGGACAGGTTCGTTGCGGTTTCGAACAGGTGCACCCACTTGAAGTGCGACCTCTCGAAAGTTGGGGCGGTGATAAGGGAGGAGTTGGTCTGCCAGTGCCACTTCACCAGGTTCTCCCTAACTGACGGCAGGGTCTTGAAAGGGCCCGCCAGATCCCCCCTGAAAGTTTACAGGGTCGAAGTGAGGCCCGACAAGGTAGTCATTTACCCTTAAATTAGGCCAAGGCACTTCAGCAATTCCTTAGCTTTCCTGTAGTCCATTTGTCCCGGAGCAGTCTCCATTCCTTCGCCGAGGCTAGCGTAGACCAATTCGGAGCCCAGGACGGCGAAGGCTATCCTCTCTAAGGGGTTTACGGCCATCGGCATCACCGCGAACCCCTTGCCGGCGAACTTGGCCAGCAACTCCTTGTACCCCGGCTTCCCTATGACCGCTATTTTCCTGACCCAAGCCGACTCGAGGCCCCTTAACGCGTCTTCCACCTCGCCGACCGACGGAACCCTGTCGAAGTAATGCACCGATACTATCTCCCCCTCGTGAGGGACATCGCTGAACTTCCTGAGGAACCTGGCCTCGACGTCGTACTTGACCCCCATGTCGTGAAGGCGCTTCAGCGTTCTAGCCTTCCACCCGTCGTCGACTTTCCTCACTCCCCCTTCGCTCGGGTCTCTAATTGTCACTATGACCTTGTCCCTGAACTCCTCGAGGACGGACGGGTCGAACGTCTCTGGCCTCTCCAAATAGTCCACCCTGAGCTCGACGAAGTCAGCGTCTATTCCACCCACTTTCCTCACGTCGTCTAGACTCCTGAGCTGAAGGGCTACTACTAGCTTCACCAAGTTGGTCTGAATTCCGCGACAGGAAGGTTAAGCCTTTCTGAGCCTGACCCCCATTCTGGACAGGTCGTCCCAGAAGTCCGGGTTGCTCTTATTTACGCACTCCGCCATCCTCACCCTCCCTCCTACCTTAGAGGCGATGACGCCGGCCATCATGGCAATCCTGTGGTCGTTCGGGCACTCGACTTCTCCTGGCCTGAGCGGTGACGGTTCGATCACGAGCCTCCCCGACTCGTACCTCGCCTTACCTCCGAACGCAGAGATCGTGTCTATGATCGTGGCTATCCTGTCGCTTTCCTTAATCTTGAGCCTCTCTACACCCTCAATTTCAGTCACGTACTTCCCGAAGGGAGCTATCGTTGCGATCGAAACTGCCAGGTCGGGAGCGTCGTCCACATTCGCCCTGATCCCTCCCCTGGGTTCGCCGTAAACTTCCCAGACCCCGTTGTCGACGTAGCTCGTCACGCCCATAAACGCCAACAGTTCGACGATGCTGTGGTCTCCGAAGTAGCGGGGCGGTGCGTAAAGCCCCGTGATCCTCGCCTTACCCCCCGTTATGGAGGCGGCTATCGCGTAGAACGAGGCCAAAGCGAAGTCCCCGTGCACTCTGCCCTCATAAGGCCTCGGACTCCCCCGCTCAACGACTATTTCCCACTTGTCCCCTATGGACAAGCTGACATCGACGCCCATGGAGGTCAAGAGGTCCCTCGTCATCATGATGTAGCTCTTGGACGAAATAGGGGGCAAGACGGTTATCCTGCCGTACCCTCTGACGGCGAAGGCTATCATGAACCCTGAAACGTACTGGCTAGACTCCCCTCCCCTTATTTCGACGCTGTCCCCCTCGAACTTCCCCCTGACCTTTAGGGGTAGCCTATCGGAGGAGACCTCTATGCCGTGTTCTCTAGCTACCCTCACGAACTCCGTTATAGGCCTCTTCCTGAGGCTCTCGTCGCCGTCCACTTCCAATTCAACCCCTAGGACGGCCGCAACTGGAAGCAGCATCCTCAACGTGGTAGCAGAACCGCCCACGAAGGCCTTTCCCTCCCTCTTCGGCCCCTCGAAAACGAAGGCGTTCCCTTCCCTCTTGACCCCTAAGGCAGTAACCGCGTTGATCGCGGCCTTCACGTCGTCGGACTCCGGAACCTCAACTAATTTGACTGGCGCGATCAGCGAGTAGAATATCGTCCTTATGCCCCAGCTCTTGGAGTAGGGGGCCCTGACCTCCCCCTCAGCCCTTGAGGGTTCTACCCAGACTTCCATACTTCACCAGCTCTACTACCTTTGTCTCGCCGTGCTTTGAGAACTCCTCGATAATAGGCCCTTCGTCCCCTTCCTTAACTAAGGCGAAGAGGGAGGGCCCGTTGCCCGAAACGCCAGAGGCCAAGGCCCCCAATTTCTCCGCCTTTTCCAGCAACTCCTCCTCGTATCCCATTACCTTGGCGACCAACCTGCCGTTTAGCCTCACCGCCTCGAAGACCTTTCCCTCGTAGGCGAGCTTGAAGGCTTGTAAGAAGTCGTCCCTGTACTTCCTGAACTCCGCCAGGTCGGGGGCCTTAGGCCTGTTGCCCCTCATCAGTATTACCGCCCTGACCTCTGGCGGGTCGGCCATCTTCAGAACCTTGAACTCCTTGTTGTACGTGAGCGACATCCCGCCGTAGAAGCTCGCAGCCGCGTCGTCCAAGGCCCCAGTCAAACTCACCCCGGCCTTTATCGAAAGGATAGCGGAGAGTACCGGGGCATCTACCTCAATCCCGTACTTCTCAGCTATCTCGCCGATCAAGGCTGTCGAAACGGCGGAGCTGCTCTTCAACCCGCTCTTGGGCGGTATCTCGGACTTCACGTGAACCCTCAGGTTGGGGACTCCCTTCGACTTGAAGTACTCCAAGATCTCCCTGATTAGGGGATCGTTTGGAACGTAACTATCGTCCTCCTCTACCGTGACCTCTACCCCCAGGTTAACGGCGATGGAGGAGCCGTACCAAGAACCGAGCGCGTTTACTGCTGAGATCCCTCCGAGGGCGCGCATTGCGACTTGTACCTCGCCCACTCGTCCTCTATGAGGTCAACCTGTTCCTTGGTCAGCCTGACCGAAGGGATGACCCCGGCCCTGATGGAGTGATCGACCAGAACTATGGCCGCCATGCTCTCGGCCACTGCGACTCCCCTTATTGCCACAGCAGGGTCGTGCCTCCCTATCACCGATATCTCCGCAGGCTGTAACGTCCTGAGGTCGACCGTCTTCTGGGGCTTCCTGATGGAGCTAGTTGGCTTGAAGGCTATCCTCATCACTATGTCCTCCCCGTTGGAGATCCCGCCCAGGATCCCTCCCGCCTTGTTGTACCTCCACCTGAACCTCCCGCCCTCGTAGACTATCTCGTCGTTGGCCTCGCTCCCCCTCATCTTGGCCGCCTGAAAGCCCAGCCCGTACTCGAAGCCCGTAACCGCCGGGATGGAAAGCATGGCTTTGGCCAAGTCGGCCTTCAGCTTGTCGAAGACCGGCTCTCCCAGGCCTATCGGAGGGTTCCTGACTATGATCTCGGCGATCCCTCCCAAGCTGTCGCCCTCCTTAGTCACCTTGAGGATCTCGTCCTCGTAGAGCTTCTCCGCCTCCTTGTTCGGGGCCCTCACGGGGGAGTACTTGGAGCACAGTGCCTCCTCGAAGCTCTTGGCTTGAGCCTCTATTTGTCCTAGCGTTCTCAAGTACCCCGCTATCCAGGTCTTGGAGATCATGAGCAATTTCTTCGCAATTGCCCCCGCAGCGACCCTCGCTACGGTCTCCCTAGCGCTCGCCCTCCCTCCTCCCCTGTAGTCCCAGTTCTCGAAGCCGTACTTCAGAATGTAAGGCAGGTCGGCGTGTCCCGGCCTGGGCTTGTAGTGGACCTCCTCGTAGAAGCTCGATATCACGTCGGTGTTCTTGAAAAGGACAGCTATCGGGGCCCCGGTAGTCCTCCCCTCGTAAATGCCACTCACTATTTCCGGCTCGTCCTTCTCCCTCCTGCCCGTGACGAAGGCCCTCCCGGGCCTCCTGAACTGGAGCTCGAACTCCAAGTCCTCCTTGCTCAAAGGAAGTCCAGCGGGGACTCCGTCAATTACCACCCCGACGTAAGGGCCGTGGCTCTCGCCGAAAGTGGCGACCCTGAACCTCTCACCGAACGAGTTGCCTGGCACTGAGGTAGCTTAGAACCTCGTCGTCTGATAAGCTTTTACCGAACCAGATCCTGTCGGCCTCCAGAGCTTGTCTTACCAGCACCTGGAGGCCGTTGACGACCTTCATCCCGTTGGCTTCAGCTCTAGCAACTAGACTGGTCCTCAACGGCTTGTAGACCATCTCCACCGCCACCTTCCCCTTCACGCAGTGGTCTGGGACGAAATCGGGGTTAGGAGTGGCGTTGGCTATTACTTCCTGATCCTCGGGACAGGACTGGGAGACCTTTGCCCTCCCTCCTATCTCTAGCACTTTAGTTGCCAAGTCCAAGGCCCTCTCCTTCGTCCTGTTGACTATGAAAACCTCACAACCCAAGTCCGCGAAGGCCACGGCTATGGCCTTAGCGGCACCTCCAGCTCCGAACACCGTGCAGACCTTTGGGGAATCGACCAGGGCCGAAACTAACTGCTTGATCGCGACGTAGTCCGTGTTGTACCCCCACCCTTCCTTCACGGTGTTCACTGCCCCCACCCTCTGCGCGCTCTCCGCCAGTCCGTCCAGATAGGGCATTACTTCCTCCTTGTACGGGATGGTCACGTTGAACCCGTAGGCAAGGTTTATCAACCCCTTAATCGTCTCCTTGAACTTCTCCCTCCTGACGTCGAAGGCTAGGTAAACCGCGTCTATCCCTAGATTTTCGAAGACGTAATTGTGGATGGCGGGGGATAGAGTGTAGCTTATGTTCTCCCCAAGGACGCCCAAGAGCTTGGTAGAGTAGCTTATCTGAGGCATTGCTCCGTCAAGCCCTTGAAGGTCTCGATAGGTATTTCAGCCTTAGTCCACGCCCCGATCCTCCTGGGCATGGGAACCAACAGCACGTCGCTCCTCCTCTTCTTGTCCTTCTCTAACGCCTTGAGGGCCTTGTACGGGTCAGGCCTCGGGTCGAGCTGGTCGACGTTTATCGGGAGGCCGTAAACGTTGAGCAAGCTCACTACGTCCTCCACAACTCCCTCCTCGGCGTAACCCAACTCCTCGGCGAACTTTGACTCGCAGACCATCCCCACTGAAATCGCCAAGCCGTGGTGGATCGCGAAGTTCGTGGCGGACTCTATGGCGTGTCCCACCGTGTGGCCGAAGTTGAGGACTATCCTTACGGCTTTGGTCTCCCTCTCGTCCTGCGCGACCACGTCGAGCTTGTCGGAAGCTGACCTGATGATTACCTCCTCGAGGGCGTCGTCCCCCTTTTTCATTATCTCCTCGTAGCTCTCCATAAGGACGTTGTAGAGGGCGGAGTCCAGGACAATGGAGTACTTTATGACCTCCGCCATCCCCCTCCTAAGCTCTTCCTGGGGTAGAGTATCAAGGAACGAGAGTTCCGCCACAATGAGGCTGGGCTGGTAGAACGTGCCTATTACGTTCTTCACCCCGGCGAAGTTTACCCCCGTCTTCCCGCCTATCGCCGCGTCGACCATCCCTAGGAGGGTCGTGGGGACGTTGACGAGCTTTATCCCCCTCATGTATACTGAGGCCAGGAAGCCTATCGTGTCCGTCACGCTCCCCCCGCCGACAGCCACTACGGTGTCTCCCCTGTCGTAACCCCTGTCGAAGAGCTCCTTGGCGAGAACTAAGACGTTATTCACGTCCTTGAACCTCTCGCCGTCCTCGACTGGGAAGTACTCCGCTTCGGGTAGAACCTTTCGAATTGGGGTGGGGTCGAGCCAGTGGGGGTGAAAAACCGCTATTTTCCCGGTGAGCTCCCTGAGGACTTCGAGGGCGTTCCTGCCGACAACGAACCTTACGTCGGAGCAACAGACGCTCTGGGTTATCTCCCTCATGCCGTCCTACCCAGGGCCTCCGCCAAGGCCTTGATCCTCTGCATGAGCAGGGAGAACTGTTCCGGGGTGAGCTGCTGTTCTGAGTCGCTGAGGGCCTTCTCGGGCCTCGGGTGGACTTCGACGATGAGCATGTCAGCCCCTGCAGCTACAGCTGCTAGAGCTAAGGAGTGAACTAGCTCCCTCTTACCGGCGGGGTGGCTCGGGTCTGCGCAGACGGGGAGGTGGGTCTGGAGCTTTGCGCTGACCATTCCTCCTATGTCTATCGTGAACCTGGTGGACTTCTCGAACGTCCTGATGCCCCTCTCGCAGAGGACAACCGAGCCGTTCCCCTCGAGGAGTATGTACTCCGCCGCCAAGAGCCACTCCTCCACCGTGTTGCCCAACCCCCTCTTGAGGAGAACGGGCATCCCCGACTTGCCTGCCTCCTTGAGCAGGTCGAAGTTCTGGGCGTTCCTGGCCCCGATCTGCAACATGTCCGCGTACTTCTTGAAGTACTCCATGTCCCTCTGATCCATTATCTCCGTGACCACGGGGAGCCCGGTCTCCTCTGAGGCCCTCTTGAGGAGCTCTAAGCCCTTGACTCCAAGTCCCTGGAAGCTGTAGGGACTAGTCCTCGGCTTGAAGGCCCCTCCCCTCAATAGCGAGGCCCCGGCCCTCTTGACCTCCCTCGCTGCGGTCATCAACTGCTCCTCGTCCTCTACAGCACAGGGGCCAGCCGCTACCACGACTTTCCTGTCACCTATCTTCACCCCCTTCACGTCGACTACTGTCGGGTCGCTCTTCCACTCGTTGCTGGCCAACTGGAAGGGCCTCTTCGGCTTGACCTTGATCTCCACCGAGGGGTCGCTCACGTTCTCGACGAGGCTGTCGGGCCAGGCGACTACGAGCTCTTTCCCGTAGAGGTTTAGGTACCTGTAAGAGGCCCCGTTACTGCTTATCTTTTCCTTCAGGGTCGACCAATCCGAGCCTTTCTTGAGGATGAACAGCACGGCCTTCCAACCTCTCGTAAAGCTCTGAAACCGTCTTAATCCCTACTTCTCTCGCTATATAAGCGTAGGGGTTGTTCCTCTGGATTTCCATAGTGACGTCCATCTGCGAGCTCACTCTCTCGATTATTCTCAGGAGCTCCTTGTATGTGACGGTCTGCAGCCTATCCAAATCCTTTGAGACGTCTAGCTCTTTGGAGAGCCTCTCGTAACTCTCCTTCAATGCCAGGACGAAGAAGTGGGAAAGCACTTGAACTACCGCCATCGCTCTGTCGTGCGTCTCCGCGTCTGTGACCACCACGCTGAGCCCCGCAGACCTCCACATGTTAGTCACGTCTGTCAGGTCGCCGCTCGTCTTCGAGGGGATAATGACGATGTTCTCTCCTATGGGGTTCGAGAGGGGGCCGAACAGGGGGTGGGTCGAGACGTACCTAAAGGAGAACTCCTGACTCAACCTCTCTAGGAAGTCGAAGGCGCCCCTCTTCACTGACAGGACATCCATGACCGTCTTGCCCTTCATGTAGGGAACTAGTTTCGACACGAAGTCTCCCTGAATCGCTTCTGGCGGTAACGCTAGGATTACGTAGTCACCCCACTCCAGGGCGTCGTTCAACGGCATGTAAACGCTTCCCGTCTCTCTAGCCGCGTCCTCGGCCTTCTTGGGATCCCTTCCCGTGATTACGACCTTGTTCTCCGCGTTGACCAACAGCCTCGCCAATGACTTGCCCATACCGCCGTATCCTATCAACGTGACTCTCTTCGGCGAATCGTTAATGATTTGAACTTTCTTCGAGAAAAAAAGGATTTTATTAACGATCTCTTTCGCCAACTCCTCAGGAACCCCGAGCTTCCTCGCGTTCTCTACCCATCTCTTGGTTACTTCCGCCTCCCTGCTTTCGTCCTTAACCGAGAGGCCCGACCTGCTCTTTATCTGGCCTATTTTCTTAGATAAGAGAAACCTCTGGGCAAGTAAAGAAACGATTTGATAGTCTATCTCGTCTATCTTCGCCCTTAACTCGTCGATGCTCATCTCATTAACTCCATTGCCTGGTTTACGACGGACTTCCAGTTGATCCCGTAGTAGTCCAACAGCTCCCTCTGGCTCCTGGCGGATCTACCGAAAGTCGTCGCCCCGATAAACCTCATCGGGACTGGATACCTCCTGACCACCACCTCAGCAACTGCGGAGCCCACACCTCCGTAAATGCTGTGCTCCTCTATGGTCACTATCCTCCCCGTTTTCCTGGCGTAGTACTCGATCAACTGCTCGTCAATGGGCTTTATTGACGGGAGGTTGATCACAGCGGCGCTCACGCCCATCTTCTCCAACTCCTCAGCGGCCTTGAGGGCGTCCCACAGAACCACTCCCGCCCCCATTATAGCGATGTCGTCGCCGTCCCTGAGGACGTAACCCTTGCCCAGCTTGAACTGGTAGTCCATGCCCTCCGTTATGTTAGGCGAGTACTCCCTCCCCACCCTGAAGTAAACCGGGCCCCTTATTTCCTCGATTACAACTGGGAGGGCCCTCCTGATGTCTGCTGGATCCGCTGGCACGACTACCTTGACGTTCGGGAGAACCCTCATCAACGCTATGTCCTCGAGGGCCTGGTGGCTCGAGCCGTCGGCGTGGTCGCTGTAGCCGGAGTGGGTCACTATCATCTTCACGTCTAGGTTCATCCTCGCTATGCTGTTCCTTATCTGCTCCCAAGCCCTCATCAGGAACATCGCGAACTCGAATATGACCGGCTTGTAGCCCGCCACTGACAAACCTCCTGCGAAGTTGACCATGTCCTGCTCCGAGATGCCTACGTTGAAGTACCTGTCAGGGAACTTCTCCTTAAAGTAGATGGCCCTGCTCGATTCGCCGACGTCGGCAGTAATCACTACTATGTCCTTGTCCTTCTCTCCCAGCTCTACCATTACTTTGCCCAGTGTGTCACGCATTGACAAGATGCTTCCTTGCGTCATCCGGACTCGACCTCTGCTTCTTCGTGTTCTCTATGGGCGGGAAGCCCTTCCCCCTAACTGTCTTAGCGAAAATTACGGCCGGTCTTCCGGCCTTCTGGGCCTCCTCTATGGCCTGAGCCAGGCTCACGAAGTCGTGACCATCTGCCTCAAACACGGCCCAACCAACGGCCTCGTAAACCTTTGGCAAGTAGTGCTTCGGCTTCACGCTGTCTACCGAATCGTCTAGCTGGAAGTTGTTGACCTCCACGAAAGCGATGAGGTTGTCCAGCTTCCTGGCGACTGCGTGAGTTATCGCTTCCCAGACTTCGCCCTCGTCGTGCTCGCCGTCTCCCATGTCGACGTAGACTCTGCCAGTTCCGCCCCTCATCTTAATTCCGGTCGCTATCCCTATTCCGAAGCTGAGCCCCTGGCCTAAGCTTCCCGTTGCCATGTCCACTCCAGGGATGAATATCTCGGGGTGGCCCTGCAGGATGCTCGAGATGTCCTGGATCTTCCAGAGCTCATCGGTCTGTATTAGGCCCTTCTCCGCCATCACTGCGTAGAGCGCAGGAGCCGCGTGGCCTTTGCTTAATATGAAGTAGTCCCTGTTCAGTGGATCCTTGCCGAACCTCAGGTACTTGAACATCAGCAAGGTTATTATTTCGATGCTACTCAGCGAGGAGCCGACGTGGAGAGTCTGGTCGTAGAAGAGCATCTTTATGACGTTCTTCCTCGCGTTTTCAGCTATCTCCCTTAACCTAGACAACTCCTCAAGCGTTAATATTGGCGTTGCATCAGTCCTCCCTCCCTTATTCCCCATTGGAACAATACCAAACCCCCGTGAGTACTTAGAGATTTAATTAAAAACTTTACGTAACAAGCACGTGGAACGCTATTTAAGGGAACTACTTGCCATCGGCAAGGAGACGTTCGACAGGATTAGGTCGACGAAGGCGCTGATAGCGGGATGCGGAGCTTTAGGTTCCTCCCTGGCCGAATCCCTGGCCAGGCTGGGCGTGGGTAAGCTCGTCTTGGTCGACGCGGATGTCGTGGAGCTCGGTAACCTGTCTACCACGCACGTGTACACTACGGACGACGTCGGGAAGCCCAAGGTGGACGCGTGCAGGGAGCACATTTTACGGATTAACCCCGAGGTCGAGGTCGAAGTTCACCACGACATACTGGACAGGAACAACGTCGAGGACTACGTGTCGAAGGTCGACGTTGTCTTCGACGCTCTGGACAGCCTCTACGCCAGGTTGCTCCTTAACGACGCTTGCGTTAAATTGGGGAAACCGTTCTTTTACGCGGGAATTTCAGGGGAATACGTTACGACGAAGGCGATCGTTCCAGGCGCGACCTCGTGCTTGTCCTGTTTCCTAGGTTACAGCTCGGACGAGATGAATGCGTGTAACGTCTTGGGTACGACCATCGTGTCGCCAAGCGTCGTCGCTAACCTTCAGGTTCAGCTCTTCCTTAACTACCTCAGGGGGAACGTGAAGGACGAACTGTATCTGATAGAGCTCAACAACATGGAGTTCGCGAGAGTCCAGCTCTCAAGGAACCCCAAGTGCAGGGCTTGCGGGCTCAGGGAGTTCCCCTATTTGAAGGGAGAAATTTCGCCCTCCCAGTGCGAAATAACGAGGGTCGAAGGGAGTTCGGAGAGTCTGAGGGTGACCAACGAACCGTCTTACGTAAAGATTTGTTATCCAGAAGGATGTTTCCAGAGGAGAAGGTACTGATGGCCGACAAGAAGCTCATAGCCAGCGCGTTGCTTCCTCCTATCATCGTGATCGCTTACTCGCTGTACTTCAGGGTCGACCCGATAGGAATCCTCTACGAATTCCCTCCTTACTTCGTTTTCGCTTTCCTAGGTTCGTATTTGGCTTCCAATGCGGTGGCGAGCGTGAGGGATTCCCTGCTGGCTAAAGTGCCTTATAGGGTCGCGCTGAAAGCTAGGCTTTTAGGGAACGCAGTCGGCCTTATAATACCGGGAGCCTTAGGGGCGGACCTCACAAGGGCTTTAGTTTATACGGATGCCACGAGGAAGAGGCTTGAGGAGTCTTTGGCCGTAAGCACGGTCTCGGCTTTCTACGACGTCGTAGTAGGGTCGTTGATGTACTTAGCCCTCCTGGTCGTTAGGCCCAGTTTATTCGACGTGATCTACGCCCTGATCGCGCTGGGGAACGTACTCTTCTGGCTCGTGGTAATTGGATACGCGGCTAGAACGGCGAAGCTTGGACTAAACAGGGTGGAGAGAGTAATCTTCGACAGGCTCAAGGAACACCCAGAGGTCGAAGTAGCCTACATGAGGGCGAAAGAGGTCATAAGGGCGAGGAACGCCGGTCCTCTCGTTTTAGTTTACTCCTTATTAACTATCCTTGAGTTCTTGGTTCAGGCTATCCCGCTCACCTTCGTGTTCGACAGCTACGTGATGGCATTGATGGCTAACCAGTTGTACTTCGTTTCCCTCCTCGTCCTAATACCGGCAGGGGCTGTTAGCAGCGAGATCGCCCTTTCCAGCATACTCCCTCCGCTCTACGCCATAGGCGTTAGAACCTTAGAGCTGATTTCCTACGCCTCCGGTTTCGTCTTTATTAAAGATCTGAACCTGAAACAAATGGAGGAGGAGCTAAGGAAATATGGAAAAGTACCTAGGCGAGCCCCCCAAGGAGAAGGTTGACGAGTTCTACGGGCGCGCCCTCAAGTCTGTTAGTTGCGTGAAGGCTACGTACGACATCGACTCCCTTCTCTTCGCTTTCGTCCTCTCGGCTCAGAGCAACAGGCAGACAGCGATAACCTTCGGGAAAGGGGAGAACTGCGAGCTGAGTCTAGCTAAGGGCAAGGACGGGGGGAGGAGGGCAATCCTTGAGGGGGACGAACTGATCCTCGGGAAGTCGTCGTTCTCCTCGTTAGTCCCAGTGAAGGCCGACCTCGTCCTTCCAGTCCTTCTGGGCATTTTCTCCTCTTCCGTCATGGAAAGGAGGCAGTTGACCCAATTGGAGGAGGCGAGGCTCGAGGAAGCGATTCAGGCGAGTAAGGACTTGACAGTCGAAGAGGGCTTCAAGTTGCCGAATTACAAACACTTACCGCTCTTCTCGTCGCTCACGCTCTCAGTCGACCCCTACTTCCCAGGGATTTCAGGGAATAGGCAGGGGGCTGAGGCCGTCCTTAGGGAACTGAAGATCGACCTAACTGCGACTCTTGAGTCGCTGAGCGAAGCGCAGAGGAACTCGCTGGGATATAGGTTAGTACTCACGGCCCAAAAGCACAACCCCACGTTCAACAACTCCGACCTCATCGGCAAGAGGGCCTTTCTCGGAGACCTCGACATCCTCGAGCTGACTTTCGCTTCCATGTATGTTTTAGATACGCTAGGCTCAGGTTACCTCTTCCAGACCGTGCACGATCCGTCCTTCGCGGAAGTCCTCGTCCACGTCTTCAGGGACGAAGTGGGCAGGGGATTCAGTATCGAGAGTTTCGCGGAGAGGAACAACGCCGTTGTCGTGGAGACCAACCTGAGGTCGCCGCTCTTGGTCAGGCAAATCCTCCTGCAGACGGGCAAGCTGAGGCCTGATAAGGTCGTCGCGGTAAGCGTAGGGAACGAAGCATACACCAGCAGGTATTTCGTTAGCTCGGGTAGGGAGGGGTTGATAAGGATTTGAGCGAAGAGCCCCTGAGGATCAGGATAGAGATCGAGATCCCTACGGATCACGCGGCGGAGATCGAGAAGTCTGTCAGCGTCGATAACGTAGGGATCCCAGAAGGCATAGAGCTCAAGCTTTACCACGGCGACCGCGTATTATACGTCATTGCCGAATGTACTTGCGTTGAACCCAAGAAGATACTTTCGCTCAGGAACACGGTCGACGACCTGCTCGTGAACGTCAACGCCGTCTTGAGGGTGTTAGAAACCGTTAAATAATTCATTAAGAGGATTAGCGTAGGGTCGAGAATGCCCCTGAGACCAGGAAGGTGCTACAGGCACTTCTCTGGACCTCCATATACTAGAAAGGAGTACATACCAGGAGTTCCTATGCCGAAGATAACCAAGTTCACCGCTGGGAACCCTAAGGGCGACTTCGACTTCGAGCTGAGGCTCGTGGCTACCGAAGTCGGCCAAATCAGGCACAACGCCTTAGAGGCGGCGCGTGTCAACGCCCTGAAGTTCCTCAGCAAGAAGACCGGGGGCGAATCGGAGTTCTGGTTGTGGGTGCTGAAGTACCCTCACCACGTCCTCAGGGAGAACAAGATGATGGCCTTCGCTGGAGCTGACAGGCTTCAGGACGGGATGAGGCTGTCCTTCGGTAAGCCGATCGGGACGGCGGCGAGGGTGAACAAGCAAGGAGAGATAATAATGGTCTTAAGGGTTCCCGCGAAGCACCTCGGGGTAGCCAAGCAGGCCCTCGAAATAGCGAAGTCGAAAATGCCGCTGAAAATGAGGATAGACATCGTTCCCTTGAAGAAGGAGGCACCAGCTCAGTGAGTTATGACTTCGACCTAACTAGGGTTTTTCACGAGATCGAACGAAGGAGACCCAAAAAGGTTCTCCTCCAGTTCCCCGAAGGGTTAAGACACTACTCCGTTAAGGTTCTGGACGAGCTCAAGAGCAATTTCCCTAGCGTCGATTTCCTCGTGAGCGCCGAACCCTCCTGGGGCGCGTGTGACATCGCTGACGACGAGGCACAGTTAATTAAGGCGGATTTGATAGTTCACTTCGGTCACACGCCCTACCCCTGGTACTTTCCGAAGACTCCGACAGTTTACGTCCAGGTATTCAGCAAGCTCAGCCTGAGCGACGAAGCGCTTCAAGAGTTAGCCGATGAACTCGTAGCAGTAGGAGCGAAGACGGTTAACGTCAGTGCCGTGTTACAGCACGTTCGTCTCGTACCGAAAGTGAGGGATTTCCTGAATTCTAAGGGTTTCAAAGCTGTTTCGGGGCCAGCGAGGCCTCCCTTCATGCTTGAGGGGCAGGTGCTCGGGTGCGACTACTACGCTGTGAGAGGCGGTGCTGACGCTTACGTTAACGTCTCGGGAGGACTCTTCCACAGCCTTGGCGTCGCGTTGGCGACGATGAAGCCGACCTTCAAGCTCGACCCCTACGAGGGGAAAGTCGTAGACGTGACCAAGGAAGCGTACAAGGTGCTTAAGGTCAGAATGGCGAAGGTATTCGAAGCTAGGGACAAGGAAGTATGGGGGATAATCCAAGGGATGAAGCTGGGCCAGAACAGGCCGACATTAGTGGAACTCCTGAAGAGGGGCCTAGAGAAGAGAGGGAAGAAGGTTTACGTTTTCACCAATAGGGTCACGACCAAGGAAGCGCTCAGGAACCTCCCTCGAGAAATTGAGGTATTCGTTGTGACTTCCTGTCCCAGGGTTCCGATAGACGACTTATACGACTTCGAGAAGCCCGTTCTCACACCAGGAGAGGCGAAAATGATAATTAGCGACGACCTGAATAACTACATATTCCCGTGGTGAGCCTTGAGGAGCCAGTCCGACTTCGCCCTGCCAGGAGAGGAGATCGGGGTCATTGAGGAACTGTTGCCCGGAGAGGGGACTTACGAGGACGACGGAACGGTTAGGGCCGCGGTGGTAGGGAGAGTCTTCGTCGACATGATAAACCGGAAAGGGAACGTGACGACGTCGAGAAGGCCGGGAATGATGTCGGTTAAGAAGGCGAAGTACGTTTACTTCTTAGTGGAACAGGTGAAGGAGGACAGCGCGATTGGTACTATCGTAGGAATAGAGGAGAGGCCGGTCAACTCACACCTAAGCGCTTACATCCACATTTCACAAGTCGCGAACAAGAGGATCGAGAGGCTGACGGACTACCTGAAGCCTGGAGACATAGTCAAGGCCAAGCCTTTGGGGAGCTCTTTGCCCATCCCCCTGACCATCAAACAGCCAGACTTGGGCGTAGTCCTCGCGAAGTGTTCGATATGTGGCGGGGACATGGTTCAAGTGGACGAAGAGCATTTAAGATGCGTCGTCTGTAAGAACGTCGAAACGAGGAAGCTGCCCGAGGTGAAGAGGCGTGGAAGTTGAGGTGACGAGGTCAGGGAAAGACTACGCAGAAATTAAGGTGAAGGGGGAGGAGCACACGCTAGGGAACTTAGTGGCTCAATACTTGCTGAGAGTTCCAGGCGTAAAGTTCGCGAGCTACTCGATGCCTCACCCCTTAATTAACGAAATTATGATCAGGGTAATGACGGACGGGAGCATTTCGCCTTACGACGCTTTCAAGAAGGCCGTAGAAATGATTCAGAACGACATGGACAGGTTCGAGGAAGAGCTGGACAAGGCTTGAAGAGGGAGACAAGGAGGGCAGTAGTTTACGAGGGTGAAGTCTCGGTCGTTTGCGTTTTCAGGGGCGAGATTCTAGAACACGTTTTCATAGGTGAAAACAGAGAAGAAGCCCTGAAGGAGTTCAACGAATCCCCCGTTAAGGAAGAGGTGAAGGAGTTCGTCGAGGACCATTCGTTGCTGGAGCAGTGTGCCGTCGTGGGTCGCGCGATCGAAGATAAAGCTAAAAGGAATTTCATGGGAAGGATTGAGCATTGAGCTCCATGAAGTTCTGCCCTAAGGACAAGAGTCTAATGGTTCCCCGAAAGGTCGGCGGGAAAACGGTTTATAAATGCCCGGTTTGTGGCTACGAGGAGGAAGCCTCGCCTGGAGGTTCGAAGCTCACCCAGACGATAAAGCACAGCGAGAAAGAAAAGACGCTCATAATAGACCAAGAAGTTCCCGCCGGAGCCCAGAAGATAAAGGGGATAGTTTGTCCAGCGTGTGGCAACGACGAGGCCTACTTCTGGATCCTGCAGACCAGGAGGGCGGACGAACCGCCCACGAGGTTTTACAAGTGCACTAGGTGCGGTAAGGTCTGGAGAGAGTACGAGTAAATCGGAGTGTAGCGGACCCGGGGGGATTCGAACCCCCGACCACCGGCTCCCTCCCGGCCCGTTAGAAGGCCGGCGCTCTGTCCTGGCTGAGCTACGGGTCCAAAGTGCTGATCTCCTTGTCTCTTAATAACATTAATTTCCCTAGAACGGCAGGCCTACGACGAGGCTGACGACGTAACCCATGAGGAAGAACGGGATCACTGGGACTCCCCAGGTAACCCATATCTCCGTGTCCTCGCGCACTACGCCTTTCCTCAACAGTTCCTCGTACCTTTTCCTCCAGTAGGCGTCGTCTTCCTCCACTTTGAAGTGAGTCCTGAGCCTCACGTTGCCCGAGTCGTCTATTTCGGTGAGGGGAAAATAGAACCTCGAGTTCAGGAACTCCCTCACGGTCATTTTCCTACCGGAGAAGGCGATCATCCATTTGTTGCTTCCGCTCAGGCTGGAAACGTGCCTTACGTTCCTCAACGCATTAACGAGGCCCCAAAGCACGATGAAAATGGAAGCGTAAATCACCACAGTGATCGCTTCTCCGCCCATGAGCGAAAGTCTAGGAAATAACAGTGGAATCACCAACGGATTCCCCAGGCCGAGGAGCAGAATCAGCACCACGTCTGCGCCTCCCATCAGGCCCACTTTGGCCATGATTAAGAGAAGTATTACGGACGTCACGACGCTGTAGACGAAAACTAGGGCGTTCACGTAGGGCCACTCGAGGTAAGTGAAAATCGCCATGGGAACGAACGGTATCCACAGCTTGTCCGGTACTTCCCTGTACTTTATGTCGAAGATCGAGGTGATTACCAACATCACGAGGGTGTAGGCGATTTGGACGGGGTATATCAAGTAGAAATCCACGGCAGGAAGCCCTCCTCATCCCGCCCTCTGCGGGGCCGTTGGAAGGCTAGATACCCCGTATGATAATAAGCTCGCGTGAGGAATATATCGCTTGCTGAAACCCGAGGGCCCGGCACCATATGCTTAAAATGCTTATACCTCATTAAATCGTGCCATGAGCTTCACGCTGTCTAAAGAGCTCGAGGAGTACCAGGCGAAGATAAGGGAGTACGCACAGAAGACCGTGAGGGAGTACGCCAAGTACATGGACGAGACTAACGACGGAGGAGACAAGATAGTCAAGGACTTGGCGAACATGGGCCTCTTAGGGATGAAACAACCGAGGAAGTTCGGCGGCCTGGAGCTGGGAGAGAGAGCCTTCGCTATCGCGACTGAGGAGTTGGGCGCTGAAAGCGGAGGCGCCTCTCACAGCCTCCACACCCAGCAGAACGCGTTGCAGTTGCTCTACAGCGTCGGAGGGGACTCCGCGGCCGAGTGGATAGAGAGGGGGATTAAGGGTCAGGAGATCTACGCCGTCGCGTTGACCGAACCTCAGGCTGGTTCCGATTTGGGCGCCCTCCAGACGACCGCGAAGCCCGAGGGCAATGAGCTGGTGATCAACGGCGAGAAGATCTTCACCAGCGGCGCAACTTACGCCACTAAAATGGTTGTTCTCGCGAGGACGAGCGGGAACCCAGGCGACAGGCAGGGAATTTCGCTACTCTTAGTCGACGCGAAGACCCCAGGGATAAAGGTGCAGAAGCTCGACCTCATGGGAATTAGGGGTGCAGGGATCGGCTACGTGAAGTTCGAGAACGTGAGGGTTCCTAAGGACAGCATAATAGGGAAGGAGGGAGACGCGTACAGGGGAGCCCTCAAGGGCTTGATGATCTCCAGGAACGGTTACGCTGGGATAGCCCTCGGAATAGCGAGGGGAGCGTTAGAGGAGGCCATAGTGAGGGCTCAGACCAGGAAGCAGTTCGGCAAGCCAATCATCGAACAGGAGTGGATAGGCTTCAACCTGGCCGACGCCTACATCAAGGTGGAAGCCGCCAGGCTCCTCATACACAGGGCTGCCGACCTCCTCGACAGGGGGATCGAGGCGACCACTGAGGCATCCATGGCCAAGTACTTCGCCGCCGTCACAGCTGTCGAGGTAACTAGGTTAGCCTTACACATATTCGGCGGCCACGGCCTCAACAGGGGCTCTAAGGTGGAGAGGCTCTACAGGGACGCCAAGATAATGGAGATAGCAGAGGGCACCAACGAGATGCAGTTGCTCGCCGTCACAAGGCTCTTCCAACCAAAGAAATGAAGGCGTAATAGATAGCGAAGTTGACCAGGAGAACCGGAACGGAATATTTCATGAACTCCCAATAGTCGAGTTTTTTCCCTCCTCTGACTTCCGACGCCCTCGAGACTATTAGGTTGCTGGCAGCTCCCAAAAGCGTGAAGTTTCCGGCTATCGTACTGCCAGCGGCGAAGGCTATGAGTAGGGGGACGTTGTTTTCTGATGAAGAGACGTAAGGCAGCAGGAGGGCGACCAGGGGCACGTTACTGATCACCTGGCTCAGCAGGACGCTCGCAACCATTACACCGAAGACCGTGTTGAGCCCTGGTAAGACGGTGAGGATGGAGTCGACGACCCCACCCTGCTTCAGTCCGCCCACGAACATGAAGAGGCCCAGGAACAGCACTAACGTGGGGTAATCTACCCCTACGATAACGGCCTCCCTCTTCCTGGTCAGCAAGAGGAGTATCACTGCTCCTACCAAGAACGCGAATACCATGTTGTAGCCTAAGGAAGACGCGACCGCTCCCGCCACGACTGTCGCGACCAACAGCACGTAACCTCGCTAATCCTTCGTCCTTCAAGGGAGGCAAATCGACGGGCTTGGGATCAGAGACTCTGGCGGTCAACAGTTGCCTAAACTCTAAGAACATCAAGTAAGGCGTTACAACGAGGTTAATCGCAGTCGGGACGGCCAAGTAGACTAGGAAGGTTAAGAAGGGGTTCGGCATGTTCCCCTCCAATGCCACGAGAACGTTCTGCGGGTTGCCTATTGGGGTCATCACACTCCCCACGGTAACGCCGAAGGCAACTGCATATAGGAAGGGCCTCTCGTCCACTTTCAGAACCTTAGCCACGTTGAGGAGAATGGGGGTGAATGAGGCAGCTATCGCGTCGTTGCTCGCCACGGAGCTCATGAGGCCGGAGACCACGAAGCTCACCGCCATGACTTTTCTCGGATCCCTGTACTTCGCCGCTATCCTGTAAGCGACGTACTCGAAGAAACCAGAGACCTCGAGAGCCGAAGTGAAAACGAAAAGGCGAGGAGGAAAAGTATCACGTTGAGGTCTATGCTCGCTATCGCCTCCTCTGGGCTCT
>JBAMMP010000036.1:0-8144 GCA_039793765.1 Sulfolobaceae archaeon
AGCAGCTTCCTCGCGCACTCGACGCTCTCCCCCATCTTGACGTAGCAAGTGTAGACCTCCGAGTCGCCCGACTTCACCGCCAGGAACTCTATAGCTTCCCTCTCGTCGTCCCTGCTGTAGACCTCCACCCCCAGCGTGTCCCCCACTGCCGTCAGGAGGTAGGAGACCGCGTGGGACAGCAGCTGAATCGTTGCTTCCCTGTCGCTCAGGGACTTAGCGATCTCCTCCAGCTCCTGGGCCGACAATAGCGCTACCCTCCTCCTCACCTTGACGGGGAGCCTGTAGTACACAAGCCTGAACAGGGCGAGGTCAACCGTTGAGCCGACGCCCTCGGACATTGCCTTCAGCGCGTTGTAGAACTCCTCAGTCAGCGTTACCTCCTTCAGGGCCCCCTCACCTTCATCTTCTCGAATTGCTTTACTATGTCCCATACATTCGGCCTCAGCTTTGGGTCGGGGTGCATCATCCTCTTGACGAGGTCGGCGAACCTCTTGTCCTCGAAGGAGTCGAAGCTGAGGGACTCGTAGATCCTCACGTACTCCCTCTTGGCCTCCTCGAGGTACTCCAACGCCTTCTCCCTCCTCCCGGCCTCGGCCTCGCTCAGGGCAGCGTCGTAGAGCCTCTTGAGCTGTGCTAAAGGCATTGTCCTCGTCATCATGAAGTAAGCGGTCGCCCCCAGCGAGAAGACGTCCAATCCCGGGTAGACGTTGCCGAAGCCCAAGACCACCTCGACCTGTTCCACCGAGCTGAACTCCGGGGTGAAGTGGTGTGCCCTCTCCCAGAACTTCCTCGCCGAGGCCACGTCGCTTAGCTTGACCTTCACTGCGCCGCTCCTCAGGCTTTCCAGCACCTCCTTCCCCGTCTTCCCGGGCTTCTTGTCGAACAGTATGTTGCTTGGCTTAACGTCCAGGTGGATCCAGCCGCGGTCGTGGAACTCCCAGAGTATCCTGGCCACGTCGAGGACTATCTCCTTGACTATTTCCTCCCACTCGTCCGAGTAGTACAGGTTGTCGTCCATGACCAGGTCTTGGGCAGTCCCTCCCTCCATCAGTTCAACTACCAAATACGGCGGGTCGGTGAGGTAGGGCTCGAAGTCGCCCTGGAGGGCCTTGATCAACGCCTCGTCGTTTTGCCTGAAGTCGACTATTTTCACCACCGAGTTGAGCTTGGCGTTGAGCTCCCTGAGCTGGTTTATCTCCGAGATTAAGTCCTGGTATGAGACCCTAGCGAGGGCGTCATCGAGGATGGGGATCTTGACGGCGTAGGCCTTACCGTCCTTGAAGGCCTTCATGACGTACATGGAGGACCCCCTGCCTATGTAGCCCACGATCTTGTACCCGTTGAGGTTGGAGCCTATCCAAGCCCTCGGGTCCCACTTCGTCCTCAGGGCCTCCAACGCCTTGGCCCTGAGCCTAGGCAGGGAGTCCCTGACCTCTGGCACTACGGCGTACTTCTCGGCCAAGTTGTAGGCCTCAATAGGCCTCTCCGAGGCCAAGCCCATGATGTAGTAGTCCACCCTCTTGGGGACGTAGCCGTAGACGTTGAGGCACTTTACAAGTGCGTCCCTGTCGCACTTTAGCAAGTCCGCCCCGTAGTTGTCCGAGACCCATATCGCCTTGTCGCAGAGCCCAGCTGAGAGCAGAGCGCACCCCAGCTCGTCCTCGTAGCCCAGCTTGTAGTGGAGTATCGTCGCGTCCTTGTAGGACTCCCTGTCGTCCCTCACGAAGGACCTGATCGCGTAGGCCAGCATCTCGTTCCTCTCGACCTCGTTGGTCGAACCAGCAAGCGCGGGGATCGTGAAGGCCAGGGAGTAGATTGGGGAGACGAGTAGTAGGGCGGAGCTTATCAGCCCAGCCAAGTTCACCGAGATCATCGCTTCAGGGAGGAGCCTGGCCATCTTCTTGTTGGTCGCGAGGATCGAGGAAGCCAGGAGGAAGACCGAGGCTGGGAAGTAGAGCCAGCTCTCCTGAAGGACGCCATTCAAGAGGAGGAGCGGGTTGAAGGCGAAGCCGAGGTGGGTCAAAACGAAGATCAGGGCAGACAGGTAGAGCTGGGAAGCCAGGAATGGGAGGGCCACCCTCGAGACTATCGAGACGGAGGACTTCTCCTCGACCGTCGTGGCCAAGGCTATCCCGAGGCCTATCAGGAAGGCGAGCTCGAAGAGGGGGGAGAAGCTCAGCCCCTCTAGCGAGACGACCACGAGCACCCCCAGAGCGAAGAAGAGGAGGGAGAGGACATGGAGCCTCTTCAGGATCACGAACTTCATGGAGAGGACTTTGGGGAAGAGGGGGAGGGCCATTATCGCCGTGAAGGCGAGGTAAGCTATGGGGCTCAGCTCGAAGTAGCCGAAGTAGAACTGAAAGGCGAGTAAAGGCGCTACTAGCCCTCCCAGGTAGAGGCCGAAGGCGAACCCCCTGGGGGTGGGGTGGAAGAAGAGGACTATGGAGAGGAAGAAGGAGAGCAGTCCCATCGCGACGAGGGGGTAGTCGAAGTAGCCCAGGCCCTGATAGACCAGGCTGAGCGAGACGAGGGCCGTGACCCCCAGGTTGGCCGCCCTCAGCAGGAGGACGAGGTTCTCCAGCCTCAAGCCCTCGCATTTAATCATTACCGAATCTATAAGCCCTACTGTGATACTCGCGACGCTCCTGGCCCAGGCACTGCTTAGGAGGGGATTTGACGCTATTCACGTGGGTCACCTCGAGCCCGACTTGCAGAGAGTGGCAGTTTTCATGCTGGCGAAGGGATACGGCGTTGTGGAGGGGGAATATCGCGGGAGGGCGGCCAACGTCCAGCTGGGAATCAAGCTCCTCAAGGGGGTCGGGGAGGAGAGGGCTAGGGCCGCGATAAAGAAGGGTGGGGAAGTCCCCTTCGTGCCCCCCAAAGTCCCCCAGTTCGTGTTCGACTTCTCGCTTTGGGACGAGATGACGGAGGAGGAGAGGAGGAAGACGGTGTTTCAGGTCGACTTAGCGATAGCGACCCTCAGGAAGTACCTCTGGGAGGGGAACGCGAGGCTCGCCAACAAACCGCCCGAGGTCAACCTCCCTTACAGGACTGCCGAGGAGGCGGTGGAGGGGCCCTGTGTTGTCCTCGACCCTAAGGGCGAAACGGCAAAGGAGGAGGACTTGCGCTCGGCACAGGTCTACGTCGTGGGAGCCATAGTGGACACGGGGAGGAGGCTGAAGGACGCGACCGCCAGGCTCGCCCGGAAGGCTGGCTACGACTGCCCCAGGCTCAGGATAACCCTCTACGGCTCTGTGATAGGGGTTCCAGACGAGATAAACAAGATAGTGGACGTAGTCATGAGGGTGAGGCTCGGCGAGGCGATCGACGAGGCCGTCCTCGCGAACGCATCCAAGTCGGACTTGCTAGCCAGGATTAGGCACGAGGAGGCGAGGGGGAACAAGGAGCTGGCCGAGAGGCTCAGGAAGTACTTGACCCTCACTCGCCCCTCGACAAAAGGATAATTATCAGCCCGGCGACGAACGAGGCTACGGCCGCGAAGAGGTAGCTGTAGACGTAGCTGAACTGGTACAAGTAGCCCATTATCGCGTTGCTCAGGAATATCCCAACGCTCCTCCCGAAGGAGAGGAGGCCCATCCCGACCCCCTCGTGCCTGCTGACCCTGGCGATTATGGTCGGCTCGAAGACCTCAGTGGCGGCAACTGCAAGGCCTAAGACTACGGAGAAGGCCCAGATGAAGGCCAGGCCCAAATGGCTGGTAAGAGCGTAGCCGAGCGAGGCTAATCCTGCTAATCCGTAGCCCAGGAACGAAAGGCCCTTCACGTCGCTGAACCTAGTCCTGCCCAGCAGGTAGCCGAAGGCGCTGCTGCTCACCAGGAAGACCAGGTAGGTCGCAGTCGCGAGGTAGAGCTCCCCGGAGACCTCGTAGCTCGTGATTATGGGGAAGCCGAAGCTGTACTGGCTGAAGGCGAAGAGCATCGTGGAGAAGATCACGCCCCACATCACCCTCTCGCTCCTCTTGGGGATCATCTGCTTGAACTCCTTGGCCAGGCCCCTCATCCTGACCGAAGCTAACAGGATGGTCGAGACGAGGAGGAAGGCGATCGCCGGGATCGTCAGGTAAGCGATGTCGACTTTATAGTACAGCCCGAGCGTGACGTAAACTAGGGCCAGGGACGCCCCGAGGACGTCGAGGGCGTGGAGGATCGAGAAGGCCTCCCTCCTCTCTTCGGGGTAAGTCACGTCCAGTATCATGACCCTCCTCGGGGGGCTCCTGAAGTTCCTCGCGAACCACCCTATCATGAAGAAGGCCGTGGCCTGGACGTAGTTCGCCGCTAACCCCGTGAGCGCTATGAGCGTAACGACTGCGTTACCAGAGACGGCTACCCTCTTAGCCCCGTACTTGTCGGCCAGAAGCCCCCCTAAGAAGCCCATGAATATCCCTCCCCCGTAGTTTATACCTTCTATCAGGCCGTAGAGGGCAAGGGGGACGTGGAAGATCACGACCAGAATAAGGGGGAATAGGGCTACGGCCGCCTGGTAGCCGAGGTCGGCGAAGAAGGCCGAAAATGAGATCTTGTAGACCTCCTGGGAGTACCTCATCGAAGCACCTAAACCGTTATTTCCCGACCGATTTATATGAACGTAGTGAAGCTCAAGTTCAAGATCTGGCTGGCCGACGACGAGGGGAAGACGGTCTTCGGCAAGGGGGGCTTCGAGCTGCTCAAGAAAGTCCAGGAGAAGGGGTCTATAGCGGAAGCGGCCAAGGAGATGGGAGTCTCCTACAAGTTCGCGTGGGAGTACGTCAAGAGGGTCAACGCCAGCCTCGGGGACTTGGAGGTCAAGAAGGGAGGGAGGGGAGTGGGCGGGACTAAGGTGGGCGAAAAGCTCGCCAAAGTCCTCGAGATCTACGAGAGGGCGGAGAGGGAGGTAAGCGAGGTCTTAGCGAAGTACGAGAGAGAGATCGAGGAAGTCCTGAAGGGCAATAACGGAGAAGGGGTTTAACCGAGGAGAGGTCGGCGAAGGACGACTGAACTTTCGCCTCCCTCAGTCCTTCTTTCTTGGCCAGATATTCGGTAATGGGACGTTAATATAAGGGAGAAAGTATCCGAGGGTCTGCGTTTCTAAGGAACCTGTATAAGAAGATGAGGGGTCGGGGATGATGAGTCGGGTGCGAGTTGAGCCGTGATAAGTCACCACTCCTTACTGACCCGACCCCATGTTGTTCTCGCTCACCTAACTATTAAACTTTCCTCGGTTAATTTCAGAGTTAGCTTCTAACCTGTTGAAAAATCGAGCTCGCGTTTGAGCCTTTACACCTCGACGCGTTGAACTCGGCTAGCCCACCGTTATCCCAGGGGTTGAGACCTTACGCTCGTTAAGGACGCCACACTATCGAGCGGATCCCTCGTGTTCTGGGGTATTACGCCCTCCCCCCTTTTAAAAGGTCTCCCCAAAGCCCATTACCATGCCGGTAGTACTGAGGGTAGACGACAGGACTTTGGTGGTCGACGAGACAGGAGTGTTCGCAGTGAACCAGAGGGTTAAAGTGCCGAAGGGGGCTTTGGGCGTAGAGGCCGAGTGGCAAGGCGAGAAGCTGGTTCCCAACGACGTGCCGGTCATCGACGCTGACTCCGTGCAAGACGTAGTGAAGGCCAAGGTTTTCGCCACAGTCCCACAGCTCAAGCTCACGATCCTTAAGGCGGACAAGTTCTACCTGGTCGTCAGGGGCCTGCTTTCCAGCCCCAAGGAAGTTGTCGTCCTGAAGGGTAAGGTGTTCGAGAGGGAGGGGGAGGTCTTCGAGAGGGCGAAGGACGACCCTGAATTAGCCCTGCTCTTGGCCAGGAAGCTCGGCACCGACGAGGCCAAAGCTGTTGCGGTCATCGCTTTGTCCAAGGCGGGAAGGTGCAACGAAGCTATAGAGGTCTTCGAGTCGATGAACAACAGGTTCCCCGAGGAGTCCTTAGCTGTCGCGGAGTGCTACGTTAAGCTCGACAGGAAGACCGAGGCCCTTAAGATATACTCCCTGTTCTCCCCCGAGAAGTACAGCGATCTGGAGGAGGTCGTTAAGTCAGAGATCAACGCGATGATAGAGGAGTTCGAGAGGACTGAGAACCTGAAAGTCCTGATGAACGCCCTGAAAGTCCTCCCCAACTACGACGCCCCCGCGTTGAGGCTGGCTTGGTACTACTACTCCAAGGGGAACAAGAACGAGGCGTTAAAGTACTTCGAGGAGGCGGTCAGGAGGAACCCCACCTACGTGAACGAGCTGTTCCTTGCGAGGACTCTGATCGAGGCTGGCCAGCCCAAGAGGGCCTTCGACATCCTCACCGAACTCGAGAGGGTCTGGCAGGTGGGCTACATAAACTACCTCAAGGGCGAGGCTTTGCTGAGGATGAACGCCCCGAAGGAGGCGAGCAAGGAGTTCTCCGTGGCATGCAAGAACGGGATCCTCGAGGCTTGCATGAAGCTGAGGCCCTACCTGGTGAACTCCAGGTTGACTGGGGAAGACCCCAACGACTGGGTCGGCCTCATAGTCTACGGGTACAAGGTCGAGAGGTACATAGGCTCGGGAGGGATGGGCTACGTCTTCGAGGTGACGAAGAACGGGAAGAACTTCGCCATGAAGATAGTGAAGAGGGACTTCAAGTTCGACGAGCTCCTCAGGGAGGTAGCGAAGATGCAGGAGGTTACCAAGGGGAACAGGAGGTTCGTGAGGATATTGGCGAGCTTCGTCGACGAGAACCTGAACGACGCCATGTCCTACCCACCCGCGATAGTCATGGAGTACATGGCGGGGGGAGACCTCAAGAACGTGTTGATAAGCGAGGAGTACAGGACGCTGAGGAGCTCCGACTACTGGCCGGCAGTGGTAGCCTCGATCTTCTCCAAGGTCGCTGAGGGCATCGCTCACTTACACTCCCTTGGCTACGTCCACGCCGACATAAAGCCGGGGAACATCCTGTTCGACAAGCCCCTCCCCAAGTTCGGGAGCCAGGCTTTGGAGGCCCTGGAGAAGGGGGAGGTCGAGCCGAAGATAGGCGACTTGGGCTCTTCAGTGAAGACCGGGACTACCGTAGTCCACTACACCCCCTACTACGCCCACCCGCTGCAGAGGTTCGGCTCCCCGGCTGAGCCCAAGTTCGACGTTTACTCCCTCACCGTCTCGCTCTACGCCGCCTTAACGAACAACTACCCGTGGCCGGAGTGGCTCGAGAGGGAGATAGAGGAGGCCGTGACCAACCCCGAGATGAGGGACAGGGCCTACCACGACTTCCTCGAGGCCAAGCCGAGGATGGACTACGTGCCAGAGCAGTTCTACGACGTGATTTACGAGGGCTTAAAGGGGCTGATAACGGTGAACGAGTTCAGGGACATGCTGAACAAGGCCTTAACGGAGACGCTGAGGTCGATAGAGTCTCCAGTTACTATATAGGAACGCTTAATTAGTTGGAGGCTATGTTTAATGAATTCAAATGCAGACGAGGTGGAATAACATGAGCGAGAGCGAAATCAGGCCCTACTTCAGGGGGCAGTTCTACGAGGTCGTCGAGGACGACGTTGCCGAGGTCGTGTTCTTAGAGGGAAAGCCGGTAGCGGCTGCCTGTATAGAGCACGGCAACCACGACCTCTTCGACTTCAGCTGCCCCCACGTGCAGAGCCTGTTGAAGAAAGTCGGCTATTTTTCCTGAAGGAAAATCGGCCCTTCCCGCTTAAATGAAGTCGTAGACGTTGCCCTTGTACACCAACCCCATTATCCTGTCTATCTTCCCCTTGACCTCCTCGAGGGAGTCGCCGAGCACGTTCACGTGGCCGACCTTCCTCCTCCTTCTAACTCCCTTCTTGTTGTACCAGTAGACTTTCCCTATCCTGAACACCTCCTCGGGGACTTCCCCTACTCCGAGGAGGTTGACCATCCCCGCGAAGTTCCTGACCTCGGTCGAGCCAAGGGGAAGGCCCAAGATCGCCCTCAGGTGGTTCTCGAACTGCGAGACCAGAGCCCCGTCGAGCGTGTAGTGGCCCGTGTTGTGGACCCTCGGGGCGAACTCGTTTATGTAGACCTTGTCCCCCTTCACCATGAACTCCATGCCCATCGTTCCCACGTAGTCCAGGCTCTCCGCGAACCTCCTCACGATGTCTACCATCCCCCTGTCGCCTATAGGGCCGTAGTTGTAGACCAGGAT